>JODI01000077.1 GCA_000720805.1 Streptomyces violaceoruber
ACTCATCGAGCAGGGTGCGGTTGAAGCGTTCGACCTTGCCGTTGGTCTGGGGCCGGTAGGCGCGGGTGAGTTTGCCGGTCGCGCCGAGGTCGGCCAGGGCTTGCTGCCAGGCGAAGCTCTTGCGGCAGAGCCAGGCGTTGTCGGTGAGGACGCGCTCGATGCGGTCGATGCCCGAGGCGGCGAAGAAGGCCGCGGCCCGGCGGAGGAAGGCGGCGCAGGTGGCGGCAGCGCCTGGAGTGATTCGACAAGGCGGACGCCGTTCAGCCCGCCAAGCCGACTCCAGTCGTCGTACCGCGCCGTCATTCGAGCCGTTCCCAGAGCCACTTCCCAATGGGAGCAGAGCCTTCGAGCTCCTCACGAGGGCGAGGACTCTGGGCAGGCTGGGGCCACGGACGGCTGATGGAGCTGAGCCGACGACCTGTACGTGGCGATACCGAAGCTGCGCAGCGGCAGCTCAGAGCGAGGTCTCACGGATCTGCGGTGACTTGGACGAACAGCTCACGGCCTTCCGCGGCCAACCCCTGGAGCGTTCCGGAGCGGTGGCCCGATCGACGTCCACGAAAGTCCGCAGCTTTACCCCGTCGCTGCCCTCGGGGCCGCGCTGGTGGAACATCAGACGGGAGGGGTCGGGGTCCGCCCTGCGGGACAGCGATCGTGAGTCATGGTTGTGGATCAGTCGACGTCGCCGTATGTGGTTCCGGCCTTGAGGTCGTCGATGTAGTTGACGACGCTGCTTCCCTCTGCCCCGTAGGTGCCCCACTTCGGGTCGTTGCTGCTGTCGAAGGTGCGGCAGGCCCATCGAGTGGTGCCGTCGCTGAATGTCTGTTGTTTGCCGTTGAAATAGAGCTCGACCCATCCGCCCTTGGTCGCGTCGGACAGATGCAGCCCGATCGCGTAGCGGTTCCACTGGCCGGCCGAGACGGGCGCCGACCAGATCGTGTAGACGTTGCCGTCGGGCTGACGCTGGATCACCGTGGCGCGGCCGCCGATCATCTTCAGCACGACCGGCCAGTTCTGGATGTGATCACCGTAGGACTTCCACTGGAAGTTGGCGTTGTTGTCGACAGTGCTGGACAGCTTGCTCGACCAGCCGAACCAGTAGGTCTTCCCGTTCTGGAAGGTGTACTTCGCGCCGTCGACCTTGATGCCGTGGCTCTCGCAGCGGTTGCTGCCGCTCGGCTTGCTGTATTTCCAGATCGTGCCCCGCTGTGCGTCGTTCACCGTGGTGATGGTGCCGGGGGCGTCACAGTTCAGCAGTCCGAACACCCTGGTGCCGCCGGAGGCATCGCCGGTCCAAATGGAAGCGGCCTGAGCCGGCCATGCGAGCGCGAGCTGGCAGACGGCGGCGCCGACGGGTAACGCCGACAACAGCGTCCTCGTACGACGTGTCATGGGTCGAACAGGCATCTCGGCTCCTTCTGGGGCACTTCTGAGGCGGGCTGGGACCGTAGCCGATTGACATGACCAGGTCCATACTTTTGGCGGCCCTTCTCGGGCTACTGCTCGCCGGTGAGCCGGCCCTTACGGGCATCGACACGGTGGCGCGGGCCCAAGCCGTCTGAACGCCGTGTCCAGGCAAAGGCGCTCAACTCGCGGCCGCGCACCGCTGAAGTGCTCCACCTGCGCCGCTTGCTCAACGACACACATCAGTTGCCGTCGCCACCGTCGCTGAGGGGCCCTTCGCCAGGGCTGCCCGTGCCGCTCGGTTGCGACGGCTGTTCGGCCCAGCGCCCCTACCAGGCCGGCATCCCGCAGACGCGGATCGAGGAGTTGTCCGAAGAGCGTCTTCTCAAACGGCCGCAAGCGCCACCTCGCGGTCGGCACCCGCGGCTCACCCCTGCGGGTCCTGGTCACCCCCGACGACCCGACCGGTCACGACGCCACCCAGGAAGTCCTCTTCCGCTGAGGCTCATGGACCCAGCGATCACCGTGGTCTGGGCCCGGCTCCGGCGGCCAAGTTCGTCAACTGGCCAGGAACACCCCGAAGCTGACGGTCAACGTCGTCTCCCGCCCACCCGGACACCCCGGCGTCGTCGCAACTGCCCCGGCGCCGGGTCGAGGAGCGGTCCTTGTCGGGGGATTGTGCGCGCGCCGCAACGTCCGCGACTACGAGGGCTTACCCAGTGTTCCGAGGCGCACATCATCTGGGCAGCGATCGCCCTGATGACCGGAGCCACTCCAGGAGCAGGGGCGCACCAGCCCCCGTCCCACCAGACCCTGGTCCCCCCTGCGTACCGCGGACTACACCCGGGTGTGCGGCATTGTGGTGGAGCGCACGATGAGCCGTGGAGCGCGTTGCGTGGGGCGGGTTGGGCGGCCGGTGTCCTCGACCCGGGCGGTCAGCATGGTCACCGCAGTCGCTCCCATGTCCTGGCGGGGGGTGTCGATGGTGGTCAGGTCGATATAGCCGAACTGGGCGAGCACGGTGTTGTCGAAGCCGACCAGCGACAGGTCTTCCGGTGCGCTCATGTCTCGGTGTTTGAGGGCCGCGAGGACGCCGAGGGCGGACAGGTCGTTGGCCGCGAAAACAGCGGTAGGAGGGTGGGGACTCGAAAGCAGGGTCTCCGCCGCTCGTCTACCGCCGTGCTCGGTGTAGTCCCCGCGGACAATGCGGCTGTATGCGGACAGTCCATGCTGCTCCATGGTGTCGAGGTAGGACCGGCGGTGACTCTCGGCCCCGGGGCCCTTGCCGCCGTCGATGTGGGCGATGTCCTCATGGCCGAGGCCGACGAGATGTTCGACGGCGAGGCGGGTGCCCTTCCGGGTGTCGACTGTGACCGAGTCGACGCCCTGTACATGACGGCCCACGACGACGAGGGGTACGCGGCCGGCGAGCTCACGCAGGTCCGTCGCTCTCAGACGGGGACCGACGAGGACGATGCCGTCCACTCGGTGCTCCAGCAGGCCGTCGATGGCCCGTCGCTCGGTTTCTGTGGTCAGAAGTTCTCCTCCCGTGAGGAGCACTCCGTAGCCGGCCTGCTCGGCCTGTTCCTGGACGCCGGTGAAGATCTCCGTGTACACGGGATTGCGCAACTCTGCCAGGACGACCCCCACCGTCATGGTGCGTCGGCTGGCGAGCTGGGCGGCATGGGCGTTGGGGCGGTAGCCCAGCTCGGCCGCCGCCTTCAGCACGGCCTCCCGGCGCCGTGCGGAGACGCGGGGGTCGTTCCGCATCACCAGGCTGGCCAAGGACCGCGATACGCCGGCTCGGGCCGCGACATCCTCCAGCGTTACCGACACGCAACCTCCCGGACCTCTTGACGTACGTGTTGGAGCGCTCCACAGTCTAAGCCATTGGAGCGCTCCAACAGAATGCCGACGTCCTGCCCCACGACACCGCTCGAGCCGCTCGATTCTCCCGGGCCCAGGCTCTGAGCTCGCGTGATCCCCTCTCCCCATCCCCCTCTGGCCTCTCCCTCTCCCGGTCGCACAGTAAGGTTCAGAAAAGATGCACCGCACTTCTCGACCCCGTAGATCCGCCTCCCTCATGGCCGTGGCCGTGGCGGCGGCACTGACCCTCGCCGGCTGCACCAGCAGTTCGGGCGGGAAGAAGGCCGAGGAAGGCGTCGGCGGCGTGTCCGCGGGCAAGGCCACCACGCCCCGTCTGACCGTAGCGATGATCACCCACCAGGGGCCTGGCGACACCTTCTGGGACATCGTCCGCAAGGGCGCGCAGGCCGCCGCCGCGAAGGACAACATCCGGCTCCTCTACTCCAACGATCCGAGCGCGGGCAACCAGGCCAGCCTGGTCCAGAACGCCATCGATCAGAAGGTCGACGGCATCGCCGTCACGCTGGCCAAGCCCGAGGCCATGAAGGATGTCGTACACAAGGCCACGGCAGCGGGTATCCCCGTCGTCGGCCTCAACTCCGGTGTGAGCGAGTGGAAGAAGCTCGGCCTGATGGAGTTCTTCGGTCAGGACGAGACGGTGGCCGGCGAGGCGTTCGGAAAGAAGCTGAACGAGGTCGGCGCCAAGAAGGCCGTGTGCGTCATCACCGAGCAGGGCAACATCGGCCTCACCCAGCGCTGCGACGGCGTGAAGAAGACCTTCCAGGGCAAGACGCAGAACCTCTACGTCAACGGCACCGACATGCCTGCCGTGAGGGCGACGATCACCGCCAAGCTGCAGCAGGACCGCTCCATCGACTACATCGTCAGCCTCGGTGCCTCGTACGCGCTGACCGCCGTGCAGTCCGTGTCCGAGGCGGGCAGCAAGGCCAAGATCGCCACCTTCGACCTGAACAAGGACCTCACCGGCGCCATCAGCAAGGGCACGATCCAGTTCGCGGTCGACCAGCAGCCCTACCTCCAGGGCTACCTGGCGATCGACTCGTTGTGGCTGTACAAGACGAACGGCAACTACATGGGCGGTGGTGAGCAGCCGGTCCTGACCGGCCCGGCCTTCGTCGACAAGTCCAACGTCGACCAGATCGCCCAGTTCGCCGCGAAGGGCACTCGTTGATGAGCCTGGACCGGCGGGCGGCGCCGGCGGTGACCACACCGCCGGTCCCCGGCCCCACCGGTTCCCTCGCCGCAGCCGACTCGGTCTCCTCAGTCACCCCAGAGCCTGTACCCCGGCCGCGCGGGAGAGAAGCGGGCCGGACCGGAGCCGATGTCGTGCGGGTTGAGGGCTGGGCCCGCACCCCATTCGAAGCCCTCGCCGATGTGTTCGCGCGAGTCGTCGCGGAACAGGGAGACGGTGCCGCCGCCCTTGCGATCTACCTGGACGGGCATCCTGTCGTAGACCTGTCATCCGGAGGCCCTCGCGACGCCCGGTACCTGTTGTTCTCCGTTTCCAAAGGCGTCTCGGCGATCGCCGCCCAGCACGCTCACGCCGACGGACGGCTCGACCTCGATGCCCCAATCTGCGATGTCTGGCCCGCCATGCGGCGCACAGCGACCCGCCGCATCACCACCCGCCACGTGCTCACACACCGGGCGGGACTGCCCGTGGTCGACCGGAAGCTCACCCTGGAAGATCACGTGGCCGGAAGACTCGAGGCCGCCCTGGAGCGGCAGGAACCCTACTGGGAGCCCGGGACCAGGCACGGCTACCACGCCATCACCTACGGAGCCCTGCTCGACGGCGTCTTCCAACGGGCTCTGGGCACCAGCGTCGCCGAGTACATCCACGCACACCTCCGGCACCCGCTCGGCCTCGACCTCGCACTCGGGGTTCCACCGTCGGACAGCCACGACGTCCTGCCGCTGCGGACACGGCCCCCGATGCGCACCCCGCTGCAGTCGGCCCGCCCTGGGCCGCTCTTCGATGCCGTCGGGCTCGGACTGCTCGATGACCCCTCGGTCTTCAACCAGCCGGATGTTCTCGCAGCCCCCTGGCCCGCGACCAACGTGGTCGCCGGTGCCCACGCCCTGGCACGGCTGTATGCCGCGACCGTCGGACCGGTTGACGACGTGCGCCTGCTGGACAGCGAGAGCAGCGCCGCGCTTGCCCGCACCCGATCGATCGGGCTCGACGAGGTCCTCGGCGAGCCATCCCACTTCGGGTCCGGAGTCCAAAGGCCTACTGCTCGGCTTCCCCTGCTGGGACCGGACTCGTACGGACATGACGGGCACGCCGGCTCTCTTGCGCTGGCCGATCCGCGGTTCTCCGTCGGCATGGCCTTCACCACCAATGTCAGTCCGCCCGTCGGCGGAGCGAGTGCGGCGGCCCTCACACTCATCGCGGCAACCAGGCACTGCCTGAACACATCCGGCCGCAATGCCTACCTGGAGAAAATGAGTCGCCCAGATCGGCCACCGGTCGCGTAGCAGGCGCGTGTTGTCTCCCGGGAACGTCGAGTGCCTTACGACTCGTGACAAAAGGAGGTTCCTGGACAGGGGACGAGTTGGCCGTGCGCATGCAGGGCATGGATCCCACCCCGGAGCTCCAGCTCAAGGAGCGGCGGTGGCTGCCCGTGCCGGCCCCGCGCCTGTCGACCCCGGTGCGGTTCGGTGAACCGTCCGCGCGCTTCCCCAAACCCTGGACCGTGATGACGTGGGTTCACGGCGAGCCGCTGGACCACACCTCGATCAGCCGCGGCGACCACGCGGCCGACACTCTGGCCGGCTTCCTCAGGGCACTCCACGTGGAGGCGCCCGCCGCGCGATGCAGCAGAGTCATCCTCACGGCCTTCGTGCTGGACGTGTGTGTTCCTTGGTCGGAGCACATGTTCAGAAGAACGCCGCTTTCGCGTACGGCAGTTGCCGGACCGAGTGATCAAGTTCGACGCACCGTTCGACGCCGGTCGTCAAGGACCAAGCGAGGGCCTGTAACGCTTGCTCATGTGCTCCTGCCACTCAACCTGGACTGCGCCTCCTGGACCCGAACGTCTTGGTCCGGGCTGTCCAGTTCGGCGGGGAACTTCACCCTGTCGACCGGTGCCGGGCTTGCGGGCCCCGTGAGTCACAGGACCTCGCTCCGGTAGGTCGAGGCCACCTCGGCCACGCGGGGCGGCGCCAGGAGCTGGAGTTTCTGGTGTTGATATCGGCGTGTCCGGCGATGACGTGGGCGATATGAGGTGGCAGGCCGCTGCGGATCGCGTCGGTGATGAGAAGGTGTGCGAGCTGGAAGACCGCGAGGTCAGCCAAGGGGAGATCGGCAAAGGGTACGAGTACGCCAAGGGACAGATCGTCCCGATCTCGGACGCGGAGTTGAAGGAGCTGCCGCTGCCCACGGCGAAGACACCTCACGTTGTTATGCCGTCAGGTCGGCCGGCCGTGAGGGCCGGGGTCTTCGCACAGAGCTGACCGGGCTTGGAGAGAATCCCGGCATGGTGATGGCACGGCACTGGTACTCCTCGTCGCCCGTCGTGGACGGGCACGCGCTCCTGGATGAGCCGGGCTTCTGACCCACGTACTTGGCGGACCTGGCTGAGGGGTTCGCGCCGGAAGCCTTCGGATCGGACGCGGGCGACGCGGGCGCCATGCTGGGCACGCTCCACGACCCGTCGGCGTGGCCCATGTTCACGGTGCCTCTGGCCGGCGGCTTCGCGATCGTCGTGCACTTCAACAGCGGCGAGGAGTTCACGACCACGGACTACTTCCTCACACATTCCGACTGGAGCCAGGATCTCGTCCTGGCCAGTGACGATCAGGACCGCATCGGCCCGGGGCTGTGCTGGCCCGAGCTGTCCGCACTGGTGGAGGCGCCTGCGGCCGCTGTTGGCATCACCAACCCCCATGCCCGGCTCCTTCTCCTCCTGCCCGTTCTGGGCGACACGGCGGTCTCGGAGGACGCGGTGGCTGCCGTCGTCCAGGCCCTCGTTGCTGCAGGGGCTCCCGAGGCGAGCGAACCGTTGGCCAGGCAGCTTCTCCAAGGGCACCCGATGTGGGGCGGCGAGGACTGGTGGTTCGACACGGATGAGCGGAGCTGGATCTGCGAAGGTGATCACAGCCCCCGCAAGGTCCCCCTGGGCGACCACCTACCCCCGCAGCAGCGGGCTGCTCTCGAATCCTGCCTCACCCGCCGCTGACGAGCTCAGACCGCGTTCGCGGCGGCCGTAGCTGGAGCAGGACCGAGGGCGAGCGATTCGCATACGTTCGCCCCTGCTGGAGCCAGTGGCTGAGCTGGCCGATCATGCGGTGCTCATCTCGCAGCGGGTCGCCCGCCGGGCGGAGCGGTCGAAGACCAGTCCGGCGATCGCGAGGGGGTCTCGGTATAGGTCTCACGTCGTCCGGTGAACCGTTGGAGGGCCGTACATAAGGTCATTTCTGGTCGCGGAGTCGCCCCGCCGGTGGCCGCGGGCTGCGGCGGAGGCCTTGATGACCTGGGAGCCGTGACCTGGGCTGGATGTGCGCTTTCGCGCTTGAGACCCGCAGCAGGTGCCTGAGGGTGACCGGTGGCAGGGGCGGCAGGAGTCGAACCTGCGGCATCCGGCTTTGGAGGCCGGCGCTCTGGCCATCTGAGCTACACCCCTTTGACGAGTGACAGCTTGGCATGACCAACAGGTCCGCTTCCAAGGGATTTCCGTCTCTCGCAGAAGGCGCAGGTCGCCGACGACCTTGCCGAGGATCTGCGCCTGGTCGCCGGGGACGGGCTCGTAGGCCGGGTTGCGGGGCATGAGGCACACCTGCCCGTTCTGTCGGCGCAGTACCTTGCCCGTGGCCTCGTCCTCAAGGAGGGCGGCGACGTTCTACGGGGTTCCTATAAGTGTGGTGTGACGTGGTGCGAGTGTTCCTCGTTGGCACTTGGACGCTCGTACTCGCAGGGTGTGGCTCTGTGGCGGGTTGTTGCATGATCCGTCAGAGCACCGGAGTTACGCATGCGGGCTTTCCCCGTGGTCCTGCCCTCGGGCACGCGGTACTGGACCGTCCTCGATGACGACCTCCTCGTCGTCCCCGTCGCGGACAGCTGGGGGCGATACCAGCGCTTCGGTCGCAGCCGAGCCGAACTCACGACCAAGACGAACGCGGGAGGCGCGGCGCTCTACCTCCGTTGGTGCGGTGCAACCGGCCGCGACTGGAGGAAGGCCGCTCGCGACCTCGGCTTGTTCATCGTCTGGCTGAAGCACACTCCCCCGAGCGGATGAGGATGGTCCTGTCGTTGTCCGGTCCGAGCACGTACGGCGCGAGATCGGCGAGGTCGCCACGGCGTACGGCGTGTGCAGAGAACCCACGAACGTGGCGGCCGGCGGGCACAGCTGCCCGCTACGTTTCCGCTGCCTGGGCTGCGAACACTTCCACACCGACATCTCCTACCTGCCGGACCTGGAGGCGTACCACGCCGACCTCCTGCGTAGCCGCGAGAAGCTGATGTCCGCTTTCGAAGCGGACGACTGGGCCCGCGCCGAGGCCATGGCGTCCCAGGAGGGAATCCGCCGGGTCTGCCGACTGATCAACCGCGTCAAGGCGGACCTGGACGACCTCACCGACGAGGAGCAGGCGCAGATCCAGCAGGCGGTCTCGATCATCCGCCGCGGGCGCAGCGTGATGCTGGGGATGCCCCGCATCGGCCAGCCCTTGCCCGACGTCC
Source organism: Streptomyces violaceoruber (assembly GCA_000720805.1). GTDB lineage: Bacteria > Actinomycetota > Actinomycetes > Streptomycetales > Streptomycetaceae > Streptomyces > Streptomyces cellulosae_A. Next base: position 8,975 of record JODI01000077.1, read on the forward strand.
GACCGAGGAGGACTACGTGAGCACCGCGATGAGCGCCGGCCGCAAGGCGGATGGCGACCGGCGCCGCCAGCGGGTCGTGAAGGCCATCAACGCTGCCGCACAGAAGGGGATCCGCATCACGGTCTCAGGCATCGCCCGTCAGGCCGGGGTGGACCGGACCTTCTTGTTACAGGCACCGGGATCTCCTCGCCCTGGTTCACGCGGCCGAGCTTGAGCCGGCCGAGCGGGACCCGACGTCGGGTGCCGCAGCGGTGAGCAGGGCCTCGCTCCGAGCCGATCTCGCGAACGCGCAGGCCCGCACCGTCCGCCTGTCCGCACGAATTCAGCAGTTGGAGAAGCGCTTGTCCCAGGAGCTGGGCGAGCAGGCCTGGCGCGAATCGGGCCTTGGCGCTCCCACCGACGTCGAAGAGCTTCAGCGAACGATCACGCGACTCGAGCAGCGCAACGTCGAGCTGGCCGAGGCTCTGGAAGAGAGCCAGGCCGATCTGGCCGCGGCCCGGGAAGCCAATCGTGAGCTGACCCGGACCCTCAACCAACGGGGAGAGCAGGGCAGCCGTACACCCTCGTGACTCTTCATCAGTCCCTCCCTGCCCACCGAGTGGGCTGCGGAGCCGAAACTATGGACGGGGGTTTCGTTCTGTCCGTTGTCCACTGCGGGCATGGGTCAAGGCCCTCCGGTGTGAAGGATCCTGGACCAGTTGCGGCGTCGGTTCTGCCAGCCGAACCCCGACGCGGTCGCGCACGCGTCGTCCAAGCTTTCGATGCTGCCCTGCGCGGCGATGCGCAGGGCGCCGTGTCCGGGATCGCCCGCGCCGCGAGCACCGCCCGTCCCGGCCTCCAGCTCTCTTCTCTCAGCTGCTGGTTCTTCAAGGTGACCCGCTGGATGTGGCAGGCGGCGAGTGTCGCCACCAGGCACATAGGTCAGGACCAGAGAGGCTTCGGTGGCCTGACACGCCGCGTCTTGCCTCCGCACTCGCCGGCGATGAGTTCTTTTCAGGTCACGCGCTGTCGGCAGGCAGCGTCGGGTAGTCGGTGTAGCCGCGGTGGTCGCCGCCGTAGAAGGTGGCCGCCTCGGGGGTGTTGTAGGGGCCGCCGGCTGTGAGGCGGGCGGGCAGGTCGGGGTTGGCCAGGAACAGCGCGCCGAAGGCGATGATGTCCGCGGTGCCGTCCTCGATGTGGGCGAGTGCGCCGGGGCCGGTGGTCTCGGGGTGGGTGAAGGGGTTGAGGATGAACGCCGTCGGCCAGTCCTTGCGCAGCCGGGCGGTCAGGACGCGGTCCGGGCTCTCGACCAGGTGGAGGTAGGCGAGGTCCAGCCGGGCGAGACCGGCGATCAGGGCGGTGTAGGTCTCCAGCACGTCCGCCGGGTCTGTCTCGGCGATGTCGTTGTAGGGGTTGCCGGGGGAGATGCGGAAGCCGGTCCGGTGGCCGCCGATCGCCTCCGCGATGGCCGTGGCGACCTCGATGCCGAAGCGGGCCCGGTTCGCGGCGCCACCTCCCCAGCTGTCGGTGCGCAGATTGGTGTTGGGGGCGAGGAACTGGTGGATCAGGTAGCCGTTCGCCCCGTGGATCTCCACGCCGTCGAAACCGGCGGCTATCGCGTTGCGCGCGGCGTCGGCGTAGTCGGCGATCGTCCGGGTGATGTCGTCCTGGTCCAGTTCCTTCGGCGTGACGTAGTCCTGGGGACCCTGGTAGGTGAACACCTGGCCCGCTGCCGCGACGGATGAGGGGGCGACGGGGATGAGTCCGTCGGGCAGCAGGCTGGGGTGACTGATCCGGCCGGTGTGCATCAGCTGCGCGAAGATCGTGCCGCCCTGGGCGTGGACGGCGTCGGTCACCTTCCGCCAGGCGTCGACCTGCTGGGCGGAGTGCAGGCCGGGGGTGTTGGTGTAGCCCTGGCCGCCGGCCGACGGCTGGATGCCCTCGGTGATGATCAGGCCGGCGCTCGCGCGCTGGGCGTAATAGGTGGCCATCAGCTCCGTCGCCGTGGCTGCGGGAGCGTCGGCGCGACTGCGGGTCATCGGTGCCATCGCGATGCGGTTGGCGAGCGTCTTGCCGCCCAGGTCGATCGGGTCGAATGCGGTGGTCATGGCAGCTTCCTTCGAAGAATGGTTCGGGTGAAAGAGGCAGGCGGCGGCACGATCCTGCGGGGTGTCGGGGAACTGGTGATCGGCAAGGCCAGGGTGGGCCGCCGCCGGAAAACAGTCATAGGCGTCAGCTGTGGCCGAAGGCGACACGGTGGCCACGCACGAGAGCGATGTGCTCGCCGAGGTCACCGAACGCAGGCTGCTGACCAGGAACTTGCGGACCGTCAGCGCCCTGACGGACCCGACGGTCCTCGAGCCGGTGATCGCCGGTGTGGCCGCGGGCTCAAAGGGGCGGGCACAGTGTCGCCGGTCGGGTGCCTGTCCATGTGTGGGTGGGGTTGCCCCATGGACAGGTGTGACCGTGGGCCTCAGGCCGTTTCGAGGAAGGGATAGTCGGTGTAGCCCTCGGCGCCCGGCCCGTAGAACAGTTCCGGCCGCGGCTCGTTCTCCGGGTGGCCGCCCTGCCAGCGTGCGACCAGGTCGGGGTTGGCGATGAGGGCCCGGCCCACGACCACGGCGTCGGCGTGGTCGGCCTCGATGTGCTGGAGCGCCTGCTCGCGGGTGGTCTGCCCGCCGAAGGGGCCGTTGTTGACGATCAGCTTGCCGTCGAAGCGCCGCCGCAGCTCTTTTACGAGGTCGCCGCCCGGCTCGGCGTGCAGTACGGAGAGGTAGGCCAGGCCCAGCGGGCGCAGTTGGTCGAGCAGGGTGCCGTAGGTGGCCAGGACGTCGTCCCGGTCGGTCTCGAAGACGTCCCCGAGGTCGACCTCAGGCGAGATCCGCAGCCCGACCCGCTCGGCACCGACGGCCTGGGCGACCGCCGTGACCACCTCGACGACGAAGCGGGCGCGGTTGTGCGGCGAGCCGCCGTATTCATCGGTGCGCTGGTTGGCCGCCGGGGAGAGGAACTCCTGGAGCAGGTAGCCGTTGGCGCCGTGGATTTCCACGCCGTCCGCTCCCGCCTCGACGGCCCGGCGGGCCGCGGCGACGAAGTCCTCCAGGGCTGCCCGGATCTCTGCGGTGGTCATCGCTTCCGGTACGGGGTAGGGCTGCTCGCCCTTCTCGGTGAACGTCTTGTTGTCGATGGCGATCGCGCTGGGGGCGAGGATGCGGCGGCCGCCGTTGATGTCGGGGTGGGTGCCGCGGCCGGCGTGCATGATCTGCAGGACGATGCGGCCGCCCTCGGCGTGCACCGCCTCGAACACCCGCTGCCAGCCGGCCGCCTGCTCGTCGGTGGCGATGCCCTCGCCCGCTGCCGGTAGTACTCGACCATCAGGTCCCCGGGGATGCCGGAGGAACCGGCCCGGACCCGGGTCAGCGGTGCCATGACGATGCGGTTGGCGAGCTCGATCTTCCCGAGGGTGACCGGGGAGAAAAGCGACGAACCGGAATCGGAAGTGTTGACAGTCATGTGTTTCTTTCTTTTCTGCGATGCGGAGGGAAACGGGATGAAGGTCTGCGCTGCAGGAGGTCCACGCTGTCCCGGCGGAGGCGCGGATGCGGTCCTCGGGCAGGCGCGGGCCCGCTGACGGTGACGCGGTTCCGGGACCGCGGTCGGGGTGTGGGTGGTGTCGGCGGCGAACGAGGTTGGAGCCGCATGCCGTCGGCGCCGGTCAAGCGCAACTGCCCGCGTTCGCTCCTTGCGCACGATCAGCGGTCAGCGGTCAGCCAGGTGACGAAGTCATGGGTGTCGGCGCCGGAGTCGGTACGGATCGGTGTCTGCAGGCCGCGCCGCGACCGGCTCCCTCGTCGCGCCCCGCGAAGAGGACCGGGACCGATACACGGGTTCACCTGGAACGCGCTTGCGGCTGTGGCGGGAACAGCGATCTCAGCGTTCCGCGTTCTCACCGGCCTGAGGCGCTTCCGCCGGCCGATCGCCCCTCGGACAGCCTGCTCCACGAAAGCGCGAGACTAGCTGAGCGGCACGTCCGCGACGGCCTTGAGGTGGCTGAACGTCTCGAGGGAGTACCGGCCGTGGTACCGGCCCATGCCGCTCTCTCCGACGCCACCGAAGGGCAGGCCGGGCATGAGCAGCTGCATCACCGGCTGGCCCCAGGCGACGCCGCCGGAGGACGTCTCCTTCACCAGGCGCGACTTGGTGGCCTCGGAGGTGGTGAAGGCGTAGAGGGCGAGGGGCTTGTCGCGTTCGTTGATGAAGGCGATGGCGGCGTCGAGGTCTTCGACTTCGACGACGGGGAGGATCGGACCGAAGATCTCCTCCTGCATGACCGGCGATGCGGGGTCGACATCGGTCAGCACGGTCGGTGCGATGAACAGGTCGTCGCGGTCGTGCTGGCCTCCCACCGCCGTCCGGCCGGAGTCCAGCAGAGTGGTGAGCCGGTCGAAGTGCCGCTCGTTGATGATCCGGCCGAAGCCGCCCGAAGTCTGCGGGGTGGTGCCGAACTGGGCGTCGACCGCCGCGCGGAGGGCGGGAACCAGTGCGGCGGCGGTGGCAGGATCGGCCAGAACGTAGTCGGGGGCGATGCACTGCTGTCCGGCGTTGCCGAACTTGGCGCCGACCAGCCGCTGGGCGGTCTCGTTGACGTCGGCGTCGGGTGCGACGAAGACGGGTGACTTGCCCCCGAGCTCGAGGGTGACGGGGGTGAGGTTCTTGGCTGCCGCGGCCATGACGATCCGGCCGACGGTGCCGTTGCCGGTGTAGAAGATGTGGTCGAAACGCTGTGCCAGCAGGGCCGTGGTCTCCTCGGCTCCCCCCTCGACCACGGTGAGCACGTCGGCGTCGAAGTACTGGCGCAGCAGGCGTGAAGCCACCGCCGAGGTGTGCACGGACATCTCGCTCGGCTTGGCCACCACGGTGTTTCCGGCGGCCAGGGCGCCGATGATGGGGTCGATGAGAAGGTGCAGCGGGAAGTTCCACGGAGCGATCACCAGGACGACCCCGAGCGGGTCGTACGTGGTGTAGGCCGTGGTCGTGGGACCGAAGTGGGCAGGAACCTCCACCGGGCGGGGCTCAAGCCAGCTCTCGAGGTTCGCCAGTGCCTCGTCGATGTCGGCGACGGTGAAGTCGATCTCCTGCATTTTCGCCTCGGCGGCGTTCTTCCGCAGATCCGCCCACAGCGCATCGAGCAGCTCCTGCTCGTTCTCCACCAGCAGGGCCCGCAGCCGCTGCAGCTGGTCGACGCGCCAGTCCAGTGGGCGGGTGACACCGGTGTTGAACGTCGCACGCAGGCGGCCGACCACCTCTGCGGCCGTCTCGCTCTGGTGCGTCCTCGACTCGATCCCCTGTGTTGCGTTCATGGGATGTACTCCGTTCTTGATCCAGGCCACGCCCCGGCCGTCTTCCAGCCGGGCACAGTGGCCAGCGTGCTGGACGATCCGGCATCCACCCAGGTCACGGCTTTGCGTACGTGCGCTGTGCCTACCACTGGCTGGGGCAGGCTGGCGTGCGTGCGACCGTGGATACTCGAGGCATGGACGAATACCCCGAACTGGTGCACGAGCCCGCCGCCGGCGCTCTGGACCCGCGTGCCGAGCTCAGTGAGTTCCTGCGCACCCGACGCGCCCGGCTGAAGCCGGAGGACGTGGGGCTGCCGGACTACGGGCGGTACCGGCGGGTGCCGGGGCTGCGCCGCGAGGAGCTGGCGCAGCTGGCCGGGGTGTCGGTGGCGTACTACACGCGGCTGGAACAGGGCAACGGGCGGCACGTGTCGGCGGAGGTCCTCGAGGCCATCGCCCGCGCGCTCAGGCTGAGCGACGCCGAGCACGCCCACCTCACGCACTTGGCGAAGCCGAAACAGCAGAAGAAGAAGCCGGCCGGTCGCGCCCAGCAGGTGCGGGGCCCCCTGCGGACGCTGCTGGACACCATGGACGGCTTTCCGGCGATCCTCGTGGGGCGGCGCTCGGACATCCTCGCCTGGAACCGGATGGCCGCGGCGGTCTTCGGCGACTGGGCCGAGCTGCCGGCAAGGGAGCAGAACTGGGCGCGGCTGGTCTTCCTGAAGCCCGAGTACCGCGACCTGTTCGTGGACTGGGAGCACAAAGCCAGCGACGTCGTCTCTCAGCTGCGCATGGACGCCGGCTCCCATCCAAACGACCCCCGGCTGTCCGCGCTGGTGGGCGAACTCTCCGTGAAGAGCGAGGAGTTCAGGCGGCTGTGGGCCACCCACGACGTCAAGGAGAGGTGCCACGGTATCCAGCGCCTGCACCACCCGCTCGTCGGCGAACTCGATCTCCGCCTCGAGTCGTTCCACCAGGCCGACGCCCACGAGCAGATGCTGGTGACCTACCACGCCGAACCGAACTCCCCGTCGGCGGAGGCCCTGCGGCTGCTGGCCAGCTGGGGCGCGGATGCGACCCGGGCGGGAACGGGCACGTCGTCGGCACGCACGGCTTGATGGAACTCCCCTTGATCACCGGGAGTCGGCTGCGCGCCACGCCCCACGTCCTTTCGCACGCCAGACGCCTCCGGGGGTGTCGGATTCAGGACGGCCCGGGTGGCGCGGGCGTGCCTGGGGCCGCGGTGGCTCAGCCTGGCCGTACATGTGCCGCCGCGCGAGCCGGGGACGATCAGGAACCGTCGAGCCCATCAGCGTCCGCCGTCCTCTTCACCGATCGCCAAGACGGACAGTGGGTCTCGACCGGTCGGCCGTCCGGATGCTGGCCGCAGAGATAGTCCAGATGCTTCACGCACTTGGCGCGACCGCGGCGAGAAACCCGTTCATCTGGGCCACAGCGTCGCCCGCCTCGGCCGTCACCGTTGCGGTCTTCTCTGCACCAACGCGGGCGTTACTGACCTTTGCGGCGTGGTGTCGTTGGGGGCTGACGATGTGTGATCGTCGCGGTATGCCGGTTGTGTGAGATATCCGCAGGGTGGTGAGCTGACGCCTGAACGGCAGGCGTTTCGCGAGCGGATCCGGCTGGAGGCCACGGAGCGATTCGCCGCGGGTGTCGCCAACGCCGAGGTCGCCAAGGACTTACGGGTGGGTGTGCGCTCGGTGCAGCGCTGGCGCCGGGCCTGGCACGACGCCGGCACCGAGGGGCTGCACTCTGCCGGGCCCGTCTCACGGCCCAAGCTGAGTGAGGCCCTGTTCACGGCGCTCGAGCAGGAGCTCGCCAAGGGGCCGGTCGCGCACGGCTGGCCGGACCAGACGTGGACGCTGGCGCGGATCAAGACGCTGATCGGGCGCCGGTTCCACAAGAGCATGACGCTGTCGGCGATCGCGCGGATGCTGCACCGGCACGGCTTCAGCCACCAGGTCCCGGCCCGCCGAGCGGTCGAGCGTGACGAGGAGGCCGTAGCGGGCTGGGCGAAGGAGACCTGGCCGCAGGTGGAAGGTCCGTGGCGGCGCTCGACGCCTGGCTGTGCTTCGAAGACGAAGCCGGCTTCTCGATGACGCCGCCCACCGCACGGACCTGGGCCCGGCGCGGACGCACACCCGTCATCCGGGTCCGGGGACGCTCCCAGCGCCGCTTCTCCATCGCCGCTCTGGCCTGCTACAAGCGAGGCGAACGCTCACGGCTGATCTACCGGCCCAAGCGGCATCTCCATCACAAGCGCGGCGGCAGACGCAGTTTCACCTGGACCACTACGCGACCTGCTCATCGCCGCACACCAGCAGCTCGGCGCACCCATCGTGCTCGTGTGGGACAACCTCAACGTCCACAAGGACCGCCGACTGCGGGAGTTCATCGACACCCACGACTGGATCACCTGCTACTTCCTGCCGGCCTACGCACCGGACCTCAACCCCGTCGAGGGCATCTGGTCACTGCTACGCCGAAGGAGCCAGGTCAACACCGCCTTCACCGACCCCGACCACCTCATCAGCACGCTCCGACACGGTCTCCGCCAGATCCAGTACCGCAGCAACCTCATCAACGGATGCCTCGCCGAAACCGGCCTCACCTTGACGACATCACAGCGACAACGTCAGTAGAAGTCCCAAGGAGCGTGACTGCGTCGGATCAGTGACGGAATCGGGCGACTTCCCCCTCGATCCGAATCAGGAACTCCGTGATCGGGACTCCGCCGCTGTCTGGAACGAGGACAAGGTCTTGGGCGTAGATCGTCTCGTCTGCGGCCAAGGCCGCATCCTCGTCACCACGGCGCCAGGCATCACGGGACGCGGCGAACAGGGGAGCAAGCCCTTCCCAAGCTGGGCCGGGTTCGAAGCGACAGTCGGACCAGAACATGTCGCCGCTTTCGAGGGCCAAGGTTCCCACCAGCCGCTCACCCTGTCTGAGCTGCCAACTCTGCTCCGCCATGTTCCCCTCCCGTGGTGCGACGGGAACTCTAGCGGGTCGCGGCCTGGAACGAATGGGAACGATCTTGAAGCAGCCGCCGGTCTGCTTGGATCTCGCGCGCGTAGCTCCCCATGCGGAGACAGTCTGGTCCGCGCTGCTGATCGTTCGACTCATGCCGTGGGCGTGGCCGCAGGTCGCTGAACCTCCAGGACGACTGCCGTCCCGGCCACGGATCGGTCCTCGTGCATGGTGATCACCTGGCCGGACTCAAGGTGCTGCCACTGCTGTGGATCAAGGGGCGCGAGTCGCACCGAGGCTCGCCCGCCAGGTTCGAGGAAGGGCGTGCGCTCAACCCAGAGCATGGCGATGTTGAGGGCCGGTTCGCCGGTCGGGGTTCGGTTTCCGCTGTTCCACATCGGTCGCAGGACCCCGGCGCCGGAGATGGGCGTCTGTCGTCTGGCCTCGGCGGCCGGGCTGAGGGTGAGGTCGGCCCGGATGATGCCGATGCGCGTCTCGTAGCAACGCCAGTGGCACCAGGCCGCGCTCTTCTCCATGCGCATCTGCTCGGCTACGGTGGCCAGAGCTTCCCAGAAGCTGAGTGGAAGCGGTCGGACGTCTCCGAGTTCCTCCAGCAGCCCGAGAGCCACCTCCCACTCGTCCTGGGTGAGGTACTCCCAGACGTCGGCCACCGTGATGTCGTTCTCGGTGGCGACTTCCTCGGGGACGAGCAGGGAAGCGGCTTCCAGCAGCTTGGGAACATCCATGCCCCTGATTCTGACCCAGGCCGCGTTTCTGGCGTTCACAGTGCTGCTTATCTGTCTGTGGCCTGGGGTTTCTGATGGGGGATCGCAGGCATTCCGAGGGAGACAGGATCGCTGCGCTGGAAGCGGCGGGCCTGATCACGCTTGCTCCGCAAGAAGGTGAGCGTCAGATCGAGCCCTTCGATCTCGCCGCGCCAGTCCTCTTCGACGGCTCGTTTGCGGCGGGCGAGGAGGTCCTCCTCCAGCTCGTTGAGGCGGGGCAGCATCTTCGGGTTGATGCTGAGCCTCGGGCAGCGGATGCAGGAGTGTTTGTGCGCGCACGGGGTGCCGTAGGGACGGCCGCAGGAGCCGAGCTCGACGCGGCGCTTGTCGAAGTGCTCCTGGAAGTCCTCCCACTCGTCGCGGGTGGGCTCTCGGTTCTCCTCCGTCGGCCGTGCTGCTCGGCGTCGGGCGAGGAACTGGTGGTGGTGGCTGATGACGTCCTCGTCGAAGACCGCAACGTAACCGCGGGTGGTGCGGATGTCGAGGTGCCCGAGCAGGGCGGCGCCGATGTGAATGGGCAGGCCGTTGTTCACCAGCTCGGTGGCGAACAGCCGTCGGAAGTCGTGCGGGGCGAAGTGCACGTTGGCGAACTCCGGATGCGTGGTCGCCAGCTCATTGCAGGCGCGTCGGACGATGCGCCATACCGTGGTGCTGGACATGCCGCGGTGACTGCCGCTGTGGACGGTCTGGAAGACGTAGGGCAATTCCTCGCTCCAGACCTTCTCGTGCAGGTCGTATCGGGCGCAGACCGGAACGGTGCCATGTTCCTCGCGGTGGCGGCGGATGACCTGCGCGATGACGTGGAACAGTTCGGCCGACATGGGGATGACGCGTTCGCGGTCGCTCTTGGACGGGCTGATGACCAGGAGCGCGACAACCTCGCCGTTGGGGCGCTGGTACTGCCTGACGCTGAGGTGGCTCAGTTCGGTGAGTTCCTCGGCACGCAGGCCGGCCAGCCGGAGTGTCTCCACGACGGCCCACTCCCAGAACGCGGCGTTCTCGTCCTGGGAGACGCGCACGAGGTCACCGGTGGTGCGGTTGACCACACGGACCGGGGGCCGGTTGTGACGCTCGGCAGGACACTCGCAGCCACGTGGTGCCGTCGTGTACGAACTCTTCGCCGGGGTTCACGCTCTGCGCGGCCATGAGCAGCTCTCTGCACTGGTGCCAGGTGTCGTTGACGTGCTGGGAGAGGATCGGCAGCAGCGGCTGACGGACTCGCGTGCGGTTGGCGATCCGTTCGTTCAGGCGGCGCCGGCGCAGCTGGAAGTGGCGCAGGCCGGCGTCCCGGGCCGGGCAGGGCGCGACCCATTTCGCCCACCGCTCGGGCTCGGCGACGGACCAGGTATGCAGGTCGAGGTAGAGGGACCGGACCGCCAGCAGCGGGCCGTCCATGTCCAGGCGCGGCTTGCCGCCGGGCAGGACCAGCAGCTTCTCCTTCCACTGTGTGAAGGTCTCCTCCGACAGCCGCAGGTCGGCCTGCTCAGGATTGATGTCCTCGATCACCTTCCAGAACGTCTTGACCAGGCGGGTGATCATGTGCCGCAGGGTCGAGTAGTCCAGCTCGGCGGAGCGACGGCGTACGTACTCCACCAACAGGTCCCGCACCTCGCGGTTGTGCAGCTGATGGCGGTCTATGGCTTACTCGATCGACAACTGCCCCCGGGTGACAGCAGCCCGCAGAGTTCGCGGAGCGGAGCGCGGAAACTGCCCCATCTCGTGCAACACCGGCCAAGCCAGTGTGCGGAGAAGGTGCCCGACTCGGCGTCTTACCCGGCCAGAGCATGGGCTCGGCATTCGACGGCGTAGTGCAGCAGGGCCTCGGGCATGAGCCCGTCCAGGTCGATCCCGAAGACCGGCAACGCGTAGCAGACGTCGGACTTCGCCCGGCCACGACGGGAGGAGCCGACGGGCATCTGATCGACCCGCTCGCAGAACTCCTCCAGCCACGGATCATTCGCGATGCTGCGGAACCACGGGGTGTAGCGGGTGAAGGTGTTGGAGCGCAGGCCCAGCAGCGTGGGTCGGATCAACCGCATGGCGAAGCAACGGCCCGCCGACGAGTCAGGGCACGGTCGTCCCCAGCGACCCGGCCGACGGGAATGCCCGCATCGTGGCCGGCCGCTTCCCAGCGCTCCTGCCAGGTATCTCCGGGAAATCCGGTCAGGTAGCCGAGGAACTCCTGCATTTCTTGACGCGCTCGCCACGTCTTGGAGCCGGCAGGCAGGAAGTGCCCGATGACCACCTCGGTGATCTCCTCCACCGAGGCCGTCGCGAAGTCCCCAAGCGAGCGAGGCGGCCGCATCGGCTGTGGCGGAGGGGCGGGAATGGTGGCAGTAGGCTCGAAGTTTCCGGTCGACACCCGGCCTTCGGCACTCTCATGACGGCGGACCCGGTTGGTCGTCGGGCCTTGAAGTCGCAGGCTGTCGCCGACTTTAGCGCCCGGCACCGAACACCGCCTCGATGTCGCTCGCCTCGTATCGCTGCGGCCACGTGGTCGGCTGGACCGGCCGTGCGTAGTGCTCTGCGAGCTTGTCCACCAGGTCGTCCAGTCCGACCACGGTGTAAAGCGCCGTGGTGCTGATATGGGCATGCCGCAGGATCGTCTGCACCTCCACCAGCGTCAGCTCCGGGTCGCGGGCGAGTCGGGTCGCGGCGGTGTGCCGCAGGTCGTGCAGCGTCCAGTTCGCCCCGATCACTTCGTCCGCGCGCTGGAGGATGCGGCGGGCCGCCCAGTAGGTCAGAGGTCTCGGCTGGCCGCGGCGGGTGCGCCAGAGTGGCATGCCGTCGGGTGGGAGCCCGGCCTCCTCCACGTAGGCGGCGAGGGGGCGAGGGCCTCGGGCGATACCGGAACCGGTTGGCGGGCCCGGCTGCCTTTGGAGATCACCCACAACTGGCCCTTGGTCCAGTCGACGTCTCCGAGTTCCGCCCCGAGCAGTTCGGAGGCTCTGGCGCCAGACGAGACGTAGCAGGACAGCAATGCCCGGTCCCGTGCGCACTTCATCTGAGTGAACAGTTCGTCCCACTGGTGATCGGGCAGTGCCCGCGGTTGCCGGGCAGGCACCTTCGGCCGCAGCCGACCGCGCCGGTACGCGGCGCGAGCCTCGATCGGCGACAGGTGCCCGAGCGCAGCACGGCGTGCCCTGTTCTCAGGCACCGGGTTCACCACCGGACCCCGGCCGAAGTGCAGGTGAAAGGCGTAGAAGCCATGAACTGCCGAAAGGTTGTGCGCAATGGTCGCCGACGCGTACCCGGCCCGAAGCGTCGGCTTGCCCGTCTTCGGGTTCACCGTCCCGGCCCGGTGGCCACCTGCCCGGCGCTGGCGCTGTGGGTTGCAGCCAGCCGCGGTCGGCGAGCTTGGTCATCTTCGCCCGGAACGGTTCCAGCTTCCCGCGCACCGTCACCTCAAGGCCCAGCTCCTCGCCGACGGTCCTGACCTGCACCGGGCCGTTGGCAGCCCGCACTATAGCCAGGATCTTGCGGTAGTCAGCGGGCAGCGTGGCCTCATCGCCCGTCCTGCCGCGGTGCGGGATCAGCAGAACCGCCCGTCCCGCCACCCGGGCCGCCGTCGGGGCGACGGCCGGGGCAGCCTCCGCCACAGCCCGGTCCTGTTCGGCCAGCCTGTTGCAGGACCCGCTCGGCGATCACGAACTCCTCCCGCTCGGCCTGGACATCCGCCAGCTGCTTGGCCAACTCCTCGGCGAGCGTGTCCAGTTCATCCGGCGAGCCGTGATCCGCTCCAGCTCCAGCATCCCCACGCCCTCCCCGCGCTCTCCCGGCACCGGCCCGGTCAGGGACCGTAGGAGGGGCACGGCGGTCGGCGCAGCAGAACCCGACAACGGCCCTGACGACAGGTCAGACGATCTTCACCATGGACACCCGCCGACGACCAGCGCGAGTACCCCGCACACCAGCCCCGTGACCTGCGTACTTCATGGTGCACAGTCTCATTGGGAATGCGGCACTCTTCGCCCGGATGCCGGCCCGCGGCGTGCGTGGTGGTACGTCATCGATCAGCGGTCGATGGCGGCCATGTTGTCCGCGTCGTAGCGCTCGCCGGAGGCCCGGGGCAGGTCGTTCAAGCGGGCGACGTGGCTGGCAGTGAGCTCGATGTGGTCGGCGGCGGCGTTCTCCTCCAGCCGGGCGACTCGCTTGGTGCCGGGGATGGGCGCGATGTCGTCACCCTGGGCGAGCAGCCAGGCCAGGGCGACCTGTGCGGGCGTGGTGTCGATCTCGGTGGCTATGGCCCGGACCTCGTCGACGATTCGCAGATTGCGTTCCAGGTTGCCGTCGGCGAACCGGTGGTTGGTGCGGCGCCAGTCGTCGGTGTCGAGATCGTTCAGAGAGCGGATGCTGCCGGTCAGGAAGCCGCGGCCAAGCGGGGAGTACGGCACGAAGCCGATACCCAGTTCGCGCAGGACAGGCAGGATCTCGGCCTCCGGGTCGCGGGTCCACAGGGAGTATTCGGACTGGACCGCGGCGACCGGATGCACGGCGTGAGCGCGGCGGATCGTGGCGGGGCCGGCCTCCGACAGGCCGATGTGGCGGATCTTACCTTCGGCCACCAGTTCGGCCAGCGCGCCAACGGTCTCTTCGATGGGCGTGCCGGGGTCCACCCGGTGCTGGTAGTAGAGGTCGATGCAGTCGGTACCCAGGCGCTTCAGTGATCCCTCCACGGCCAGGCGGATGTTGGCCGGGGTGCTGTCCGGAGACGTGCCACCGGTGTGGGAGATCAGTCCGAACTTGGTCGCCAGCACGACCTCGTCCCGGCGCCCCCGCAGGGCCCGGCCGACCAGCCCCTCGTTGATGAAGGGGCCGTACCCCTCAGCGGTGTCGATATGGGTGACCCCGAGGTCCAGAGCGCGGTGAATCGTGCGGATCGACTCGTCGTCGAACTGGCCGGCGCCGGTGTAGAACGCCGACATTCCCATGGCTCCGAGACCGATGCGCGAGACCTCGAGGCTGCCGAGCGAAGTGGTTTTCATGGCGCGGACTTCCCTTCCCATCAATTAAGTACCGGTCGGTACGGAAGACTAGCACATCAAGACCGACCGGTACTGAACTGCGTTCGCCACCTGGATGGGATGAAACCGCTGGTCAGAGTAAATCTGTACCGAGGGGTACGCTTGTGGGATGGGTAACTCCCGTAGGGCCGTCATGGGTCGGCCTCGAGAATTCGACATCGACCAGGCGCTGGAACGCGCGATGCGGGTGTTCTGGACGCGAGGGTACGAAGGTGCAAGCCTCGCTGAACTGACCGGCGCCATGGGAATCACCAAGACGAGCATGTACGCGGCCTTCGGCAACAAGGAGCAGCTGTTCCGCAAAGCTCTCCAGCGCTACGGCGCGGGGCCGGCGGCCTATGCCACGCGCGCCCTGGAGGAGCCCACCGCACGGGCTGCGGCCTTGGCGTTCCTCCGCGGAGCGGTCCGCACCACGACCCCTCCCGACGGCCCTTCCGGGTGCCTGACCGTGCAGGGTGCGCTGGCGTCGAGCGACGAGAGCCGGGCCGTCCACGACCTGCTCGTCGACTGGCGCAACGACGCGGGGGTCCGCCTCGAGGAGCGCTTCCGGCGCGCCGTCAACGAGGGTGATCTTCCGCGCAACACCGACCCTCGGCATCTTGCCCGGTTCATCATGACGATGGGTTTCGGCATCGCAGTGCAGGCCGCCAACGGCCTTGGTCCTGCTGAGCTCGATGAGATCGTCGACACGGCGTTGCTCGGCTGGCCTGGGTAGCGGCTGCACCCCTTCGCTCGCCCCGGTGAGACATTCTCCGCGCATGAGGGCCGTGACGGTGCGGCAAAACTTCGGTACCGTCCGGGACAGACCTACGCCGCCATTCGGGACGGCCTCGTCCACGGAACGGCTGTCGCCCCGGACTTCACCCACGCCGTCAAGCGCCACCGACTCCTGGACGCGATCGTACGGTCCGCCGCCACAGGCCAACGAAAAGCCCTCCCAGTCGATGACCGCGCTCGATCACAGCCCGGTGGCCAGCCAGATGGTCAGGGCCGCAGTGGCAATGAGCCCGACGTTGAGTGCGATCCGGCGGTCTTCGCCGGTCAGGTGGACAGCGACCGCACCGGTCTGCAGGAGTAGGAAGCCAATGGCTGAGGCTGGCGCCAGCGAGGGAGCTATGCCGGTCAGTGGCGGCAGGATCAGGCCGGTCGCGCCGAGTATTTCGACCGTCCCCAGTGTCCGCAGCGGGCAAGGGTATGCGGTCGACCCAGGCCATCATGGGGCGGAGTTGACCGCGGGTGCGGATCACCTTCAGCGTGCCTGCGTAGAAGTAGAAGACTGCGAGCAGTCCCGCGACGATCCAATAGGCGATGTTCATGGTTCCCTTTCCGGGCCACCGGTTCACGGTGACCCGTCGATTGCGTCGATTGCGTCACTTGCGTCACTTGCGTCACTTGCGTCACTTGCGTCACTTGCCAGGGAAGCAGCCCCTGGATAAGGCCCGGTCCGTCGTCCGAGGAGAGGGACGTGGGCGGGAGCGCCACAGCCCCGCATCTCGCAAGGAGGGCGGCCGGGCCGTCCCCTCCGGTCGGCTTCAGACGAGGTCGGTGGCGGGCTCGGTCGCGTAGCGGCTCATCGCGTCGATATTGGCCTGCGGCGTCAGCAACCGGCCGTCGGCGAGCACCTCCTGGAGGTCTCGGAAGTACTGCACGTACAGGTCGGGGGTGAAGGTGCTGAGCATGACGGCGGGTTGGCCGGTCAGGTTGGCGAAGGTGTGAGGGGTACCAGGCGGAACCATCACGAGCGTGCCCGTGGTGGCGTCGTAGTCCTCTTTCCCGACGGTGAATCGCACGGTGCCGGACAGGATGTAGAAGCCCTCGTCGTGTTGGCCGTGGCGGTGCTGCGGCGGGCCCTGGGTGTGCGGGGCGAGGACTGACTCGGTGATCGCAAGGCGATGCCCGGTGTGGCTGCCGTCCTCCAGAACGCGCATGTGCGTGGTGCCCAGAATGATCGTCTCGCCGCCACCGGGACCCACCACTGAGATGGCGGGGCGGGTCTGCGGCTCGCTGGTCTTTGCTTCTTCGGTCATGCTCACGAGTGCACCGCCCGGGTGCTGCCAGTGTCCAAGACCCTTTCCGCTGCGCCGATACCTCATGGGTATCGTTGCAGCGTGGAGCTACGGATCTTGCGCTACTTCGTGGCGGTCGCCGAGGAACTGCACTTCGGCCGGGCCGCCACCCGACTGCACATGAGTCAGCCGCCGCTGAGCCGGGCCATCAAGCGGTTGGAGGCTGATGTCGGGGCCCCACTGTTCGTCCGCTCGCCTGCCGGCGTCACGCTCACGCCGGTGGGCACGGTTCTGCTCGACGAGGCGCGGGCCCTCCTCGACCATGCCGACCGCGTAGGTGTACGCGTGAGCGCGGCGGCCGGCGTCGCGATCATCACCGTCGGTATCCTGGGCGACGGTACCGACCCGGGAGTGTCCAGGCTGGCCGCCGCCTACCGCCGAAGCCACCCCGGCATCGACATCCGCATCCGCGACACTGATCTGACCGACCCCACGTGCGGGCTGCGCGCTGGACTGGTCGACGTTGCCTTGACTCGGGCACCGTTCGACGAGACTGCCCTGACGGTGCGTGTGCTGCGGACCGATCCGGTCGGCGTGGTCCTGCGCGCCGACGATCCCCTGGCCCGCCGCGACCGGCTGCGGCTGGCCGAGCTGAGTGACCGCCGCTGGTTCCAGTTCCCACAGGGCACCGATCCCAACTGGCAGTCGTACTGGAACGGCGGCAGGCCGCGCGAGGGCCCAGTGGTGCGCGCCGTACAGGAATGCCTGCAGGCCGTGCTGTGGAACGGCACGGTCGGCCTGGCCCCGCTCGGTCACGACCTGCCCGCGGAGCTGGCCGTGGTGCCGCTGATCGACATGGCGCCAAGCCGAGTGGTGGCGGTGTGGAACGAAGGCAACACCAACCCGTTGATCCGATCCTTCATCGAGATCGCGACAGCCGCGTACCGCCACTGAGCACCAGCAACCGGTGCTGCCGCAGCTCGTGAACAATTCGAACGCTGCGGCCCTCGGGACTGCCTCCCGAAATGGTGGAGATCTGTTGCCCCTTCTCGTGTACGGAGCCAGCCTTGTGGACGATCGCATAATCCCCCAGGGCTGCGGTCACGTAATTCCCCAGGTGCTGCCGTCTTCTATCTGTCGACCGACCACGTTGCGTCGCCAGGTGGGGCGCCTGCCGTGAGGATGTGGTCGACGATCCGTAGTGCGTCGGGCAGCGGCACCGTGTCCTCGTCGAGGTACTCGTCGTTCTGGCCGTTGGACAGGATGAAGCCCTGGCTCCGGCCTGCTGCTTGCGGTGTGACGGCGTGCCCACTGGGATCGTCCTGGTCATCAAGCAGCATCACCATCGCGCGCCTGGTGTTCGTGATGACGGCCAGAGAACGACCATGCGAACTGGTCAGCCATGTTTCCAACTGCCCGGCCTCGATGCGTTTTCGAAGCACCGTCCCAGCGCCGCAGCGGGCGACGCTGGGACGGTGCCATCACTGAAGTTCCAGGACTCGGCCATGCGGATGACCTTCTCATATGTCGTGAGCGGCCTGGCTACTCAAGTTGAATGCGTAATGTCGGCCGGTGTGGTGGAGGGCATGGCGTGGCGCTTGCTGCCCGGACGTGCGCGGTCGGCCGGGCTGGAACCGCTTTTGGGCCGCGCCGAGCCGCCCGCACGTGGGAGGAGGCGATCACCGCCCGGGACCAGTCGAGCGTCTTCGCGGCCCGCAGTCCTCGCCGTCGATCGGCCGGACGGTGTCGGCGGGCAGGGGCAGCAGCACCTCGTACCACCAGCGTGGCGTGTGGCTGATCATGCGTAACAGACGGTTAGTTGCGCCGTGACGGAGTCGGGGCGGCATGGACGGGTACGCCGGTGAAGGCCGGTATCAGAAATGGTGATCCGGGGTGGGCTGATATCGCTCTGCGGGTCGCCCCTGGTTTCGGCAGGGGGAACGGGAACCACTCCGACAACGGCAATGAGAACCACGTTGCTCCGTCCGTGAAAGGGATGGACGCCGACACAGGTCCATGATCGACAATCTGAATAGGAGCCACTCCTATTGGGTGGCAGTACGTGCTGTCCGGCTCAGGTCGGAGTGTCCGCGGTGGCGATTGGGTGGGAAACCAGCGAGTTGGCGGTGCTCGGCGGCCGGCCGTGCCGGCGGGGCCGTGCCCGGCGGGCTCTGCCGGTTGGGAATGCCGGGCGGGGGCTCCCGCCCCACGCTCGCCGTATGTCCGATTTCATCGCCGCCGGCGCCACAGCCGACGACCTTCCCGCACCGGCCGAGGGTCTGCTGCTCACGCACTTTCTCACGGTCGGTGACGTCCCTCGCTCGCGAGCGTTCTATGCCGATGTGCTGGGCGGGCAGGTGGTGCTGGAGGAGAATCCCTGCATCATCAAGGTCGCCAACAGCTGGATCATCATGAATCCCGGCGGCGGGCCCACCGATGACAAGCCCGACGTCGTCCTGCGCCCGCCGGAGGACCGCCACAGCGTCTCCAGCTTCCTGAACGTACGGGTGGCGGACATCCACGGCTTCTACGCGGCAGCCCGCGCCAAGGGAGCCGAGTTCCTCACCACGCCCATCGACCGGCGCGCCGAACTGCGCTGCTACATGCGCGACCCGGATGGCTACCTCATCGAGGTCGGCCAGTCCACGGGCCTGCTCAAGGGCATCCTGGCGCGCACCGATACGGAAGCCTGACCAATGCACTGCTGACCGAAATTCGTCAGATGCGCCGGACCGGGTCGGTGATTCCGCCAGGGCACGCAAGCGCCGCGATGTCCCATCCGGCGCGTGCGGCCCCGGCCTGGTAGGCGCTTTCGTAGAAGGCGAGCACGGCGGCACGTGGATCGGCCTCGGCACGGGCCGCGTCGTAGCGCAGCACGGCCAGGTGGCTTTCGGCGCCCGCCACCCACTGCGCGGACGCCGGGCTGAGTGGCGCTTCGGCCAGGCCGGCGGGCTCGGGCGCGGTGTACGAGTAGAACGCGGGCTCGGCGAAGGTGTCGTCGCCGAACCAGAAGCCGAAACTGATCACTTCCGAGGAGTACGCCTCCCGGGTGACCGGGTCGACGTGGCCGGGCTGATCGACCCGGCGCCCGGAGAACCGGCTGTGGGCGATGTCGAAGGTGTGCCAGAAGTGGTGCACCGGGCTGGTCTTCCCCGAGAAGCCCGCTGCGAACTCCTCCAGAACGGACGCAACCTGGCTCAGCACCCGCCAGTAGCGGTGTGCGGCCACCGGGTCGTAGGCCGCGTGCTCGGTGTCCTCGGCGAACGGCCGGTCTGCGTCGGACAGATCGAAGGGCCTGGGAACAGCGATGTCCACCCGGACGCCCAGGGCGGCCAGAGCGGCCAGGGTCTGGTCGTAGAAGGAGGCGACTGACTGGCCCGGAAGCGGAAAGGAGCGCTCTTCGCCGTCCAGCGCCATGACGTGGAGCCGGTGGTCGACGAAGTCGAAGTCGATCGTGAAAATCGGATTCCCGTCGATCTGACCCATCGGACGGGTGGTGATACCGCGCCCAGTGACATGGAACGGGACGTTCCACCAGTGGTTGCGCCGGGCGCTCGCGGCCAAGCGGATCTTGCCGACGATCTGCGCGAAGCGGTGCAGCGTCTCCTTGGTGTCCCGCCACTCCGCCAGCGGCACCGGTGGGAACAGCTCCATCGCCTGCCCCTTCCCGCCCGGCGCTCCCTCGGCGGCCGGGCAGTTTCATCATGACCCTTCAGGGGACATCCGGCACGCCACCGCGGGAGCGGTACAGCCCGGCCGCCGCACGGGTCGCCACCCAGGTCACGCCGTCGTCAGGTCGCGGACGAGGTGACGTGGGGGCTGGTCGGTTCTCGGTCACGGGACAGATCGTCGCTCCGAGTGGCTCCCCACCTCATTGCCGGAGCAGTGGCTCCCCCTCTCGCTGCCCCACTGGCTCTACTTCACCCTGTCAAAAACATGCAGGGAGCTGTTCCGGTCGCCGCCCTGCTACACATCCGCCGCCAGAGCGTCCCCTTCCGCAGCCGCACCGCACAGCTCGAGCAACTCAACGCCTGGAGCGCAGTGCCACGATTCGGGGCACTGCTGCTGCACGGACCGGGCGGACAGGGCAAGACCCGCCTCGCCCAACACCCTCACCGCCCGCAAGTGGAGCGTGCTGTGGCTGCGGCCCGACACAGAACTGGAGAACCTGGCCGTACGCCTGTTTCCGTCAGTCCGGGCGCCGGCCCGGATGAGTGGTGGACGCCGCCTCCACCACAAGGACGTCGTTGGAGTCGCTGACGCGTTCCACTCGCACATCGATCCCGGGAAACAGCACACAGCCTCGACCGTCTTGCTCGCCATCCCAGGAAAGTCTCTGCCGAATCGATCCCTCGTTCCCCTCGCTGACCTGGGGAATACGGAACTACGGCCAGAGCCTCGAACTTCCCCAGGAATGCTCATGGAGTTCCCCCAGGCCTGCTCACCTTCGTTCCCCACCTTGAGCCACTGACGAATGCTGCGGTGACGAAAAAGCGGTCGTGATGGCTGTTCAGCGCCCGAGCATCCCCCCACCATTGCTGTTCAGGAATTCGCCCGTGATGTAGCGCGCTTCCGGCGAGGCCAGGAAGGCGACAGCGGCGGCGATGTCGTCCGGCTCTCCGACCCCGTCGACCAGGGTCTGAGCTCGCCGTCTGGCGAGCTCCTCCTCGTCTGCGGGCCCGCCGAAGAACTCGGTGCCTGCGACGAAGCCGGGCACCACGACATTGGCTGTGGCTCCGTGCGGCCCCAACTGCTGCGCCAGTCATTGCGGTTGCCTGGCACCGGTCGATCCACCACGACGACGAGCCGGGGTGTCGGCGTCGATGCCGACCTGGTGGTTGGTGGAGTACCGATAGTTCTTCGACTGCTCGGCCACCGCGTGGTCACGGGTGGGGACCAGGGTTGCGTCCACGGCGACCAGGGTCGCGTCCACGATGAGCACGGCGTCCTTACGGAACCGCTTGCGGGTCCGGGTGGCAAGAAGAGGCCCGAGATGCTTGACGATGCGGTCGGCTGCAGACTTGGAGATGCCGAACAGCGGCGCGAGCTGGCGCTGTCAAGTTGGTGCGCCAGTATGCCGCGACCGGCAGCACCCGGTCCTCCAGTGGCAGACTCCAGGGCCGGCCCTTGCGCACAGGGTCAGCGCCCTCGCCTCGTAGCGCGGTGATCAGCTTGCCGAACTGCCGGGGGCTCCGTCCGGTGAACGGGGCTGTCCAGGAAGGCTCCGACGTCGTGATCACACCAGTCACCGCGTGATCATTCCACTGCTTCAGACTCTCCCTGCTCGAACGCGATGCGGCACCGTTCAACCTGCTCGGCCACCTGCTCCATGAACCAGCGCATGATCTCGTAGGGGATGACGTGCTCGTCATGGCTGTGGATGTGGACGGTCGGTTCCAGATTCGGATCCTCATCGGGGACGAATGCCACCAAGAAAGCGGCTCCAGGCAGGTGCCTCTCCGCGTTGGGGTCTCGGCCCAAGCGGCCGGCGCAGGCACAGCCTCGCTCAGCTCCACTGCCCAGGCATCGTCGGGCAAGGCGTAGTGGAACTGGATGGCGTAGTGACGGCCTGCATGTTCTCGCAGCTCTGCTGGCATGTCGGCAGGCTGTCACAGTTGCGAGGTCCGAGTCCCGGGGATATCCGGTTGAGACTCACAGCTCAGGGGGCCACAGCGCCCTCCGCCAGAGGGCTCAAACAGCGGTTACGGGACAGCTCTTGGAAGAACCATTCCAGGTCGGGGCTCGCCGGCTCCTCGGCGAACTTGCCGTACGCCTCTGCCTGCTCGTCAGTCATACATTCCACCGGCACGGCCGGTCCGTAGCCCCCGCGGCGACCAGCTCGACGAGCTTTGCCGAACCTCGGCAGAGCCGTTGGACGCTCTGGGTGGCGCACGCGGCCCGCCACTCGGACACCTCACCGTACGGGGACCTGGTCGCGCTGCTGGAGGTGCCGGAGGGAAAGCGACTCTCGGAGCCGCGGGCCCTGCCGCCCAAGGAGCGGAGCTCGACGTCATGGACGAGGCCATGGCCCGGGTCCCCTCGCTGAAGCACGTCAACCTCAACTACCGGGGCCGCTACAGCTTCGCCGTCCGCTCGCTACACGAGGGCGTGTGCCCACTGCGTGCCCCGGCGACCGTCCACCTCGATGAGGACGACGAGGGCACCGGCGACTGACGCGGCGTCAGGACGCGTATCCGGTCGTGCTCATTGAGCATCGCCGCTTCCGGGGCGGGTGCCCGTCTGGGGTACGGGGCCGGCGATCTGCGGCGCGCCGTGCGGACGCGAGTGACCAAAGGCGCTACCGCGCGCAGGCAGCGGGGCCCGCGAACTCGGCCGCATGCCCGCCGGGATGGTGCGTCAGACCATGCAGAGCCGGTCCACCAGCAACTCCACCCTCTGCTCGGTGTCCTCCGGCGGCAGCCGTCCCGACCGGGTCAGGGTGGCCACTCCGTGCAGGGACGCCCAGAACACCTCGGTGAACAGCCCCGGGTCGACGCCGACCCCGGCGACCTCGCCGAGGCACTCCAGCAGCGCGGCGAAAGCGTCCTTCAGAGGTTCCGGGGTGTCCTCCTGTGCGTACGGGAGACCGCCGTCGAGCTGGAAGATGGCGTCGTAGACCGCCGGGTTGCCTGCGGCGAAGTCGAGGTAGGCACGGGCGAGGGCGTACACGCGCTCGCGCGGGCCGTCTACGGCGGCGGTCGCGGCGCGCACCGCCGCGGCCAGCTCGGCGGCGCCCTCCAGGGCGACGGCGCCGATGATCTCCCGTTTGCCGCGGAAGTGGCTGTAGAGGACGGGTTGGCTGTACTCGATGCGCTCGGCGAGCCGGCGCGTGGTGACCGCGTCCCAGCCCTGCTGCTCGGCGAGTTCGCGGGCCGTCGCCACGATGAGGCGCTGGCGGCCCGCTCGTTCGCGCTCCTTGCGTTCCTGTACCGACATGATTCGATCCTATCACCGCTAGACAAGCGAGCGGCAGCAGAGCTAGCGTTGCTTTGCCATCTAGCGCCGCTATTTTCCAAGAGGGGTCGTCATGCTGAACGCACTCGAGGTCGTCACCACCGTGGTCGTCGGCGTGATGGTGGGGGTGGAGTTCTCCGTCGCCTTCGTCATGAACCCGATTCTCAACGCACTCCCGGAGGACAGCGGCCAACTCGGCCACGCCCACGGGGGCCGGATGCTCGGCGCCGTGATGCCGGTCTGGTACATCGGCTCGCTCGTCCTCGTCGCGGTCTGGGCCATCACCGGATGGCACCACCACCGCACCGGCCTCGTGGTCACCGCCGGCGCGCTGCTGCTCCTCAGCGTGGTCATGTCGCTCCTGCTGCTCGTCCCGATCAACAACCGGAACAAGACGTGGACCCCCGAGAACCGACCCGAGGACTGGAAGGAGCAGATGCGCCGCTGGGAACAATTCCACTACGTCCGCGTGGCTGTCATCATCGGGGCCTTCACCCTGCTCGTCGCCGCCCTCACCTGAGCCCGCGGGCCGGCCCCGCGCCGGCGGCGCACGATTTCCGCTCCCCGGGCAGCCGCGGGCCACCGAACTCCCAAAATCGCGGGAATGCGACTGCCGCTCAGATCCCACAACTGCGATCCCGACAAACCGCGCGCCCCGATCAGCCACGTCCGCGCGGCCTGATCAAGCCCCACATGACTCAGCAAGCTCCACGAAGCTCACCAAGCTGGCGAAGACTCGCAAGGAGAAGAGCAATGTCGCTGAAGAAGATCAACACCGTCCTGGTCGCCTCCTTCATCCTCTTCATCCTCTGGTTCGGGGTGGAGTTCATCCTGAGCCCGGAGACGACGGCGCCGGGCTTCGGCCTGCCGAGCTGGCCGTCCGGCGACGGCGACGGCTTCCTGATCATCAAGGGAATCCGCGACGTCGTCCCGGCCCTGGTCCTGGGCATCCTGCTGGTGACGGGCCACCGCCGGGCGCTGGGCTGGGTGCTGCTGGTGGAGGCCCTCGCCGCGTACGGCGACATGACCACCGTGCTGGCCCACCACGGCTCCGTGGCCACCGCACTCGGCGTCCACGGCCTGACCGCCACGCTGATGGTGGTCAACGGCCTGCTGATAATGCGAGAGACCCGCAAGGCCGCGGCCGCTCCGGCAACGCTCGCCACACAGCCCGTCTAACGCCACCTTGGCGCGTGTCGTTATTCGCCTGTCAGTGCCCGCCGGGAAGGCGAGACGCACGAACTTCTTCCAGTGAGCGGCAGCCTGGTCTCGATTCTCCGGGACGGCGCAGCGCGCCCCCTGCCTGATTCTCATGAACGGTCCCTTGCCCGAGCAACATCAAGGCGAGTCGCAGAGATCGCGAAGAGTCGGTTCGGTTCGCAGAACTCGTTCTCACTCAAATGTGGGTTCGAGGTACTTCTGAGAATCGGTCGTGACAGCATCCACGGGCATGGCGGTCCCTCAAGACGCTTCGCCGAGCGACGCTGACGATGTCGAGCGCCATCCCTGCCGCCGCTGCGGGCCGATCCCGGCTCACCGTGCCGCTCGTACTCCGGAGCGGTCGCCGGCAGTCAGGACAGTCCTCAGGCAGTTCGATTCAGTGAGCCTTTCCCAACCTCGCGCGGGGGCTGGTCAGTTCGCCTGACAACGGATGAAGCCTGCCCTCCGCCTCCTCGCCGCCCGCCAAGGGAAACACCGCCACGCTCCCGGCACCCGATGGCGGCGCCTGAGTGCGGGCCGACAGGCCCTGCTCAGGCTCACCCACCTCCGCAACGGCCGGTCCTGCGCCCAGCTCGCGGCCGGTTTCGGGATCGGCACCACCACCGTCTACGGGTACATCACCGAGGCCGTCCATCTCCTGGCCGCCCTCACCCCCACGCTCGCCGAAGCAGTACGGTCCGCATCCATGAAGGCGTACCTGATCTTGGACGGGACGCTTCTGCCGATCGACAGGCTCGCCGCCGACCGGCCCTTCTACTCAGGCGAACACAAGAAACGCGGCATGAACGTGCAGGTCATGGCCGACCCGAAGGGCCGTCCCCTCTCTGGGACTTCACCAGCCCTGGGCCGGTGCCGTCAATGACGTCCGGGCCGCACGCGAGCACGGCATCATCGACGCTCTCACCCAGGCCGGTCAACTGCTGGGCGGACAAGGGCTACCAGGGCGCGGGCGGCACGGTTCGCCTCCCTTGCCGCGGCCGGTGGGACAGCCTTTCCGAAGGTCAACAGGCCGTCAACCGGTCCCATGCAAGAGTGCGGGCACTGGTCGAACAGGCCATCGCCACCCTCAAGTCCTGGCGACTGCTGCGCAAGATCCGCCGCTCGACGACCCGCATCACGAGCCTCGTCCAGGCTGTCCTCACCCTCCACCTTGCCAGCTGTGACTGAGCGTTACAGGCGGCGAGTTTCGCCGACTCGGACGCCGAGTTCAGCCTGGGGACGTTCAGGAGCCGCCTCGCACGCATGGGAACGGTTGCGCGACTGCCCGGACGCACGGCAGCAACGAGCGAGAAGTGCTGGTTGCGACGACCTGGGGGCACGTACGTGGTCCGAGTCATGGGCGACACTGGTGGAGTGATTGTCGAACGCGCGTATGCCCACCTCTCCTCGTACGACGAGCACGCCTGGCCCTGGTCCGTGCCCTGTGTCCGGCAGCTGCTCGACGAAGGGCTGCGCTTCACCGCGCCGGTGACCTTTCTGGTCGGTGAGAACGGCTCGGGGAAGTCGACCCTGGTCGAGGCGCTGGCGGAGGGGTTCGGTCTGGACTCCTATGGCGGCTCCCACGACTGGCGCTACGCCTCCCCGCGTGGCAAGTCGGCGCTCGGCGAGCGGATGAGGTTCGACGCCGCCTCGCGCGGGCGCCGTATGGCCACCAGCTGGTCGGCCCGCAAGGGCTTCTTCCTGCGGGCCGAGACCGCGCTGGACGCCCTGGGCAGGGAGGGGTTGTCGCCGGACTCGGTCAGCCATGGCGAGGGCTTTCTCGCGGCGTTCCGCGGTAAGTTCCTACACCCCGGGCTCTATGTTCTCGACGAGCCGGAGGCGGCGCTCTCCTTCTCCTCGTGCCTCGAACTGATCGGGCACATCGACCGGTTGGCCAAGGAGGGCGGCCAGGTCATCTGTGCCACGCACTCACCCGTGCTGACTGCCCTGCCGGGCGCGGACATCGTCGAGGTCGGCGAACACGGCATACGGAGGGTCGTCTGGCGGGAGCTCGGCGTCGTGGATCACTGGCGCCGCTATCTAGCCGACCCGCACGCCTATCTGCGGCACATCGTCGAACCGTAGGCGCGGTCCCCCTCAACTGTGGACCGCGCGGCCGCGGCCGTGATCGCAGCTGTCCAAGGCGGTGTCACCGTACTGCTCTCCACCGGCTCCGCAGAACTTCTGGAGGCCGGGCTGAACCTCTGCCTCGACCACCTTCTGTTGTGAACGCACGACCTCCGACAGTTCGACCGCATGCAAGGCGGACGACAGGATCGGCGCCGCCGCCGCAACGCACAGGTCCGCCTCGCGATCCCCGAACGATCTGGTCCGGTTGCTCAGCCCTTCCGGATGTCTTCGAGTTGGAAGTGCCAGATGGTCACGATCGGGGAATTGTGCAGCTGTTGGAAGGCGAGCGCGGTGTCGTCGTGGCGGCTGCGACGTCGACGAGAGCAGGCCCCGGCTCACTCACGTGCGTCTCGTCGATCGGGTCCGTGTACGGCACAACGGCCGGTCGCCCTGGGAAGCTGTGCCGCTGCCGTGTCTTCGCCCGACCGGGTGGCGGGCCGTCAAGGGCTGTCACGGGACCAGTCCCAGCCGGCCCGGTCGCCGGAGCGTGGGTCGTACAGCGCACTCAGGACGACATGCGGCGGGGGGGGGCGTCGGCTCCGCCCCCGATACCTCCGGCCGGCGCCGCCAGCCCCGCGCGCCTGCACCGTGCCCGCCCACTGCGGCCCAGCGCGGCCGAGGCCGACGTGCAAAACCGGCGAGCGCGCCCCGTTTTCTGGCAGCGTCCTAGCCGCCCATCCCTGTCCTGCCTCGCGGGCGACAGGCGTCAGTGGGTGGTGAGCATGCCTTCACGCAGTCGGGCAAGGGTGCGGGACAGGAGCCGGGAGACGTGCATCTGGGAGACGCCCAGGCGTTCGCCGATCTGGGCCTGGGTGAGTTCCTCGACGAACCGCATGTGGATGATCTGCCGGTCCCGCTCCTCGAGTTCAGCGATCAGCGGGGCGAGGGCGTGGAAGTCCTCCACCAGCTCCAGGTCCGTGTCCTGGGTGCCGATGAAGTCTTGCAGCGCGGCTTCGCCGTCCTCGCTGTTGTTGATCGTGGCGTCCAGGGAGGCGGAGTTGTAGCCGTTGGCGGCCAGGCGAGCCTCGCGGACCTCGTCCTCGGGCAGGCTCATCAGCACCGATAGCTCCTTGACCGTCGGGGTGCGGCCCAGTCGGCTGCGCAGTTCCTCGGTGGCGCGGGCCAGCTGGACGCGGGCTTCCTGCAGCCGGCGCGGGACGTGCACGGCCCAGGTGGTGTCGCGGAAGAACCGCTTGATCTCGCCGACGATGTAGGGGATGGCGAACGAGGTGAACTCCGCCTCTCGGGAGAGCTCGAAGCGGTCGATCGCCTTGATCAGCCCGATCATGCCGACCTGGACGATGTCCTCCATCTCCTCCGGCCCGCGGCTGCGGAACCGGCCGGCCGCGAAGCGGACCAGGGACATGTTCATCTCGATCAGCGTGTTCCGCGCGTATTGGTGCTCCGGCGTACCTTCCTCCAGCACGGCCAGCTGCTGGAAGAACAGCTTCGACAGTTCGCGGGCATCCTTGGGCGCAACCCGGGACGGATCGGCGACCTCCGGCAGCTCAGCCGTCCGCGTCTGTGCTGCCGCCATGCTCATGGGCGCCATGCTGTTCCCCTCCCAGGTCGATTCCGCCACCGCGGCCGGCCGAAGCGGCCGACGACGCACCGCCTACCCCCTCATCCTGCACCCACTCCCCCACCATCTCGGCCTGTCGGCGGATGCAGAGGAATCATCTCGACAAGCCGCTCGGGCAGGATCCGGCAGGAGTTGCACATGGTGACCGTAGGACGCAGATGGCGGACCAAGGGGTGCCCGGGGCGGAGGCTGCGAGCTGTCGTCCGCGATTTGCCCAAACGTTCGAGGATTCCCTTGTCGGCCGCCGTCGGCGCGACGTCGCCCACGACGACTGAGGCCGGCGGCGCCACCGCCGCACGCCGTCCACTGCCGTCGTCGCCCCGTGTGGGCCGCCGCTTCACGGCAGACCGGCAGGGAAGGACGGTGGAACCAGGGGAACCGGACGGCGACATCATCGCCTGCGCGGATGTCGCCCGACTGCAGGTCGTTCCACCAGCGAGCCGGCGATGCGCAGTTCCGTCAGCACCGGCCCGGGAGCGTAGGGCTTTGGTGGCCAGCTCGCTGACCACCAGCTGATTCAGGTCCAACGCGCCTGCGGACACCGGCAGGCCGTGCTCGGCCTGGACGCGGGCGAGGAAGTCAACCGCGCGGTGACGCGCCTCGGCGATGCAGGGTCCGTCACCGTCCAGGGCGATGATGTCCTGCCCGGGGAGCCGGGGGTGGGGCCGAGGGGGCGGTTGTGTCGCTCACGCCGGGTACGGTTCATGGCTACTGTCTTCGAGGTGGGCCCCGGCTCGCCGACTGAGGGACGCCGAGGCGGCCCGGTGACAGCGACGACATTGCGCCGGATTCGCAGGGCGGACCTTGACCGCGATGTCACCGCGACACGCGGAAGTGGCAGACAGAAACACCCTATCGGTCTATATATGTCCAGATGCGCCTGGGGGATTCATGGAGTGAAGGTGTCAGCGAATTCCGCTGGCCTCGCCGCCTACCAGGAGGACCAATGTCCGCGGTGACCAGGAGGAAAAGAGCGAGGTACGCCGCCACCATGGCAGCAGCCGGGGCCTTCGCGGCGACCATGACGTTCGCGAGCCCTGCATACGCGGACGGAACCCCGAGCACAAAGGCGACACCGTTCACGGGCCGTACCGAGGGCGGCAGTCTCATCCTCAAGGACGGCGACATCATCGCCTGCGCGGATGTCGCCCGACTGCAGGTCGTCCAGACGAACGGCGTCATCCGCGACGCCGATGGCACCGGTACGACGTTCACGACGCCGGCGGGCACTCTGGTCGTGACGCTCCGTCAGGGAACAGTGAACGTGACCGTCGACCGGGTCAGCGCCGAGGTCACATGCGGGAAGGAACTCTTCCCCACCACCACCGCGTTCGTGCCTCCCACCAGTCTCAAGGACGGGGTGAAGGCCGGCGCCGGAGGCGCGGTGTCCGGACTGAGCACCGCCACGCTGGTGGGTGGCGGCGGGCTTGTCGCGGCTGGGCTTGTCGGCGGTGCGGTTCTGCTGCGCCGTCGCGGTACCGCCGCCGGCGCCCGGCTCTGACGGGCCGAAGGCAGGGGGTGCGATCGGGCAGGCGCCCCCTGGGCGCAAGGCCACGTTCGTACGGCACCCGCACAGGCCTCGCTACGGCCGCCGCCGCGCTCGCGGCCGGCAGCTGGATGATCTACGCGGGTACACGTACCGAGGCCCCGCCCCTGCCCGATGCCTCGCAGGCCGTCGTGCGATCCGTCCAGGTACCGGCACCGTCCGCGATACCGATGGCACCCTCGCCGCCTACGGCCATCCGCATCCCGAGCATCGGCGTCGACGCACCGGTCATCGGCCTGGATGCGGACCAGACCGGGCATCTGCAGACACCGCCGGAAGCAGACGACAACCTGGCCGGCTGGTACGAGGACGGCGCACGTCCCGGAAGTACCGGGAACGCCGTCATCACCGGGCACGTCGACACCCCGCGGGGGCGGGCCGTCTTCTACGCCCTGGGCGCTCTGCACAAGGGCGACACCATCGCCGTCACTCGTGCCGACCGCAGCACGGCGTTGTTCTCCGTATACGGCGTCGAGGTCCACCCGAAGAACGCCTTCCCCAACGAGCTCGTCTACGGCGCCACGCAGCAGCCGGAACTTCGCGTCATCACCTGCGGCGGGAGGTATACCAAGGCAACCGGCTACCAGGCGAACGTCGTGGTCTATGCCCGCCTGGCCAAGGCCGTTCCCGCCGGACACTGACGGGCAGCTGGAGCGGATCGACTGAACCGAGCACAGACGCCCCTGACACTGACGCGCACGCCCGCCTCAACAACCTGGGCGTCGACCACGACAAGCAGTGGCAGGCCTGGCGGGACGCATCCGCCCCCCTTCCAGGAAGCAGAATTTTGAAAGCCACACCCGACGCCCCTGGGTGGGCCACCCACACGAAGGGCTCGCCCGGACCCGCAGAACAACGTAGGGAACCACGTAGGGAACTTTGACCGTCAGCCAGGGCTTTCGGCTGAGCTGAACAGGGAAGCATCGGAAGGTGGCCGGCCCCGAAGACCAGCCGCTTGCAGCCGATGACCGTGGTAACGCCTTGCTCTCCTTCACCCCGGGCAACGAGAGAACGCCTCCGAGCGATGCGCCACTGCCGGCCGCGCTGGTAACCCTGTGGCGAGCGTCGGGCGGCCGGCCTCGACTCCGGCCGCCCCTGGGCACACGAAGGAACCCTCATGCACCCTCAGACCGCCTCCAACTCTGTCTCCCGCCCGCCGATCGTGGTGCTGTGCGGGTCGACCAGGTACTGGGAGCAGCTCGCTGAAGCCAACCTGTACGAGACCGCGGCCGGCCGTATCGTCCTCGCACCCGGCTGCAACCTCAAACAGCCGCACCCGCTGTGGGACGACCCCGCCCAGGCCGACCGCCTCAAGCAGGTCCTGGGCGACCTGCACCTGCGGAAGATCGACCTCGCCGACGAAGTCCTCGTGGTCAACCCGGGCGGCTACATCGGTGACAGCACCCGCCGCGAGATCGACTACGCCCGCAGCCTCGGCAAGCCCATCCGCTACACCCACCCGGCAACCGAGACAGCGCCCCGCCGGTGAGCGGCATGACCGGCCGGGTGTACCTCGAACGCGGGCAGCCCGTCACCGTGCTCATCGCCTTCTGTAGCAGTCGCAGGCCCGGCGTCACCGGCGACTGACTGCACTTCCAGTGGGCCGGTGGGCGCCTGGATGAGGCCGAGATCCTGCGGCCTGTCGGCCCGAGCACGCCGGTGCGGCCGGACACCGCCCGGCATCTGGCCGAACATCTGATGCCGGCCGGCCAGGCAGGCGTGGGAAGGCGTTCCGCTTCGCCGCCTCTTGGGGATCACGTGCTGAGCTCGACATCGTCCTGCTGCCCGCGCCCGTGCTGCGGCTGGAATCGGTCAAGAAGGCCTGACCGCCGATACGGCGGTGACGGTCACGGTGTCGTCGCACTCGGCGAACTGCCCGTCGTCCAGGGCCACCTGGTGCGCCCCGGACCCCGGCAGCCTGACGACCATCGTGGGATACACCACGGGCGCCGAACCGGACACGCAGTATCCGTCGGCCTCTCCCTGCACCTGCACGAACGTCAGCTTCACCCACGCCCTGCCGCCGGGGGCCACCTTCACCGGCGCCGCGGCTCCGGTCGGCTTGACGGTGAGCGGCACGTTCATCTCGGGAGAGCCGTTCCCGGCGCCGGCCACCGTGGGGTGCCCCTTGAGGACGCACGTCCGTCCGGACACGTTGGTGAACTCGACGACGGCCGCCCCGGTCCCCGTACCGGCCGGCCGCACGGCGGCCTGACGGGCGGTCGCCTTCAGACTGCCCGCGGAACAGGTCGCCGCCGAACCGCCCGGAGCGGGTGCGGACGACGGGGGTGCGGAGGCAGCGGGCGAGGAGGAGCCGGGCGCGGAGGACGCGGGCCGGGAGGCGGAGGGCGTCGAGGGGCTGCCGGGCTTCGGGGCGCCGGGCGTGGAGGAGGAGGCCGCTGAGCTGACGGCACCGGACGCGGTGACGCCGCCGTCTGCGGTGTCCGCACCGCCCCCACCGGGCTGACATCCCGCCACCGCCAGCGCCGCCGAAGCCACGACGACCGCCACCGCCGAACCGCGCATTCCGTTCACGTACCGCATGCTGTCCCCCGAGTCCCAGATGTCCGGAGCACGGCTCCTCGCCGCCCTCGTCGAACCAGACAGAACCGTGGAGCCGGCAGTTCTCCCGCACTCCGACCTGTGACCCCCCGGTGACGGAATCCGGCCACAACCACCGCGGAACGCCCCGGCAGACCGAGCTCCTGACCCGCCGGCCAGGTAGATGGTCGCGGTCTTCTCGTAGCGCGTGGCGATGCCGCGCCAGCGTCGCCTGCCATGGCAGCTGGTTGAATGCCTCGTCGGCATCGGCTACGGCTTCGGGGTGGACGTCGTGGGCGGTGCGACCGTCGGAGATCTTCTGCCGGTTGGTTCGGGCGAGCACCTGTTGGACCGCGAGTACCTGGGTGGCTAGCAGGCGTGCCTGGATGCCTTCGCTGAGGGCATCTGCCAGTGCCTCCTCGTCCTCGAGCTGGTACCGCGTGAGCCGTCCAGCCAGGCTCGGTGTGGTGAACACCAGCCGTTGGAACGCCACCACCTCGGGATGATCGCTGAGACCGGTGACGGGGTCGTATCGATCGAGGCCGGCCCGGAAGTGGCGGTGCAGCGCCGTCACCGGCCTGATGCCGGACTTACGGTCACGTACGACGCGTGCCGCCTCGCGCTGGTGCTCCGCAAACCGGTAAAGCACCAGGTCTTCCTTGGTGGGGAAGTACCGGAAGAGAGTCGGCTTGGAGACCTCGGCCCCCGCGGCGATGCCGTTGACCGAGACGCGGTCGAAGCCGCGCTCCAGGAACAGCGAGACGGCCGCGTCTCCAATGGCGTCGCGCGTCCGCCCCTTCTTCCGGGCCCGCAGTCCCGTCAACTCGCTCATCCGGCCACCGCAATATAGTGACCGGGTTGCCTTTTTAACCAGGTAACGTTTTTATGGGCGGCATGAATCAGATAGACATTCCTCCCGTGCTCGTCACTGGGGCGACGGGCCGGGTCGGCCGTGTCGTCATCGACCAACTCCTCGACGCGGGCGTACCGGTCCGTGCCCTCACCCGTCGCTCTGAGGCGGCGGCGACGCTGCCGGCGAAGGTCGAGGTCTTCGCCGGTGACCTCACTGTGCCCGAGTCGCTCGACCCGGCGTTGAGTGGCGCCGGTGCGGTCTTCCTCGTCTGGACCGCCCCACCTCAGACCGCGGAGGCAGTCTTCGAGCGGCTGGCAGCCCACGTGCGGCGGGTCGTCTTCCTCTCCTCCCCGCATCAGACGCCGCACCCTCTCTTCCAGCAACCCAATCCCATGGCGGTGCTGCACGCCGACATCGAGCGGCTCATCGCGGCCACCGGACTCGAGTCGACGATCATCCGGCCGGGGATGTTCGCGTCGAACTCGCTGGCCTGGTGGGCGCCCGCGATCCGGGCCGGCGAAGTCGCCCGGTGGCCTTGCAGCGCTGCCGAGTCGGCACCGGTCGACGACCGCGACATCGCAGCCGTCGCGGCGCGGACGCTCTGTCAGGACGGATACGTCGGAGGCGACTACGTCCTTACCGGCCCCCAATCGCTGACCCAAGCCGCGCAGGTGGACGCCATCGGTGACGCCTTGGGGCGCCGGATCGCATTCGAGGAGATAACGCCAGACGAGTTCCGAAGTCTGTGGGAGGGTACGGTGCCCAGCTCGGCCGTCGACATGCTGCTCGCCGCGTGGAGTGCGGCGGTCGGACAGCCTGCGTACATCACCACTGCGGTGGCCGACATCCTCGGGACGGCGCCGCGAACGTTTCGCCAGTGGGCCGTTGACCACGCCATCGCGTTCACGGAGGGTTCGTAACCTCGTCGACCGCGTCCTGCGCCCCAGGCCGCAGCCCTCAGTCCGCCGTCGCCCGGTCCTCGCGGCTCGTTACCGTTTTCGAGGCTCCGCAATGGGGCTTCCGGCCTTCGGGTCCGGCATGACTTCCCCCTCCTGTTGTTGATGATCCGGGGGGTGGTGTCATCGAGTCCGGAGGCATCGACGGACCCCTGATGAGGGGCTTGAGTACCGGTTTCACCCGGGCCGGAAGAGCTCTCCCTAACGTGGATGTGGCAGCTCGGTGCCGTGGCAGGCCGGACGGAGAGCGTGATGGAGGGGCCTGCACGTGATCGACACCGGTGACATCGACGTCTTCCTCGGCCTGGACGTCGGCAAGGGCGAACACCACGCCACCGCCGTCACCCCGGTCGGGAAGAAAGTCTTCGACAACCGGCTGCCCAACACCGAACCCAACATCGCCCGAAGGCGGTCCGTCCACAACCGCACCGACTGCCGCTTACCGCCTAACGCAACAACGCGTAGTCCGGAAAAGTGCAAGCGGCCTCACCGTGCGCGAACCGGAGCCCTGGACCCCCGGCCAAGGCCAGGACCTCGCCGTCCGGGTCGGCCCGTTCGTAGAGCGCGCTCACCCGCGCCCGGCTGATGACCACGGACCCGACATCATCGCCGTCGCCCTGCAACACCCCGGCGGCTCGTACACGCCCTACAGCGTCCGCTACCGGATACTGGGCTGGCTGCGCTGCGAGACGACCACGCCAGGTCGCCGAGAAAGGCGGCCAAGGTGTCCAGGGTTATTGCCGCTACCACCGTGGCGTCTTCACGGGCATGGAGTACCAGCGGCCTCACCAGCGACGGCTTCTTCGTGTGCGCAGAACGCGTCTGGTACACCGGCACCCCCTTCACCGGCGGAGAGTCAGAGCGCTACGGGCAGCCCCCTGACACGACCGCACCCGGGCGCCCGGCGGGAGCCCGGCCTCCGTCAGCAGGCGCATGAGGTGGATCGTCGACGCAGCGGGGCGCACCCATAACCTCTGCCGGCCTTACTCGTACCTCCTGTCGGAGCACCTGTCAGGCCCGGTCAGGTCCTCACAGACTTGAATGGATGTGACGTCCCCGATGTCGTAGCTCCTGGCGCTGCATGGGGATGCTGAACCGTTGGCGTCCCCGAACTCGTCATACCCGCTCTTCTTCCAGACCTTGACGTAGACGCCATGGCCGTCCGCTTCGACGTCGCATACATAGACGATGTCGTTGTGGTTATGAACGTGGACGCATCAGGACGTCTGAGGCCGCTGGATTGCACGGCGAGGTGTCCGGTTGTTCGGCAAGCCGCACACGTAAGTTGCACCGTTCCGGACCGAAGGCGGCCTGTCATGGCTGGCACCCTCCGACGCATCGCCGCAGGACAGTTCAGCCCGCGAGTTGTGCGGCGCCGCTGGTCGGGCGGGTGCCGCTGCGCCATGAACGGGAGGGGTCGGCGGTGTAGTTGTCGCGTCCCGCGCCGGGTGGAACTCTGGCCCCACCGTGTGCGGTAGCCGCGCGGGTCGTGCCACTGCCGCGGTAGTGGTTCGTGCAACTTCCGGGGTAAAGCGAAAGGTTGACGCCGCCGCGCGTTCACCGGCATTAGGCTGCGACGATGCGCATGCGTACGCCTCGCCCGCTCGTCCTCGACACGCTGATCGCGCTCGCCATGACGTGGGTGGCTGTCCGGCTGGGTCAGGTGTCGGTGGCGCGAGGATGGCCGGAACTCGACACCTCTGCCTATGTGCTGCTCGCCCTGGCGCATCTGCCGGTCGCCTTTCGGAGCAGAGTACCGATGGCGGTGTTCGCGGCCGTGCAGTTGGCCGGCGTCGCCTACATCAGCCTGGGATACTGGCCGGTGGCGTCCGCGTTGGGCTCGATGCTCGCCCTGTACACGGTGGCATCGGTGTATTCGGCACCGATTGCCGTCGGCTGTGCGGCCGTGATGACCGCCAAGTGGGTGTACGCGGGTGTGATCAGCGACAGCCTGTCCATGACGCTGGTAGTGAGCCAGGCCCTGCTGTTCTGCCTGGTGCTGGTGTGGTCCGGCACACTGGCCCGCCGCTCGCGCGAACTCGCTCGGCAGCTGCGCGCCGAGCAGGCCGAGCGGGGCCGCCGTGAGGTCGCCGCAGAACGCGGGCGCATAGCGCGGGAGCTGCACGACGTGGTCGCCCACCACATGTCCGTAATCTCTGTGCAGGCAGGCCTGGCCCGGTTCGTCCTGGACTCCGATACCGTCACGGCCAGGGGCGCGCTCAGCACCATCGAGAACACCAGCACGGAGGCGCTTGAGGAGTTGCGGCGCATACTCCACGTCCTACGGGAACACGATCTGGGCGGCGCCGATTCAGCCGCCCCCATGCCCACCCTCGCCAGCCTCGACGACCTGCTCGAGCGCATCCGGGCCGGAGGCGTCCCGGTCGAGCTGAGCATCAAGGGCACTGTGCGCCCGCTCGCTCCGGGCGTCGAGTTGTGCGCGTACCGCGTCGTCCAGGAGGCCTTGACCAACGTCCTCAAACACACTCACCACGCCGACACACAGGTGCGACTGCACTACGGACAGCGTGAACTGACCGTCACGGTCACCGACAACGGAACGGGCAACGGAGAGGGGCTGATGCCGGTCACAGTCCCGGCAGGCGGCGGACACGGCTTGATTGGCATGCGGGAGCGGGCCAAGCTCTACGGCGGGACCATCAGCGCCGGCCCACACACCGAGGGAGGGTTCGCGGTCCGCCTGACGCTGCCAACGTCTGCGACCGGCGCACGGTGGAGAGACGAGCGTACGAGATGACCAGAGTCCTCGTCGTCGACGACCAGTTTCTCATCCGCGCCGGTCTCGTCGGCCTTCTCGACGCTGCGCCCGACTTCAAGGTCGCCGGCGAGGCAGGGGACGGAGAGGAAGCGGTACGGTTGGCCGCCAAGACGCGGCCCGACGTGATCCTGATGGACATCCGCATGCCCGGCATGAACGGCATCCAGGCCACCAGACGCATCATCGCGGACGCCGCTGACCCCGCGCCCCGGGTGCTGGTTCTGACCACCTTCGACCTCGACGAATACGTGTACGGGGCCTTGCGCGCCGGGGCGTCCGGCTTTCTGCTCAAGGACTCAGGACCCGAGCGGCTCCTGGCCGCGGTGGCCGCGGTCGCGGGCGGAGACGCACTCTTCGCCCCCAGCGTGACCCGGCGGCTCATCGAGGCATACGCCCAACAGGGCCGATCCACGCCCGACGCCCAGCCGCCGCCGGACTTGAACACGTTGACCCGCCGC
Organism: Streptomyces violaceoruber; assembly: GCA_000720805.1. GTDB lineage: Bacteria > Actinomycetota > Actinomycetes > Streptomycetales > Streptomycetaceae > Streptomyces > Streptomyces cellulosae_A. Next base: position 46,092 of record JODI01000077.1, read on the forward strand.
GAGGTAGACGTTCTGAAACATATCGCGCGCGGCCTTTCCAACCCCGAGATCGCCGACCGGCTCTCCATCAGCGAGGCGACGGTCAAAACCCACCTCAACCGCGTCATGACCAAGCTCGACCTGAACAGCCGCGCCCAGGCGGTAGTGATCGCCTATGAGACGGGGCTGGTCACACCAGGAGGGTAGGCGGGCATCGCGCCACGCGACCGCAGACACGCAAATCCAGTTAGTGACGGGAGCGTTGGCGCGGCGTACACGTTACGTAGGAGTTGGGCAGCCCACGAGCATCGAAGGCCCCGGCGGTGAGGTCGCGTTCGGCGATGGTTGAAGGTCTCGGGCATGGTCTCCCTGGGAAAGGGTGTGGCCTTCGGTTGTCGGGAGATCATTGCGACGGCTCCGCCAAGGACTGAGCGTCGAACGGCTCGACGCTGCTGCAGGGCGACACCTCCCCATCCGGCTGAGACATGGCCGCGACCAGACTTGGAGGCTCGATGAGTGATCAGCTGAGGGTCGACACAGTCCACGGACACCACGACGACGGCCCGGTGATGGTTACCGCGACCCGCGACGACAACCGGCCTCTGTCCCACGGCTGGGCGTGCACCTGCGGAACAGCCAGCGGTTACCCACCCAGGACAGATCTTCGCTAGCGCCTCCCTCCACGTCCACCCGCCCCGCTGGCGGAGCCGGGCACGCAGGCTTCCCGCACTCTGGCGAATCGTCCAGCCCACCGCCCGCCTCAAGCACAACCCCTCGCCCAAGCCTCCCGCGCACTGAGGACGAGGTCGTCACTCTGGTGCTGCGCTGACCTCACGCCGGCGACCGGCACCTGGAAGAGGCCGCTGCCACCGGCGCCGACCCCATGCACCCGTGCGCACTGTTCGGCGTCACCCCGAGGACCAGACTGCGCTACACCCGCTCCCTCCAGTCGGATGGAGACACGGCACCGTGAGCTCAGAACGCCGCCTGGCTACTCATCGTTTCCGGCCCCTTGGTTGGGTGCCCATCGACGGAATGTGCTGACCTGCAAGGCAGCCGCCGCCGGCTGAGATCGGGCGTAGAGGTGTGGAGGTTCCCGGTGAACCGCCGTACACCGACGTGTGACTGAGCGGCGTAGTTGGCCTGCCTGGCCAACTACGTGCGCACCGCGGGACGTAGCGTCGGGCGTTCGGTCCGGCGTGTCGGTCAGAGTTCCCAGTCCGCCGAGGCGAAGGTGACCTCGCTGATCGCGGCGTCCCCGGCCCGGGTGGCGTTCATGTCCATCTGGAGCCCGGGGGGAATGGGACTGCCGCTGGGAGTGAAGAGCAGCCCCAGGCCGTGATTCTCGATGTGCTGGAGCATGGCCGCGTCGAGGCGGGAGGGTGGTGCCCCGATCAGCTGGATTCCAGCGTAGGTAATCTGCGGTCCGGTCCGGCCGTGGACCGTTACTGCTCCCAGCACCGGGAGGCCCTCCGGATACGAGTAGTGCGCGCTCACCCCGGTCTGTTCGAACCGGTCGTCGGTCAGCGTCCACTGCCCGGCCGCTCCCCTGCGCCACCACCAGTACGGAAAGTGTCCCTGTCTGCCGGCCGGGACCTCGCCGCCCAGTGCGTCTGCTACCTGTTGCGGGGTCATCCCGAACCGCAGTGGGCCGACCGCCTTCTGCGGAGACCAGTCCCAGTGCGAGCGCTCCTGATCGGTCTTCACTGGCCAGGAGCCGCTGTTCTTCTCCCGTTCCCGCACGTCGCACCAGTGCATGACCGGCCCGGCTTCGTAGGGCGCTTCGGCAAGCTCGGCGCTGACGAACAGGGCAGAGGTGATCATCCTGTCCTTCCGCTCTGGGTGTCCCTCGGAGGAGAGGCCGTACTCCAGCGCTGTGCCCATGGACACCCCCCACGCCGCGATCTCCGGATCACCACTCCAGTTCACCCGCACTGCGGCACCCTCCCGGCGGGCGAGGTCATCGATTTCCGCGCGGGCCTGGGACGGCACCCTGGCGATCAGTTCGACCTCTCGGAGCCGGACCAGCGGGCCTTCCATGGCATCGATCGCGACGCCGACCAGAAGCATCCCCGCGCCGTAGATGCCGGTCACCCCGATGTCCTGATAGCGCATCCAGTACCCCCCGCCTGCCGCGACCTGCGAGTTACCTGCCCTCGTCCCGCCCAGAGCCGCATCCACTTCGTCAGGACCCATCCCGAACCACAACGGCCCCAGCCCCACCAACGGATCAAGCACCCACCGCTTCCGATCCTCCAACTTTCTGCCCCACCAGCTCATCCGGCCCCCATGGTCCTGTCTGCCGACGATCTTGCTAGGAGCCTATGGGCACCCTGTGACAACCCCACTCTGCGGCCAGCCTCGACGCTCACACCGGCCAGCTGGATGGGAGCGGGCCGGACGGCCGCCGCTACAGGCCTAGGGCGCCCGGTAGGGGCACAGGAACAGGAGCGCACCTGCTGGCAATCCGAGGCGATGCGCGCGGAGTTCGCGTTATCCAGCCTCAGCAATCGCGAACTCGCGTGCTTTAGTCGGCGACTACATCGGAGACAGCACCCGAGCCGAAATCGCCTACGCCCGGTCGCTGGGCAAGCCCGTGCGGTTCACGCGCCCCGAAGTCGACCCTGACGCCTGACCGCGCGCTGCCACCTCGATAACCACGGCCGGCAGTCCGCCGCCTGACCGTCTCGCGGTGGTCTTCGGCCACCGCCCACCCCACCCCCTCCGCAGGCATCCCTTGGAATTGATCATCAAGGACGGCGCGTACTCGAGGGTGGCGGCGAGATGAAGTGGCCCACCCTGGGTCTTGCGGCGGGACAGTGGATGTGGCGCCCCGAGGGTGGGTGCTGCCGAGGCTGTCGGCTCGCTGATCCGCGTTGCTCAGACGCCCGGTTGTCCGGTCAACGTGAGCGGGCGTACCGCCGGTTCGAGCAGCGACAACGTCCGCTGCTGCGCGTCGAGAGCAACACGGATCCCGACGGGCATCGGCAGATTCGGGCCGGCGTGTCCGAACTCGACGTTGCCCAGGACCGGGATGTCACGGTCGCCAAGGACATCGAGGACGATCTCGCGCAGGGTCGGGGACGCGTCCGGCGAGTCGAGTCCGTCGATCCCGTCCGGGATACCCACGACCATGCCGGAGATCCGATCGAGGATGCCGGCGTGCCGCAGTACCTGCAGATAGCTCCACACATATGCTGCCAGGCCTCCCGCCTCCTCCCAGAACAGCACCGCGCCGTCGAACCATTCGAGCGGCAGCGCGTAGGGCGTCGCCTGGTTCAGCACGATGCGGTTGATCACTCCGCCGATCAGCCGGCCTTCGGTGCGACCGGCACGCCAGCACTCCCACGTCGGGGTGGCCGGCAGCGCGCCGATCGGCTCCGTACCGGTCAGCAGCGTCGAGTAGAGCTTCTCGAGTTCCGCCCTGCGTGCCGCAGTCGCGCGCTGCCAGTGTCCGCCGAGTCCGGGGGTGGCCAGGTCGGTATGGAAGCCGACTAGACCCGTGCGCGCGTAGAGCACCAGATGCAGCAGCGAGATGTCGCTGAAGCCGAGTATCGGCTTGGGGTCGGCAGTGATCGCCTCGAAGTCGATCAGATCGAGGTATCCGAGTGCCGTCTGGCCGCCGTCATGCGCGATGATCGCGCGCACCTCGGGATCCCGCAGAAGAGCGTTGAGCTCTTCGGCGATCTCCGCCGGCCGAGCCGCGCTCCACCAACGGTGCCGCCCTCCTTCAAGGAGCGGTGCCCGACGCACACGGAATCCCATCCGCTCGAGCACGACCACCGCCTGCTCGAGGTCGGGCTCGTACACGGCATGGAGCGGCCCGGACAGCGATGCGACAACGACGAGATCTCCGGGCCTCAGAGCACGAGGTCGAAGCGGTTGAGGCAGTGCAGTAAGGGTCACCGAGGGAGTATCCCGACTCCCTCAGCACCACGCGACGCATTTACCACCCGACCGACGGGCCAGCATGCCGGCCTTGACCCCGAATCCTGGACACGGGTTATGCGGCTGGTGTCAGAGTAGTTGATGTTGACCGGGAGGCTGTTTCGTAGGCGATGGGGCTGCGGTGTCCGAGGCCGGAATGACGGCGTCGGGTGTTGTAGCGGTTGAGCCAGCAGAACGCGTCGAGGCGGGCCTCGCGTTCGCTGGGCCAGCGCTTGCGGCCCTGGAGCGTCTCGCGTTTGAACGTCGCGTTGAAGGACTCGGCGAGTGCGTTGTCAGCGCTGGAGCCGATCGCGCTCATGGACTGGCGGACGCCGGCCTGACGGCAGGCGTCGGCGAAGGCCCGGCTGACGTACTGGGCGCCGTGGTCGGTGTGCAGGACCGCCCCGGCGAGGCTGCCGCGGGTCCGTTCAGCGGCGGCCAGGGCGTCGGTGACGAGGTCGGTGCGCATGTGGTCCGCGATCGCCCAGCCGGCCAGGCGGCGTGAGGCGAGGTCGATGACGGTGGCCAAATACAGGAACTCTCCGCCGGCCAGCGGGAGATAGGTGATGTCGCCGACGTACTTCGTGTTCGGCTCACTCGCGGTGACGTCGCGGCCGATCAGGTCCGGGGCCTTCGCCGCGTCGGGACGCCGTAAGTGCCGCCTGATCCGTGGTGCACGGCCCGTATCCGCGTGGCGAGGCGGCCGTCGGCAGCCTGGCGGACGCCCCGGTCCTCGGCGCTCCAGCGCCAGTAGGAGAAGCTGGAACGGGCGATGGCGAGGATGGTGCACAGCCGCTTCACGCCGTAGCGGCGCTGGTGATCGGCGACGAACTGGAAGCGGTTCACCAGCGTGTCTCCCCGGCGGAATACCTGGCCGCCTTGCGCAGGATCTCGCGTTCCTCCTCCAGCTCGCGGACCTTGTGGCGCAGAGCGGCGTTCTCCGCCTCCAACGGTGTCGGCGGCTCGGTGGAGACCTCTGCTCGGCGTCCCCGCGGCCGGCTCGCGCCAGCTGCCCGGACCCAGTTGCGCAGGGTCTCGGGGTTGATCCCCCAGATCGGCAGCGACCTGTCGGATCGTCGCCTCGGGCCGCGACTGGTACAGCGCGACCGCGTCAGCCTTGAACTGCGGCGGACAGTTCTCCATGACCACGAGATGTCCGTTCTCAGATCCTCAGGATCCAGTGTCTCGAGTGTCCAAGATCAGGGGGCAAGGCCCCACAGCACCTCACCCCCGCCGTCAGCCGCCCCATCCACGAACTCACCGAGCTGGAGATCAACTTCCATCGGAGCTGGTCTTCGTCTTCGTCTTCGTCTTCGTCCAGGATGACCACGGCGCCGTCGGGAAGCCGGGTGGCGGTCGCGATGCAGGCGAGAGGTCTCACGCCGACTGCTGCATGGCAGCGTTCGACTCGGCCACCTCGTACATCTCGCGGCTGCAGACACCCAGGAAGTCGTACTCGCGGGGATGCCGGTGCAGGGCGAGACCTCGATCGGTCTCTTCTCCCCGGTCACCTTCACCACGAGGTGCGCTACGACAGCCGGTGCGCAGCCAGGAAGTCGCCGGCTGCTCGGATGGCTGCGTCCGCTTCCGGGAGCAGTCCGCGGAAGTTCTGGAAGACGTGCTGCATGCGGGTGCTGACGTGGAGTTCGACGGGCACGTGAGCGGTTGCTGCCCGGCTCGCCAGCCGCAGTGCGTCGGTCAGAAGGAGTTCGCTGCTGCCTGCCTGGATGTGCAGGGGTGCCAGTCCGCTCAGGTCGGCGTTGAGGGTGTCGACTGCCGTCGGTAGGGCGTTGGGTGAGCCGAGATAGTCGCGGCTGCGGATCCGGAGGCTCTCGGCGGTAAGAACGAGGTCCTGGTTTTCGTTCGGCGGCCGGTCGTTGGAGGTGTGGTCGAGCCAGGGCGACAGGACGACGGCTGCGGCGGGCTGGGGCAGGTGCTGCTCCTTGAGTGCCAGCAGGGTGCTGAGCACGAGACCTCCTCCCGCCGACTCGCCGACCATGCAGATGGTGGCGTGGCGGCGATCACCACGCAGAGTGCGATAGACCTGAATGACGTCGTTGAGCGCGGCCGGGTAGGGGTGCTCGGGAGCAAGGCGGTAGTCGACGGATACGACGGTGGCCTGGGCGGGGCGGGCGATGGCGCAGACCAGGGCGGCGGAGTCGCTTGCTGAGCCGAAGGTGTAGGCGCCTCCATGCAGGTAGAGCAGCACTGTGTCGCCGGAGGCGTTGGCCGGTGTGTGGGTGACTACTGGCACGCCCCCGATCGTGGTCTTGTCGGTGCTGACCTCTTGGGGCGCGGGCAGGCCCTGCATCATTTGCCGGTAGATCTCGCGCTGTTCCGGTATGACGCCCCCGAGGTCGAGGGGGGACTGGCGCAGCATGTCCTCGACGAGCTGTCGTGGAGAGGGGACGCCGTTTGTTTCGTTGCTCATGGTGGGTGACTGTGCCTGCGGGGCCAGGTTGCCGACAACGTTTCTTGCGGAGACCGCAACTACTTGCTTCGGAGCACGTGGGCGGGTTGCCGAAACAGCACGCGAGGTGGCTCCTGGACCACGGACAGGGCGAGACTGGCCTGTCATCAACGAGAGCCTGGGAAGCAGTTGCGGTGGACGACAGCCTGGTTGCCTTGCTGCAGGGAGTCGGTCCGCGGCTGCGTGCGGTGCGCCCGTTGAGTCGGTTGACGCCGGCGCAGGCCGCCGGGCGCACGGGGTTGTCGGTGAGCACGCTGTCGCGGCTGGAGTACGGCGAGCGCCGACCGTCTCTCGAGGTGTTGATCCCCTTGTCCGCAGCGTACCGGCTTCCCCTGGACGATCTTGTCGGTGCGCCGCTGGTCGGAGATCCCCGCATTCATCTCCGGCCGTTTCGCCGGGACGGCGCCGCTATGTGCCGCTGACGCGCGACACGGGTGATGTGCTGGCGTTCAAGCTGGTGTTGCCCGGCCGGGGCGGGCTGCGGGAGGTCGAGCAGCGCGGCCATCGGGGGAATGAGCGGCTGTTCGTGCTGCGGGGGCGCGCGCTGTTGAAGCTTGGCGATGAGGTCGCAGCCCTTGGCGCCGGTGAGGCCGTCGAGTTCGATACGCGTATGCCTCATAGCCTCGTGAGCGGCACGGGCGAAGGTGTCGAGGTGCTGGGGTTGTTCAGCCGGAACGGTGGGTCGCTCCGTACCGGGGCGTCCTGAGCATGCGAGCAGGCCCTGGTGGCGCCGCCGGGTGCGGCGCCACCAGGGCCTGCTGTTGAGTCAGGATGCGCGGTGCAGGGCCAGGACGTTGTCGGTGACGGTGGCCTGCTGTCCTTCGGGTCCGGTGGCGGTGCGTTGGGGGGCGTGGCAGCGCTCGGCCGTCCAGGAATCGTCCAGTTCCAGTGAAGCCTGTACCTCGTCCGGGCGGGGGAAGTGCACGTCCTTGCCGGCTTGCCAGGACCAGGGGGCGATGGAGGCGTGTTCCACGATGATCAGCAGTCCGCCGGGGGCGACGGCCGCCGCCGCGCGGCGCAGTACCTTTCCGCGGTCGATGTCGAGGGGTGTGTGGAAGTAGCTGGCGTTGACCAGGTCGAAGCGGCCTTCGGGAAAGTCGTGGGCGAGGTCGTGGCGGGCGGGGTGCACGCGTTCGGCCACGCCGCTGGCGCGGGCTCTGGTGGCCACGCGCTGCAGGGCGGTGGGTGAGACGTCGACGGCGGTGACGTCGAAGCCTCGGGTGGCGAGCCAGATGGTGTCACCGCCATGTCCGCTGCCCAGATCCAGCGCGGTACCTGGGGCGGGTACGAGGGTGGTGACGAGTTCTTCGAGGACGGCGTTGGGCTGGGTGCCCCACTGGTCGTCCAGGCGGGCGTAGTGGTTCTCCCAGAAGGCTGCGGAGTCACTGCCGGTACTCATTGGGGGACTCTCTTTCGGCGGTGGGTGGGGCTTGGTCAGCTGACGTGGACAGGGGTGTCGGTGGGGACATCGCTGGGGCTGCGCTTCTTGATCAGCAGGATGACCGCGGCGAGCGCGAGAGTGAACGCGACAGTGCTGGCGATGAACGCCACGCGGTAGCCGTGCACGTAGCCGTCCAGGCGGACTGCCCGGGTGACGGGCCCGGCGTGATCGGTGAGGAAGCCGGTGAGGGCGGAGACGTAGAGGGTGTTGAGCAGTGCGGGACCGATGGCGCCGCCGATCTGCTGGGTGGTACTGATCATGGCGCTGGCCACCCCTGTATCGGAGGGGTTGATGCCCGCCAGTGCGATGTTTGGCAGGGCGACGAAGAAGACACCCAGACCAAGGCCGGTAAGGATCATCGCGGGCAGGACGACGGGCAGGTAGCCGCCGGTGGCCTTGACCATCACCAGCCACAGCGTGCCGATGAGAGCGACTGTGATGCCAGACGCCATCAGCCGCTCGGTGCCGATCTTGGGCACCAGGGGAGCCGCGAACGTGGCGGCGGCGATGATGCCGGCGCTGAAGGGGAGGAAGGCCAGTCCGGCGTGGAGCGGCTGGTAGCCGAGGTTGACCTGCAAGTAGTAGGTCAAGAACAGCATGAGCCCGAACATGCCGGCTCCGATGAGCAGGGAGGCAAGGAACGCGCCGCCGCGGTCGCGGTCCAGCACGACGCGCAGAGGTAGCAGCGGGTGGCTGGTACGGCGTTCTACGGCGACGAACGAGATGAGCAGGATCAGTCCAGCGGCCAGCAGGATCCAGGTCAGTGCGCTGGACCAGCCCTCTTCGGCGGCGTGGGTGAAGCCCCAGACCAGAGCGACCAGACCGGTGGTGACCAGGACGGCCCCGGGGATGTCGTAGCGGCGTTCGCCTTCTGCGCGGCTTTCCCGGACGGTCGGGATCGCGGCCAGGGCGGCGGCCAGGGCGATGGGGGCGTTGACGAACAGGCACCAGCGCCAATTCGTGTGCTCGGTCAGCACACCGCCGGCGATCAGGCCGACAGCGCCGCCCGCACCCTGCAGCGCTCCGTAGACGCCGAACGCCTTGGCCCGCTCGCGGCCGTCGGTGAAGGTGACCGCGATCAACGACAGGGCGGCCGGTGCGAGGAGTGCGGCGAAGACGCCCTGGAGTGCGCGGCCCGCGAACAGCGTCGCGCCGTTGGGTGCGACACCGGCCACCATGGAGGCGGCGGCGAAGCCGGCCAAGCCGGTCATGAAGGTGCGCTTGCGGCCCACGAAGTCGACGACGCGCCCGCCCAGCAACAGCAGACCGCCGAACGCCAGCGCGTAGGCAGTGACCGCCCACTGCCGGTTTGCGTCGCTGATGTCCAGGTCGGCCTGGGCTTTCGGGAGGGCGATGTTGATGATGGAGGCATCGAGCACCACCATCAGCGTCGCCACCGAGATCACGGTCAGCGCCAGCCAGCGCCGCGGGTCGAGCGCAGGGCTTCGGCCCGTCGTATCGGTCGATGCAGTCATCACTGTCCAATCAAGGCCCTGAGCTGGGCTGGGGTTGTTGTAGTCAGGGGCCGCTCTGCGTGCGGGCCCGCGTTCACGACGATGCGCTCGAGCCTGCTGCAGTTGCAAAGCTGGATGCCGTTTTGGCAACCTGGGTTCATGGACGAGCAGAGGCGACACGATGTGCTGTCAGCAGTAGGACCCCGGCTGCGGGAGCTGCGCCGCCGCAGATCCCTGACCCTGGCCGACCTGGCGGAACAGACCGGGGTCAACGAGAGCACGCTCTCGCGCCTGGAGAGCGGGTCGCGTAAGCCGACCCTGGAACTGCTGCTCCCGCTTGCCGAGCTCTACGATGTCCCCCTGGACCAGCTCGTCGGCGCACCGCGCACCGGCGACCCGCGCATCCACCTGCGCCCGGTGAACCGCAACGGCATGACGTACATCCCGCTGAGCCATCCCGGCGGCGTCCAGGCGCACAAGCTGCTGATCCCGCCGAAATCGGGACGCGAGCCGGAGCTGCGCACCCATGAGGGCTTCGAGTGGCTGTATGTGCTGGCCGGGCGGCTACGCCTGATCCTGGGCGATCAGACCTCGGTCCTCAAGGCCGGAGAAGCCGCCGAGTTCGACACGCATGTGCCGCACTGGCTCGGCCCGGACGGCGACCAGACCGTGGAACTGCTCGTGCTGTTCGGCCACCAGGGAGAGCGAGCCCACCTCAAGGCCCGCACCACCTGACCCCTCCCGGCGGTAGCACGATCTGCTGGCGGGCCCTTCAGGCTTCCGGACCCGCGTCGAGACCGTGCACGCGCGCGCCGAGGACCCGGCGGGAGACTTCCGCCTCCATCGCCCCGCTGAACGGCCCGGCATCGACCGTCCGGGCGGCGGCGGCCACCTTCGCATCCGCCATCAGCAGGTCCATGTGCATCGCGGCCGCCGCTGTAACACCCGCTGCCGCAGCCGCCGGCACACCGGCGAACACATCCGCGACATTGCCCGCGGCCCACACCCCTTCGACGCCGGTGAACCCCGAGGGATCGACCCGGACCTGCTCACCCGTACCCGAGGGATGCTCGAGGACGCTCAGCCCCAGCCCATCGAGGAAGCCGGCGCGCGCCACGAACCGGGGCGCGACCACCAGGTTGCGCACTGGGACAAGATTCCCGGAGGCGAGCCGGACGCCTGCCAGCCGGTCTTCGTCGTCGATGTGCAGGCCCGTCACCTCGCCGTCCGCCACGGCCACTCCGAGGCCGGCCAGCTGCTCCCACTGCTCATCGCTCAGCTCGGTGCCGGTGTGGCGGAAGAGAGTGACATCATGGGACATCTGGCGGAACAACAGAGCCTGGTGGAAGCTGCCCAGCACGCCGATAGCGGTGTCGCGCACCTCCCAGCCGTGGCAGTAGACGCAGTGCAGGACATCGTGTCCCCACCGCTCGGCCAGGCCGGGCACGTCGGGCAGTTCGTCGGTCAGGCCGGTGGTCACCAGCACACGCCGCGCCCGAACCTGTTCACCGTCGTCCGTGACCACGCTGAAGCCGTCACCGTCCCGGCGGCCACCAGCAACCCGCGCGTCCGCAACGCGGACGCCATAGGCCAAGACCTCATCCCGCCCCAGGCGCAGCAACTCCAACGGTGAGATGCCCTCGCGGCCCAGGATGCCGTGCGCGCCGACACGGACGGCGGGGGCGTTACGCGGCTCGCCTGCGTCGATCACGAGTACCGAGCGGCGCACCCGGCCAAGGCTCAGCGCCGCGGACAGCCCCGCAGGGCCACCGCCGATGATCACGACATCCCAGGGCTGCCTATGCGACTGCGCCAGATTCGTTGTATTCATGGCCCCAATGTGCGCCAGTAGTCCGATCGGCGGCAAAGCGTCATGCCGTTTCGGCAAGGGGCCGGCCCGTATGCTCCGTCCCGAACCGATCGGCACGTCGCAGCAGGCGGCCCTCGTGTCGGCCCTGCCTGAGCCGAGGCCGCCAACCCGTACGTGCGCCCCCATGATTCAGGGACACGCATACAGGTTTCCGTAGTCTGGGGATCCCGGATTTTCTGGGACCTGCGCGCCTTCGAGCGCACGGCGCAGAAGATCCGCCGCCAGGAGCAGGGTCACCAGTACGCCGAAGCCCAGCTCATCGCGCTCGGGACTCCGGTGCCGCGGGCCGGGTGCAATCCGGGCTTCTGGCGGCTTCGCCCACCTCAAGAACTGGCGGATCCTCACCAAGCTCCGTACCGATCCCGCTCGCGCAACGCGTCTTCTGCGAGCCTTGCTCGTCCTGACGAACCTCGAAGTCAGCCGCTGACGGACGGTCTACGGCACACTCGATGCCGGGGAACGCAACCGACCTGGCTCAAAGAGCGGCCTCGCGCGAGGCATCTTCACCCTTCCGAGGCGCCGTGTCGAGAACGGCGTCCAGTACACGGCGGTGGTCTGCCTGCACCTACATGCTCACGAGCGTCGCCACCCTGACCGGCCTCATCGCAGGCCCCAGCCCCCTGCGGAGCGGCTTGCTAACCTCAGCCGCGTGAACGGTTCTTCCCTGCCAGGGTCAAGGCACGCAATGAGCGTGGTCGACTCCTACCCCCTCGGTGCCGCGACCACGCTCGCCGAACTCGCCCGGGATCCGCATCCGCGCCTGGCGCTGCTCCGTGCGCAGGAGCCGGTGTCCTGGCTCCCTGAGCTGGACGGCTGGCTGGTCACCCGTCGTGATCTCGCGCTGAGCGTGATGCGGGACGCCGAGACCTTCACCGTCGACGACCCCCGGTTCTCCACCGCGCAAGTCGTCGGCCCCAGCATGCTGTCGCTCGACGGCGACCACCACACCCTTCACCGCGAACCGTTCACCGCCCCCTTCCGTCCCCGGGCCGTGCGGGACGGTTTCGCCGCATTCATCGAGCGGGAGACCGACCGACTCATCACCAAGCTCGAGCCTACGGGCGCCACCGAACTGCGACGTGCCTTCGCCGGACCCCTCGCAGTCGCGGTCGTGACCGAGGCGCTGGGACTGACCGGCACCACCGGGGACACAGTGCTCGCCTGGTACGACTCCATCGTGCAGTCGGTCTCGGACATCACCGCCGGCCACGAGGCGGGACCCGCCGGCGTTGCGGCGTACACGCAGCTACGAACGGCGGTGGAAGTCACCGTCGCTGACCGGAGCTCTTCCTCGCTCCTCGTCTCAGCCGCCGGGCAGCTGACGGTGCCCGAGGTGGCGTCCAATGCCGCGGTACTGATGTTCGGAGGCATCGAGACCACCGAGGCGATGATCACCAACGCACTGCTGCACCTGCTGCAGCACCCCGACCAACTCGCCCTTGTCCGTGCCGACGCCGAGCTGCTGGACGGCGCGATCGAGGAATCACTGCGCCTCGAACCCGGCGCGGCGGTCGTGGACCGCTACGCCACCCAGGACACCGTCCTCGGCCCAGCCACGATCCACCGCGGTGACCTCGTCACCGTCTCCCTGACGGGGGCCAACCGCGACCCGGCCGTCTTCCCCGACCCCGACCTGTTCGACGTCCGCCGCGAGAACGTGCGTCTCCAACTGGCCTTCGCGCACGGCCCGCACTACTGCCTCGCCGCACACCTCGCCCGCCTGGAAACCCGCATCGCCCTCCAGCACCTGCTCGAACGCCTCCCAGCCCTGCGCCTCGACCTTGGCCACCCCGCAGCCCCGTACGGCCTCGTCTTCCGCAAGCCCCCCGCCCTGCATGTGCGGTGGGACCAGGTTGCCTGACCGGACTTCAGTGCGGCCATAGTGTTCCCCCGCCCTTCCGGCGGCGGTTGGCGCCCCGAGGGCGTCGTAACCGGCCGAGTAGCCGCTGTTGAAGTAGCACACCGAGTTGGCGCTGCCCCGGTGCACGCGGCCCGTGTACCAGTGCACGCAGATCTCGACAATGTCGACCACGGTGAACGTTCTCCTTGCCATCCGGTGCGTGCGTCGACCTCTCGGCTCGCAGGTCAAGGGACCGCGACGGCTCCGAGAGGCCAGGCCCCTCAACCCGGGCACCGGCATGCCCATGGGGAACACGACCGACTCGCATGGAAGACCTAATAGAGCAACGAACCACCACAAACAGGGAATATCGGAAACTGTCCTGCGGTCCTGAGACCGGCAGCGGTTGAGTCTCGCGAGCAGTCAGGCTGACGGCAGGGCCGTCGGCAACTTGCTCGCCGCCCCGGCAACCGCGCGGTGCGTGGGAACTGCGAACGCAACGACGAACAGGCCGAAGACAGTGATGGGCAACAGCCAGAGCAACTGCCCGGGGTCGTCCCTCAGCCAGTGCCGGTTCCCCCACCAGTTCGCGCTGACGTCCAACACCATCACGGCACTTGCCAGCCAGATCCCTTCCCGCCGCGCAAGTCCCACCAGCAGGGCAGCCAACGGATCGAGGATCACCAAGCTGACGAAGAACACCTGCAGAGACACCTGCGGAAACGCCCCATAGGCGTGGATGCCGCCACGGACCAGATCTGCGACGTGAGAACCCGTGCCCTCAACGAAACCGATCAAGTACACCGCGAGGACCCAACGCGCCCACAACGGCTGGGCGCCCCACCGTTCCCGCAGCTCAAACCCCACCGTGTCACCCTAGACGAGCGCCCGAGCCTCCGCGGAAGAGATGGCAGCGCCGGAGTGATCAACGGTCCCAGCACGGTTTCTCACGCCGGTTCGAGCGGTCAGCAGCACCAGCGATGGTCAGCGCCCGGTGGAGAATCGCGACCACGAGGGTGGGGAATCACCCGACGTTGATCATGCGGGCCGTGCGGAATTTCCTGACGGTCGACATGCGGGTCCAGTCGGCGTCCTCAATGGCCGGCCCGCCGTCCAGGAGGTGGCGCAGCGATACCCAGGAGCGGGCGGCCTCAGGACACTGTTGAGGACTTCCGCCTGGCCCGTCTCCATCGAGTGCACGAGCGTTTGCCGGCCGGGCGACGCGTTCGACAGGGCGATACCGAGCCGCCGAAGACGGCATCCGGCCCGATCGCCGTACGGCTGCGGGCCGGACACCACCTGACGGTGACGGAGACCGCGCTCGCCTTCCTCCAGGCGCGCGCCGCCGCGGCGAGTTGTGCCGGCCGCTGGACTGGATCTGTGAGATCACCACCCCCTCGGAGGCGGCGAGGCCGTCATCCCCGACGCGCTCCTGTACTACCGCAGCGGCCGCCAGAGCAGCGACAGCTGGCCGATGCCGCGGGCATACGTGGAAGTCGACCGGGCCACCATGGGCCCCGAACGCCTCGCCGCGAAGATCGGCGCCTACGCCCGTCTCCACGCGTACGTCCCGGCTCCCCCCGGGGGCGCCGGCCAGCCCTCGGCCAGGAGCCGCCACAGGAGGAATGGCGACGGCACTACCCCCTCTTCCCCGGAGTGCCGTTCGTCCTGGAGGGCACCGGCCCCGCCGGGATCGACACCCGCATCCGCGCCCTGCACGCCGCCGCCCGGGACCTGGCGCCCTCCTGCTTCCGGCGCGACGTCACCGTCCTCGCCGCGCCCCTGGTCGACCTGCTCAGGGACGGACCGTCCGCAGCCGTATGGCGGCCCGTCCACGACCCCGACCCGAGAGTCAGCTGGAGCGGCCCGCAGTATCCGTAGGCGCTCAAGTCGGCGTGCGCAATGGGCATTGCGCGGGCCCGACCATGGCCACCACGACCGCTGGAATCCGCCTGGTCGGGGCGTGGGCCAGCCTGGTCGGGCGGGCTTACCCAGAGACGTCCCCGCGCGGCCCCGCCTCCTGCTCCTGGCCGTGCTGGTGTTCTACCAGCTCAGTGCCCCACCTGGGTTGATCACACGTTCAGGCCCGCCCGGCATGACGCTACGGATTTGTCACTTTACGTTCGGTGCAGGTGGCTGATCGAAGGAGACGGCCCCTTTTGTGTAAGGAGTGCGTCATGCAGGCAACACGAGCTCGAATAGCCGCCGTAGTCGCAGGTGGTGTCGCCCTCACTGGCATCACCGGCGTGGTGGCCGCCAACGCCATCCCCGACAAGCCCGAGACCATTCCAGCTGCGGCTCCCGCCGACGGCTACGGGGGCAAGGAAAAGGACAGCTACAAGGACAAGGACGCCGACCGTCGAGAAGAGAACGGCGACGCTGACCGTCGCGGGCGCGGGACCGTCCAGATCAATGAGCGGGTCTATCCCGCCACACCTGGATCTTGCATCGCATTCCCGGCACCTCTGTTCGTGAATGCCGTCAGCAACAACAGCCGGGAGCGCATCGCAGTCTTCGACAACGACACCTGCGCCGGTACCCCTGCAGCCATCGTGGGGGCCGGCAGCGACGCACTCGGCGTCTTTCTGCAGAACCCCGCGGCCCTGGGCAGCTTCAGGGTGCTCTGAGCGCTGCCCACGCCCTGACTACATCTCAGGGGAAAAGAAACTGTGCTGAACACGCTTGCGGGCGGCACCCCGCCATGGGGCACCGCCCGCAGGATCCGGCTCCGTCAGTGGCTGTTCCTGCGCATGTAGGCGGTCTGCGGGTCGTAGCCGCCTGCGAGCAGTTCCTGCGCCTCCTGGCGCAGCTCCCCGGCGGTGGTCCGGGCGACACTCAACTCGTCCTCGATGTCCGTCAGCACGACGACGTCGACGCTGCCGGCACACCTCTCCGGCGGCCACGATCATCCGGGCCACCCTGCGCGCCCTGCGCTGGCGCTGTGTCAGACCCCACAATGATCAGCAGGTAGGGCGTCAGCGCCAGTGCTGCCCCCTACGCCGCGACCCGCCCGACCCGATCCCACTGATCCACCTGAACTCCCAATTCAAGCAACGGAGTTCCTGTCTCATTCACCACTGCCTCCACGGGCGTCAACCGCCGGGCGCATCCATGTCATCACTCAGGAGGAGTGAGAATCAGCCGACGGAGCACATAGAACTGCTGGAGCACGAGGAGCCGCCGAATCAAGCGCTCAGACGCCATGTGCAGCGCTCAGCCGCCCCTTGGAATTGATCATCTAGGCGGGCAGGTGGAACCCTGAGCCACTCGGCGTTCGCCTCGATGAACTCAAGCATGCCTGCAGTCAGGTGGAGGCGGAGGTTGTCCCAGGCCAGGACGATCGGGCCGCCGAGCTGGAAGCGGGCTCGGACGATCAGGTCGCGGAAGTCCCGCCAGCCGAAGCCCTTCGGTTCGTCCCTGCGGCCCCCGGTACTCGCGGATCGCACAGATCAAGCGGGACCGCTCGCCGGGCTTGTAGCAGGTCATGCCCGCCACCAACACCCGCCCGGAGCCCCGCCTCTGACCCGGACGACCGGGGTGTGGCCGATCCGGCCCCAGGTTCTGGCGCGCGGCAAAGTCACCGACTGGCCGCCTTCGTCCTCGAAGACGATCCAGGCGTTGCGCTCCGCCGCACAGCTCTCACCCGCGGCCACGTCTCCTTCTTCCACACCTCGACCGCCGAGTCGTCCCGCTCGATCGCTCGTCGGGGGGGTGCTGCCAGCTCCAGCCCCGCCGGACTGCGCTCCAACTCACGTGCCAGTCCTGCGATCTGATCCTCGCTGAGCCGGCATCGCCCCGGAGAGCCCTTTGGCAGCAGCCCGGCCTGGGCGCACTCGCGCCAGGCGCGGCGCCATCGCTCCACCGACCGCTCGCTCACCCGCAGGGCGGCAGCGACCGCGGCGTTCTTCTCTCCGGCTTGGAAGCGTTCAACGGCATGCAGCCGCAATCGCTCCCGCGCGGCCCTACCCGCCTCGGTCAGCACGCCGCCCTGTGCATACCTCACGCACCAGGGCTACCGCCGCCGACAGCCCACTGTCAGGCGAACGGCACCGACATCACTCGATCAAGTTCAGTGGGTCGTCCTCTACCCTTCCAGCGTGAGAGCTGCTCTTGACTCGCCACGGCGTCAGGGTGATCTGGGCTCAGGACCCGGGTCCGCTCCTCGCACGAGGTCTGCGTAGGCAGCGGCTGCGCTCTCGGCGTCACCGCCCTCTCCCCCGCCAGCGGGCAAGGCCGTCCCGGCGGTGAGGGGTCACCGCCCAGGCGTGCTTCGCGCCGGAGGCGGCCGCCGCTTTGGTGTGCCGCCCCGCTCTCTCGCCGGGCGGTCAAGGACGACCGCGGCGGCCTCCAGCCCGGCCGGGCTCAGGGTCCACAGCTTCTCCAGGTGGCGATGCTTGGGCGCCTGCCGACCCGACCGCGGACGCGGGCGACGGCCAGGCTCTCGTTGGTGCCGACGACGATGAGTTCGCGGATGAACTCCGCGAGTGCGGCGAAGACGTGGAAGAGAAGTCGGCCGCCGGGGTGGTGGTGTCCTGGCGGCCCGCGGAGTGATCTTCAGAAGACGAAGGTGTGTTGAAGGTCAGGATGTCCGGTGACGCGGAACGAGGGTCCCCGTAGCTGTCAACCCTGACGATCGTCAAGGTCCGGTGTTGCCGTTCGGCTCGGGTTTCCGGCTGCTCCCCCTTCTACGTTCGGGCCTCATGGAACGAGAATCGCGAATGAAAGTCCGAGCCGGTCGGCTGCTCGGCGCGTCGGCCGTCTTGGGCGTGGGAGCAGGAGTCGTCACTTGGCTGTCCCCCGGCGGGCTGGGCGAGGCTGGTGCTGTCGAGGTCACGGGTGGAGCTTCGACGTCCGCGTACCGGTCGGTGACCGGTGCGGTGGCGGATGCGCCGTCGTGGCTGGGCCCTCTCCTGGAAGGGGCCACAGAGGGCACTTTGGTGATCCTCGGAATGTTGCTGGTCTGGATGTGGTGGACGGCGATCCGCCGCAAAGACACACGAGGGATCGGTGGATCCGTCCTGACCGGTCTCGGCACCGTGGCGGCCTATGCGGTGAGCGAAGCGGTGAAGCTCGTCGTGGACGAGGAGCGTCCTTGCCGTGTGTTACGCGCGGGCGGCGCCGAGTTTGTCGCGGAATGCCCCGGAGCGGGGGACTGGTCGTTCCCGAGCAACCACTCCACCCTGGCCGCCGGGGTGGCCGTCGGTCTCGCCGTGCTGCGGCCCCGCCTCGCCGCGATCACGCTGCCGCTGGCCGGGGCTGCTGCGCTGCTGCGTGTGCTGGTGGGGGTTCATTACCCGCACGATGTGCTCGCCGGCGCGACGCTCGGCGGCGCTGTCGTGGCGGCGGTGTTGCTCGCGTTCATGCCCCTTGCCCAGGCGATGGCATCACGGCTGGGAAGGTTGAGGCGGAATGATCCCGGCTTCGTGGGCCACGACCGCGGCAGCGGCCCGGTTGTCGACGCCCAGCCTCGCCAGGATGGAACTCACGTGGGCTTTGACCGTTCCCTCCACCACATGGAGCCGCCGGGCGATCTGCCCGTTGGACAGGCCGCTTCCGAGGAAGGCCAGTACCTCTCTTTCCCGGGCGGTGAGGGCGGCGACCCGGTGGCGGGCGGCGGATCGCCGACCGGCCAGGGTGCCTGCGCCCGTCGCGGCGAGGTGCGCGATGACCCGGGCCGCGACTTTCGGTGACAGGTAGGCGGCGCCTTCGGCCACCGCACGGACTCCGGTGATCAGTTCCTCTGGCTCTCCCGACTTGATCAGGAAGCCTGCTGCACCACCGCCGAGCGCCTTGAGGATGTAGTCGTCCTCGCCGAAGGTCGTCAGCATGATGATGCTCGTGGACGGCACTGTGTTGCGGATTTCCGCTGCGGCGTCGATGCCATTGATTCCCGGCATGCGGATATCGAGTACGGCCACCGCGGGACGATGGCGTTGGACCAGTTCAATGGCGTCGTGCCCGTCGACGGCCTCGGCGACGACTTCGATGTCCGGATCCGTGGCAAGAACGGCGCGCACCCCTGCGCGGATCATCGGCTCGTCGTCGGCGATCAGCACCCGGATCATCGAGCGCTCACGGAGTGATCGTTTCCAGGGACACCAGGGTGTCCTTCCGGAAGCAGAGCTTGTAGGCGTCGCCGGACCGGTCGTCGAACCGGTCGGCCGTCATTGCGTAGTACTCGCACGTTGTGCCGTCTCCCGTCGGCTCGGCAGTCAGCGGTCGATGGTTCGTCTGCCGGTCCGGCAGGAAACGCTCCACCTCGGAACGATCTTGCCCCACATGCAGGCGGGCATAGTCGCGTGGGTCCAGGACCGACTGTGACGCCGACAGCATCTCCCAGCCCGTGAGGGCTCCGCTCAGCAAAGCTCCCGTCACGAGGGGCACCATGACCGCGGCGACCAGGGTCCGGCCGACCCTGCGCCGAGTGCGGCGGTGTTCCTGCGGCAACTCGTCACCGCGAGAGGCTGAGGGCGAGAGCGGCGGTGGCGGCGTCGAGAGTGTGTGCGGGATACGCGCGACGACTGCGTAGCCCCCGTCGCGCGGGCCGTGGTCGAACGAACCGCCGGTCATCCGCATACGTTCTTCGAGACCGACAAGGCCACGCCCTCCGCTCCGAGGCCGGGGCCGCTGGTCGGCCGCAGACGATGGCGGGCCGTTCTCCACGACGACCTGTGTTTCTGTTGCCGTATGCGTCAGGTGGACAGTCGCGGTCGCGCCGGACGCGTGCTTGGCAACGTTGGTCAGAGCTTCCTGCACGACCCGGTGAGCCGCCCGTTTCACCATGGGCGGCAGGTCGTCCGCCTCGCCGTCGATGCGCAACTCCACCGTGAGGCCGGCCGCGGAAGCCTCGGAGGTCAGACCGGTGAGGCTGGAGTTGTCGAGGTCCGTCGGCGTTGTGTCGGTCTCCTCCCGCAGGACACCGATCACCTCGCCGAGACGCTCCACCGCGGCCGCGGCTCTGGCTCGGATGTCCCCTGCGGCCCTTTGGTGGTGTGCTTCAAGGTCCGGGGCGAGTTTGAGTGCGCCGGCCGACAGGGCGATCAGGCTGAGGTCATGGCCCAGTACGTCGTGCATGTCCTGGGCGATACGTGCCCGCTCGCGCAGCCGGGCTTGATCAGCGATCAGTTGCTGTTCGCGGCGCAGCTGATCGGCGCGCTCCCACCCGGCGCGGACAAGCTGCTGATACTGGCACCAGAACCGGCCGGCGAACCAGGGCAGCATCGAGGCTGCAACCACCACTGTCACAAAGCGGCCGGCGAGGGGAAGCCAAGCAGGAACGACGGACAAGGCCACCACACTGGCCGCGAGAATCGCGACCAGGGCGAGCGCTGTCGGCGCCGTCCGTCCAGGCCGTCGTCCTGCCAGGAACGCTAAGACGGCAGTCGGGACAGCCCACCAGAGGTTCATCACGCTCAGGCCGGCGGCCACCGCCGTAGCCACTGTGAGAATGGTTCCAGGATCAAGTGCTCGCCGTAAAACGGCGGTTCCAGTCGCGCCCTCGGGGTTGATCATTGTGCTCTCCACGGGAGTGACGGTACGGACATCGGGCGCCGTCCGACCACTGCCGAAAGTCCAATCTGCGCGAGTGACCGGCGAGCACTGAGCGACAAGGCGTACCACTTCGTGCGGGACTCGCGAACTCAACGACGGTACAAGCACACGGATTTGGCGGGTGAATGTGTGGGACCGTGCTCCCGTTGTGGGCTTACTCCTCGTCGTCCAAGTCTTCGGTCGCGTCCGGGTCACGGCAGTGGGCGCAGGCCACTGCCTGGCCCGCTGGCCACGATGTCGGACTGGTAGCGGCCCAGAAAGTTGATGTGCCGGTCCTTGAGCGGAGAGAGCCGGGCCACGTCCTCAATCTTCAGATCGTGGTCCTCAGCGCGGAGCAGTGCGACAGCGGCGTGCGATGAGGCCCTGGAGTCCCAGCTCGGACACGAGGGGACAACAGAGCAGCAGAAGACCGGGGCCGATGGGAGGCGTACATCGCCGGCCAAGCGGCCGAGATGATGCCAGAAAACCACAGTACCGGGCTCGTCACACCCGGGCGGTGCTCCTGTCCGGGCTCTGCCCGCCACGCACCGGGTGGACGCCCGGTACCCACCGCGCGTTGAGTCACGGATGGAACCGCCACCGGCCTTCAGAAATGACATCCACCTTGCCGTCCCTGACGCGAACGGCCGTCTCGTCGTCGATGAAGTAGATCGGGAAGTCCGCCCGCTCAGCGATGCGATCAGCCCAGGCGTCGTCCCGCTCGGGGAAGTCCGACGAGTACAGGTGGGGCTTGAGATACCAGTCGAAGAGGCCGAACGGCGGCTCCACGGTCGTCGCGCCGAGCACGTGGAGATCCGTGGTGTCCCCGATGACGTCGGCGGAGTGTCCGGTGAGATTACGGCTGAAGACCATTGATCCGGCGCTGAATCCCACATAGACCCGGCTCTCCAGCGCCTTCAGGAAGCCGTCTGTCAGGCCGTTCCCGGTGATGCTGCGTGCGAGGTGGTAGTGGCTGCCGCCCCCGACGTAGATGACGTCGGCGTGGAGCAGCCGGTCGAGCACCATTTGCCGGGGCAGGCCGTTCAGCTCCAGGACGTCGAACTCCCGCCAGCCGACGCCGTGCAGCCGGTTCATGTCCTCGACGAACCACCCATGGTCCCCGGGCTCGGCGACTGACGCAGTAGGAACGTACACGATGTTCGCCGATCCGAACGGCTTTCCCAGCATGTCCCGCAGCGCATCCCGCAGTGTCTCGTTGCGCAGGCCACTCGCCGTCAACAGAAAGTTCATCGGGCGAGCCAAGCACGGCTGACGGGCGTGCGCAACGAACCCGGGATCCACCAGTGCCGTCATGGCATGGCCGCATCAGGAAAAGGTACGGACGCCGGACAGATCTCGGGTCTGAGGTGTGCTGGTGATCTTCAACAGGAAGCGGGAGGCTTCGGGCTTCGCCGCCACCGTGTCCGAGCTGGAGGCGGCGAAGCCCGCTCGCGATGGCGACCGCACCGGGCGTGCCTTCACCGCCGTGATGAACGGTGTGCAGTCGACGTCGGACGCTGAACTCCTTCTGGCAGCACCCCGGTTGGCGGCGCTGCTCCCCGCCTTCCCGCCTACCGGCCCGCGGCCGATGCCGGCGATGGCGGCCGGCTTCTGCGTCGAGCGCGGGGCCGATCCGGCGGCCTGCGCCGAGCCGATCCTCGGCAGCGTCCATCAAGTCCTGCTCGGGGCCCTGAAATTCGGCCGCTGCTGGACCGCCACCGGCGCGGCTGAGGACGAACTGCCGGAGCCGGACGAGAAGATCATTGACGATGAGCTGCTGGCCGGCCTCGGCTGCGACGTGTACGAGGTTACGCGGCTAGGGCCCTTCTGATGGATCTCCGCAGCGCCGCGGTGCGCCGCCGGCACGCATCCGCGATCCGCCCCGCCTGCCGCGACCTTGCGGCCCTGGAGCTGCACGACCTCAAATGCCTGGCCTACGCGCTGGCGGTGCTGGACGACGAGCCCCTTGTGGTGCTGCACAGGCGCACCGGGGCCGGGTTCGAGGTACGCATCGGCGGCACGGGGACAACTTCCAGTTGCACACGCTGCTCGCCCACGTCCTGGTCGGCGGCGGCTACGTGCCCGACACCACGCCTTCGGCGCAGAGCGTCCACCTGGCCACGGATCCCGAGCCCGCCCAGGAACACACCCAGACCATCGCGACCGGGGCTCAGACGGCACCTTCGAGGAGCGCCAGGTTCTGCCGGCCTCGGGGGTACTGGCGCGAGCGGCGACGGCTCTGCGGCGGGTTCGGAGGCAGATGCACCGCTTGGCGCCGCCGGATCTCCTCAAGGAAATGCGTCAACGCGCACAGTGCGGGGGCATTTCGGGAGTTCACTGTCCTTCGGCACTGAAGTTGGTCGACGTCGTCGCTCTGATCTGGGGAGACTGACTTCACTGTCAAGGCGTCTGCCTTGTGGCCACCCGGCACAGTACGGCGAGGAGTCCTCGGCGTCGCCAGGCGCGAAGGGCCGGCCCGTCCCCACATCGATCCCACTGTCGTGGCAGACGTACTCGGCCCCGGATACTCGCGCAACCACGCGGCCAGGGTCTGGGCGGTGCGGTCGGGCAGGCGGTGCGGTCGGGCAGGACGTCAATCCGCTCGATTACCGGCGTCGATACCGAGGCGCTGCGCCAGCCCGGCGATCTGGCGGACAGAGGCGCCACCGCCCGGCGACCGCCATCCGGGGATCACCTCTAGGCTTTCCGGGCAAGTCCGGCGGCGATGAGGTGTTCCCAGACCGTGAGCTCTCGTCTTTCGCCCCTGTCCCACGCGTTGTCGGTTTCGTCGGGACGCCACAGGGACGCGGGGACGATCCCGGGGTCGAGGATTTCCAGGCCGTCCAGCAGGGAGGCGATTTCCGCGTCGGTGCGCCACCGGCCGCGGCCGAACGTCTGCTGGAGGACCTTCTCGGCCTCCGTGGTCTCCGGGTTGTTGCCGGAGCGGAAGTGGCTGACGAAGAAGTAGCTTCCGGAGGGGACGTGGTCGCGCCAGTAGCGGACGATGCCGGCAGGGTCCTCGTCATCGTTGACGTGGTGGAGGATGGCGCTGAGGATGACGGCGACGGGACGAGCGAAGTCGATGATTTCGATGGTGTCGGGGTGAGTGCGGATCCCTTCGGGGTTGCGCACATCGACCGCGACGACGCGGGTCCGGTCGTTGTTCTCCAGCAATGCGCGGCCGTGGACCAACACTTGGGGGTCGTTGTCGACGTAGACGACCCGGGACTCGGGGGCGTGCCGTTGCGCGACCTGGTGGACGTTGTCCGCGGTCGGCAGGCCACTGCCCAGGTCGACGAACTGCCGAATGCCGGTGGTCTTCGCGATCTCCCTGACCGCCCGCGTCAGGGCCGCGCGATTGGCGAAGGCGATGGCCACCGAACCGGGCAGGTCGCGCTTGAACACGTCGCCGATCTCACGGTCCACGGCGTAGTTGTCCTTGCCGCCGAGCAGATAGTCGTAGACGCGGGCGATGCTGGGCTTGGCCGGGTCGATGGAGGAGCCCTCGTTCGTCATGGCTGCCATTCTTCACCGCAACGCCGCCTGTGCACCTTCGTTTTGGGGTCCTCCAGCCTGTCGGTGATGGCGCACTTTGAATGCCTCTGGCCGCAGTTCCGTGAACCCCCAGGTCAGCGGCGAAAACGGGGGATCGTTTTCACCAGGGTGTTTCTTGCTGTGCCGAGCGAGACGGTTGAGGATGTGCTGCTTCCCGGGATCGATCGCAGCCTCACATCCGGGATCTCAGCACGTCGATCTCACAGCCCGGCGCGAACGGGTCGAAGCCGTGCTCGATCAGCCAGCGAACTATCAGCAGGCTTCGCAACGACCACCACGCGTGGATCACGTCGAGGTCGATGTCGGTGCCATAGCCGGCTATGACGTCGTCGAGGTGTTCCTCGTGTCCGAGCGTGAAGGTGGCGAGGTCGTACAGGGCGTCACCCCGGCCCGCCTCGGACCAGTCGATGATGCCCGTCACCTCGTCGCCGTCGACGAAGACGTGATCGATCTGCAGGTCGCCGTGTGTGAACGCCGGATTCCACGGCCGGAGCGCGGCCTCGGCGACCTGGCGGTTGCGGGTGACCAGGTCGGCGGGCAGGACTCCGTTCGTCACGAGCAACTCGCACTCGTCGTCGAGTTCCGCCGCCAGCGCGACGATGCTCCGGCCGGCCTGGCCCGGCCGGGACGGCAGCGGCGCGTCGTGCAGCTTCCGGATGGCGGCGCCCACCGCGGCCCACGCCGTCGGCGCCCCGGTCGACGGCCCGCCGAGGCGCCCAAGCGTCGTCCCCGGGAGTGCGGCGGTCGCGAGCACGGACGGCTTGCGCCACAGGACCTTCGCGGTCGGGACCGGCGCGAGGGACATTGCCTCGACCTCGACATCGATGCGCGCCTGATCGGCGTCCACCTTCAGGAACACGTCGCCGACGCGCAGAGTCGCGCGCTCGGAATGGGCGACGACGACTTTGACCTCATCCATGGGCGACCAGTATCCCGGGGATGTTCGCCGACGTCGCCGGGTTTATCGCGTGCGATGACGCGGCTGAGCGCGTCCCGCCACCCAGCGGCCTCGTGCACGACACCGACCTCTGACCAGGTCAAGCCCACCACTTTTCTCAGGAGTCCTTACACGGACATCTCGCACATCAATGGCCCTGATGTGCCATCGGGGTGGCGCAGCGGTACCAGCGTGGCCAGTGTTGATCTCCTTATGGTGAGGAGTGGGGAGAGCAACGGAGATGACCACCCGCTTCGCGATCCGGAGCCACATCACGGTCACGGGCGACTCCGGACCTCTCGCCTCAGCCTGAAAGCAGAGCTGAAAGAGAGCGGCCGCACCCCCGCGCCGACTCCGCCGGTGGCTTCGCGTTATGGCGCCGCGTACGTCTGATCCTGTTCGAGGGCGTCGTCCCCGACGTCCGCAAGATCGACAAACTGGCCGGCGTCCTCGTCGCCGAAGAAGGCCCCGGCATCCTGGGCCGGCTCGTCGAAGGCGCCCGGCGCTACCTCACCGGCGACCGGGACCTCACCGGCCCCGAACGCGTCCGCCTCGCCACCACCGCCTACGCCGAAACCGAGGACCACACAGGCCTGTTCTTCGACGGATGCTGTGTCCTCGGCCCCGGCCTGCGCGCCGAACAGACCCGCCTCTACGCCGCTTACAGGAGGTGGTGCCAAAGCGAAGGCACACCCGTCAGGTCCTCCCGCGCGTTCGCCCCCTGCGCCCGGGAACTGGCCGGGTTCGCCCCTCCCGGCGAGATGATCCGGTCCAACCAGCGCACGTACTACCCGAACCTCGCACTGCTCACCGGCGACCAGACGGAAGCCACCACATGAGCTCCCGATCACCGAGGGCGAGACCAGGCGGGATCGCGCAAGGGTTCAGGCCGCTCGTCGGGCAGTTGCCCAGTTCCGGAGCATGCCCAGCACCACCCCCCTCAGCCTGATCAGTCCTCCGCGCTCAGTCCGATGCCGTGCTCGGCTGAAGGATTCTGGCGGTGAACGCCGCGAGGTGTGCCCGCAGTTGCTCTCGGGGCAGGTGCTGGTGGCCGACGAGGTGTTCGACGAGGTCCGCACGGGTGGCGGCCAGCAGCGCGTGAGCGGTGAAAGCGCTGTCCGTGAGACCGGGGATCCGTTCCAGTACGGCTTGCAGCGTGCTGTGCCACCGTTCGTAGTGGGCGGCCTGGTAAGGGCTGTCGCTGCCGGTCTCCTCCAGAGCCAGGGCGAGGTGACGGTTGTCCAGCTTGAAGCACAGGAGCGCGTCGAGCAGGGCGGGCACGCGCTCCAGCGGCGGGGCGGCGGGGCCGAGCGGCGGCGGACCCTCTTCGACGGCGTTCCTGACCGGTTCGAGCCGTTCCGCGTACAGCGCCTGGATCAGGCCGGTGCGATCACCGAAGGCGCGGAAGAGCGTCCCTTTGCCGACGCCGGCCGCTTCCGCGATGTCGGCCATGGTGACGGTCTCCGGGCTCTCACAGCGGGCGAAGAGACTGTCGGCCGCCGCGAGGACGGCAGCCCGGTTGCGTACTGCGTCCTTGCGTGGCCTGCGTTCGGGCATGCGACTTCCTCCCACGATTGCAAAACGGACCCCAGGTCCGTATCGTCGAAACGAAACGGACCCACGGTCCGCATCGTACGGGACGGAGTCACCCATGACCACGAACACGGCACCGGCGGACCTGTACCGCCACGGCCTGGAACTGCTGCTGGACAAGAACATCGCCGCCTGGATCGACCTCTGGGACGACCACGGGGTCTTCGAGTTCCCGTTCGCCCCCGACGGCTGGCCCAAGCGACTGGAAGGCAAAGCCGCGATCGCCGACTACATGCGCCCCTACCCCGACCACATCGATCTCCACGACTTCCCTCACGTGGAGATACACCAGACCACCGCCACGCAGACCATCGTCGTCGAGATGCGCGCGGTGGGCCTGCTGGTGGCAACCGGAAGCCCCTACGACATGACGTACATCGCCGTGGTGACCGTCGAGGACGGGCGGATCACCCGCTACCGCGACTACTGGAACCCCCTCGTGGTGCTCCAGGACTCCATGAGCGACTTCACGAGGAGCAGCCGATGAGTACACCTGCCACGACCCTGGTCATCGGAGCCACCGGCACCACCGGCAGCCGCGTCGTCTCCCGGCTCGTGGCGGCCGGGCACCGCGTCAGGGCCGCCAGCCGACGCGCCACCGACGTGGACGGCGCTCAGGCCGTCCGTTTCGACTGGAACGATCCCACGACGTTCGACGAAGCCCTGGACGGCGTGGACCGCGCCTATCTCATCCCGCCACTCGGCTCCAGTGAACCGGCCGCCGTCATGCTGCCCTTCCTCAGGCAGGGCCGCGCGGCCGGGCTGCACCGCGCGGTGCTGCTCAGCGCATCGGCGATCCCCGCCGGAGGTCCGGCCGTCGGGCAGGTCCACCAGGCCCTCCCCGGCCTGTTCGACGCATGGGCGGTCCTTCGGCCCTCGTGGTTCATGCAGAACTTCACCGGCGATCACCCGCACGCGGAGAGCATCCGTACCGACGGGACCCTGCTGACCGCCACCGGCGAGGGCCGTGTCGGCTTCGTGGACGCCGACGACATCGCCGCGGTCGCCGTACACGCCCTGACCACCGCCCAGGCCCCCAACACCGACGTGGTCATCACCGGACCGCAGGCCCTGAGTTACGGCGACATCGCCGCCGTCCTCACCGAGGTCACGGGCAGGAGCGTCACCCACCGGCAGCTGACCTACGATCAGATGCGCGACCGCCTGGCCACCGGGATGCCCGCCGAGTTCGCCGAGCTGCTCGCCGGCATGGACCGCGCCATCGCCGAGGGAGCCGAGGACCGCACCACCGACACCGTCCAGCGCCTCACCGGCCGCCCACCGTGCAGCTTCCGCACCTTCGCCGAGCGGGAAATACGCTGAGGAAGCGGGGCGTTCGCGGAGAACACCGCACCCCGAGCCACATATCCGCGCCCACCCCGAGGTGCGCCCACTCCAGCGGACCGGATGCCGGCGAGTGAAGCGCTCGGACATCGGTCGATGCTCCAGGGCTTGACTCAGCCACTGGTCAGAGCCGGTATTGAGCGCCATCGGGCCGCCTTTGCCGCGCGCGAGGGCAGACAATCCAGTTCGCGGCACTGCTTCTTCGGCGCCGTAGCGGGAACCTCGGCGAAGAAGTCACTCGAAGCTGTCCGTGCCCAGTGCCTTCTTCGTCTGGCTGGTGCGTTCCTGACCGCGTCCGGGAAGTGTCGCCGGCCGCGATCGTGACGTCCGCGACCTTCGAGGTGCCGGCCTGGAACGATCTGGCGGCAGCCCTGACGGAGGACTTCTCCGCCCTGCCGCGACGCGACCGCAGCCCTGTCCACCGGGTCTTCCTCGGGCCTCACACCCAGGGGTGGCGGCTGTACGGGGTGTCGGACGCGGAGGTGGTTCGCCCGCGCCACGGCGCAGCACCTGCGTACCACCGCCGCCCGCTACCCCGACGACCCGGAACTGACCTCGCTGGTGGGCGACCTTCTCGACGGAAGCGAGGAGTTCACGCGCCTGCGCGCCTCCCATGACGTGTCCGCGGGGACCGCTCTGTGCAAGACGTTCAGGCACCCACTGGCCGGCCCGGTCCCGTCAACTGCGACGTCCTCGACCTCACAGACCGCGACCAGCAGGAGGTGATCCACACCGTGGACCCGGGCTCGCCCTCCGAGGAGGCGCTACGGCTGCTGTCGGTCATCGGCACGCAGCGCATGGACGTCACCCGCCGAGTCGGACCGGGCAATCTTCCCGGCATACGTCGGCATCCACCGCCACGGCTCCACCCCACCGCCACCGGGGGCCGCGACCGGGACCGGGACCGCTCAGCCGGCCGCGGGGTACTGTTCGGGCCTCAGGTCGCGTGTGTGGGATCACGCGTTGCGGTACCAGGGGCGCCGGAAGGGCCGTGTGAGACAGCCGGGCGGTCACGTCGGACAACCGTTGGCGTACTAGTCTGATGTCCCTCAACGGCCGTTCGCGGTAGGGACATAGGAAGGTGACCGGCGATGTCGCTGAGCCCCGCCGACGCGGAGTCCATAGGCGGCTATGCGCTGGAGCGCCGGCTCGGCAGCGGCGGCATGGGTGTCGTGTATCTGGGACGCTCGGCCTCAGGGCGGCAGGTCGCGGTCAAGGTCGTGCACGCGCAGTACGCCCTGGACGAGGAGTTCCGTACCCGCTTCCGCCAGGAGGTCGCGGCGGCGCGCCGGGTGAGCGGGGCGTTCACCGCCCCCGTCGTGGACGCCGACCCGGACGCCGAACTGCCGTGGATGGCGACACTGTACGTGCAGGGTCGCACCCTGGCCGAAGTCGTGACCAGGGACGGGCCGTTGGTCGGGCAGGACCTGCGCAAGCTCGCGCTGGGGCTCGTCGAGGCGCTGCGGGACATCCACCGGGCGGGTGTCGTGCACCGGGACCTGAAACCGAGCAACGTCCTGATGGCCGAGGACGGTCCGCGCGTCATCGACTTCGGCATCTCGCGCGCCGTCGACAACGAGGTCCTCACCGTGACCGGACGGCTGATCGGCACCCCACCGTTCATGTCCCCGGAACAGTTCGCCGCGCCCCGGGACGTCACCGGCGCCTCCGACGTGTTCTCGCTGGGTTCGCTGCTGGTGTACGCGGCCACCGGCAATCGCCCCTTCAACGGCGGCAGCCCGTACACGACGGGCTTTCAGGTGATGTACGAGGCACCGGCTCTGGACGGCGTACAGGAGCCACTGAGAAGCATCGTCGAGCGCTGCCTGGACAAGGACCCGGCCGCCCGGCCCGAACTGGCCGAACTGCACCGCATGCTCCGGGCGCTGCCGGCCACCGCCGCGCCCACGGCGCCGGGAGCCGCCGACTGGACCATGACGCCGGGAGCCACCGACCGGGCCGGATCCCTCCACCGGGCAACCCCTCCGCACGCCGTCCCACGCCGTGCGGTCGCCCAAAGAACGGGGGAAACACACAACAGCCGTACCGGTCACGGCCGGCGAGGACAGCGCATCCTCGTCAGCCTCGCCGCGGCCATGGCTGTGGCCGGACTGATCATCACGGCAGTGAAATGGGGGCCACACTGGCTGACGGCCTCCGAACCGCCCACCGCGTCCGACTCCGCCGGCCCGTCCACTCCGGAACTTCCAGCCGGCTGGAAGCCATGGCGGGCGAGCCTGAACGTCGCCGTCAAGGGCGAACCGGTGGACGACCTCGCGTATGGGTGTGTGCCGGACGCAGCCGCCTTGTACTGCGCCGGAACGGGCTTCACGGTCGCCAAGATCGACGCCGCCACCGGCCGCGTCCTGTGGCGGTACGGGACCAGCCCGCAGACGTCACGGCCCGTCGGTGTCCGGAACGGGCTGGTCTACGTGTATGAGAAGCCGCCCGACGCGATCTACGAGAACGCCACCTATCTGACCCGGCGGCTGGTCGCCCTGGACGCCGACACCAGGCAACGGCGCTGGTCACGCCTCGTCAGCGACGACCGTCCGGCGTACCTGTTCAGCCGTGGGGTGTTGGCGATGTCGAAGGACGCGAAGAAGTTCGTCGCCTACGACGAGGCGGGCAAGGAACTGTGGACGGCGCCGGCGCAGGCGTCCGCCGGGAACACCTGCATACCGGGGGTGCTGGACGGTGCCCCGTACGGCCTGTGCACACCGGACGACCCCGCCAGGGGCTCGGTCAGCCTCCTGCGACTCGACCCTGCCGACGGCACGCGCCACGAGATCGCGGAGCTGCCCGCCGGGACGCAGCCGCTCGGCGTCGTCGGCGGACGGACGCTGCTGCTGGTGCCGCAGGACGTGGAGTACGTGTCCGACAGCGGAGACGACGAGCCGTACAAGCAGTTGTTGAGCGTCGACCCGAGAAGCGGTGCCGTCCAGCGGATACCACTGCCGGCCACGACCCGCGGCAGCGCCAACCTCATCGGCGGGGTCGTGTACTTCGTACGGCCCAACGGAACGGTCACCGCCGTGCGGGCGACCAACGGCAAGCGGCTCTGGCAGAAGTCGACGGACGGCGAGAACCTGTCGGCACCGGTGGCGTCCAGGACGTACGGCGACCTGTACTTCATCAACCGCTACGGCCGACTGCTGGCGCTGGACCGCGGCACCGGCGCACCGAAGTGGCACACGACCGCGCTGGACAATCCCGGAGGCTCGGTGGAGGACACCACGCCGAGCGTACTGCTCGTCGACGACGCGATCGTGGCCGTGGCGGGCAACACCGCCTTCTCCGTACGGCCGGACCGCCCCACTGCCCGGCCGTCCCCGGCCGCTGCGGGCTGAGTCGCCTCTCGGGAGTCACAGTGCCTTCAGCGCCGCCGGGACGTGGTCCGCCACCGGGAACGGGGCCGGGGTCGTCGTTGCGGTTGACGTCCCTCGCACCGCCCCGCCGGACGACCGACGCTCGCGGGGCGATGGCGGCCGACGGTGAAAGTCGCCCGCCACGGCACGGGGCCACGGGGCGCTCATGTCCCGCGGGAGGACCGGCGTCCAGACCGGGCTCCAGCTGCGGGACGCAGCGTTGCGTCCACCGTCAGCGGTCGACTTCGTCCCACCTCTCTTGTCCGGCGGGACGGCTGACTGCGATATCTGCGGGACGGCTGGTGAAGCCCCGGAACGCCCAGGGTGCGTCGGTGCTCTCGTGGCTCGGGCTGGTGCGATGAGCGCGGGTACGACGACCCGCGGTCCGGGCTGGGCGAAGGCTCACCGCGCCGGGCTCCGAGGCCCCGGCCCGCTCGAAGAAGGCGAAGCATTTCCACCCCATGCGGATGGCGAGTGCGCCCAACCGGAGGCCACAGTGCTTCCTTCAGCCAGACGGGGCCGGGGCGGGCGTGAGGGTGGCCGTCTATGAGTGTCCATTGATTTGTACACCTGTTCTTAAGGCTTGTACGTTTGTCCGCATGCCGCCCATCGAACCGCCGTCGACGGACCCTCCCGAAGGTGAAACAGCCAAGGAAATGGCCGGCGGTGAGCGCCAGACCTCCGCCCATTCGGGTGGCGGGCGGCGACGGACCCGTCGCAACGATCCCGACCGCAAGACGCACATCCTGGACGCCACCCTCGACGTCATTGCTGATCATGGGGTGGCCGGGACGACGCATCGACACATCGCCGCCCGCGCCGGCGTGCCCCTCGGGTCGATCACCTACCACTTCGCCAGCCTGACCGATCTCCAGGCGCAGGCGTTCGCCCGGCATGTCGAACTGCAGTCGGCGGTGTTCGAGAATCTGTTCGCGAATGTCACAACGCGCGAGCACTTCGTCGATGTCCTGGTCGATCTCGTCCACGGAGGTCCCGCCAGGCACCGCAGTGCGGTCCTCGGCTTCGAGCTGCACCTGGCGGCCCTCCGCAACCCCGGTCTGCGAGCCCTGACGCAGGCATGGACGGAGGACAGCCGCACCGTTCTGGCCCGTTTCACCGGCCCGGACGGCGCCGCCCGCCTGGACTCCCTGCTCGAGGGAATGATCATGCACGCTCTGCTCACGACTGCGCCGCAGTCGCGCGAGAGGACGCGGGACGCGATCGAACAGACGCTCGGCCCAGCCGGTCGGCCGGGATCATGACCGGAGCGTCCGCCGCCGCCCCGGCAGCGCGTAGCCCTGCTCGTCGGCGCGAGCCTCGGCGTCATCTCACTCGGGTACGCCCTCTCAGCATCCCGCTGGTGGGGGGCTGTTCCTGCTCGGCGCGGCTACAGGTTTCCGGGACGTCACGATGACCTTGCACGCCGCGGCGGTAGAACGGCAGCTCGGCCGTCCTGTCATGCCGCGCTTCTTCGCCGTGTTCAGCCTCGGCACGGCCGCCGGTGCCGCAGTCGGTGTGCTGATGACCGCACGACGGGTCCCGGTGAGCATCCATGCGGCCGTGGTCGCAGCGGTCATCGCCGGGCGGTCAGCATGAGCGCCGGGGCCGACGAGCCCGCTCGGGCCGCCGGCCGGCCCAGCGTCATCGCCTCGATCGGATACTGCGGCTTCGTCGGCGGCCCGCCGCGGGTTTCCTCGGCAACCGGACCACTGCCGGGCATGCCCTGCTCGTCATCGCGATCCTCATGACCCTGTCCGCTGTGATCGCCGGGACCACCCGCCGGTCCCCCGACAACCGCACGCAGAGCGGCCCCGACACCCAGGAACGCACCGCTGTCAGGTGAGAACGAAACCTTGGAGACTCCCATGCCCCATCACGCGCCCGTGCTCGCCGTCCCCGAGACCGAGCTGAACGAGCTGCGCTCACGGCTGCTCAGCACACGCTGGCCAACCCCCTGGCCCGCCACAGGCTGGGAGGTGGGCACCGAATCCGGCGAACTGCGAGGCCTCGTCACCTACTGGGCCTCCGAATACGACTGGCGTGCCCACGAAGCCACCATCAACGCCCTGCCGTCCCATCTGGCGGATATCGACGGAACCCCCGTCCACTACCTCCGCTTCGACGGCGAACACCCCGGCGCCCTGCCGATCGTCCTGACCAACGGGTGGCCCAGTTCCTTCCTCGAACTGACCACCCTGGCCCGCCGGCTGGCCACGCCGTCGCGGTACGGCGGTGACGCCGCCGACGCGTTCACCGTCATCGTCCCCTCGCTGCCCGGATTCGCCTTCTCACCTCAGCGGCCCTCGCTCGTTGAGCCGCCGCAGACCCATGAGATCTGGCACCGCCTCATGCACGACGAACTCGGCTTCGAACGCTACGCCGCGCACGGCGGCGACCTGGGTGCCGGCATCACCTCCCGGCTCGGCGAAGCTCACCCCGAGGCCGTGGTGGGCATCCATCTGATGGCGATCGCCGGCCCGGTCTCCTACGACAAGGCCGGTGTCACAACCGAGGAGCAGGAGTACCTCGATACCGTCGCCGTGTGGTCCGCGGAAGAGGGCGGGTACCTGCACGAACAGAGCACCCGTCCTCTCACCCTGAGCTACGGTCTGGCCGACTCACCGACCGGGCTGCTCGCCTGGATCGTCGAGAAGTACCGCGCGTGGAGCGACTGCGGGGGCGACCTGTCGTCCCGGTTCAGCGACGACTTCCTCCTCACGCAGGCGTCGCTCTACTGGTTCACCGGCACCATCTCGACCTCTTTCCGGCCGTACTACGAATACGCCCAGCGGCTGACGAGGCGGGTGGAGCGGGTCAACGTGCCCACGGCCCTCGCTCTGTTCCCGGCCGACCTCACCCAGCCGCCCCGCAGCTGGGCAGAGCGCACGTACAACATCACGAGGTACACCCGCATGCCCCGTGGCGGACACTTCGCCGCCCACGAAGAACCCGAACTCCTCGCACATGACCTCACCGAGTTCTTCCGCGCACACCGGTGACACGAAACCCGTGACCGTTCCTGAGAAAGGAGGCCACGTCCGCCTACCGAACGTTCAGCGTCGGCGCGGAGTTGGGTGACGGCGGCATCCATGTCCCGGGTGATGAACGGGACCAGCGTTGAGGACCATGCCGCCACCGACCGCAGCGGCACCACGAACCGCATCCCGTCGACCGAGGCGACCGGGCCGCCGCCCCACTCACTTCCGACAAGGACTTGTGTCGCCTGCTCGAGCCTCTGGGATTCAGTGCGAGACCGGTCGCCGCCTGGGCCTGGATCAGGGCGGCGTTCGCGGCCCGGTAGGTCGCCGGCCGCGGATGCATCTGGTCGACGTGGGACAGCCGCCGGTACCTCAGCGCGTCGATCCCGCCGATCACCGGAGAATCTGACATGGATGTTCCTCACCCCCCTCCCGCATCTATGGGACGCGCAGTGCCTGGCGCCAGTGATCGGTGACGGTGTGGCGCAGCCGTGAGGTGTCGACGGCACGGGGGTCGAGGAGGCGTTGCAGTCCGATGCCGCGCAGTTGTCCGAGGACCGCGACGGCGACATCGTCGGGCTCGGTGTCCGGACGTACGTCGCCGTCGGTGATCGCGGCGGCGACATCGTCGCGCAGGTCGCGGCGGAATGCCTCGTCGCGCTCGCGGAAGATCGGTGCCAGGTCGGAGGCGGTGGCCGCTTCGGCCCACAGGAGCAGGAAGGCCCGGTGCATCGTTCCGGCGTCCCCGAGGGCGCCGACGTACCCGTCGATGAGTCGCAGGAGCCGGTCGAGTCCGGGCGGGAGGTCCGCGAGCCCGGGCACGAAGCCTGCTTGGGTCGAGCGGGCCAGCCGCTCGAGCAGGGCCTGCTTGGATCCGAAGTGGTGGGTGACGATCCCGCGGCTGTAGCCGGCCCGTTCTCCCACCCGCGCCAGTGTCAGCGACCGCACCCCCTGCTCGACAACCAGTTCGGCGGCGGCGTTCAGCAGTGCGACTTCGGCCTGGGCCCGGCGTTCTTGCTGAGTACGGCGAGTGGTGGCCATGCGGACACCCTAGCAAAAAACTTGCGTGTCAACCGACAAGTATGTGAGTGTGGCTTCTCCGAACAACCTTCTGACCGGGAGCCTTGAATGATCGAGATCGAAGACCGCGACCTGGACGTCCTGCTCGCGGAGGACACCGGCGGTCCCGTGGTGATGCTGAACCTCCTGCGTTTCCGCCCGGACGGCGGCAGGGAGAGCTATCAGCGCTACGCCGACGCGCTCGGCGCGGGGATCAACGCGCGCTACGGGCTGCAGGTGGAGTACCTGGGCACCGGCGGGCGTGCGCTGGTCGCCGAGGACGGGCAGGCCTGGGACATGGTGGCGCTGGTGCGCTACCCGAACCGGCAGGCGTTCGTGGACATGATCCGTGACCCCGAGTACCGCGCGGTGACCCATCTGCGCAGCGAGGCGCTCGTCGAGGCGGTTCTGCAGCCGACCTCACCGATGGGGGCGTGAGCGCGGTGCCGGCCGTATTCGTCCATGGCAATCCCGAAACGGCGGCCGTATGGGCCCCGTTGCTCGCGGAGCTCGACCGCGCCGGTTCGCCGCGAGCCGGGCTGATCTGCCTCTCGCCACCCGGATTCGGCGCGCCCCTGCCCGACGGGTTCGGCGCGACGGTCGGCG
This sequence comes from Streptomyces violaceoruber, assembly GCA_000720805.1. Taxonomy (GTDB): domain Bacteria; phylum Actinomycetota; class Actinomycetes; order Streptomycetales; family Streptomycetaceae; genus Streptomyces; species Streptomyces cellulosae_A. Next base: position 82,043 of record JODI01000077.1, read on the forward strand.
AATACCGCGACTGGCTGATCGGAGCACTGGAGGAGATCGGAGAACCCGTCGACCTGGTCGGTCACGACTGGGGCGGCGCACACGTGGTGAATGTCGCCGTCAGCCGACCGGACCTGCTGCGCAGCTGGACGAGCGACGTCGTCGGGATTTTCGACCGGGACTACGTCTGGCATGAGTTGGCCCAGCGTTGGCAGACCCCTGGAGACGGAGAAGCCGACGTCGCCGAGCGGTTCGGCGCAGCCGTCGAGACGCGCACCGCCTTGCTCGTCGAGCGCGGAATGAGCAGGCCGGTGGCCGAGCAGGTCGCCACGGCGCAGAACGAGACGATGAGCCGGGCGGTCCTCGCGCTCTACCGCTCCGCCGCACAACCGGTGATGGCCGAGCTCGGCCATCACCTGGAGCAGGCCTCGCAGCGGCCCGGCCTGGCGCTGATCGCCACCGAGGACCACATGGTGGGCACCGACCTGCAACGCCGCCGTGCCGCCCGTCGCGCGGGCGCCCGCGTCGGCACCCTGGAGGGTCTCGGCCACTGGTGGATGACCCAGGACCCAGCGCGCGGGGCCGGCGCGCTGACCGCGTTCTGGGCGAAGTGTTGATGACCGGAAGCAGCGAGTTCCTCTGCGGGCCATTCGGACAAGGACGCCGTGGACGAGCATGTTCAGGAGAACCGCCTGGGTGGTCCGGTTACGGGCGGCTCCAATGCGTCCAACAGCCGACGGACCGCCCGTCCTAGGCGGTTGTTTCCTGTCGGCAGGGCGTGCCGGTGAGCATGTTGCCGGTGGCGGCGGTGATGACCGAGTCGAGCCGGTCCCGGGCCCGCATGAGCTCGGCGACGCGCTGGTCGACATGCTCGCGCTCCGCGGCCAACCGCTTGAGCAGGGCTGGAGTGGCCTGGCCGTCGATGACGCACGGCATGAGCTCGACGATTGTCTTGCTGGACAGCCCGGCGGCGTACAGCTGCTGGATCAGCTGGACCCGGTCGACCGCGCTCTCGTGGTAGTGGCGCTGGCCGCTGGGGCTGCGCTCGGCGCTGAGCAGATTCTGCTCCTCGTAGTAACGCAGGGCCCGGACACTGACGCCGGTCCGGGCGGCGAGTTCTCCGACGCGCATCCTTCTCCTGTGTGACGTTCATGATGCAACTTGCCTCTGACGTCAACGTGAGGTTTTAGCGTAACTGACGTGCGCCCCACCGGAGAACCTTCTTCAGTTCGTCTACTGACGCCCAAGGGTCGTCTCTGTTGCCCAAGGACCCGAACGAAAAGAGCGCGACGATATGAGCGGGGACAACACCCAGATGCGGCGGGTGATCGGCGTCGAGGAACACGCCTGGACGACCGAACTGCGCAACGCCTTGCTGAGGTGGGGCGACGACGAGACCGTCAACAAGATGAGCAGCCGGGGGATGCCGATCTGCGTCTACTCGATGTCGGTGAGGAGCGCCTGACGCGGATGGATGCCAGCGGTGTGGACATGGAGGTCCTCTCCAACACGACACCGGGCACCCAGCCTCTGTCGGCGAAGACGGCCGTCGCGCTGGCGCGGGAGGCCAACGACGTGCTTGCGGGCGCCGTCCCCCGTCATCCCGACCGCTTCGCGGCCTTCGCCACGTTACCCATGTCCGATCCGCACGCGGCGGCCGCCGAGTTGGAAGGCGCTGTCACCCGCCTCGGTCACATCGGGGCGATGCTGTTCCGGAAGCCGGCCTTCGCCACGCTCCGTCTCATCCTGGCCGGCACTTGCGACCGTCACCCCGACCTGCTCAACTCCGGCGCCACGCAATGCAGCGCCGCGTCCTGCCCCACCTCGCTGACGACCTCGCCGTCCCCGCCCGCGGCGCCTGACCCACCGCGTGCTCCAGGAAGCCTTGGACGTATTCGGGCCGATCGCGATGTTCGGTGCCGACTCCACTACGGCGCATCCGCAGGCAAATGCGGTGTTGACTCCGGCGGCACCCGCCCTTTTGTCAGCAGTGTCCCCATGGACTACGAGCAAGGAAGCAGCACACTCGGCCACTCAACGCCGAACGCGTCCTCACCCTGAGGACAGCCTGACCCCACCACACCCACCGCACTTGGAAGAAGCCACGCATGACCACCTACAGGTCGACCGGCCTCACCGGCCCCGCGTCCACCCCGACCGTGTCGGTCAAACCGGTCGTGCTGCCCGCGCCGCAGCGCGGCGCGGACCTGCACGTACGCGTCGCCGCACCGGTCACCGACACCAATCTGCCGATCGTGCTGTTCGCGCACGGATTCGGCTCGGACCTGGACGGCTACGCACCGCTGGTCGACCACTGGGCCTCCCATGGCTTCGTGGTGATACAGGCCACTCACCTGGACTCCAAGCGCCTCAACGTCACCGCGGACGATCCCCGCAAGCCCCACCTGTGGCGCTACCGCGTGCAGGACATGAAGCGCATCCTCGACGAACTCGACACTCTGGAGGCATCCGTGCCCGGCCTGACCGGCCGGGTGGACCACAGTCGTGTCGTCGCGGCCGGACACTCCTTCGGCGGCCAGACCGCGGGCGTCCTCGTGGGTCTGCGCGTCACTGACCCCCAGACCGGAACCGCGCAGGACATGTCCGACCCCCGGGTCATGGCCAGCATCCAACTGGCCACAGCGGGCAAGGGCGGCGACGAACTGACCCCCTTCGCACATGAGCACCTTCCCTGGCTGCGCGACCAGGACTTCTCCCACATCACCGCGCCCGGACTCGTGGTCGCCGGCGACAAGGACGAACTCCCGCTCTCCACCCGGGGACCGTCCTGGACGACCGACCCGTACACCCTCAGCCGCAGCAACAAGAGCCTGCTGACGGTCTACGGCGGCCGGCACTTCCTCGGCGGCATCTCCGGCTACGAGGCCGCAGAGACCACCGACGAGAATCCCGGCCGCGTCGCCCTCGTCCAGCAAGTCACCCTCGCCTACCTGCGCCACATCACCGGTACCGACCACACCGACTGGGAAAAGGCACAGGCCGCCCTCGCCGGTGATTCCCACCCTCTGGGACGACTGGAATCGAAGTAACGACCTGCACCGAACTGCCCCTCTGCTGGCGGGTGGCCCGGCCGGCGCCGCCCAGGCCGCCCCTCCCGGTGATCCTGCCGGCCGGCCCTCGCCGGTGGTGGGTCGGAGCACGAAGGTCACCGCCGACGTGACGAGGGTCGGAGGGAGGGCCGGCGAGCTGGTAGCGGCGTGCGACCGGCGGACCGGGCGCTCCTCAGTGCCGCCGTCGCCGCCGAAACAGGAGCGCAATTCCAGATGATCACGCAGTCGGCGAGTCCGGCCCGAGTGATCACACGACCCGCTGTGGCGCTTGAGTCGGCGAGCTGATCGGTGGAGTTGCCGGGCAACCGTCCGGCGCGGTTGCGGCAGCGCACTTACGGTCCCTGTAGCCCGTCGTCATGAGCGCACATGGCGGAGGTTCACGGGTCAGTACACCTACTAGGGGACGGTCAACGTGATCGGGTCGCTGCCGCGGGTGGGGTGGTGGGGATCGATGGGCCGGCCGGGAGCCGCGTCAGCTGCGAGGGCGGTCAGGAAGGCCAGTGCGAGCATGACGAGCGTGATGTGGCGGTGCCATGAGGTCCAGTTGCGGACCTGGTAGTGGTCGAGTCCGACCTGGCCCTTGGCGGCCTGGAAGTATTCCTCGACGCTCCAGCGGACACCGGCGATGCGGACCAGTTCCGCGAGAGCGACCGGGGCGGGTGACCAGCACAGGTAGAAGGCGAGTTCCCCGGTGGTGCGGTTGCGGCGGACGAGCAGGTGGCGGTTGTCGTCGGTGCCGATGTGGATCCAGGCCCAGTCGTAGTGGCGCGGGCCCTTCGCGCCGAGGCCGGCGCTGTGCCGCTGCCAGGCGGTGGCGGGCAGGCGCTCAGCGAGGGTGTCCGCGCGGACGAAGGTGCGGCCGTGGTTGATCCGTACCCGGGTCGAGCAGGCGACGGCCATCACGTAGCCGGTCCCGCGTGCCTCCAAGGCGGCGCGGAGCCGTGGGTCCTGCCCATAGGCTTCGTCGCCGGTCACCCACGGTGCCTCCACCCCGGCGTCCAGCGCGGCGGCGATCATCTCCCAGGCCAGGCGGGGTTTGGTCGCGAACCGCACTTCGTCAGGTATTCCGGCCGCCTGGCGGCGTACGGGATCGGTGCACCAGAAATGCTCAGGCAGGTAGAGCCGGCGGTCGACCAGTGCCCGTCCCCGGCTGGTGGCATAGGCGAGGAACACCCCCACCTGGGAGTTCTCGATGCGTCCGGCGGTACCAGTCTATTGCCGCTGCACGCCCGCCGAAGACCGGCCCTTCTTCACGAAGCCGGTCTCGTCCACGATCAGTACCGCCCCGTCGGTGGCGAGGTGTTCGACGGCGTAGGCGCGGATGTCGTCGCGGACGGCGTCGGCGTCCCAGCGGGCGTAGCGCGGCAGCCGCTGCATCGGCCCCGGCCTGGCCAGGCCGGCCTGTTCGGCCAGCTGCCAGCAGTTCTTCCGCTCGCCACGCGACAGCAGCCCGAGCAGATAGGCACGGGCGGTCGCCCTCGGTTCCACCCGCCCGAATCGCCTCGCGATCCGGGCCATGACCTGGTCGAACATCGCCCGCCAGCGGTCTACGCTATGGCCCGCGGCCACCGCACGATCTTCAGGAGTCCACACAAACTCCGATGATCACCGGGTGGCCGCACACGCTCCCGCCCGGGCCGTCACGAAAGCGCGCAAAAACAACGGATGACTACGCGCCCCCGACGCCCTCGACATTGGCCACCATCTTGCGCAGTACCTTGAGCGCGGCCACGTACTCCTCGTCGCTAATGCCCTGGTGGACCACGGCGCGTACCTCGGTCGCCAGCTCACGGAGCCGCGCTCTGGCGGCCTCCCCGGCATCCGTGAGGTGTAGGCGCTGCCCGTCGTCGATCCGGAGCCATTCGCGGTGGAGCAACTGGTCGACGACCCTGGCGATTTCGTGCGGCCCGTCGGCAAGGTGCGTCAACTGCGCGACGACCTCCTCGCGGCTCGGCGCTGTGGGACCGCCGTTCACGCGGTTGAGTACCCAGTACTGCGACTGCGTGACGTCGTTCTTTGCCATGGCATCACGCAGGTGCCGGGTGACGGTCGCATGGGTCAGGCCGCACCAGTAGCCGACCGGCTGAGTGGCCAGCATGTCATCGGTGGCGGCCGGGTTCGCTGGCGCCTGGTCAGTGATAGTTCCGGTCAGTAATTCCATGATCGCGACGCTACATTCCCCCGCCGCACCGAACAATCGGAATGCGGCATTCACTGCAACTCGTCCTAGGTACACACCGGAACCGGCGACCACCACCACTTGCAGGTCCGCCGTAGCCTCGCGCGTCACCACGCCAAGGCCCGCCGAGACCACGACAGCTCGCCGATGCGTCCCGCACATGAATTACGAAGTGGCACTGGAGTACTAACAGCCCTCTGCTGCTACAAGCGATAACTCCGCCTCACCACGTAGGATACGGTCTAAAAGTGCACGTCCTAGGTACCGATTCGAGGTTGGTTAAAGCCATTTGAACGCGGGGCCCATTATCTCAAGAGTGGCTAGGCAGCTTTGGTATTGACGCTGCATTTGCGCAATCTCCTGCGCATTGCGATTTATCCTGTCGAGTTCCGCCTGTAGATCATTCCTCGAGATAAAGCCATCCCTATTCCCGCCATGCGCATCGGTATCAAGCAGGTCGAAGTATCCAGGCGAGTTTAGGATCCGGTTGGCGGCGTTCCGAAGGGCTAGAGATTGGGAAGTCAAGTTTTGCACCGCCGTTAGGTCGTTGCGCGATATGCGGCCATCCGGCTGGTCGTGATTTGCGGCGGTCTCGACGGCAACGAAATTGTCGCGTACGGTGGTTACATCGCTTGTGACATCGGTACAAACGGTCGTGGGCTTTGGATCCGCAGAATTCGCCGCCTCAGCGTTTACCGATCCCGCGCCAACCAGTACACCCGCTGCCGCAACAACAGTGGTGGCAGTGACTGCCGCTTTAACTATCCTCCGCATAGGGTCCATCCTTTCGCTGCTGCTTCAACTACCTTGCGATCTTTATGAGTTGGGAAACTAGAGAAGGGTTTCCCGGATGGCGTGTTACGTAGGTCACGTGCCCCTATGGTTTTCGTCAGCCCGCCCAGATCGAGCAGCGGGCCGAGGAACCCCAGCGCCGCGAACACCAGCAGGTTGCCGACGATCTGGCCCGCGTCCATCGTGAGCAGGTCCCGCAGCGGCACCAGGTTCATCACGACGACAAACCCTGAACTCAGCGCCACTCAACGTTCGGTGAGAACGGTCAACCTTCGATGAGACAGGACACCGGGGATTGGCTTGCGCTGGGACCACTTGAGGCAGTGTGCCGTGATCGACTACTTCGTTTCGCCGCTCATCGGCGTCGTGGGGTCTTCCTCGGCGAGTTGGCTGGCGAGCCGCTGTATTGCCGATCGGATGCCGTGGCCGTAGGCGTCATCGTTGAGCGCGTCGAGGTGCTCTTGGGCCTGGGTCAGGTGAGTTCGGGCCTGTGTGGTATCTCCGAGTTTGTGGAAGTCCGCGGCGAGGTTGAGGTGCAGGGACGGGTAGAACCCGCGGATGGCCAAGGAGGAGTCGTGCTGTTTGGCCCGGTCGTCAGTGACCGAGGCGGCGGCGTCCAAGGCGCGCAGATCCCAGGTCAGTTCGTCCTGCGGATCCGGCTGGAGATCGGCCATGTAGTGGGCGAGGACGCAGCGGTGGAACGGGTCGCCGTCCAGGGCGATCTCCTCCCAGATCTCGTTGAACCGCCGCCGAGCACCGTCGAGGTCGCCTGCATGCTGCAGCGCCATGGCCTCCTCGATGTGCTTCATGGTCTTGTCCTCGGTGGTCACGGCAGCCTCTCCGTTGCTCGTCAGTGATCGCGAGGAAGCGTAGGGGCAGCCACTGACATGGGACCGGGACCAGCGTCTTTGTCTGTCCTCCGCGGACTCTTCGAGTCTGTTGGTGAGCGGCTCAGCCGGCGGTGTCGCGTGTGGCGGCCCGGCCGCGGGCCTTGGTCCTGGCCAGGCGGTAGGACTCGGTTCCGGTCTCGATGATGGTGGCGTTGAAGGTGAGGCGGTCCACGATCGCCGCGCAGAGCCGCGGGTCGGTGAAGGTGCGGCTCCAGCCGGTGAACGCTTCGTAGGAGGCGATCGCGATGCTGTTCTTCTCCTCACGCTCCGTGAGAAATTGGAAGAGCATTTCCGCGCCGGAGGTCCAGCGGGGGTCGGACAGGGGTCAGGCGCCGAGGTCGCGGCGGTCCAGTTCGAGGTAGCCGAGTTCGTCGATTTCGAGAAGGTCGACGCGTCCGTAGCGGGCGATGGTCTTGCCCAGCTGCTTGTCGTCTGCCGCCTCGACCAGCTCGTTCACCAGGGCTGCCGCGGTGGTGTAGCGGACGCGGTAGCCGGCCATGGCGGCGGCGGCGCCCAGCGCGATCAGCAGGTGCGACTTGCCCGTGCCCGAGTCCCCGAGCAGACACAGCGGGTGCCCCTTGGCGATCCATTCGCAGGTGGCGAGAATGTGGATGACCGCAGGGTCGACGTTGGGATTGACGCTGTAATCGAACTCCTGCGGTTATCTGAGGTTGGAGTTCAATGGACTGGCGTATGCCCTGGTGGGAACGTTACTGACGCGTCGGTGACGTGCTGGGTGAGAGCGGCTTGAGGGCCGGGCGGAAACTTCGTGGCTGCGCGAGATCGAGCCTGCTTGGATCGCTGTATGAGCAACGAAAACGTGCGGCAGATCGGGATCCTGTTGTTCCCCGACGTGGAGGAGTTGGACGCGGTCGGCCCCTGGGAGGTCCTGTCCTACTGGACGCGGGTCTTCCCCGAGGACGAGTGGGCGGTGTTCTCCTTCTCCGCCGACGGCAAGCCCGTGACCTGCTCGAAGGGGCTCACGATCGGATCGCACTACTCGATGGACGACGTGCCCGCGCTGGACGTCCTGCTGTATCCCGGCGGCCGGGGAACCCGGCCTCAGCTCAACGACAGCCAGCACCTGGAGTGGGTGCGCCGTCAGCGCCGGTCGGTTCCGCTCATGACGAGCGTGTGCACCGGCTCGCTGGTCTTCGCCGCGGCCGGCCTGCTGACCGGGCGTCCGGCCACCACCCATTGGGGCGCGTTGGAACGGCTCAAGGAACTCGACCCGACGATCGACGTGCGGGCCGACGAGCGGTTCGTCGATGACGGTGACATGGTCACCTCCGCGGGGGTCTCGGCCGGCATCGACATGGCTCTTCACCTCGTAGCCCGGCTGTCATCTCCGGAACGCGCGCGTCAGGTGCGCCGCGGTATTCAGTACGATCCGCAGCCACCGGTGTGACCTGGCCGCTTCGACGACCATCAGTCGGACAGGCGGCCGCGCTCGCTGAGCCGTCGTTGCAGGCGGAGGATCTCGCCGTATGCGGCGGCCAGCCTCTGTTCGAGTTCCTGGACTTGTTCGCGGTGCGTAGTGCGCTGGCGTCGCAGGGACTCGGTGAGTGTGTGGATCACCGTGCCGTCGTCGCTGGATGCGGCCTCGGCCGGAGCGCGGGGTGTTCTCTGCTGTTGGCTGCGGAGGGTTTCGATCCGGCGTCGTAGGTCGGCGTGGGCGTAGAGAAAGTCGAGGCTGACGCCGGCGGCGCGGGCGACAGCCCGGAAGTTGATCTCTTCGTTGTCCTTGACGAGCCGACGGATCCCGGCCTCCGCGCGCTGGGCGGCCTGCTCGCTCTTGTCTCGGGCGGCCTTCCTCAGGGCATCGACTCGCCGGTCGCCGGTGGCGTCCGGATCGGTGGGTGCAGCCGACTTTGCTGACGTTGTGCGAGGGGTCATGGTCCTTAAGTTCCTTTGTTTCCAGTGGAGTTCGCGTTGCCCTGGTATGCGTCGCGGCCGAGGACGCCGGCGCCACGGATCGCGGCCGTGCTGTCGGCGGGCTGGACCTCCAGGGCGGTGATCTCCAGGCGCATGCTGCGGATCTCGGCGTGTCGTTGTTCGAGCCAGACGTTGGCCTTGCTCATCGGCTCGCCGTAGCGTTCGTGGTGCCGCGCCTGCCGGGCAGCGATCAGGGACTCGGTCTCGACGAGCTGGCGCTGAATGTCCGGCAGGAAGGTGCGGTCGGTGGCGAAGTGGTCGCAGCCGTGGCAGGCGTTTCCCTTGTCGCAGGACCGGGTGGGCGGCAGGAGGTGGGGAGCCCCGTGACTGCGCCGATGATCGCGGTGTTGCGGCGCCTCAGGGCCGCCAGGTTCAGCACGGCGAGACCATGGCGATTAAAGAGATGATGGAACGAAAAGCGCTGGTGACCGCCCTTTCGAGGATCGCCCACAACCTCCCGACACCGTGCTGCTCGGCCGCTTCGACGCATCGGGACGCTTCCGCTGGATCGGCCGCATCAGTCCTGTGGAGGAAGCAGCCGGAAGGGAGCTAGGTGCGCTACTCGCCCCCGCGAACACTGGTCATCCAATGATTTTTTCGTAGGCGCTGTCATGAATCGGTCCTTGGGAGGGGAGGGGCGGGCCGGTCTTCAGGCTGTGGGAGAGGTCTTCGAGGAAGTTCCATGCGTCCAGCAGCAGTCCTGCCGTGACCAAGTCACGGTCGGGGTGCTCGACCCACTGCCGTACGACGTCCAGATCGAGAGTGGCTTCGCCCTCCCAGACGAGCTCCCAGCCGTCGCGATCGCAGTGTTCCTGCAGCGTCTTGCGGTCGTGGAACGCAAGGAGTCGTCCGAGGCCGTCAACGACGAGCTCATCGGGGGTATCGTCCTCCCCGGGCCGCCAGATCAGCGTCAGGTCCCCTCTCCTGGTCGCGATTCGGTACGGATAGTAGTCAGCCATGCGGAGACTCCCTGTTGCCGCGGCGGCACTTGCCGCGTGGGTCATCCTGCCTGCAATGATCGTCGTGTGGTGACTTCGGATCAGGTGGAGCTTTGGGGTGCGGAGCTGGCGGGTCTGGGGACGCGGATCGCTGGGTGTTTTGAGCGGTCGGAGCCGCGGGCGACGGCGGTCGCCTATGTGAGGGGGTTGCTGGCGGACGTGCCGCGCAAGAACGGGTGGCAGCTGGCTGAGCAGGCCGGTGCCGCAACGCCCTGGTCGACGCAGCGGCTGCTGGGGGCCGCCCGCTGGGATGCTGACGAGGTCCGTGATGTGGTGCTGTCCTACGTGGTCGAGCGTCTGGGCGAGCCCGAGGCGGTGCTGGTCCTGGACGAGACGGGGTTCCTGAAGAAGGGCAGCCGGTCGGTCGGCGTTCAGCGGCAGTACACGGGCACGGCGGGGACACGCCCTCGTCGACCGTGACCTCTATCTGCCCAGGTCCTGGACCGACGACCGCGACCGCTGCCAGGCCGCCCACATCCCCGACGACCGTACTTTCGCCACCAAGAACGCCCTCGCCCGCGACATGATCCGCCCCATGCCTCCCCGCTGCGCTTCCGCTGGGTCACCGCGGACGCCGCCTACGGCCAGGACAGCCGCTTCCGCCGCTTCCTCGAAGACGACCTGAAGCTCCACTACGTCGTGGCCGTCCCCAAGTCCCAGCAGGTCCACGGCCCGCGCATTGAGGACCGTATCCGCCGTGAGGCCCCGCCGGAGGCATGGCAGCGCTTGTCCGCCGGCCCCGGAGCCAAAGGCGAACGCTGCTACGACTGGGCCGGCGCCCTCCTGCCCGTCGTCAGGGAACGCGACGGCGACAAGCCCACCCGCAGGCGGTGGATGCTGGCCCGCCGCAGCATCACCGACCCCAAGGACATCGCCTACTTCCTGGCCAGCGCTCCGCTGGACGCCACCCTCGCCGACCTGGCCCGGATCGCCGGATGCCGCTGGAAGATCGAAGAATGCTTCCAGTCCGCGAAGAACGAGTGCGGCCTCGACGAGTACGAGGTCCGCCGTTACACCGGCTGGTACCGGCACATCACCCTCGCCATGCTCGCCCGCTCGTTCCTCGCCGCCATCGCCGCCCAGGAACGCGAAAGGGGGGCCCCGGCGACGACACGCCCGATCTCGTGGACCTCACACCAGCCGAGATCCGCCGTCTCCTGGCAGCTGACCCCCCGCACCACCCCGCACGCCACAACCACACGCTGACCTGGTCACGGTGGAAACGACGCCACCAGGCACGCGCCCGCCAAAGCCACTACGAACGGCGCGGCTGCCTATTCGCCGGGGCGCGGTGGGGAAGTCCGTCCCAGCCACCTGGCGCCCCGCTACACTCCACACTCAGGCCGCTGACCAGCCCAGACACCGAACTACGGCTGGAGTACTAGGCCGTGTCTGATAAATGATCACGACGTGGGTGACCGCGTCGCCTGAAGAAGAGATGCCATTCGTCCAGGCCAACGATCTAGGCTGGCTTGATGGGGAACGGTCGACGTGTCCGCCACCTCGTGGTCGACGAGGCCGTCTGGTGTTGGACTGTCCGGCAGCGGGTGAGACCGGACTACGCTGACTGCCGGCTGACGCTTTA
>JODI01000078.1 GCA_000720805.1 Streptomyces violaceoruber
TCGGCGGGGCCCGCGGCGGGAGCGGATCGGCGGGATGCCACGGACGAGAGGTTCGAGGGCCTGGCTGTCGTGGAGGTTGGCGCCGGAGATGCCGATGGAAAAGGGCATATCGGTCCGCTCGGTGATCAAGTGGATCTTTGAGCCCTTCTTGCCCCGGTCTACAGGATTCGGACCTGTCAGGTCCCCCCTTTCAGGGCCCGCATGTTCACCGAGTCGATCGCGCACCGGCTCCAGTCGAGGTCACCGGAGCAGGCGGCACCACCCGCTCGAACAACTCCCACAACTCATCTGGCACCAGACGTTCAACGATCCCCACAAGGCTCGAAGAGGTCCGCGTCGTCGGCGTGGAAGGCCGCGATGTCGTAGTAGTAGCCGTTCCCGTGGGCCAGCGTGTAGCGACCGAGGTCCTTCCACACGTGCGGCTCGGTGATCCTGGTGACGAGCAGGAGTTCGCCGGTGTTGGCGTAGACGAGTGCGCCTTGGTACCCGGCCTCGGCGAGCGCCGTGATGGCCCGGTAGGGGTTTTCGTCCCCTGTTCGGGCGGCCCACAGGGGAGCGAACTCGAAGAAGACGACAGGACGCGCCCGAGCGAGCAGTTCCCTGTTCGCCACGATGATGCGTGGATCCGCCCCGTCCGTGTCGATCTTCACCAGCCCCGGTGACGAAAAGCGCGCGTGTGAACCGAGGATGGCCGGCAGGGACCGGAAGGGGCGGGCGGGCTTCAGACCCGACGTCGGAGGGACCAGCGCGGCGGTACCCGCCTGCCGTACGACGGTGTGAGTGCGGTCGGCGTCGTCGGCGGTGGCCACGTACGCCTCCTCGATCTCGACATCACGCAACTGCCCCACGTTGCGGTGGAGGAAGTCCAGGAAGAACTCATCGCCCTCCACACAGAGGATCGGCACGGTGGCTGCGCCACGCATGAGAACCGCGGTGTCGCCGATGTTCGCACCGATGTCCACAATCGTGAGGTCTGGACGGGCCGCCGCCGACATGGCGGTCAGACGTGCCAGGTTCTGCGAATAGTGCGGCCATCCGGAGAGAATGACGGGCAGGTCGTGTGACAGTGGCATCACGATGTCCTGCCCCGCGATTCGACAGGTCACGAGCGGGTCGCCGTGCTCCGACCAGAAACGGCGAGTGTACCGGGCCGAGGATCTGATCACTCGACGACCAATGGAGCCGTTGTGTGCCACGGTCGCGTATTTCAGCAACGCCTGGGCAACACTGTTCGGCGCCGCTTTTCCGGGCATTGTTACGGAATGGGTCATGCCGGAAACGTAGCAGAGACCATATTCCAATGACGATTACCGCCGGCTTCCGATTTTCGTGAAGGTTCCCCATCCCCGGCTGACGCAGCGTGCGAGGGGCCACCACCAGTCCTCCGTGCGGCGGGCCTTCGGGCCGAGGTAACGGCGCATGACGTGCCGTCCCTCGACCCGCGGGTCCGGATTGTTCGCCGTCAGCGACGTGGGGTGCACGCGGAAGCACCCGAGCTGGCGCGGCAGGTAGGCCATCCGTCCGCTGCGCCGCAGACGCAGATGGAGGTCGAAGTCCATCGCGTACCGCAGGGTGGGATCGAGCGGGCCCACCTGCCGCACCGCAACGCTGCGGTAGAGGGAGCCGGGCTGGCCCACCCAGTTCTGGCCGTATTGGAAGAACCAGGAGGCGAACGTGCCCGGACGCATCGTGTAGAGGCTGCGGCCGGCCGAGTCGATCACTCTGACCTGGCCGTACACCATGCTGGCGGCAGGGGTTCGGTCGAGTTCCCCGAGGGCCGCGGCCAGGCTTCCCTCGGTGAGCAGGTCGTCGTCGCCGAGCCAGGCCAGAAACTCCGTGGTGGCCCCGTGCCAGCCCTGGTTGATGGCGTCGCTGAGCCCCCGCCGCTCCTCGACGAGGAAGCGGCAGCCGTGCCGCTCGGCCGCCGGGCGCAGGAGGGGGGCGGCTTCCGCAGGACCGACGATCACCAGGTCCACGGGTTCTTCCTGCCGCCTGATCGAGGCCAGGCATTCTTCGAGATAACCGGGGCGTTCGCCGTTGGTCGGCACCACAATCCGCACGCGCGGAAAGGCAGGGAAGTCCACTGCATCGCCTCCGATTTCCGTCATCGAGGTGTGTGTCACTGCCGTAGTGCTACACCGAACAAGGCGATGCTCCGATGGCGACACGGGACATGGCCGGGAAATTCCTTCACCGGGGGCCGGACGAGACGCCGGTCGCCATGCAGAGGAATCGGCGAGTTTTCCGTCCGTGCGGCGCGCTTGTCGGCCGATGTTCCCGGCCGGTCCAATGTGTGCATGCCGTCCTGCTTTCCGTCACGCCATCGGAGACACGGCGGCAGACCGCCTCCGCGCGGGTCCCTCCGGAGCGAGTCGGCACTCGTCAGTAGGCCCCGGTGCCCGCCACCACGGCGCGCACCGTCCGGACGAGGACCTCCAGGTCCCCGGACGGCGACCAGTTGTCCACGTACCTGAGGTCCAGGGCGATCGTCTCGTCCCAGGAGAGGTCGGAGCGACCGCTGACCTGCCACAGGCCGGTGAGGCCCGGCTTGACGGCAAGTCTGCGCCGCTCCATCTCGTTGTAGCTGGCGACCTCGTCGGGCAGCGGGGGGCGCGGGCCGACCAAGGACATGCGTCCCTGAAGCACGTTGAAGAGCTGAGGCAACTCGTCCAGGGAGTAGCGGCGCAGCAGTCGGCCGCCGGGGGTCGCGGCGGATCTTGAACATCCGGCCGTCGTGCTCGTTGGTGCGGGCCATGCGGTGCCTCAGCCGTTCCGCGTCGACGACCATGGTGCGGAACTTCGCCATGGTGAAGGGCTGTCCGCCTCGGCCGATGCGGATCTGTCGGTGCACTACGGGCCCCGGTGAGTCGAGCCGTACGGCGAGGGCCACCGCAGCGAGCACCGGGGAGAGCAGCGCGATCAGCAGCGCCGCGCCCAGCCGGTCGGTCACGGCCTTGACGAGCATCGCGAGCCCGTGGCGCAGGGGCGGGGCCACGTTCAGCATCGTGAGGCCGGCCACAGAAGAGACAACCACCCGGCGCCTGGCCACCTCGGTCAGGCCCGGCACGACCATGAGCGGGCACTCGTCGCCGTGAAGGGCCCACGACAGCCGCCTCAGGCGCATTCCGGTCAGGCTCGGGCCCGGTACGACGAGGACTACGTCCACGGCCAGCTGTCGGACCGCCTCCAGCACGGGGGCGGAGTCGGCCGACGGGCACGGAGGTGCCTGCGTGCCGAGACGGGCGGCGATGGGGGCCAGCGTCTGCGGATTGTCGTCGCCGATCGGGCAGACTCCCACGACGATGAACTCGTGGTCGGTCCGCCGCGCGAGATGGCTCACCAGACCGTCGACGGCGTTCGCCTGCCCGATCACCAGGGTCCGGCGGACGGCGCGGCCATCGCGGCGGCGGGCGAGAAGGTGACGGTGGAGCAGCGTGTGACCGACAGCGCTTGTCGGGGCGCAGGGCAGCAGCGCGGCCATGGCGATCAGGAACGGCGACTCCTCGCCCGTCGCCGCCCGGACCACCGCGAGCAGCCCGATCAGCACCAGCCAGTCCTGCAGCGTGGGGCCGATGCCGACGCGCTCACCGAGGTGCCGTTCCGCGTAGCGGCCCCGTGCGCCGCGTACCAGCAGCCATGCTGCGGTAGCCACCATCACGTACGCCGTCGCATTCGTACCGTGGCCCATCGCGAAGCCCAGGTACACCGGTACGGCGGCGGCGATGGCGTCGCCAAGGACGGCGGTCGGCGCGTACCAGATGGGTTTGCCGGTGCGATGTCCGGCTGATGGCTGCTCCCGGATGGCCTGTGTCCGCACAGGCTTTGTCACTGGTCCCTCGGGCATGGTCTCCCCGAACAGCCACATTCGCCCTCCAAGGTGGATCAAAAGGGACTGATCAAGTGTGTATGGCTGTCCATCGAGACTGGCGCGCGACGCCTGCCCGCAGGGAACTGTTCACCCGATGAGCAGAACCTCATGCCCGGCGCACACGGCTACGGCGCGCTTCCGCCGGTCCAGCGGGAGCGGCGGTTACACTCCGTGAGTGCACCGATCCTCACCGGCGTCGGCGTTCCGGACTGAAGACGGAGGGCATGTGAGAATCGCGGTCGCCCACAGTTTCTACGGCTCCGGGCAGCCCAGCGGTGAGAACGAGGTCGTACGCGACCAGGTGCGGGCGCTGCGTGCGGCAGGTCACGAGGTCGAACTTTTCGCCGCCCACACCGACGAGTTGTCCCGGGATCCCCTGTACCCGCTGCGGGCCGCAGTGCGGGTGGCGGCCGGGTGCGGCGGAAGTCCGCTTCGCGGGCTGCGCGAGTACGCCCCGGATGTGGTGCATGTCCACAACCTGTTTCCGAACTTCGGTCGTTCATGGGTACGGGAGTGGAAGGGGCCGCTCGTTGCGACGCTGCACAATTACCGGCCTCTGTGCGCCGCGGGGATTCTCTACCGCGAAGGTGCCGAGTGCACCCGCTGCCTGGACGGCGACCGCTGGGCCGGGCTTCGCCACGGCTGCTACCGGGGCTCACGGGTCGCGACGCTGCCTCTGGCCTGGGCAGGACGGCGTGGGGCGGCCGCCGACCCGCTTTTGTGTCGCGCCGACCGCGTGGTTGTGCTCTCCGCGCTGAGTCGACGCATCTATATGCGGGCCGGCGTGCCGGGTGAACGCATGGCGCTCGTACCCAACTTCGTGGATGCGCCGCAGCACGACGAGGTCCGACCCGACGACGCAGGCCGCTGGGTGGTCGCCGCTCGGCTCACGGCCGAGAAGGGCGTTCTGGAACTGCTCAGGCAGTGGCCGGACGGCGTACCGCTGGACGTCGTCGGGGACGGGGACCTGTCCGACGCCTGCCGAGCCGCAGCTCCCTCGTCGGTCCGTTTCCTCGGGCTCCTGGAGCGCGCTGAACTGCGTCGCAGGTTGCCCTCATGGCGTGGCATGGTCTTCTGCAGCCGCGTGTACGAGAACATGCCGCTTGTCTACATCGAGTCCCTGGCCGCGGGCCTTCCGGTCCTCGCATTCGCGGGATCCTCGGTTGCGGAGTCGGTGCACGAGAGCGCCACGGGCCTGGTCACACGATGGGAGCAGCCACTCGCCCCGGTTCTGGCGGAGGCCTCTGCTCGATTTCCGCGACTGAGGTCCCGGTGCCGTCAGGTCTACGAGGAGCATTTCACCGAGCGGGCATGGACCTCCCGGACGGCAGAGGTCTACGAGCAGGCACGCCGCCCGGTACACGAGTGCCCCGTCGTGTCCTGAGAGCCGGCACTTCTTCGTAGTGGTCGCGACGGGTCATGGCCAGGACGACGGATCGGTACCGGTCGACGTCTACGGACATGTACAGCACGGATTCATGAGCCGAGCCCATCGCCCCGCTGTGCCCGTCGTGACCGGTGCATACCGAGCAGAATTCCACTCGCCCAGAAGAAGGGCAGTGCTCCGAACGGTGATTCCAGGACCACGCCGAGCATGGAGACGATGAGAATCGAGATGACCAGGAGAACGGAAATCGACGTCAGCTCATCGGGTCGGCCCGCCCACAGTGTCGAGAGCGCCACTGCCAGGAGGACGCTCAGCAGAGCCGTGATGGACATGAGGCCTACCAGTCCGAGGCGGGCGAAACAACCCAACAAGTAGTTGTGTGGGGAGCGCACCCCGATGCCACGGCCCAGAGGCAGATCGCCATCGGACAAACGGAGGAAGTCCGGTCCGAAACCCACACCGATCACAGTCCTGGCAGGATCGTCGAGGGTGTAGTCCAAGACTCTCTGCCATGCGATGAGACGGGCACGTGTGGTGCCCTGAGCGCTGCGGGCTTCTTGCGAGGTCGCGACGCCGCCGGTTGTGGCGATAAGGCGCTCACCGGCGGGACTGCTGGGGAGCAGGCCGAACATCACAAGGACCGCCGCAGCAACCAGCAAGATGGTGCGGACGGTGATTCGGCTGCCCTTCCGAGACCTGAGCATCAGAGCAGCGGCCACGCAGGCACAACATGACAGGAGGCCTGCTCGGGTCTGCATGAAGAGCAAGAGAAAAAGTGCGGCCCCAGCAACGGATGCGTTCGCCCACACCTTTCCCTCGCGAATTCGGATGATCGACAGTCCGATAAGTACCCCGAGCATGGCTGAGTCGAAGTCAGGCCGGAGCTTGAAAGTCTCGCCGTCAAGTAGGGGCATCATCGATGCGAAGTCTTTTGTGAGAAGTGCTGCCGCAAGCCATCCTGCATGAATCAGAAGCGCGCAGTGGAGTAGACGGACAGTGCGCTTTCTGGCCTTCACACTCGCTCGCTGACAGGCCCTGGTGGACAGGTAGGCGGCGCTGCAGTACACAAAGGGCGCGGCGTCACGAGCGGCCACGCGCAGGGCGCCGTCGGGTGTGAGCATGCGGACAGTGGCCCACAGGATCACCAACGCGATCAGGACTCCTGGGCCGTAGGTGAGTGTTTTCTCCTTCCTGGTCAGGGCGGCCAGGAAGGCGTACAGGGCGGCACCGCACATCAGGACGTCGCTGATGTAGACGGGCCCGATCGGCACGTGGGAAACCCAGCGGCCTCCTGCGATGAGGACCGCGACCATCAGGCTGCCCGCGATCCATTTGGCGGGGCAGTCCGCCTGCGTGGAGGGGGGAGGCACTGCCGGAAGGGAATCAATGGTTGTGCACCGAGTTACCGTCGCTTCTCGGTTGAGCATATGCAGCCCGCTTCCTTCCGACCTTGCTCTCGTGTGCACAACCTATTTTGTGGGGTTGAGGGTCGCCGCCATCGCTCAGCGCCAACAGCGTGTCGGGCTCGGAATCTGTCTTGTCCACTGCGTGTTGTGGGAATGCAGCGATCACACTTATTCGGGATCACCCCGTAGCGCGCTTCTCGATGGAGACCTTGTGGATGTCGCAGGGATTGAGCCGATCGATTGACTCTTAATCAGGAACTGGTGTGCTTCACCCTGAGGCAGGGGATGTCGGTTAGGTTCCTCGAGCGTCGCCGTATCTCTTACTCGAGAGCGAGTCGGTGAACACCAGTGAGGAGAACCATGTCCGAGCGAGGGATGAGGGTCCAGGTGCTCGGCGTGGGCATCAGCGCGGTGAACCCGGAATTGGCTGTCGAGGCCATCACGCGGTGGATCGAGACAGGGGAGCGGTCCTACGTGTGCGTCACGGGGGTCCACGGGGTCATGGAGTCCCAGCGCGATCCCGCCCTTCGTCGGGCCCACAACACCTCCGGACTCACCGTCCCCGACGGCATGCCCATGGTATGGGCGGGTCACCGGGCCGGTGCGTCCTGGATGCGTCAGGTACGCGGCGCCGACCTGATGCTTTCGGTTCTGGAGCGGGCCGCGCAGTTCGGCTGGTCCTCCTACTTGTACGGTGGCGCGGAAGGGGTTCCTGAACTTCTCGCTCAGGAGTTGGTTCGCCGCATCCCCGGACTGAGGATCGCCGGTACGCACTCTCCTCCTTTCAGGGAACTCACCCCGGAAGAGGATGAGGACGTCGTACGTCGTATCAACGACAGCGGAGCTGATCTCGTGTGGGTCGGCCTGTCCTGCCCGAAGCAGGAACGTTGGATGGCCAAGCACCGTGACCGTCTCGATGCCCCCGTCCTCCTCGGCGTCGGAGCGGCCTTCGACTTCCACGCCGGTCTCAAGCCGCAGGCTCCGAGCTGGATGAAGCGCCATGGTCTCGAGTGGTCGTTCCGGCTGTTCAAAGAACCTCGTCGGCTGTGGCGGCGTTACCTGCGTAACAACCCGGCGTACTTGGCGCGCATTGCCCTGAAGCCGCCGCGGCTGACATCCGGCGACGTACCGCTGTAAGGGGTCCTTTCACTATGCCCGCCCGGGTCGCGCGGCCTGGCACCGCACCTCGCCGCGTTGCCGAAGAGCCCTCGTAGCTCCGCTACGAGGGCTCTTCGGCGCCTTGCGATGCAAGGCACCAGACCACGCGACCTCATCGGGCGCTCATAGTGAAAGGACCCGTAAGTCGTGCCACGCGGCGGCCTGGTTCAGTCCCGCCAGGCCGCCGCCGTGGCGCACATGCTCAGGTATGGCAGGCGCTGCCCGGCTTCAGCGTGGCCCGCAGGGGCGTCACCAGGGGCTGGCGCAGCAGGACCGGCGTGCCGTCCGCGTGCGGTTCCCACAGGTGCAGCACCAGGGTGCGGCGGGCGCCCGCGGGCAGTTCCAGATCGAGCGTGTACACGGGGTGGCCGCGTTCGGTGCCGGACGCCAGCAGCGCGGTGCGACCGTCCACGGTGGCGCCGGTGAGGCCTGCTCCGGCTCCGGCGTAGTACGACACCAGCAGCCGGTTGTCGCCCGGCCGGGTGGGGTAGGGCGGGTGGTCCTCCCGCAGCGTGACGTAGCCGGGCAGGCCGGCGGACGGGGCCCGGTTGGCCAGGGTCGCCGTCACGGTGACCGAGCGCCCGCCGTCGACGCAGCCGTTCGCCTCCCACACCAGGCTCCGGTCCAGGTAGTAGTCCAGCTTCGAGCCCGCCGCGTTGTTCACCACCAGTCCCGCGAAGGGCCCCGGGGCGTCCGGGAGCGTGCCCGCGTAGGGGCGCGTCTCCAGGAGCCGCTGTTCGCGCGGGTGGGCGCTCCACAGTCGCAGCCGGCCGTCGCGCTGGGCCTCGTGGACGGCGGCGAACAGGGCCGGGAGCCGGCGCGTGTCGGTGTACGCGGCGAGCAGGGGCGCGGCGACGGCGCGTGCTGCGTCGACGAAGAAGGCCTTGCGCCGGGTGACGTCGTCGTAGCGCGCGTAGCTGGCCCGCTCGGTGACGTCCAGGATGTTGTCGGCGGTCAGTTGGGTGCCGTCGGCCATGCGGGCGGGGCCGGTGACCTGCAGGAAACGGGCCAGCGTGGCCGGGTCGAGGGCGATCGCGCCGTCCACGCGTTCGCCGGTGTGGTCGCGCCACGCGGCGGCCCAGATGCGGGCCGCGTTGGGGAAGTGGGGGCTGAGGTTGGAGTTGGCCCACACGCGGGTGGGAGCGCTGCCGGCGTAGCGGTCCGTGAACTCGGCGCCCAGGTCGATGTCCGCCCGGGCCGCCGCCATCTCCGTGTTGTTGCCGAACCGCTCGAACGACACATGGCCCCGGTCGGTCCGCAGGACCGCGAAGGCCCCGGCGACCCCTCCGGTGCCGCGTGCCTCGGCGGTGTTCTGGAACGCGAGGAAGTAGCGGCGTCTCCCCTGGTCGCCCAGGAGGGACGGCAGGACGCGGGCCGCCACGGAGGCGTCGGTCATCGCCGGGGTGAGACGGTCGAGTTGCCGTGCGAGGTCGGCCCGGGCCCGGTCGGCCGCCGGCAGCCACGTGGACCGGGGCAGCCCGTGCACGTCGGCCTGTACCCGGGTGGCGACGGCTGCCGCCCGGACGACGTCCGGCGCGTGTTTCCGCAAGGACTCCAGGGCCCCCGCCATCCCGTCGTCGCCGCCCGGCGCGGGCAGGGCGCGCACCAGGGGGGACAGGACGTCGGCGGACAGGCGGTCCGCCGCGGACGCGGCGCCGCGCACGGTCCGCAACGGGCCGCCCACGAAGGGCAGTCGGGCGGCGCAGTACCAGGCCGGGCCCGTGGTGAGGCGGTGGGCCCGCGCGGCGTGGGCCGCCGCGGACCGTACCGCGCGCTGCTGTTCCCCGGCCGGGCCGGGTGCCGGTGCGATGGTCACGGTCCGCCGCAGCGCGTCGAGGTCCTGCTGGGCCGCGAGCAGTTCCGTGCGGGCGAGCAGTCCGGTGCCCGCGATCCAGGCGGCGCCGGCCAGTGCGAGCGCCGCGACGCCGGGCAGGGCGTACCCGAGCGCACGGCGCAGGACGGGTGCCCGGTCGGGGCGACGTCCCGTCCCCGGCAAGCGGACGGCGCCCCGGCCGAAGCCGGGACGCCTGGGTGCCGTACCGGTGTCCCGGTCCGTCATGAACTGCGGCGACGGCGCACGGCGAGCATCGTGCCACCGCCCGCGGCGATCAGCCCCGCCGCGGCCCCGCCCAGTGCCAGAGCCTTCCCACTGCCCGTGTCCGCGAGGCCCGAGTGGGTGGGCGTCCCGCCGTGGTACGCCGCCTCGACGGGTGCGCCGCTCTGGCGAGCCGCGTCGACGGGTGCGCCGCTCTGGCGAGCCGCGTCGGCGGGTCCGCCCGGGACCGCCCGCAGGGTCTGCGTGGTCACCACCCTGATCACGGCGGCGCAGACCCGGAAGGAACCGCCGTGGTTGAGCAGGGCGAACTGGTAGTAGCCGGGCCTGGTGCCCGGCGGGATGGTCACCTGGCCCGAGACGTTTCCGTTCGCGTCCGCCGTGAACGTGCCCAGAACGGTGTTGGGCGGCCTCAGCAGCACGTCGACCTGCTGCCCGGGAGTGAATCCCGAGCCCTGGAAGGTCACTGTGTCTCCGGGGTGCACAGTTGTGGCGCTGACCGTCACGCAAAAGGGCTGAGGTGGGTACGGCGCGGCATGTGGCGCAGGTGGCGTGGCGTGGGCGGGCCCCGCTCCCACCAGCGGCGCGGCGATGAGCACGGTAGCCGCTGCGGCCGATGCCAGTGCGCCTCGCCATCCGGGCGATCTCGTCATGTCTCACTCTCCTCCACTCGGTTCAGGCCAGGCGGTCGGCCGTCATCCAGACCTGAATACATGGAAAAAGTGGGATATACGACTGCCTTCGGTGCGACACGGCAAGGAAGTCCCCGGACGGGCTAGCGCTTGTCCCCACGATGGCCCCGCATGAGGGTGGCTCCCCCGCTCGGTGCGTGCGAGTCCCTATGGTCGGCTGCGTCCACAGGGAACAGAACATCCCAATCCGGGTGGTTCCCTCGGTTCGATGAGGGGTGCAGCTTGGATCTCCACGGCTTCCTGAAGGCTCTCGTGCGTCGCTGGCCGACCGTCGCCGTCTGCCTGGTTCTCGCGGTCGGGACGGCGCTCGCCGCGACGAGTTTGAGTTCCTCCGTCTACGAGGCCAGAACCCAGCTCTTCGTCGCGACCCGCACCGGGCAGGACACCGCCCAGCTGAGCCTGGGCCAGAGCTTCTCGCAGGCGCGGGTGCAGTCGTACGCCGAGATCGTGACGACCCGGCAGGTGACCGTTCCCGTGGTTAAGGAGTTGGGGCTGCGCACCACGCCGGAGGAGCTGGCGTCCCGGATCAGCGCCCAGGCCCCTCTCAACACCGTGCTCATCGACATCACCGTCCGGGATGCCTCGCCCCGAAGTGCGGCTCGGATCGCCAATGCCGTGGCGGAGCGGTTCAGTACGGTCGTCGAGCGGCTGGAGACGCCCAAGCACCTGTCCGGCTCCAAGGGCAAGAGCCGGGCCGACGAGCAGGCCTCCCCCGTCTCCCTGCGCGTCACCCAGGAGGCCGTCGCCCCTGTCGCCCCGGTCTCGCCCCGGCCGCAGCTGAACCTGGCCGCGGGTGTGCTCGCCGGGCTGCTGCTCGGTGCCGGCGTCGTCGCGTTGCGCGAGACGCTCGACACCACGCTCAAGTCGGTCGAGGCGCTGACCGAGTTCACCGAATTGCCGGGGCTCGGCAGCATCCCGTACGACAAGAACGCCCCCAAGCAGCCGCTTGTCGCCGCCGACGGGCACTCGCAGCGCGCCGAGGCCTTCCGCAAGCTGCGCACCAACCTGCAGTTCTCGCAGGTCGACGACCCGCCGCGGATCATCGTGGTGACGAGTTCGGTGCCGGGTGAGGGCAAGACCAACACCGCGGTGAATCTCGCCCTCTCGCTCGCCGAGGCGGGCGTCTCCACCTGCCTGGTGGACGCGGACCTGCGCCGGCCGTGCGTGGCTCCGGCCTTCGGTCTGGTCCGGGACGCCGGGCTGACCACCGTGCTCATCGGGCAGGCCCGGATCGCCGACGTGACGCAGGAGGTCGCGGGCGGGCTGTCGGTGCTGGCCAGCGGCGCGGTACCGCCGAACCCCACCGAGTTGCTCGCCTCCGCGCGCATGGACGAGGTGCTGAAGGAGCTGGCGGACCTCTACGAGGTGGTGATCGTCGACACCGCGCCGCTGCTGCCGGTCGCCGACACCGTGGGACTCGCGTCGCTCGCCCAGGGCACGCTGCTCGTCGTCCGGGCCGCCAGGACCAGGCGGGACCAGGTGCGCGCCGCCGCCGAATCGCTGGAGCGGGTGGGCGTGCGCGTCCTGGGCACCGTCTTCAGCATGGCTCCGGTCTCCCATGGCGGCCGGTACGGCTATCGGGGCTACGGTGAGCTGCCCGCTCCCCGGACGTCGGTTTCCCGTGGCGAGGCGGCCATGCCCGCCGGGGCTGGTGAGGGGTGATTCGGGTCCTGTTCGTCTGCACCGGCAACGTGCACCGTTCGGCGCTCGCCGAGCGGCTGCTGGCCGCCCGGTTGCCGCGCGGCTCGGCCCTGCGGCCGGAGAGCGCCGGTACACAGGCGTGGCCCCGCCCGGGCATGGAGCACTCCACCCGGGCGGTGCTGGAGCGGCTGGGCGGCGACGGGTCCGGCTTCGTGTCGCGCCCGCTGACGGCCCAACTCGTCCTGGAATCGGCGCTGGTGCTCGGGCTCGCCGGTGAGCACCGCGAGGCGGCCGTACGGCTCGCGCCGTCGGCGCTGCGGCGCTGCTTCACGCTGAAGGAGTTCGTACGGCTCGCCGGCGGGGAACCCGACGGGGCCGGGCGGCGGCCGGACGGCGCCGCGGACCTGGCCGCCGTGGTCGCGGCCGCCGCCGCCCGCCGGGGGCACATGGCCCCGGTCCCGCCGGAGGCGGACGACGTCGAGGACCCCCGGGGCAGGCCCTCCGCGGTGCTGTCCGGGTGCGCCCGCGAGATCGACGACCTCGTGGGAAGTCTGGTTCGGTTGTGCGAAGGCCCGGTAACGGCGCAGGTCGGAGCAGCCTTGCGTATAAGAGATGGATAAGACTTGAGTCTGTCTGACTCAGGTCTGTTGACCGAAGGCTGAGCGTCATGCACACTTGAGTCCGTTCCACTCAAGTCAGCTGGAGGAAGATCACCATGGCACGTGCGGTCGGCATCGACCTGGGCACGACTAACTCCGTCGTCAGCGTTCTGGAGGGCGGCGAGCCCACCGTCATCACCAACGCCGAGGGTGCCAGGACCACGCCGTCCGTCGTCGCCTTTGCCAAGAATGGCGAGGTGCTCGTCGGCGAGGTCGCCAAGCGGCAGGCGGTGACCAACGTGGACCGGACCATCCGTTCGGTGAAGCGGCACATGGGCACCGACTGGAAGATCGAGCTCGACGGGAAGCCCTTCAACCCGCAGCAGATCTCGGCGTTCATCCTGCAGAAGCTCAAGCGGGACGCCGAGTCGTACCTGGGCGAGAAGGTCACGGACGCGGTCATCACCGTCCCGGCGTACTTCAACGACTCCGAGCGCCAGGCGACGAAGGAAGCCGGCGAGATCGCCGGTCTCAACGTCCTGCGCATCGTCAACGAGCCGACCGCGGCCGCGCTCGCGTACGGCCTCGACAAGGACGACCAGACGATCCTCGTCTTCGACCTCGGTGGCGGCACCTTCGACGTGTCCCTCCTGGAGATCGGTGACGGCGTCGTCGAGGTGAAGGCCACCAACGGCGACAACCACCTCGGTGGCGACGACTGGGACCAGCGTGTCGTCGACTACCTGGTGCAGCAGTTCAAGTCCGGTCACGGCGTGGACCTGGCCAAGGACAAGATGGCGCTGCAGCGTCTGCGCGAGGCGGCCGAGAAGGCCAAGATCGAGCTGTCCAGCTCCACCGAGACCTCGATCAACCTGCCCTACATCACGGCGTCCGCCGAGGGCCCGCTGCACCTGGACGAGAAGCTCACCCGCGCCCAGTTCCAGCAGCTGACCGCGGACCTGCTGGAGCGCTGCAAGACGCCGTTCCACAACGTCATCAAGGACGCCGGCATCTCCATCAACGAGATCGACCACGTCGTCCTCGTCGGTGGTTCCACCCGTATGCCCGCCGTCGCCGAGATCGTCAAGGAACTGACCGGCGGCAAGGAGGCCAACAAGGGTGTGAACCCGGACGAGGTCGTCGCCATCGGCGCCTCGCTCCAGGCCGGTGTCCTCAAGGGTGAGGTCAAGGACGTCCTGCTCCTCGACGTGACCCCGCTGTCCCTCGGCATCGAGACCAAGGGCGGCATCATGACCAAGCTGATCGAGCGCAACACCACGATCCCGACGAAGCGTTCGGAGATCTTCACCACGGCCGAGGACAACCAGCCGTCGGTGCAGATCCAGGTCTACCAGGGTGAGCGCGAGATCGCGGCGTACAACAAGAAGCTCGGGATGTTCGAGCTGACCGGTCTGCCGCCGGCGCCCCGCGGTGTCCCGCAGATCGAGGTGTCCTTCGACATCGACGCCAACGGCATCATGCACGTGACCGCGAAGGACCTCGGCACGGGCAAGGAGCAGAAGATGACCGTCACCGGCGGCTCCTCGCTGCCGAAGGACGAGGTCGACCGGATGCGCCAGGAGGCCGAGCAGTACGCGGAGGAGGACCACCGCCGCCGCGAGGCCGCCGAGGCCCGCAACCAGGGCGAGCAGCTCGTCTACCAGACGGAGAAGTTCCTCAAGGACAACGAGGACAAGGTCCCCGGCGAGATCAAGACCGAGGTCGAGGCCGCGGTCACCGAGCTGAAGGACGCCCTCAAGGGCGAGGACACAGCTGAGATCCGTACGGCCACCGAGAAGGTCGCCGCGGTCTCGCAGAAGCTCGGCCAGGCCATGTACGCCGACGCCGGGCAGGCCGCCGGCGGCGCCTCCGAGGAGGGTGCCGCCGCCGGTGACGCCAAGGCCGACGACGACGTCGTGGACGCCGAGATCGTGGACGACGAGCGCAAGGACGGTGCCGCGTGACGGAGGAGACCCCGGGCTTCGAAGAGAAGCCTGACGTCCCCTCCGGCGCCACCCCCGACGACGCCGAGCCGCAGGCCGCCTCCCCCTCCGCGGAGGAGGGGGCGGCCCCGGCCGGGGACGCAGCAGCTCAGATCGCCGGCCTGACGGCCCAGCTGGACCAGGCCCGCAAGGCGCTCGAGGAGCGCACGGCGGACCTCCAGCGGCTCCAGGCCGAGTTCCAGAACTACCGCCGCCGGGTCGAGCGCGACCGGATCACGGTCAAGGAGATCGCCATCGCGAACCTCCTGACCGAGCTCCTGCCCGTGCTCGACGACATCGGCCGCGCCCGGGAGCACGGCGAACTCGTCGGCGGCTTCAAGTCCGTCGCCGAGTCGCTGGAGACCACCGCGGCCAAGATGGGTCTTCAGCAGTTCGGCAAGGAGGGCGAGCCCTTCGACCCGACGATCCACGAGGCGCTGATGCACAGCTACGCGCCGGACGTCACCGAGACGACGTGCGTGGCGATTCTGCAGCCCGGGTACCGGATCGGCGAGCGCACCATCCGCCCCGCGCGGGTGGCCGTGGCCGAACCGCAGCCGGGGGCCCAGACCGTCAAGGCCGACGGGGGCGACGGGGCTGACACGAGCACAGAGGGCGACGACAAGGAGAGCGGTGGCCCGGACGAGGGCTGAGCTTGAACCGAGAAGGCCGACAAGGCCGAAAAGGAAGGAGGGACGTCGAGGATGAGCACCAAGGACTTCATCGAGAAGGACTACTACAAGGTCCTCGGCGTCCCCAAGGACGCCACCGAGGCCGAGATCAAGAAGGCGTACCGGAAGCTCGCCCGCGAGTTCCACCCGGACGCCAACAAGGGAAACGTCAAGGCGGAGGAGCGCTTCAAGGAGATCTCCGAGGCCAACGACATCCTCGGTGACCCCAAGAAGCGCAAGGAGTACGACGAGGCACGCGCCCTGTTCGGAAGCGGTGGCTTCCGCCCCGGGCCGGGCCCGGGCGCCGGCGGTTCCTTCAACTTCGACCTGGGCGACCTCTTCGGAGGCGGCGCCCAGGGCGGCGGGGGAGCCGGCGGCTTCGGCGGCGGACTCGGTGACGTCTTCGGGGGCCTGTTCAACCGGGGCGGCGCGGGCACGGGCACGCGTACGCAGCCCAGGCGCGGCCAGGACATCGAGTCCGAGGTCACCCTCAGCTTCACCGAGGCGATCGAGGGCGCGACGGTCCCGCTGCGGATGTCGAGTCAGCAGCCGTGCAAGGCCTGTTCGGGGACCGGCGACAAGAACGGCAACCCGCGGGTCTGCCCGACCTGTGTCGGCACCGGCCAGGTGGCGCGGGGTTCCGGCGGCGGGTTCTCGCTGACCGACCCTTGCCCGGACTGCAAGGGCCGCGGCCTGATCGCCGAGGACCCCTGCGAGGTCTGCCACGGCAGCGGACGGGCCAAGTCCTCGCGGACCATGCAGGTCCGCATCCCCGCCGGGGTCATGGACAGCCAGCGCATCCGCCTGCGTGGCAAGGGCGCCCCCGGCGAACGCGGCGGCCCGGCGGGCGACCTGTACGTCACCGTGCATGTCGACGCCCACCCGGTCTTCGGCCGCAAGGGCGACAACCTCACGGTGACCGTACCGGTCACGTTCGCGGAGGCGGCCCTCGGCGGCGAGGTCAGGGTGCCCACCCTGGGCGGCCCGTCCGTGACGCTGAAGCTTCCGCCCGGCACGCCCAACGGACGTACCATGCGCGCCCGGGGCAAGGGCGCGGTCCGCAAGGACGGCACTCGCGGGGATCTGTTGGTCACCGTCGAGGTGAGTGTTCCGAAGGACGTCACGGGGAATGCTCGTGAAGCGCTTGAGGCGTATCGCGAGGCGACCGCGGGCGAGGACCCGCGGGCGGAGCTGTTCCAGGCCGCGAAGGGAGCATGAGTCAGATGGACGGTCGTCGACGCAACCCGTATGAACTGACCGAGGAAACCCCGGTTTACGTCATCTCGGTGGCGGCCCAGCTGTCCGGCCTGCACCCGCAGACCCTGCGCCAGTACGACCGCCTCGGCCTGGTCTCCCCGGACCGCACCGCCGGCCGGGGCCGCCGCTACTCGGCCCGCGACATCGAACTGCTGCGCCAGGTGCAGCAGTTGTCGCAGGACGAGGGCGTCAACCTGGCCGGCATCAAGCGGATCATCGAGCTGGAGAACCAGGTCACCGCTCTCCAGTCCCGCGTCGCGGAGCTGCAGGCGGCCCTGGACGGCGCG
This sequence comes from Streptomyces violaceoruber, assembly GCA_000720805.1. GTDB lineage: Bacteria > Actinomycetota > Actinomycetes > Streptomycetales > Streptomycetaceae > Streptomyces > Streptomyces cellulosae_A. The sequence continues at coordinate 17,002 of JODI01000078.1, forward strand.
GCGGCCGCGATGCAGCAGCGCGAGGCGGCGGTGCACGCGTCGTACCGCCGTGACCTGGTCCCGTACCAGGAGGTCCAGCAGACCAGCGCGCTGGTGGTGTGGCGGCCGAAGCGGCAGCAGTCCTCGGACTGACACGTGCGTGCGTGAAGCGCGAAGAAGGGGCCCGGAGGATTCTCCGGGCCCCTTCTTCGCGTGCTCACGTGCGCGGTGCGGTCAGATCACTCGCGTGGTGCGGTCACAGCCAGGAGTCCCAGATGCCGTAGGCCTCCTCGTCGAAGACCTTCTCGTTGCCCGCCGGGTCGGTGTAGACGGCCCGGTAGTAGTAGAGGCCGAGCCGGTCCGTGTTCACCGTCCTGTCCACGTGGAACCGCGGGTCGTGGACGTCGCCCGTGGCGAACGGGGTCCAGGCGCCGGCGGCCGGGTCCCACTTCTCCCAGCGGTACTCCGTGTAGTCCTCGCACGGCTTGTCGTAGACGGTCTCGCCGCAGCGGACGTACAGCTCGGGGTACTGGTCCTCGAACACCTGGGTCGCGGTCCAGCCGGGCGGCCGGGTGTCGGGCAGGGTGACCGAGACGTCGGCCGGGTGGAAGGCCTCGGGGCCGGCGTTGGAGCCGATCAGGCCGGAGCCGTCCGTGGCGGCCACCTTGTAGACGTGGGTGGCGCCGTCGGGGACCGTCGGGCAGAGGGTCTCGGTGGGGCCCAAGGAGTCGCCGTCCCAGCAGTTCTCCTTCCACGCCGTCTCGCCGGTGTCCGGGTCGGTGACGCCCTGCCAGACGCGGTAGCCGGTGACGTCGTCGTCGGCGGGCGGCGTCCAGGTGAGGCGGACGCCGAGCGGGATCTGCTCCGCCGTCAGGTTCTCGACCGGCGCCGGACGTTCGGTGTCCGGCGTGGTCTCCGTGGCGGACGGCCCGGGCTGGGAGGTGTGCCCGTACGTGTCGACGGTCACGACCCGGTACTCGTACGTCGTCTCCGAGGCTCCCGAGATGTCCCAGCAGGTGCCGCGCAGCACCTTGCTGCCGGCGTACGCGGGGGCGTCGTCGTCGGCCCACCACCAGTCCACCGAGGGCGGCTCCATCGTGTCGTTGAAGAGTTCGTTGGGCTTGCACAGGTCCACGGTGGTGCTCTCGCCGGTCGCCGTGTCGGTACGGACGACCTGGTACGTGAGGTACTTGCCGCCGTCGAAGGTCCACGGGTCGGCGCTCCACCACTCCAGCATCACCCCCTCGTCGAAGCGGCTCGCGGTCATCGCGTAGGCGGGGACCGCTTCGGGCCGGTCGGCCATCTTCAGCGTGATCTCCACCGGGGCGGCGGCGTTGCCCTTCGCGTCCACGGAGCGGACCGCGTACCGGTAGCTGTCGGCGACCGCGACCTGCTGGCGGGGCACGACGTCGGTCTCGGTGGTGGTGCCTCCCCCGGGCAGCGCGTCGACCCAACCGCCGGTCTTCGGGTCGTACTGGACGACCCGGTAGGAGGCGGCCCCGCTGACCGGGGACCACGTCAGGTGGGGAAGGCCCGACGCGTATCGGACGCCGACCTCCGCCACGGCCGGCGGCGGGGTCAGGTCGGAGGTGGTGAACGTGGTGGCCGCCGAGTACGCGGACCAGTTCCCGGCCGCGTCACGGGCCCGGCCCCGGTAGGTGACCTTGCTGCCGTCGGCCGGGTACCCGGTGTCGCAGATCGCGCCCTTGGCGCCGGAGTACACGGTGACCCACTTGCCGGTGGCGGTGTCGAGCCGCTGCATCTCGTACAGCGCGATGTCGGCCGCGTTCTCGGCGGTGGTGACGAGCTGCGGGGCCGCGTAGGGCTGGTCGATCGGGCACGCGTCCCACTCGACGAACGGGGCGGCGGGCGGTGTCCTGTCCACGGGGGTGACGGGCTGGTCGGTGCTGCCCGCCGACGCGTTGCCCGCCTTGTCGTACGCACGGACCTCGTAGTAGTACGTCTTGCCCGTCGGCGGCACGGCCGCGTCCGTGTACGACGTGGAGGTGGTCGTCGCGAGGGGCTTGGCGGGGAACGCCGTGCCCTTCGGGCGCCGGTAGACCCGGTACCCGGCGAGGTCCATCTCCTGGTTCTTCGCCCAGGTGACCTTCGCCTTGCCGGTGGTCTTGTCGTAGGCGACGGAAGTGCCCGTCGGGGCAAGGGGTTTGACCTTGTCGACGGTGGCCGAGGTGCGGGGCGTGTAGGCGAACTCGACGGTGGCGGCGCCGGTCCAGTTGACGTAGTCGACGCGGAGGGTGTGCTTGCCGGAGGGGATGGTGACGTTGACGTTCTTCGTCACGGTGGTCGACGTGTTCTTCCACACGTCGACCTTGCGGGTGCCGTCCAGGTAGACCCGTATGCCGTCCTGCGCCTGTGCGGCGAGTGTGAAGGGGCCGCCGGAGCCGAAGTCGCGGGTGACGGACCAGCGGACGCCGAAGTTGTTGGCGGGCAGGCCCGAACTGGGCCCTCCCGTCCCCCAGTTCTGGTCGACGGCGCTGTCGCAGTCGGTCTTCTTCGGTGTGCCGGAGAAGGCGGTGTTGGCGTAGAACTGCCGCTTGAAGACGGGAGAGGTGCAGGTCGTGGCGGCGGAGGCGGGGGCGGCGACGGTGGTGAGCAGGCCGCCCGCGGTGGCGAGCACGACGGCGGTGGAGGCCGCGGCGGCCGTGCGTCTGACTGGGTTCATGCGGTCCTTCGGTCCTGAGGTCGTACGGCCGGCGAAGCCGTCGACGATCACGACCGACGAGGCAGGAACTTGGTTGTACGGAACTTTTGGGCGTTGTTTCTACCCCGGATGACCCATATCTTCACAGGAACCACACCACTAACTTTGTTATCTCAATAAGTGGTAGCTCCTTGACGGCTCGGTGAAGGCAGCGTTTGCTGCCCTCACCTGGGTCGCGATACGCACCCTCGTTCGGAAGGCAAGCGCAAGTGAACACCCGTACACGTCGTAGCGGCATCGCAGTCGCCGCAGGTTCCCTCACGCTGTCCCTGAGCGCCTGCGGTGCGTTGGGAGTGAGCGGAAGCAGCAGTGAGGCGAGCCCGACCAAGGGGAACGACATCACGGTGGGGCTGCTGCTGCCGGAGAAGGCGAACACCCGCTACGACAAGTTCGACCGCCCGAGCATCGAGGCCAAGGTCGCCGAACTCACGGACAAGCAGGGCAAGGTCGACTACGCCAACGCCGACGCGAGCGCGAAGACACAGGCTCAGCAGCTGCAGAAGATGATCGACGACCAGGTCGATGTCATCCTGCTGGACGCCGTCGACGCGCACGCCATAGCCGGCGGTGTGAAGAAGGCGAAGGACGCGGGCATCCCCGTCATCGCCTATGACCGGCTCGCCGAGGGCCCGATCGACGCGTACGTCTCCTTCGACAACGAGCTGGTCGGCGAGGTCCAGGGGCGCTCCCTCATGGAGAAGCTGGGCTCGAACGTCGACACGTCCTCCAAGATCGTCATGATGAACGGCTCGTCCACCGACCCCAACGCCAAGCAGTTCAAGGCGGGCGCGCTCTCCGAGCTGCAGGGCAAGCTCACCATCGCCAAGTCGTACGACACCGTCGACTGGAAGCCCGAGAACGCCGAGGCCAACATGAAGCAGGCCATCGCGGCGATCGGCGCGAACAACATCGTCGGCGTCTACTCCGCCAACGACGGCATGGCCGGCGGTGTCATCAAGGCCCTGAAGGAGTCCGGTGTCACCGAACTGCCGCCGGTGACCGGCCAGGACGCCGACCTGCCCGCCGTGCAGCGGATCCTCACGGGCGAGCAGTACATGAGCGTGTACAAGTCGTACCCGCAGGAGGCGGAGTCCGCCGCGGAGATGGCCGTGGCGAAGGTCCAGGGCAAGGACATCCAGTTCGAGGCCCTCGCCTCGGAGCGCGTCGACAGCCCCACTGACAAGGACATCCCGGCGCAGCTGGTCCCCGTGGTCGCCCTGACGAAGAGCAACATCAGGAGCACGGTGGTCGAGGACGGCATCTACAAGGTGTCCGACATCTGCACCGGCGAGTTCAAGAGCGCCTGCGTGGCGGCGAAGCTGAAGTAGCCGGCCCGGCCGACCTGTTACGTGGCCGCCTCGGCACTTTCGGCGAAGGCGCCCTTGGTGAAGACCAGTTCGGCGAAGCGTTCGCCGATGCGGCGGTGGGCGGCTGCGTCCGGGTGGAGGTTGTCGGGCAGCGGCAGGTCTGCGTGGTCCTGTTCGCCGTAGAGCTCGCGGCCGTCGAGGTGGTGCAGGTTCGGGTCGTCGGCCGATCGCTGGGTGACGATCCGGTTCAGTTCGTCCCGGATGACACCGAGGGTGAGCTTGCCGCTCGCGCGTTCCGCCGGGTCGCCCATCGCCTGGAACCGCAGCTGTCCGTTGCTCAGGGAACTGAGGTCCGGGGCGCTGGGGCCGGGGGTGTCCTCGTGGATGGGGCACAGGATCGGCGAGACGACCAGCAGCGGGGTGGTGGGGTGCCCCTCGCGGATGGTGTCGAGGAAGCCGTGCACGGCCGGGGTGAAGGCGCGCAGCCGCATCACGTCGGCGTTGACCAGGTTGATCCCTATCTTGACGCTGATCAGGTCGGCCGGAGTGTCCCGCATGGTCCGGGCGGTGAACGGGTCGAGCAGGGCGCTGCCGCCCAGGCCCAGGTTGATCAGCTCGGCCCCGCCGAGACGCGCGGCGAGCGCCGGCCAGATGGTGGTCGGGCCCGCGGCGTCGGAGCCGTGGCTGATGGAGCTGCCGTGGTGCAGCCAGACGGGGCGGCCCGGGTCGGGGGCGGGTTCGACGGGGGCGTCGGTGCGCAGGGCGAGCAGTTCGGTGGTCTCGTTGTGCGGCAGCCAGATCTCGACGGTCTTGTCGGTCTCCGGCAGGCCGGCGAAGCGGACGGTGCCGGGCGGCCCGGACTCGTGCTCGGCGGTTCCGGCGGCCATGTCGATGGTGAGGGTGTCGCCGCCGCTCACGCTGCCCCGGCCGGCCGGGCGGCCGTCGACGAGCAGTTCGTACAGGCCGTCCGGGCGGGGCGGGGCGCCGACGTAGACCCGCTTGGTGGGGCGGGTGTCCAGCTCGACGGCGGTGGCCCGGGTGCGGAAGGCCAGTCGTACACCGGAGGGCTGGGACTCGACCATGGCCAGCTGCGGGTCGGCGCACTGGGCGCGGGCCCAGGCGGGCAGTCGGTGGGGGAGCAGACCGTGCGCGGTGCGCTCGACGTCGAGGGCGCCGCGCAGCAGGTCCGCGGTGAGGGGGGTGGTGATCCAGGTCATGGGGTGGGCCAGTTCCGTAGCAGGGAGTCGAGGGCGTCCAGGATGCGCGTCCAGCTCTCCTGGCTGTCCGGGGCGCTGTGGCTGAAACCACCCGCCAGTTCCAGGCTGACGTAGCCGTGGAAGACGCTGCCGAGGAGCCGGACCGCGTGGGTCTGGTCCGGCTCGGTCAGCTCGTAGCCGCGCAGGATCGCCCGGGTCATGTGGGCGTGCCTGGGCCCGGCGCTTCCGGCCGCCGCCTCCGGGCTGAGCGGGAAGCGGGTCGCCGCGTAGCGCCCGGGGTGTTCGCGGGCGTAGTCGCGGTAGACGTCGGCCAGGGCGGTCAGGGCGTCCTTGCCGGCCCGTCCGGCCAGCGCGGCGCTGCCCCGGTCGGCGAGTTCCTCCAGGGCCAGCAGGGCGATCCGGGTCTTCAGGTCCTCGGAGTTGCGGACGTGCGAGTACAGGCTCGCCACCCTGACGTCGAACCGTCGGGCCAGCTCCGAGACGGTCACCTGTTCGAACCCGACCTCATCGGCCAGTTCGGCCCCCGCCCGCGTCAGCCGCTCGGGAGTCAGCCCTGCGCGCACCATGAATGCCCTCCTGTTTGCCTTAAGACATAGTGCATCTTCCTAATGGCTTAAGGCAAACAGGAGATTGGTTCAGGTGGCAGGTGCCCGGTTTCAAGCCACCTGCGTGAACTCCACCGTCACTTCCGGAAGGCCCCCCGCCACACCCCGGTAGATGCCCTTGTGCGGGGTGACGTCGTCGTAGTCGCGGCCCCGGCCGACGACCACGTGGGAATCGTCGGCGCGGGTGCGGTTGGTGGGGTCGTAGCCGCACCAGTCGCCCGCCCAGTACTCGACCCACGCGTGGCTCTGCCCGGCGACCGGGCGGTGCAGCTCCGCCTCCCGCTCGGGGTGGAGGTAGCCGGAGACATAGCGGGTCGGCAGGCCCAGGCCCCGCAGCAGGGCGAGGGTGACATGGGCGATGTCCTGGCAGACGCCCGCGCCCTGCTCCCACGCCTCGGCGGCGGAGGTGGTCACGCCGGTGGAACCGGGGAGGTAGGAGACCCGGTCGGCGACCAGGGACGACACGACGGCCGCGGTCTGGTGCGGGTCGAGGCCGGCCGCCGCGTCCCTCGCCCGCTCCACCAGTTCGGCGGGGAGCTTCGTACGGGGCGTGTCGCCCGCGAACTCCAGCAGGCGGGAGCGTGCGGTGTGGGCGGCGATCTCCGGCCAGTCGGGTGCCTGCGGGAGCGGGTCCGGGGTGTGGGTCTCGACCAGGCTGGAGGCGGTGATCGTGAGGTCGCCGTGCGGGTCCATCAGGTCGAAGCCGGTGACCTGGGTGCCCCAGTAGTCCCAGTAGGACCAGGTGGTGGCCGTCGGGCTGACGGTGACCCGGGAGTCCAGGGTGGTCTGGCGGGGCAGCGTCAGCGGGGTCATGCGGACCTCGTTGTGCGAGGAGACCGCGGCCTGGGCGTAGGAGACGTGGGTGACGTGCCGGATGCGGAGGCGACGAGCCATCTCAGGCTCCTTCCTGGGCCCACTCGACGGGCCCCCGGTAGGGGAAGAACCGCTCGGCCACTCCCTCGGCGGAGTCCATGCAGGACTGCTGCAGCTCCCGCAGGAGGTCCGGCAGCTGGTCCTTGATGGTCTGCGAGTCGAGGTACTCCAGACGGGTCCGCATCCGGCCGATCGGGCGGCGCGCCGGGTCCTGGCGGGGCCGGCCGAGAGCGGCCAGGCACTCTTCGGCGGTGGTCAGCGCGTGCAGGGCCGAGCGCGGGAAATAGCGGTCAAGCAGCAGGAACTCGGCCACCCGCGGGGTGTCGCCGAAGCCGCCGTACACCCGCGCGTACGCCTCGTCGGCACCGGACGCGCTGAGCAGCGTCGGCCAGTCGGGGGCGTGGGCGGCGTCCAGCACCCGTACCGACAGCAGTCGTACGGTCATGTCCACCCGCTCCAGGCTTCGGCCCAGGACGACGAAACGCCAGCTGTCGTCCCGGCTCATGGTGGAGTCCGCGAGGCCGAAGAAGAGGGCGGCACGGCTGCGTACGAGTTCGAGATAGCCGTAGGGGCCCGTACGGCGGGCCGCGAGACGCTGGTCGGCGAGGGCGTGCCAGGTGGAGTTCAGGCACTCCCACATCTCCGACGACACCGCCTCACGGGCGCTGCGCGCGTTCAGCCGGGCCGCGCCCAGCGCACCCTCGATCGCGCCGGTCGAACGGGCGTCGAAGGCCAGCTGGTCCAGCACCTGCTGCATGTCGACGGGCTCGTCGCCCGCGTCGACGCCGAGGATCGCGTACAACGACCGGCAGGCCACGTCCTCGTCGCGCCAGGGGTCCTCCAGCATGCGGTGCAGATAGGCGTCGAGGATGCGGCCGGTGGCGTCCGCCCGCTCGACATAACGGCCGGTCCAGGTCAGGGCCTCGGCTATCCGGGAGAGGATCACGTCGCTCACTGCTGCGCCCCTTCCTGTACGACGGCGGGGGCGCCGTCGGGTCCCAGCTGGCGCGGGGCCACCGCGGGCAGCGCGCCGGCGCTGACCGGCGCGGGCTGTGCCGCGGGCCCCTCGGCGAGCACCCAGGTGTCCTTGGAGCCGCCGCCCTGGCTGGAGTTGACGATCAGGTTGCCCTCCTGGAGGGCGACCCGGGTCAGGCCGCCGGGCAGCACCCACACGTCGTTGCCGTCGTTGACGGCGAACGGCCGCAGGTCGATGTGGCGCGGTGCCATGCGTTCCCCCGCGAGGGTGGGCGAGGTGGACAGGGCGACCGGGCGCTGGGCGATGAAGCCGCGGGGGTCGGCGATGACGGCCGCCCGGGTGCGTTCGAGGGTCTCGCGGTCGGCCTTCGGGCCGATGACGATGCCCTGCCCGCCGGCCCCGTCGACCGGCTTGATCACCAGCCGGTCGATCTGGTCGAGCACCGCCTCCAACTGGCCCGGCTCGTCCGGCCGGAACGACTCCACGTTGGGGAGAATCGGTTCCTCGGAGAGGTAGTAGCGGATCAGGTCCGGGACGTACGTGTACAGCAGCTTGTCGTCCGCGATGCCGTTGCCCACCGCGTTGGCGAGGGTGACGTTGCCCGCGAGGGCGGCGCCCATGATGCCGGGGCAGCCGATCACCGAGTCCGGGCGGAAGTGCAGCGGATCGAGGAAGTCGTCGTCGAGGCGCCGGTATACGACATGCACGGGGACCTCGCCCCGGGTGGTGCGCATCCACACCCGGTTGCCCCGGCAGACCAGGTCGTGTCCCTCGACCAGCTGCACCCCCATCAGCCGGGCCAGCAGGGCGTGTTCGAAGTAGGCCGCGTTGTTCGGTCCCGGCGTCAGCACGACCACCCGCGGATCCTGGGTGCCGTCCGGCGCGGCGGCGCGCAGGGCGGCGAGCAGCCGGTGGCAGTAGCCGTCGACGGGCAGGACGTGCTGCTCGGCGAAGAGCGAGGGGAACACCCGGGTCATCGCCCGCCGGTTCTCGATGACGTACGAGACCCCGCTGGGCACCCGCACGTTGTCCTCCAGCACCCGGAAGTCCCCGGCCTCGTCCCGGACGAGATCGATGCCGGCGACATGGATGCGGACGCCGCCCGGCGGCTCGACGCCGTGGGCCGCGCGATGGAAGTGGGGGGAGTTCAGGAGCAGCCGCCAGGGCACGACCCCCTCCTCGAAGGCACGGGCCGGCCCGTAGGCGTCGGCCAGATAGGCCTCCAGGGCCCTGACTCTCTGGCTCACCCCGCGTTGTATGAGATCCCATTCGAGGGCGTCCAGGATCCTCGGCACGAGGTCCAGCGGCCAGGGCCGCTCCTCGCCCGCGAAGGCGTAGGTCACGCCCCGGTCGGTGAACGCCCGGGTCATCTGGTCGGCCCGGAAGCGCAGCTCGCTCGGCTCGATCGGCTGCAGCGCCGTCAGTACCGGCTCATAGGCGGGCCTGACCTCACCCGGCCGCTCGAACATCTCGTCCCACGCGTCGGCCAGCGCGTATGCGTCAAATATGTCCGCCATGACCTGACGTTAAGTGCGGTTCGTAACGCGGCGATCACTCGGGTATTTCCGGCAGCTCACGCGCGGAACGGAGGGGTCCGGGTGCGAAGGAGCGGCCCGGCTTGCGGGGGTGCGGTGGAGGTTGCCGGGGTCTGTCCCAGGCAGTCGGGCGGGGCGGGTTCCGGGGGGCGTTCGGGGGTACGGGAGATCCTCACCGGCCTGTGGTGAGGAGCGCGGAGACGGCCCGGTGAGGGGCCCGGTAAAAGCCTGGCAACGGGCTTGCCCAAGGCCCGGAGATAACAGGTCGTATGGCCGTTTCTCGGTGCTGGTGGCGCGGGGAGCCGTGTTGCGGAGCCGGTCCGGTCCGCGCATAGTTGCGCTGCGGAAGACGCTGGAACCGGGGGTGGAACGGGGCGATGACCGGGCACGGGACGGAGGAGCACCCACACGGTGCCGACCGGCTGTGCGACGCGGGGGATCGCGTGTATTCCCGGGCCGTACGGCGCGGCCGCGTGCCCCGCGGCGACGCGGAGGCGGTCCCCTGCCTGCTGGAGCTGGCCCTGCTGCACCCCGACCCCGACGACATGGACTGGCTGGTTCCGACGGCTCCCCAGGAGGTCATGACCCGGCTGCTGCGCGGCCTGTACGACGAGGTCAGCGCGAGCCAGCGCCGGGTGGGCTCGGCGGTCGAGGCCTTCGAGTGGTACGCCCGTCTCGGCGGACCGAGGCCCCGGGCCGCCGCCGCGGAGGGCAGCGCGATCCGGGTCCTGGACGGCCTCTCCCGTATCCAGGCCGCGATGGACGAGGCGACCGAGGCGTGCACGACCGAGGTCCTCACCGTGCAGCCCGGCGGCATCCGCCCCGAACACGAGCTGACCGAGGGCCTGCATCGGGCGCTGGACCTGCGCGGGCGCGGCGTGCGGATGCGCGACCTGTACACGCACGTGGCCCGGCACGGCCAGGGTCTGATCAACTACCTCGAACTCATGGGCGGCGCGGTGCAGGCCCGCACCCTGGACGAGGTGATCGAACGCCTCATCCTCTTCGACCGCACGGTCGCCTTCATCCCCGCCACCGCGGACCGCACCCTCGCCCTGGAACTGCGCCACCCGGCGCTGGTCGACTACCTGGTCACGGTCTTCGAACGCCTTTGGCGCCTGGCGATCCCGCTGACCGCCCCCCTGCCCGACACCGGCATCGAGGGCATCTCCCACCGGGAGCAGTCCATCGCGGCCCTGCTGGCGGAGGGCCACCAGGACGCGGTGATCGCGGAACGGCTGGGGATAAGCGTCCGCACCTGCCGGGCCCACATCGCCCGGCTGTCGGAGACCCTGGGCGCGGCCAGCCGTACCCAGCTGGGGGTCCGGATCGCCCAGGTCGGGCTGGACGGACCGCCACGGCCGGGCGACGCGAGGCAGATCCCCCGCCTCACCCTTCCGGATCAAGGATCGCGGACCGTCCGATGAGATAGCCGAGCTGCGCCCGGCTCTCGCTGCCGAGCAGGGCGGCGAGCTTGGCGATGTGCTCGCGGGCGGTGCGGACGTTCATTCCGAGGCGCTCCGCGATGACGGCGTCCGTGTGGCCCTCGATCAGGAGGGCGGCGATGGCACGCTGGCGGTGGGTGACGCCGCCCCGGGCCGGCTGCTCGGCCGCCCGGGGGTGCATGGGGGTGGCGAGGCGCCAGAGGCGTTCGAAGACCGTGACCAGGTAGTCGACCAGCGCCGGGTGGCGCAGTTCCAGCGCGAGCGTGCCGTCCTCGTTGGCGGGCAGGAAGGCGACCGTGCGGTCGACGACGATCAGGCGGTCGGGGACCTCGTCCAGGGTGCGGGCCTCGGCGTCTCCGTGCAGCAGCTCGTGGTAGGCGAGGATGGCGGGCATGTGCCGGGTGGTGTGCTGGTAGAGCGTGCGGATACGGCCACCGCGGTCCAGCACCTTCTGGTCGCGCTCCAGCGCGATCACCCGGGAGGCGTCGCCGCGCCGCCCGTGCTGGCCGGCCCGAGGCTGGACGCACAGCAGTTCCCGGTCGGCGTGGGCCGTGGCCTCGGAGATGGCCCGGTTGATGCGTTCCGTACCGCTGAGCATGCTGAGCGTCGGGGTGTCCGTGCCCGCGGCGCGACGCTCGTCGATCCGCATCAGCGGCTCGAACGTCTCGGTCAGCCGGGCCTCGCGGCGCCGTTCGTCGGCGACGCGTTCCGCCGCCGCGCGCAGCAGCCGGTGCAGGGCGGCGGCCGGAGAGGCCGGCTCCAGCCGGGCGGGGTCCGTGACGGCGGGGCGCAGCAGACCGAAGTCGACGAGGCAGGGGGCCGCGTCGGCCTCGGCGCCGCTCACCTGCCCGTCGCGCAGGGCCCGTTCGTACAGCTGCCTCCCGGGGGCGCAGAGGTCTTCCACACCGTGCTCCGGATGCCCTGCGGGGGTCACCGCAGTCCTCCCTCCCGGCTCAGTGTTCGTGCTCGTGCTCCAGGATTCCCGACTGCGCGATCAGGTAGCCGAGTTGGGCCCGGCTTCCGCTGCCCAGGGCCGTGGCCAGCTTGGCGATGTGGGCGCGGCAGGTGCGGACGTTCATGCCGAGGCGGCGGGCTATGGCCTCGTCGACGTGCCCTTCCACGAGGAGTTTGGCGATGGCGTACTGGATGTCGGTGATGCCGTCGGAGGCGGCCTCGTAGGGTGCGCCGGCGGTCATCGGGACACTGCGGTCCCACATGTACTCGAAGAACTTGATCAGATGCCGGACCAGGCCGGGGTGCCGGAGTTCGAGGGCGACCTGCTGGTCCTCGCGGGCGGGGACGAAGGCGACCGTCTCGTCACAGATGATCATCCGCTCGACCACCTCGTCGGTGGTGCGGTATTCGGCCTTGCCGTTGGAGAGCCTGTCTCCGTAGGCCAGCTTCTCGGGGTTGAAGCGCGCGGTGTGCTGGTACAGCGTGCGGATGCGCACCCCGCGTTCGATCAGCGGCTGGTCGCGTTCGAGACCTCGCATCAGGGCCAGTTCGGAGACGCGGCCGCTCGGCTGCAGGGTCAGCACCTCGGTCCGGCACTGGGAGGTGGCGAGGTTGAGCGCCGCGTTGATCCGGTCGCTCCCTTCCAGCACGATGAGGGCGTCGCTGGTCGTGGTGGCCTGATTGCTGAGCGCCATGAAAGGCTCGAAGGTGTCGGCGAGTCGCACCGACAGCCGCCGGCGCTCGGTTATCTCGCGCTCCAGGGGGTTGAGCCGCTGGGCCAGGGCCACCGCCGGGGGTACGGGTCGCAGCAGGTCCGGGTCGTCCGGGTCCGGGTGGAGAAGGGCGAGCTCCATGAGGCAGGGTGCGGCCTCCACGTCGCCGCGGGGGACGCGTCCGGACCGCAGGGCGGTGGCGTAAAGGCGGCTGCCCTCCTCGCACAACTCCGTCATCGGATGAGGATGTGTCCCTTTAGTGCGATTCGTTGGCAAAGCTCCACCCCCCAGGGTCCTGAACATGCAGGAACATGATGCATCGATTCTGTGGCCATGACGTGCCCGAATGAGCCATCGTCGTACTCGACGGGGGAAAAGGGGACCTTCAAGTGAGGACGAAGCCGACTATGCGTAACAGAATGCTTCGCTCGGTGCTTGTCGCCGCCTTCTCCGCCGCCGTCGCCCTCGGAGTGCTGGGTGGCTTCTCCGACGCGAAGGACGAGATTCGGGCGAACACCGTGTGGCCGTCCGTGGCAGTCAACTCCAACGGTGTCACCAGTGAGGCGGGTTCTGCGACACAGGAAGCCGGGAGCTGACGTGACCACTCCACCGGACGACCGTTCCTTCCGGCGCGAAATGGCGACCGCCTACCGCTCCGGCTGGCACTTCATCGACCTGGCCACCGCGATCCCCCACGCCGGTGACTCGTTGATGGTGACCGTCTTCGGTGAACCGGTCGTCGTGACCCGGGACGAGGACGAGGACGTACGGGCGTACCGGTGCCTGCGCAAGCCCCGGGGTGCCCCGCAGCCCGTGCGGTGTGCCATCCGATACGGAATGATCTTTGTGAACCTGGACCAGCGTGACCATCGTCTGGTGGAGCCGGACGCCCCGGTCACGCGGACCATCTCAGCCACCCCCCGCAGTGCCTGACGCGATTCCCCCGTCGTAACAGATCGCTCAGGTGCTTCCCCCCGCAGCGGCGTCACCGTGACCTGAACACGGTGACGCCGCTGCAGTTTTGCGGGATATTTCAGGACACCTACCGGATCTCGGCTGTCTCCGAACGCATCCGGGCGCATCCGACCCTGGCCGAAAATAGCCGCTCGCCCGTACGTATTCACAGGCCGTTCGTATGTCCTTACCGACCGGTCGTGCGCTTTCCGGGGCCCCCGGACGCGGCGCCGCCCCGGCCCGCCCCGGCGCCATCCCCTCCAGCCGGGGTACCCGGCCCCCGCGTGAGCCGCGTGGAACTCTCCCGCCCCTCACCTTGAGTGGAATAGACTCAAGTTTGTGTACGTTGCTTGAGTCAGCCGGCTGAGTGGGCAGCTGAGTCGGCACTGGGTACGACGCAAGGAGGAGAACGCGAACGTGGACGCCGAGCTGACCAACCGGAGCCGGGACGCGATCAACGCGGCCGGCAATCGGGCCCTGACCGAGGGACACCCCGACCTCACCCCGGCCCACCTGCTTCTCGCGCTGCTGGAGGGGCAGGAGAACGAGAACATCACCGACCTGCTCGCCGCGGTCGACGCCGACCAGGCGGCCGTACGCTCCGGGGTCGAGCGCGTGCTGGCCGGGCTGCCCAGCGTGGCCGGGTCCACCGTCGCGCCGCCGCAGCCGAACCGTGAGCTTCTCGCCGTGATCGCCGACGCGCAGGAACGCGCCAAGGACCTCGGGGACGAGTACCTGTCCACCGAGCACCTGCTGATCGGCACCGCCGCCAAGGGCGGCGCAGCCGGCGACGTACTCTCCGGGCAGGGCGCCACGGCGAAGAAGCTGCTGGAGGCCTTCCAGAAAGCGAGGGGAGGACGCCGGGTGACCACTTCGGACCCCGAGGGCCAGTACAAGGCCCTGGAGAAGTTCGGGACCGACTTCACCGCCGCGGCACGCGAGGGCAAGCTCGATCCCGTCATCGGACGGGACCAGGAGATCCGCCGTGTCGTGCAGGTGCTGTCCCGCCGCACGAAGAACAACCCGGTCCTCATCGGTGAACCCGGTGTCGGCAAGACCGCCGTCGTCGAGGGGCTCGCGCAGCGGATCGTGAAGGGCGACGTGCCCGAGTCCCTCAAGGACAAGCGGCTGGTCGCGCTCGACCTGGGCGCGATGGTCGCCGGGGCGAAGTACCGCGGCGAGTTCGAGGAACGCCTGAAGACCGTCCTGGCCGAGATCAAGGACTCGGACGGCCAGATCATCACCTTCATCGACGAGCTGCACACCGTCGTGGGCGCGGGCGCCGGCGGCGACTCCGCGATGGACGCCGGCAACATGCTCAAGCCCATGCTGGCCCGCGGTGAGCTGCGCATGGTCGGCGCGACGACCCTGGACGAGTACCGGGAGCGGATCGAGAAGGACCCGGCGCTGGAGCGGCGCTTCCAGCAGGTGCTGGTCGCCGAGCCCAGCGTCGAGGACACCATCGCGATCCTGCGTGGTCTCAAGGGCCGCTACGAGGCCCACCACAAGGTGCAGATCGCGGACAGCGCGCTGGTGGCGGCCGCGACCCTGTCCGACCGCTACATCACCTCCCGCTTCCTCCCGGACAAGGCCATCGACCTGGTCGACGAGGCGGCCTCCCGCCTCCGCATGGAGATCGACTCCTCGCCCGTCGAGATCGACGAACTCCAGCGCGCCGTCGACCGGTTGAAGATGGAGGAGCTCGCGCTGGAGAAGGAGACCGACCCGGCCTCCCGGGAGCGGCTGGAGAAGCTGCGCCGCGACCTCGCCGACAAGGAGGAGGAGCTGCGGGGCCTGACCGCCCGCTGGGAGAAGGAGAAGCAGTCCCTCAACCGGGTCGGCGAACTGAAGGAGAAGCTCGACGAGTTGCGCGGCCAGGCCGAACGCGCCCAGCGCGACGGCGACTTCGACACCGCCTCCAAGCTGCTGTACGGCGAGATCCCGGCCCTGGAGCGGGACCTGGAGGTCGCCTCGCAGGCCGAGGAGCAGGCCGCCAAGGGCACCATGGTCAAGGAGGAGGTCGGCTCCGACGACATCGCCGACACCGTCGCCGCCTGGACCGGTATCCCCGCCGGCCGTCTCCTGGAGGGCGAGACGCAGAAGCTGCTGCGCATGGAGGAGGAGCTGGGCAAGCGCCTGATCGGCCAGGAGGAGGCCGTCCGCGCGGTCTCCGACGCGGTACGGCGCTCCCGGGCCGGCATCGCCGACCCCGACCGCCCGACCGGCACCTTCCTCTTCCTCGGCCCGACAGGCGTCGGCAAGACCGAACTCGCCAAGGCGCTCGCCGACTTCCTCTTCGACGACGAGCGGGCCATGGTCCGCATCGACATGTCGGAGTACGGCGAGAAGCACAGCGTGGCCCGCCTGGTCGGCGCCCCGCCCGGCTACGTCGGCTACGAGGAGGGCGGCCAGCTCACGGAGACGGTGCGCCGCCGCCCGTACAGCGTGGTGCTGCTCGACGAGGTGGAGAAGGCGCACCCCGAGGTCTTCGACATCCTGCTCCAGGTGCTGGACGACGGCCGCCTGACGGATGGTCAGGGCCGCACGGTCGACTTCCGCAACACCATCCTGGTGCTGACGTCCAACCTGGGCAGCCAGTTCCTGGTGGACCCGATCACCAGCGAGGAGGAGAAGAAGGAACAGGTCCTGGAGGTGGTCCGCGCCTCCTTCAAGCCGGAGTTCCTCAACCGCCTCGACGACCTGGTCGTCTTCTCGGCGCTGACCAGGCCCGAGCTGCAGCGCATCGCGGGGCTCCAGATCGGACGCCTCGCCAAGCGGCTCGCCGAGCGCCGCCTCACCCTGGAGGTCACGGACGAGGCCCTGTCCTGGCTCGCGACCGAGGGCATGGACCCGGCCTACGGCGCCCGCCCCCTGCGCCGCCTGGTCCAGACCGCCATCGGCGACCGCCTCGCCAAGGAGATCCTGGCGGGCGAGGTGAAGGACGGCGACACGGTCCGCGTGGACGCGTTCGGGGACGGCCTGATCGTGGGGCCCGCGACGGGGAAGACGCTCTAGTACGCCCGCGGTGGGGTGCAGGCACGCCACAGATCCGGCCGAATACGCCGAGGTACGTGTCGGCCCCGGCCGGATCCTGTCAGCTGAGGGCTGACAGGGTCCGTCGGGGTTGCCACCCCCCTCCCCGCATGGGGGAGGATGGCGGGATCCGTACGAAGGGAAAATCACGGTGACCATCGACCCGTCCTCGATTCCGAACTTCGGGGGCCAGCCCGAGCCGCAGCCGCAAGGACCGGCGGGCCCCGTCGTCCCGGATCAGGATCTTGTGAAGCAGCTCCTCGACCAGATGGAGCTCAAGTACGTCGTCGACGACGAGGGCGACCTCGCGGCGCCGTGGGAGCAGTTCCGTACGTACTTCATGTTCCGCGGCGAGGACGACCAGCAGGTCTTCTCGGTGCGGACGTTCTACGACCGTCCCCACAAGATCGACGAGAAGCCCCTGCTGCTGGAGTCCATCGACGACTGGAACCGGCGCACCCTGTGGCCCAAGGTGTACAGCCACACCCACGACGACGGCACGGTCCGCCTCATCGGCGAGGCGCAGATGCTGATCGGCACCGGCGTGAGCCTGGAGCACTTCGTCTCCTCCACGGTCAGCTGGGTACGGGCCGCCATCGAGTTCGACAAGTGGCTCGTGGAGCAGCTCGGCCTGGAGCAGGAGGTCAACGAGACCGACGAGCCCGGCGACGAGGACGAGTAGGCCCTCAGTGGGGCCACACCGGCGCGTACGCGATCACGACGAGGTACGCGCCATGGGCGAACGACAGTCCACAGCCTGACAGCCCGGCCAGGGCACCGGCCATATGGTCGCGTGCCGGGGCCGGGCTTTTGCGTGGGGTGCGGGCGCCGGGTGGTGTGAGCGCGGCGTCTGTCCACAGCCTGTGGATAACTTCTCGGGTGCGGCCTGCCCGACCGCACCCATTCGGCGTAACGATCGACGACGTCACCAAGGCTTCCTTCCATGATCTTGGAAGGGCGCGTCAGTCAGCTGCGGCGTCCTCGGCCTCCCAGCGCAGCAGGTCGCCCGGCTGGCACTTGAGCACCTCGCAGAGCGCGGCGAGCGTCGCGAAGCGCACCGCTTTGGCGCGGCCGTTCTTGAGTACCGCCAGGTTGGCGGGAGTGATCCCTACGCGGTCCGCGAGCTCGCCCACGGACATCTTCCGCCTGGCCAGCATCACGTCGATGTCGACGGCGATCGGCATCAGATCACCTCGTCCAACTCGGCCTGCATCCGCGCCGCTTCGACGTCGCGCGCGACGGCCTGGGCGAGCAGCATCCGCAGCACGAGCACGATGAGCGCGACCCCCAGGATGGCCACGCCAACCCCGCCCATGATGACGGTGACGCCTGGGTCGTCCCGCTGGCCCGGCGCGTTGATGGCCGTGACCGCGAACCACACGAGGGCAGCCGCCACGATCGCGCCGATCACGCCGTCCACGTACCGGAAGGCGGCGTGGGAGAACACGGTTCCTTGTCGCACCATCGTCACCAGCCGCCATACGCAGACCAGGGCGACCTGGACCGACACCATGCCCAGGATCGTGATCACGCGCAGCGCGGTCAGCGGGAGCGACCCGTCCTCCGGATCGCTCCCGCTGACCAATGTCCACACCATCAATGCCTGCACGAACACGGTGCCGGCGAGCACCACTACGAGCAGGGCGCGCAGCGCACGCACGGTCAGCTTTCCCATGGCCCGTCCTTCCATCGAATCACGATTGGAATCTATCGAGATTCGATAAGTTGAGCAAGGGCTGGGACGGACAGCCGAACCCCAGGCCGGTACTCCCGATATCAATCGCGGGGCAGCCCGTAAGGGGCGGGGACGTCCCGCCACCGTGTGAAACTGCCGCCAGCGGGCTGCTCGGCGGGTCATCGTGCGGGCGGGTACGAGTTCGGTGCTCTGCTGGTGTCGGGTGATGCGCCGGGCGGCGCGGTCGGAGACCAGACCGGCGACGGCCAGGTGGATCTCGCCGTAGTCCTCGCGTCGTCCGGTGTACCGCTGGAGGGGCCGCCACTGCCGATGCTCGGCGTTGTCGTGCTCGACGCAGATCCGGCGGGAAGATTGCCGACGTCGCAGCTCGCGCCACCCGTACCGCTCGGTCAGCGGCGTGTTGTCGATGTCTTTCGGCTTCCGTGGCGGGGCACTGATCTGGTCGGGGAACTCGTTGGCCAGACCGCGGTAGCCCTCGTCCACTTCGGCCTTCACCTCCGGATGGAGGCGGAGCTGCTCGGCGATACCCTCGGTGCGGGGGGTTCAGCCGCCGACCCGCTCCACCGGAATCCACACCTCCGCGTCCGCGCGCGTACCGTCCTGGGACACCCGCGTGCGCGAGAGCGACGGACCCGGCCGGCTCCGGTACGGGTTCGACGGGAACCACTGCGTGTACACATCCCGCCAGAGGTGCTGGACCGCCAGCGGGAACTCGCCCGAGGACTCGAACACCGCCCACGTCCCCGGCTCGATGTCGAGGCTCTCCGAAGCGCCGGGCACCTCCGCGTCGCTCACCACCCCGTGGAAGTAGTCGAGTTCGGTGCCTTCCGCATCGTCCGCGGAGTGGTTGCTGACGGCGGCCACGACACCGCCGGGCTCCCCGGCCACACACTCCTCCCAGCGCCCCAGCGTCTCCTTGCCGATACTCTTGACGAACTCCACGATGGCCGGGTTCATCCCCTCGTAGACCAGCGGGATTTGTGTCCCCCTGCCCACGAGCCTGAACCTGTCCTTCTCCACTACCCGGTACCGCATGCTGCTGCTCCCTTCGACGATCAGCCGGAAGGACATCCGCGGCTGGGAGTGCAGCGCGGCACCCGTCCGCCGCGCCTCGCCGGGACCGACCCCGTGCACGGCGCGAAAGGCACGCGCGAACGCCTCGCCCGAGCTGTACCCGTACCGCACCGCGACATCGAGCAGCGTCCGCTCCCCGGCGAGCACTTCGGCCCCGGAGAGTGTCAGCCGCCGGCGGCGGATGTACTCGGAGAGCGGGATGCCCGCCAGCGCGGAGAACATCCGCCGGAAGTGGTACTCCGACGTCATGGCGATACGGGCCAGCTCGGCCGCGTCGATGGGCTCATCGAGATGGTCCTCGATGTAGTCCATGGCCTGATTCAGCCGCTCCAGCACTCCTGGCCGTCCTTCCCTTACTGATCTCCACGCTAGGGAAGTCCCACTGTGCCGGACCCGACATCCTGTGCCCGGTGCGGTCGGGTCAGCTCGCCGCCTGCGTGCCCTGCGTGTCCTCATCACGCGGCGCCGGATGGCCAGGTCACGGATGCCCGACGGCTCCGGCTTTGTCGTCGTCGGTGCCGGGGTGGCCGACGCCACAGCCGCCCTCACGCTGCAGGCCGAGGGTCGCACCGGCCGGGTCATGCTGATCGGGGCTGACGACTAGGCGCCGTACCGGGGGCCGCACCGCGATCAATCGCGGGGCAGGTCGTTAGCCGACAAACAGATCCGCGGCCGGAGGGTGACGGTGTACGAACGCCGACCTACGCCTCGCTGACCGGCCGTCTGATCAACATGGTTGAGCCGTTGAGAACGTAGCTGGACCATCGAAGACTTCGCTCGACACGGCCGCGTACGGGTCCGCATGCTGCGTCACTACGACGCAACAGCTCAAGGACGCCGCAAGGATCGAGCAGGAGGGGGGCGATTGCGTGGAGGTGGTCGGCGGATTCCAGGGGCCCGTCGTCCCCGTCCGTGACAGCAAGGTCCCGTACGGTCCGGCGCTGTGCTTCGAAGCCGCGTCCTGGGCCGCCTTCACAGGCGAGTTGAAGGACGGGCAGGACCTCCGTCCCTGAGGCAGCCGGGCCCCGGCCGCCGTCCGTCTTCCGGGCTCACCGGACCCTTGTCCGCGAGGGTCCGGCGAGCCACTGACCTCCTGAAAGAACCGGGGGAAAGAACCACCCGCCCACCCACCCTCCCCGCCGGACAGCCCGCGTCACCCGTCCGAGTGACTGGCTTGCAGGCGCGGGATTCGGGCGGTTACGTTCGCCGCGACAACCGCAAACAGATACGGCCCCCGGCCGGGACGGCAATCCCGAGCGAGGGCCTGACCGATCAGGAAGTGAACCCCTTCCCGATGGCTGACCCGCAGTCTAACGCGCGCCTGCGCGCCGACGCCGGAGCTCCGACTTCCGGCGTGATCCACGTACGCACCCGCCTCACGGCCGACTTCACCGTGCTCGCCAACGCGCTCGTCCAGCGACGGGGCAGCGCGGTCACGATCGGCGTCGCGGCGTACATCGCCTCCCTGCCCACCGGCACCCCCGTGACCATCACCGCCCTGTGCGAGCACTTCGACGAGGGTGAGATCCTGATCTCGCGGGCGCTCAAAGAACTCGAAGAGGCCGGATACCTGGAACGGCGCCGCGAACGAACACCCTCCGGGCAGATCCGCACCCGGACGTACTTCTACGACGTGCCCGGCGGCACTCCTGATCCGGACCCGGACGACCCCTCCGACCCGCCGAAGCCGCCCCGCCCCCGGAAGCCGCCCGCAGCCGAGCACGCCACGCCCGCCTCGGCGACCGTCACCGAGGCGGCGCCCACTCCCGCCCGGGACCAGCCCCGGAAACCGGCGTCACTCTCCGACGCCGATCCCCAGGCGGTCGCCGTTCTGACCTCCCTCCGCCGCGTCGATCCGCGTCTCGTCCTGTCCGAGCAGGAGGCCGTACGTCTGGCGCCGGCCGTCGCCCAGTGGCTCGCGGTCGGAGTCGCGCCCTCCCAGATCACCGCACTGCTGACCGCACGGCTCCCCGACCAATTCCTGACGCGCCCAGCGGGCATCCTCGCCTTCCGCCTCCGCGAGACGCCCCTGCCCGCGCCGCCCCCGCTTACCGCTCCGCAGATCACGGAGCGACCGGCCGTGCTGCCCTTCCAGACCTGCGACGGCTGCGAGCGCGCCTTCCGTGCGCCGGAGCCCGGCCACTGCCGGGAATGCCGGTCCGGAGCATTCGGCGACCGTCTTCGTGCGGCCTGCTGAGCCGCCGGCGGGCGGGGGGTGTGTGGTCCGGCGAGTGCGCCGTACATCCCTGCCTCGGGGGGCTTCGCCGAGGCTGAGGCCGCCGGTCCGCTCGCCAGTTGTCGTGTTCGACCAGGCCACCCCGTGATCGGTACGCGGATGGCGTCTCAGTTGTGCTGCTCGGCGTCTATCAGTGCGAGGGCGTTGCGGATGCCCTGTTCGAGGAGTTCGTCGGCGAGCTGCCGGTCGGTCAGGGCGCGGGAGAGTTGCAGGGTCGCGCCGTCGGTGTACGCCTGCCTGGTGCTGTCCGTGGAGCGTCCGATCTCGTCGAGGAGGGCGGCGTTGGGGCAGCCGTCCTCGATGCTGTCGCGCTGCTCGGTGGAGAAGTACCAGCGGATCATCTGCTCGAGCCCGGCGCGGCCGGGCGCCGCCTGCGCGACGATGTTCTCGTGCTGTGCGCGCATCTGGTCGGCGACCGCCGTGGCGACCAGTTCCTCCTTGGACGCGAAGTAGGCGTAGAAGGTGCCGTTGGTCAGCCCCACGTCCTTCATGAGCGTCGCGACCCCGGAGCCGTCGATGCCGTTGCGCTTGAGCCGACGGCCGGCCGTCGTGATGATCCGCTGCCTTGTCCGCTGTTTGTGTTCCTTCGTGTACCGCACGATGCGTTCCTCCATCGCAGCCGGGGCTCGCGCCCCGGCTGCCGCGCTGGTCGGGTCAGTGTGCCGAGTGGGCGAGGAGAGCGGCGAAGTTGATCCTCCCGGTCTGCAGTTTCGGGTCGTGGGGCTCGGGGACCCCGCCGTCGGTGACGTACAGCCGGTCACCGCGGACAGCGGTCGCGGAGGGCGAGGCGAGACCGTCCGCGCTGGTCAGAACGGGCTTGTAGGTGCCGTCCGGGTAGATGACCACGACCCTGTCCGGACCGTTGTTCGAGGAGGAGCCGTTCTGCGCCGCGAACACCACATCGGACCAGGGGGTCAGGAAGCTGAGGTCGTCGATGTTGGGCAGGCCGCCCGCGACAACGCGGAGGGGACCGGCCGTGCCGGTGCCGGTGATCGGTACCCGCAGCAGGGTGCCCTTGTTGAAGTTGCTGATCCACAGGGCGCCGTTGTGGAACCTGAGCCCGTTGGCGCCGATCGGCAGGGCTTCGGTCGGCACCGGCGCGAGAGCGGCATCGGTCAGCCACGGGCTCACCGAACCGCCCGAGACCGGAACGGACCAGATGGTGCCCTTCAGGCTGTCCGCGATGTAGAGGGTGCGTCCGGCCGAGTCGACGGCCAGCCCGTTGGGGCCCGAGTCGGCGGGCAGGGCGGCGACGCGCTGAGGGGTACCGTCCGCGAGCAGCTTGTACACGCCGTTCCTGGCCGCGTTGCCCGGCGCCCACAACGCGTAGTAGACGGTGCCGTCGCTGCCACGGGCGTTGCCGCTGATCGCCTCACCCACCTGCCCGGTGACGAGCACCGTGCGGACTCCGGACGCGGAGATACGCATCAGCTCCGGCCCATGGGTGCGCTCGCACACCGCGCAGCTGCCGAGCATGGACAGGGTCACCGAGCCGTCGGGGTTGGCGGTGATGTTCTCGGGGATCTCACCGGCGGCGAAGTCGAACTTCGCCGCGGTCGTCACGTCGGTGACGACGGATCCGCCCTGCGAGCCTCCCGTCCATGCGGACGCGGACGGGGCCGCCGCCAGCACGGCCGCCGCCGCGGTGACCGCAAGCGCGACTCCGGCCTTCTTCTTCAGAAAACGCCTTGCGCTCGATGTACCGCGCCGGGCCGTGTGCTGGCTTTGCTGCTGCATGACTCTCCTTGGCAAATCAACGAGTGACTGATCAACGGACTTTCGGAAGCCGGCCCGGGATGTCAGCCGGGCAGGCGGTTGTTCTTGCGGATCTGCTTGTCGAACACTCCGGCGGGGACGAGGCGGCGCGCCTTGGTGACGCGTGAGGCCAGCGGGCCGGCGGTGTAGCGCAGCTTCGGCTTCTCGTCGGTGGCCGCGGTGACGATCGTTTGGGCGACGACGGCGGGCTCGTCGCCGGCCTTCATCGCGTCCGCGATCACCTCGTCGAAGACGCGCCGTCGCTCCGCGTACAGAGGCAGCGGGGTGTCGGGCTGCGCGGCGTTGGTCTCGAAGCTGGTCTTGGTGTAGGCG
>JODI01000079.1 GCA_000720805.1 Streptomyces violaceoruber
CCCCGGCCCGTACCCGGGTTCGCATATCAGTGCTCACTTCAATGAGCTGTCCGGCACCACGCACCGACTTCCCGTGACCTGCATCACACTCGATCTCGACGCGCCGCCGCAGAAGCGCTTCCTGTGTCCGCACAGCCACCGCCATGAACCGCGCAGGCAACATTTCCCACGCGCGCGACACCGGACCCGCATCGACCGTACTTCCGGGTGCCCGGCCGAGTGCCGTTCCGCGTGCCGGAGCGAGTGCCGTTCCGCGTGCCAGACCGCGTGCCGTTCCGCGTGCCGGACCGAGCGCCGCCGGCCGGCCGGGCACCGCCGTGCCCGTAAGCGCCAAGGCGCCACCAACGCCACTGGCCGTACGGGCGGTTCACTTTTGCGTCAGTCTGGTACAGACCATTGACGATCGAGGTCGACCAGTGGGACCTTCCCGATGCTCACGAACCCCTCGGCGCCACACCGGCTGCGCGACGACGCCGCAGGGCGCGTGAGTTCGTACGCCCCCCACGGCGAAGCAGGAGACAACGACATGATCGTCCCGTCATCCGTCATCCCGTCCCCCTTCAAGAAACGCCTGAGCGCCGCCCTCACGCTGGTGCTGCTGCTGGTCCTCGCCCCGGCCCTGCTGGTGCTGCGCGCCGCGCCACCCGCGCAGGCACTCGACAACGGTCTGGCCAAAACGCCCCCGATGGGCTGGAACGACTGGAACGCCTTCGGCTGCAACGTCACGGAGCAACTGGTCGAGCAGACCGCCGACTACCTCGTCTCCTCCGGTCTGAAGGACGCCGGATACCAGTACGTCAACATCGACGACTGCTGGATGAGTTCGGCCCGCAACTCGGCGGGCCAACTGGTGCCGGATCCGGCCAAGTTCCCCGACGGCATCAGCGGCACCGCCGCCTATGTCCACGGCAAGGGGCTCAAGCTCGGCATCTACGAGAGCGCGGGCACCGCCACCTGCCAGGGCTACCCCGGCAGCCTCGGCCACGAGCAGACGGACGCCGACAGCTTCGCCGCCTGGGGCGTGGACTACCTCAAGTACGACAACTGCAACCACCAGAACGTGCCCGACCAGCAGCGCTACACCGCGATGCGGGACGCCCTGGCGAACACCGGCCGCCCGATCGTCTACAGCCTGTGCAACTGGGGCCTGGCCGACGTGTGGACCTGGGGTGCGGGGGTCGGCAACAGCTGGCGCACCACCGACGACATCAACGTCA
This sequence comes from Streptomyces violaceoruber, assembly GCA_000720805.1. GTDB lineage: Bacteria > Actinomycetota > Actinomycetes > Streptomycetales > Streptomycetaceae > Streptomyces > Streptomyces cellulosae_A. The sequence goes on from JODI01000079.1 coordinate 1,218, forward strand.
ACTTCTCCACCGTGGTGTCGATCTACAAGGCCAACGTCAAACTCGCCCCGTACGCCAAGCCCGGCGCGTGGAACGACCCCGACATGCTCGAAGTCGGCAACGGCATGTCGTTCACCGAGGACCGCTCGCACTTCAGCCTCTGGTCGGAGATGGCCGCGCCGCTCATCGCCGGAACCGACCTGCGCAAGGCCTCCGCCGCCACGCTCTCCCTCTACGGCAACAAGGACGTCATCGCCGTGGACCAGGACTCCCTGGGCAGGCAGGGCACCGAGGTGTCCTCCTCCGGCGGCCTCCACGTCCTGGCCAAACCGCTGGCGAACGGCGACGTGTCGGTGGTGCTCTTCAACGAGAACTCCTCCGCCGCCACCATCACCACCTCCGCCACCGCGGTCGGCCTCCCCTCGACGTCCTCGTACCGGCTGAACAACCTCTGGTCGCACGTGGTCAGCAGCACCACCGGAAGCATCTCGGCCCGCGTTCCCGGCCACGGCTCGGTGATGTACCGGGTCTCCACGGGCAGCGGCACCAGCGTCGGCAGCACCCACCGGCTGATCGGCGCCTCCTCCAACCGCTGCCTGGACGCCTACGACAACCAGACCACCCCCGGCACCAAGACCGAGATCTGGGACTGCGGCTCAGGCGCCAACCAGGCCGTGACCATCACCGCCGCCGGTGAACTCCGCCTCTACGGCGGCACCCAGTGCCTGGACGCCTACGACAACGGCACCACCTCCGGCACCAAGGTGCAGCTCTACACCTGCAACGGCGGCGCCAACCAGAAGTGGAGCCTCAACCCCGACGGCACCGTCACCGGCACCCAGTCGGGCCTCTGCCTCGATGTCACCGGCGGCGACCAGGCCTCCGGCAACGTCAACGGCACCGCGCTCGAACTGTGGACCTGCAACGGCGGCGCCAACCAGCAGTGGCGCCTGGGCTGACAGGCCCTGAACGCGCCGACCGCCCGTCGCGTACGCGGCCCGCCGCAGGTGGGGGTCCGTCCGGAAGATCGCGGCCCTTCACCCAGCTTTACGCCCGGGTGCCGACGGACGAGGTCCGCACCCGCAGCCGGCGGGTTCAGGCCGGGAGGAGCCGCCGGACGACCCCTGCCTCCTCCGCGAGGCGCTCTCGCCAGAGATCACTTCCAGGGTCCGCCAAACATGGCCTCTGACCTGAGGAAATACGAAGCGGCAGACGAGTCGGGCTGTACGCCGGGTTCTGTTCCCCGGTCCCTCGCGGGAGCCGGGGCGACGGCCATCCATCTAGGACCGGCGTTGCCGCCGGCCTCGTGCGGTCTACCCGCGGACTCGGGCGGGCAGCCCTCGATCGTCCGCGCAGAGTCGCACTTCTTTCGAAGCGGCGGCTCCTTTTGACCTTGCTCCGGGTGGGGTTTACCTAGCTGCCCAGGTCACCCTGGGCACTGGTGGTCTCTTACACCACCGTTTCACCCTTACCGAGGACCGAGGTCCCCGGCGGTTTGTTTTCTGTGGCACTGTCCCGCGGGTCACCCCGGGTGGCCGTTAGCCACCACCCTGCCCTGTGGAGCCCGGACGTTCCTCGGGAAGCCCCCGGTCAAGGAGACTCCACGCGGCCGTCCGCCCGGCTCGTCTGCCGTGTGGACCATGGTACCGGGCGTGCCGGGCGGCGAGGTCCCGCGGCCGCCGTCGCCAGGACCGAGCCCGCCAGGATCAAGGTGAAGGCCATCACCACGGTCGCCGTCAGTTGCTCGTCCAGGAAGATCGCCCCCGCCGCCACCGCTACCGCCGGGTTGACGTACGTGAAGACCGTCGCTCGGGTCGGGCCCACCTCCCTGATCAGCTCCAGGAAGGCTACGAAGGCGAGGGCCGTGCACACCGCGCCCAGGACAGCCAGCGCGGCCAGGACTTCGGTGGACGGGAGGGTGGAGGGGCGGGTCATCGTTGCCGCGGGGGCGTAGACCAGCGCCGCCAGGGCCAGGCAGGTCGTGGTGAGGTGCAGGGACGGGACTTCCCCCAGGTACCGCGTCGCGATCAAGGGGGCGGTGGCGTAACCCAGCACCGTTGCCAGTACTTCCGCCAGGGAGCGGGCGTCGCCGCCGGTCAGGTGGGGGATCGTGAGGACCGCTACGCCGGCCAGGCCCAGCGCCAGGCCCGTCGCGCGCCTCGTCCCCAGTCGCTCCGTGTCTCCGAAGAGACGGGCCAGGAGGACGCCGACTATCGGTACGCCCGCGATCAGCAGGCCCGCCGTGGAGCTGGAGAGGTGGCGTTCCGCGTCCGTGAGGGTGAACCAGGGGCCGATGATCTCGATGCAGGCGAAGGCCAGCATCGGGCGCCAATGGGACCGTACGGCGGCGGACAGGCCGCCCTGGCGTATCGCGAAGGGCAAGAGCAGCGCGGCGCCCAGCGCGCAGCGTGTGAACACCACCATGGACGGGGACAGCGGGGCGTCCACCGCCACTTTGATCATGAGGTAGGGGATGCCCCAGACGACTCCCATCAGGGAGAACAGGAACCAGCCGCGTGCAGTCATGCGGCCCATGCTCGCTACGTCAGCGGCGCCCGTCTTGAACGCTGTTGCGGTACGCCGCCGGCGTCACCCCCAGTACGCGGCGGAACCAGCGGGTCAGGTGGGCCTGGTCGGCGAAGCCCACCAGGGCGGCGACCTCGGCCGGTTTCAGGCCCGACTCCAGGAGGCCGCGGGCCCGGTTCACCCGGTGCTGGGCCAGCCAGGCGTACGGGGGTATTCCCATCGTCGTACGGAAGGCGCGCAGGAGTTGGTAGCGGGACAGGCCCAGGTCGGTGGCGAGGTCGGCGAGGGACGGGGGTGCCAGGAGGTCATCGGCGAGGCGGTCGCGTACGGCGTGGGCGATGTGGGCGGTGCCCGGCACGGTGTCATTCGCCGCGCGGGACGTGGAGTGGCGGCGGGCCAGGGCCGTGAGCAGCCAGGGGAGGCGGGACTCCGCCTCCAAGGGGTCCGGGCACGCGCTGAGTTCGGCGTGGGCGCGGCTGAGGGCCGTGGCCAGTTCCGGGTCGTCGACGAGGGGTTCGCGGAAGTGCGGGATGTCGCCGCCGAGGGTGCCGTCCGCGAGGAGGGAGGGGGCGGGGTACAGAGCTCGGTAGGCGTAGCCGTCGGACGCGGCGGGGCCGCCGGTGTGCATCTCGCCGGGGTCGAGTACGACGATGGAGCCGGGGCTGGGTCGGAGGTGGCCGCCCCGGTAGGCGATGACCTCGGAGCCGTCGACGCACACGCCGATGCTGAACTCCTCGTGCGCGTGGGAGGCGTAGACGTGCCGGTCGAAGCGGGCGGTGAGGAGGTCGAGGGGCGGTCCGCGGTGGCCGAGGCGGGCCCTGGTCCATCGGGCCTGTTCTTGTGTGGTCACTGCCCCGTATCCCCCTTGCCGCGCCCCCGCCCAGGGGATCAGAGGAAGTCCGTCGTGTCCAGGTCGAAGGCGAAAGGCTCGGGGAGAGCGAGCTGCTTGCCGAAGGGGAAGGTACAGAGCTGACGGAAGTCGTCGTTCTCCGGGTCGCTGAACAGGGTGGTCGAGGAGGCCTCGCGGTCGACGAGCAGGTAGAGCGGGATGCCGCCGCGGGCGTAGCAGCGGCGTTTGGCTTCGCGGTCTGCTCTGGGCCTGGTGGACGTCACTTCGACGACCATGGCAACGCCGTCGCAGGGCATCCAGGGGTCTGCGCCCCGGTAGAGCCGCAGCTCCGTAGGGGCGAAGGTACCGTCCGGGATCACATGATCCTTCGGGCAACCGCCTCCGCTCCGCAACTTCAGTCCCTTGTTTCCGGAATAGTCCATGTCGGTTCGGGAGCGCCTGATCACCTGCTTCACGATCTGGTTGATGTAGTCCTCGTGATCCCCGTCCGGCGGCGGCGTCACAACGATCTCCCCCTCGATCAGCTCCGCCCGGAATCCCTCCGGGGTGTCCAGGGCGAGGAAGCCCTCCAGCAGGACCTCCGCCTGTGTGAGCGGCTCATGGGCCATGGCAGTCATGTCACGCCCCTCCTTCGGTCGCTCGCCAGACTGGGACATCGGAAGATCACCTGTCCAAGGGATCGGGAACCGTTCCCTCGATCGTGGCACAGCGGGGCAGCCGTCGTCAGGGAGGCGAGCCGGTCGCTTGACCCTGCCGCGACGTCAACCTTTCTACTGGTCGCATGCGGATCGGAGAACTCGCCGCCACCGTGGGTGTCACCACGCGGACCGTGCGGCACTACCACCATCTGGGGCTGCTGCCGGAGCCGGAGCGGCTGGGGAACGGCTATCGGGACTACACGTTGCGGCACGCGGTCGTGCTGGCCCGGATTCGGCGGCTGACCGAGCTGGGGCTGGGGCTCGCGGAGGTACGGGACGTGCTCGCCGAGGACGCCGGGAAGGATCTCGTCGAGGTGCTCACCGAGCTGGACGAGGATCTCGCCCGGCAGGAGGCGGCGATAAGGGAGCGTCGGGCTCGGCTGCGGTCCCTGTTGGGCGACGAGGGCGGGCTGCCCGACGAGGGGCCCGTCTCGCCCGAGCTCGCCGCCCTGTTCCGCGCGGTGGGGCCGATGCCCGACTCCCCCATGGCCGCCAAGGACCGCGAGATTCTCGCGCTGATCGACACCGCGGCGCCTGCGGAGGTGCGGGAGCGGATGATCGGAGCGATGGGCAGCGCCTTCACCGGTCCCGGTGCGGCGGAGCGGGCCCGTGCCGCGTACGCGCTGCTCGACGAGCTCGCCGACGCCGACCCGGCCGACCCGCGTGTGGACGAGGCCGCCCGCGCCCTCGCCGATTGCCTGCCCCGCGAACTCCTCCCCCAGGCCGACATCGATCAGAACGACATAGATCAGAACGACATAGATCAGGACGACATCGATCAGGACGACAGCTTCCTGCGCGCCTTCTACGCCGACTTCGCGCCCGCGCAGGCCGAAGCGATCCGTCGCACGATGCGGATCCTGACCGAGGGGCGCTCGTGAGAACTGTCCGCGCCCTCGTTCGGCACGAGGTGCGGATGCTCGGGAGTCTCGTGCTGTGGGTGGCGAGGCGCGGCCATGGCACGGGTGGCGGGCGGGCCTTCGGATATGCGCGGGGGCAGGGCGCGATGACGTTCGGCCTGGCGTTCGTGTGCCTGGTCGAGACGCTGACCATGTCCGTGCTGCTGCGGAACTTCCCGGTCGCTCACGGGATCGTGCTCTTCCTGGACGTGTACACCATGGTCTTCGTCGTCGCGCTGCACGCGGCGCATGTGGTCCGGCCGCATGTGCTGGAGCCCGGAGCGCTGCGGATCCGCCGTGCCGTCCACGTCGACCTGCGGATACCGCTGGAGCGGATCGCGTCCGTGCGCCGGGAGTCGAGGACGGTCCACGAGCGGGCGGAGGGCGAACTCGACGTCGCCGTGGGCGCGCAGACCTCCCTGATCCTTGAACTCGCCGAGCCCGTCGACCACTTGACCTTCCTCGGTCGGCGACGGGAGGTCCGTCTCGTGCGGTTCCACGCCGACGACGCCGACGCGGTCGTACGCGCGGTCACGCGGGCGCGGAACGCACGGTCGCCGTTGCCGGGTCAGCCTGCGTGAGGCGCAGCCGCAGCCATGGCCATACGCTGTTCCGGAGTTCAACCGAAGGAGATCGATCCCGTGCTTGTCCTGCTGCCGCCCTCCGAAGGCAAGGCCGCCTCCGGCCGCGGCGCCCCGTTGAAGCTGGAGTCGCTGTCGCTGCCGGGGCTGACCGAGGCCCGCGCGGCCGTGCTCGACGAGTTGGTCGAGCTGTGCGCCGCCGACGAGGACAAGGCGCGCGAGGTGCTCGGGCTGAGCGAGGGACTGCGGGGCGAGGTCGCGAAGAACACGGAGTTGCGGACGGCCGGCGCGCGGCCCGCCGGGGAGATCTACACGGGTGTGCTGTACGACGCCCTCGACCTGGCCTCTCTGGAGACCGCCGCCAAGCGGCGTGCCGCCCGGTCCCTGCTGGTCTTCTCGGGGCTGTGGGGCGCGGTCCGGGTCACGGACCGGATTCCCTCCTACCGCTGCTCGATGGGCGTGCGGCTGCCCGGGCTCGGCGCGCTGGGCGCGCACTGGCGTACGCCGCTCGCGTCGGCGCTGCCCGAGGCGGCGGGGAGCGGACTGGTGCTGGACCTGCGGTCCTCGGCGTACGCGGCGGCGTGGAAGCCGAAGGGGGAGATCGCCGGGCGGACGGCGACCGTGCGGGTGCTGCACGCGCCGACCCGGAAGGTCGTCAGCCACTTCAACAAGGCGACGAAGGGGAGGATCGTCCGCAGTCTGCTGTCCGCCGGGGCCGTTCCGAAGGGGCCGGCGGAGCTGGTGGAGGCGTTGCGGGATCTCGGGTACGTCGTCGAGGTGGAGCCGCCGGTGAGGGCGGGGGCGGGGGGCGGTGCGGGCACCGCCTGGGCGCTGGACGTTCTGGTGAGTGAGATCCATTGAGGTCGTGTTGCATTATGTGCAACACCCTTTGCGCATGCTGTCGCTCCCGGGCACGATGAGGCCATGTCCGCCTCCGTGCCCTCTTCGCCGTTGCCCGCGCCCGTTTCCGTGCTGGACCTCGCGCCCGTCGTCCCCGTCGTGGTCGTACGGGACGCCGCCGACGCCGTACCGCTCGCCCGCGCGCTGGTCGCCGGCGGGCTGCCCGCGATCGAGGTGACGTTGCGGACTCCCGCCGCGCTCGACGCGGTGCGGGCGATCGTCGCCGAGGTGCCGGACGCCGTGGTCGGCGTGGGCACGGTGATCACGCCGGAGCAGGTGGCCGAGGCGGTGGAGGCCGGGGCGCGTTTTCTCGTGAGCCCGGGCTGGACGGACGTACTGCTGACAGCCATGCGGGAGGCGGGGGTGCCGTTCCTGCCGGGGGTGTCGACGACGTCCGAGGTGGTGGCGCTGCTGGAGCGCGGGGTGCGGGAGATGAAGTTCTTCCCGGCCGAAGCGGCCGGCGGTACGGCGTATCTGAAGTCGCTGGCCGGCCCGTTGCCGCAGGCGCGGTTCTGCCCGACCGGTGGGGTCGGGCCGGGGAACGCGCGGGAGTATCTGGCGCTGCCCAACGTCGGGTGCGTGGGCGGGACGTGGATGCTTCCCGAGAGCGCGATCGAGGCGCGGGACTGGGGACGGGTCGAGGCGCTGGCCCGGGAGGCGGCGGGTCTCCGGGACGGGGCCTGATCAAGGGCAGGGACGGGGCCTGATCGGAGCCCGGGCCTCTATCAGGCACAGGGCCGGGCCCCGCTCAGGGGCAAGGGCACAGTCCGGATCAGGCACAGGGCCAGGCCCGGCTCAGGGGCAAGGCCACGGCCCTGATCAGACGCAGGGCCAGGCCCCGATCAGCGACAGGGGCACGGATCCGATCACGCCCAGGGTCAGTGGCGCAGGTGTGACGTGTCGTTCAGGAGCCGGACGCTCGCGTTGCCGTCGGCGTAGTACGCCACGACGGACAGGGAGGCCGCCGACAGTTCCATGCGGAACAGGGACTCGGGCGGTGCGCCCAGGGCGAGCCGTACGAACGTCTTGATCGGCGTGACGTGGGTGACCAGCAGGACCGTACGGCCCGCGTGCGCCGCGACCAGTTTGTCCCGGGTGGCGGCGATCCGGGTGGCGGTCGCCACGAAGCTCTCCCCGCCGCCCGTGGGTTCGGCGTTCGGGTCGGCCAGCCAGGTGGTGAGGTCCTCGGGGTGGCGCTCGCGTACCTCTGCGAAGGTGAGCCCTTCCCAGGCACCGAAGTCGGTCTCGCGCAGCCCGTCGTCGATCGTGACGTCGAGTCCGAGGCGGGCGGCGACGATCCCGGCCGTCTCACGGGTACGGGCCAGGGGTGAGGCGACGATGCCCTGTATGGTCCCCCGCCGGGCCAACGCCTCACCGGCCCGCTCGGCCTGCTCCCGCCCGACATCGGAGAGCGACGGATCGCTCCCCCCGCTCCCGGAGAACCGCTTCTGCGGCGTGAGCGGCGTCTCGCCGTGCCGCAGCAGTACGAAGGTCGCGGGCGGCCCCATGTCGGCGGGGGCCCAGCCGGGCGACGCCACGACCTTGGCGGCACGGATGTCGGCGTCGTCCTTGGCGGCACGGATGTCGGCGTCGTCCTTGGCGGCACGGACGTCGGCGTCGTCCCTGGCGGCACGGACGTCGGCGTCGGCGTCCGCCGGCGTGACTCCCCCGCCGGGCGCCGCCACCGCTCCGCCGGCCAGGGGCTCCGCCGCCTGCCGGGAAGCCGAAGGCGCCTCAAGAGAAAGGGCCGTAGGGGAAGGGGACGTAGGAGAAGGAGCCGTGGAAGAAAGGGCCGCAGAAGAAGGAACCGCATCGGCCGGCGCCACGCGCCCGGCCAGCTCGGCCGTGGATGCCGACGCAGACCACCGCTCCCCCCGCTTCCCCGCGTCCATCGCCTCGTTGGCGAGCCGGTCCGCGTGGCGGTTCTGCTCCCGTGGGATCCACTCGTACGTCACCTGGGACGGCGGGAAGACGCGGGACGCCTCCATCGCCAGGGGCTTCATGTCGGGGTGTTTGATCTTCCAGCGGCCCGACATCTGCTCGATGACGAGCTTGGAGTCCATGCGGACGTGGACGCGGGCCGTCGGGTCGAGGGCGTGGGCGGCGTGCAGGCCGGCCAGGAGGCCGCGGTACTCGGCGACGTTGTTGGTGGCCGTGCCGATGTACTCGGCAGTCTCCGTCAGCGTCTGGCCGGTCGCCGCGTCCAGGACCACGGAGCCGTAGCCCGCGGGCCCCGGGTTGCCCCGTGACCCGCCGTCGGCCTCGACGATGAACTCCCTCACGGCGTACGCCCTTTACAGACCGGACTCGGACGTACGCACCAGGATCCGGCCGCAGTTCTCGCAGCGCACCACCGTGCTGGGCGCCGCCGCGCGGATCTCGTTGATGTCGGTGATCGACAGCTCCTGGCGGCAGCCCTGGCAGGTGCGCTGGTACAGCTTGGCCGCGCCGACGCCGTTCTGCTGCTGGCGCAGCTTGTCATAGAGCTTGAGCAGGTCCACGGGGATCGCGCCGGCGATGACCTCGCGCTCCTTGGTCACGGTGGCCTCGTCGCCGTCCAGGGTCTCGACGGCGGCGTCCCGGCGGGCGGTCGCGTCGTCGATCTTCGACTGGACGGAGGAGACCCGTCCGGTCAGCTCGGTGACCCGTTCCTGCGCGGACTCGCGGCGCTCCATGACCTCCAGGACCACGTCCTCGAGGTCGCCCTGCCGCTTGGCGAGGGAGACGATCTCGCGCTGGAGGTTCTCCAGGTCCTTGGGGGAGGTGACCGCGCCGGAGTCCAGGCGCTGCTGGTCGCGGACGGCACGCTGACGCACCTGGTCGACGTCCTGCTCCGCCTTGGTCTGCTCGCGGGCGGTGTCGCTCTCCTCGGTCTGCGCGGCCACGAGCAGGTCGCGCAGCTGGGTGAGGTCCTTGGTCAGCGACTCGATCTCGGCGTGCTCGGGCAGCGACCGGCGCTTGTGCGCGAGCTGCTGGAGCCGGACGTCGAGGTCCTGGACGTCGAGGAGGCGGATCTGGTCGGCGGGCTCGGCGTTCAGTTGGGGGCTCCCAGTGGGTCAAAGGTGGTGGCGGACGCCGCGTGGGCGGTCCAGGGGTCGGTGACCGTCTTCGAGACGTGGACCCTGAGGTCCCATCCCTCACGGTCGGAGATCTCGTCGAGCTGGGCGGCGGCCAGCTCGCACCAGGGCCACTCGGTGGCCCAGTGCGCGGCGTCGATCAGCGCGGGGGAACTGTGCGCCACGGCCGCCATGAACTCCGCGGCGGGGTGGTGGCGCAGGTCCGCGGTGAGGAAGGCGTCGACGCCGGCCGCGCGGACCTGGTCGAAGAGGCTGTCGCCGGAGCCGCCGCTGACGGCGACCGTGCGGACGGTGGCCTCCGGGTCACCGGCCACGCGGATGCCCTGCGCGGTCGCGGGCAGCCGTTCGGCGGCGCGGGCGGCGAAGTCCCGCAGCGACAGGGGGTGGTCCAGCTCGCAGACCCGGCCCAGGCCCCGGCGGCCGGCCGGATCGGTGGGGTCCGGCACCAGCGGTCGTACGACACGCAGGTCGAGGGCGCCCGCGAGGGCGTCGGAGACTCCCGGGTCGGCGGTGTCCGCGTTGGTGTGGGCCACGTGCAGCGCGATGTCGTTCTTGATCAGGGTGTGCACCACGCGGCCCTTGAAGGTGGAGGCCGCGACCGTCGTCGTACCGCGCAGATAGAGGGGGTGGTGGGTCACCAGCAGGTCGGCGCCCAGCTTGACCGCCTCGTCCACGGTCTCCCGGACCGGGTCGACGGCGAACAGGACCCGCGTGACCTCCTGGTCGGGGTCGCCCACGACGGTGCCGACCGCGTCCCAGGACTCGGCCCGCTCGGCGGGCCACAGGTTCTCCAGCGCGGTGATGACTTCAGACAGACGGGGCACGTGGCTAGGCTACCTGGCCGTTCTCCCCCGCCGCACCGGTGGCGCCGTGGGCCGTATCGCCTCGCTCCGCCCCACACCACATCATCACCCTCCGTTACGACTCGTTACGCCCAGCACACTCGCACCGGCCTCCTCAGGCGAATCGTTCCTGGGCCATCCCTTTGTGTGAAGTGACAGTCAGTCGGTCCGCCGCCTGTGCGTACGAAAACTAGCTTCGTCGCCGGAGGTGACCGAACGATGACGGCCTGTGCGATCGAGTACGCCGCGGCGGACGACGACGGACGGACCCCGCGGCCAGCGTGCGCGATCACAGTCGACGGCTCCTACGCCGCCCGCCTCGCCCGCCGCGGCGACTCCCTTTTCCCGGAACGCTGGACACTGGACGGCCCCGAGCCGTACGCGGTGCCGCTGCCCGGCAACCAGCCGGAGGAGCCCGGCACCGAGGTCCAGCCGATGGGCGACGGCCGGGTGCTCATCCGGCGGCTGGCGGCCGGGCGGCACATCTTCTCGCTCCTGTACCCGACCGGCCCGGACACCGGTGAGCTGCCGCTGGGCACGGTCGAGTGCCCGGACGAGGGCACCCGGCTGCGGCTGCTGCCGCCCGCGCCGGGCGGCGAGAAGGCGTACGCCCTCGCCGTCGGCCCGCGTTCCAGCGCGGTGTGGCAGGTGGCGGGCGGCGCCTTCGGGCCGGAGCACCTCGCGGAGATCCCGGGCCGCTGCTCGGGCGGGGTGTGGCTGGACGGTACGGGACGGATGCTGGCGCTGGACCGGGAGGCCGGGGGCCGGACGAAGACGGTCGTGGTGGATCTGGGGCGCGGCGGCGAGGTCTCGCCCCTGCTGCAGATCGCGGCGGACAGCGACGACCGGCTGCTGCTCGCCGACCCGGACAGCGGGCTGCTGCTGATCCGCTCGGACGCACCCTCCCCGGGGCGGGACCGGCTCGGCTGGGGCGTGCTCGGCAGCACGCTGCCGGTGCGCTTCCCGGAGTGCCTGCGGGTGGACGGCTGCACGGTCACGCCGTTCGCGATCCAGCCGGGGCAGATCCTGACGCCGGAGCACTGCGCGGTGGCGCTGCGGATCGACGGTGCGCTGGGCGGCTGGGTCGGCGTGTGGCGGCCCGTGGCCCGGCAGATCCATCATCTTCCGGCGCCCGAGGGGTGGTTGGCGGGGGCCGGCCGCTGGACCGTGGACGGGGTGCTCCACCTGCCGTACGCCACCGCCGAGGCGCCGTGCGCGGTGGCCCGGGTGCCGGCACCGTCGGAGGAGACCGGGGAGACGGGAGAGACAGGAAAGACGGGGGGAACAGAGGGAACAAGGGGCGTGGGGAGTGCGGGCGCGGGGGGCCGTGGTCCGGGGGGTTCGGTCGGCGTCGAAGGGGGCGGTACGGCCGTACCGGGGGCGCCGGGGAGTTGCTCCCCGGAGTCGGGCGAACCGTCACTGCCGGATCCTCCGGCCGCGGCGGCACCCCGCCCTGTGCCCTTGCAGGAGGCGCCGTTGGGACGTCTTGTAACGAACTAGTGCCAGTTGGCGTGGCCGCCTGGATTCGGCCTGTGGGGCGCCGGTTAAACTCGCCCGGCTGTAAGAAAGATCATGTTGACGGGGTGAATTGATCCGATGAGCGACGCCAGCACGAACCAGCCGACTGCCGACGCCCAGGAGTCCACGGGACACGGCAAGCACCGGGGTCCGGTCTCGGACCACGACGGTGAGAGGGCGGCCCGCGGCCGTCACCGCAAGCCGGTCGAGCAGGCCGAGTCGGCGGCCTGAACGACATACGGCCCCGCCCCTCGCCCGAGGGGCGGGGCCGCCTTGCGTCCGCACCCGTTCTGCCGTCTACGCCTGTTCCTTCGTCTACGCCCGCTCTTCCGCCTACGCCCGCTCTTCCGCCTACGCCCGTTCCTCCGTCTGCGCCCGTTCTTCCCTCTACTCCCGTTTCAGGGCCAGTACCTCGGCCGCCGCGAAGGTCTCGCCGTCCGGGCGTCCCGCGTAGTGCGGGGTGAGCAGGGCGTCCAGTTCGTCGTACGTGAACGTCTCCTGTTTACTGTCGAACTTCGCGGACACGCGCGGCCGTTCGACGACCGCCACCATGCCGCCGTGGACGACGAGCAGCTGCCCGTTGACGCGGGCGGCGGCGGGTGAGGCCAAGTAGCCGACGAGCGGGGCGACGTGCTCGGGGGCGAGCGGGTCGAGGCCGTTCTCCGGACGTTCGAATCCCGCTCCCGCGAAGACGTCCTCGGTCATCCGGGTGCGGGCGCGCGGGCAGATGGCGTTGGCCGTGACGCCGTACTTGGCGAGCGCGAGGGCGGTGGAGGTGGTGAGGCCGACGATGCCGCCTTTCGCCGCCGCGTAGTTGGGCTGTCCGGCCGAACCGGCGAGGAACGCCTCCGAGGAGGTGTTCACGATCCGGCCGTAGACGGGGCCGCCGGTCGCCTTGGACCGCTCCCGCCAGTGCGCGGCGGCGAAGTGGGTGGTGTTGAAGTGGCCCTTGAGGTGGACGCGGATCACGGCGTCCCACTCCTGCTCGGTCATGGAGAAGACCATGCGGTCGCGCAGGATGCCCGCGTTGTTGACCAGGATGTCCAGCTTGCCGAACTCGGCGACCGCCGACTCGACCAGTTCTCCGGCCTGTCGGAAGTCGGAGACGTCGCCGGTGTGGGCGAGGGCCGTGCCGCCCGCGGCGCGGATCTCGGCGGCGACCTGTTCGGCGGGGGCGGCGGAGGCCTCGCCCGAGCCGTCGCGGCCGGGCTGCCCGTAGTCGTTGACGACGACGGCGGCACCGAGCCGGGCGAGCTCCAGCGCCTCGGCCCGGCCGAGCCCGCGTCCGGCGCCGGTGACGATCGCGGAGAGCCCCGCCAGGGGCAGCGACAGCGACATGTCGCGCTTCACCGACATGCCAGGCTTCAGATCCGACATGCCGGGCCTCAGATCTCGATGCACGTACGCAGGGACGCCCCCGTACGCATCTGGTCGAGGGCCTCGTTGATCTCGGTCAGCGGGACCCGGTGGGTGATCAGGCCGGCCAGGTCGACGCGGCCCGCCCGCCACAGGGCGATGGTCCGCTCGTAGGAGCGCAGGACGTCACCGCCGCCGTACATGGACGGCAGGATCCGCTTCTCGTCGAAGAACAGCTCGAACATGTTGAGCTGCAGGAAGTCGTCCATGGCGCCCGCGCCGACCACGACGAGGGTGCCGCCGCGGCGGGTGTTGTCGTACGCCGTGCGGGCGGTGGCCGACTTGCCGACGACCTCGAAGACGTAGTCGAAGCCCTCGCCGGCGGTGACCTGCTGCTTGGCGTCGGGCAGTTCGTCCGGGGAGACGGCCCTGGTGGCCCCGAACGTGAGGGCGGCCTCGCGGCGCGCGGCGACGGGGTCGACGGCAACGATCTCGGCGGCGCCCTTGAGCCGTGCCCCCTGGATGGCGGAGATGCCGACCCCGCCGCAGCCGATGACGGCGACCGACGAACCGGCCTCCACGTCCGCGGTGTTGAGCGCGGCGCCGAGCCCGGTCGTCACGCCGCAGCCGATGAGGGCGGCGATGTCGAAGGGCACGTCGTCGGGGATCGGCACCGCGCATCCGGCGTCGACGACTACCTCCTCGGTGAAGGTGCCGGTGCCCGCGAAGCCGAAGAGGTCGCCGCCGGGGCGCTTGAAGTTGGGGGTGCCCGCGTTCATGAACCCGGCCAGGCACAGTTCGGTCTGGCCGCGCTTGCAGGCGGGACACGTACCGCAGGCGGGCAGCCAGCACACGACCACCCGGTCGCCGGCCTTCAAGTGGCCGACGCCCTCGCCGACTTCGAGGATCTCGCCGGCGCCCTCGTGGCCGGGCACGAAGGGGGCCGGCTGGGGCAGGACGCCGTTCATCGCGGACAGGTCGGAGTGGCACAGTCCGGTGGCCCGTACCCGGATCCGCACCCTGCCGGGGCCGAAGCCCACCGCCTCGACGTCGTCGAGGACCTCCAGCTTGTCCTGGCCGATCTCGTGCAGTACGGCTGCGCGCATGGTGCGGGCTCCCCTCAAGAATGGGCAGACAAAAGGGCGTCTCAGGAGTGTTCGACGAGGGTGTCGGCGAGGACGGGTGCGTCGTCCCGGTCGACGGCGCTGACGGCCACCCGGACGGCCGCCGCCGCTGCCGTGGCTGCCGGTGCTGCCGCGGAGTCCTGCCGCCACATCCGGATGCGCAGGGTCTCCCCCGGGTAGACGACCCCGGCGAACCGGGTGGCGTACGACCGCACCCGGTTCACGTCACCGCCGAGCAGCGTGTCCACGACCGCCTTGAGCGTCATGCCGTAGGTGCACAGCCCGTGCAGGATGGGCCGCTCGAAGCCGGCGAGCTTGGCGAACTCGGGGTCGGCGTGCAGCGGGTTCCAGTCGCCTGAGAGGCGGTAGAGCAGGGCCTGGTCCTCGCGGACCGGGCGTTCGACGGTCCGGTCGGGCTCGCCGGCGGGGGGCTCGGTGGGGGTCCCCCCGCTCGAGCGAAGCCGAGAGCGGGGGAGGACGGAGGGGCCGCGGTCGCCGCCCCAGCCGCCTTCTCCCCGTACGAAGATCTGGGCGTCGTTGGTCCACAACGGGCCGTCGGCGTCGGTGACCTCGGTGCGCATCACGAGGACGGCGGCCTTGACCTTGTCGTACACGGCGGCGATGCGGGCGGTGGCGGTCGCCCGGCCCTCGACCGGGATCGGGCGGTGGACGGTGAGCGCCTGGCCGCCGTGCAGGACCTTGGCGAGGTCGACGTCGACGCCCGGCATGGACAGGCCGCCGATCACGCCCGGCGATCCGGCGCCCGCGACGGTGGCGAAGCTCGGCAGGACGTGCAGCCGGGACTCCAGGGTGTAGCGCAGTTCGTCGGGGTCGGTGGCGGGGGTGCCGGCGCCGATGCCGAGGTGGTAGAGCTGCACGTCCTTGTGGTCCCAGGCGATCTCGCCGGTCCGGGGTTCGGCCGCGAGGGCCAGCGCTGCGTCGATGGGCATGGGGCTCCTGACAGTGGCGGCGAAAGACCTCGGCGCAGCCGTCCGCACCGTCGGCCGCACCGAGGTCGTCACGGGCCGATCTAGAACGCGTTCCAGTCCGGCGCCCTCTGTATAGCCGAGCGGTCGCCAGTTGTGAAGGCTCCTGACGGAGTGTCAGGTCGCTCGGGGCGCCTGATGCTCGGGGCACCGGTGGCAGATCGTCGGGGCCGGGTTGTGGGTGTCAGGTCGGGCGGCAGATCGTGGGGGCCGGGCGGTAGGTGCCAGGTCGTAGGTGCCCGGTCGTCGCCGGCAGCGTGGGGCCCAGGTTGCAGGTGTCAGGTCGTGGGCGCCAAGTCGTGGGCGGCAGTGACATTTGTCCTGCCCGAGTCCGTACAAGCGCATCTGCCAGGCGGGGGCCCGGGATCCGTAGCGTCGTAGTCATGACGAAGACGACTGGGGCACCACCGGCTGTGTCCTTCACGGGGGCGGTCAAGACATACGGCGAGGTACGCGCCGTCGACGGGATCGATCTGCGGATCTCACGCGGCGAGACGGTCGCGCTGCTCGGCCGCAACGGCGCCGGCAAGTCGACCACGATCGCGCTGCTGCTCGGGCTCGTCGAGGCCGACGCGGGCGCGGTCGAGCTCTTCGGGGCAAGCCCGGAGCGCTCCGTGCGCTCGGGACGGGTGGGCGCCATGCTGCAGGAGGGGCGGGCGGTGCCCCGGGTCACCGTCCGCGAACTGGTCACCTTCGTGGCCGGCCGCTATCCGGCGCCGCTGCCGGTCGCGCGGGCGCTGGAGCTGGCCGGAATCGCCGAGCTGGCGGGGCGGCGCGTGGACCGGCTCTCCGGCGGGCAGACCCAGCGCGTGCGGTTCGCCGTGGCGCTCGCCGGGAACCCCTCGCTGATCGTCCTGGACGAGCCGACCGCCGCCCTGGACGTGGAGGCACGGCACGCCTTCTGGGACTCGATGCGGGCGTACGCGCGCCGGGGCCACACCGTCCTGTTCTCCACGCACCACCTGGAGGAGGCGGACGCGCACGCCGACCGGATCCTCGTCATCGACCGCGGCCGGATCGTCGCCGACGGCAGCGGTGACCTGCTCAAGCGGTCGGTGGGCGGCAACCTGGTCTCCTTCGACCTGGCCGGCCGCGGCACGCGGGGCCTGAGCCTGCTGCCCGGCGTGCGCTCGGTGGAGGTGCGCGGGGACCGGGCACTGCTGCGCACCGACGACTCGGACGCGACGGTGGTCGCCCTGGCCGAACTCGGCGCGGTACGCGGCCTGGAGGTCGCCCCGGCGTCGCTCGACGACGCGTTCCTCGCACTCACCGCACGGATCCCGGAGGCGGTGTGATGCTCGACTACCTGCGGCTGGAGGTGCGCCGGACCCTGCGGGACGTGGGCTTCGTGATCGGCGGTGTCGCGATGCCGGTCATGATGTACCTGCTGTTCACCAACCTCGGTGAGAACGACGTGAGTTGGAAGGCCCAGGCGATGGTCGGCATGGCCGCGTACGGCGCGGTCGGCTCGGCCCTCAACACCGGCGGCGGGGTCGCCGAGGACCGGGCCACCGGCTGGCTGCGGCAGTTGCGGGTGACGCCGATGACCTCGCACCAGGTCGTGGTCGGGCGGGCGCTGACCGGCTCGGTGACGGTGCTCCCGGCGATCGTCGCGGTGCTCGCGGCGGGCGGACTGCTCAACGGCGTACGCCTGGACGTCTGGCAGTGGGCGCTCGTCGCGGTGCTGCTGTGGCTCGGCTCGATCCCGTTCACGCTGCTCGGGCTCGGCAACGGCTACCGGCTGACCGCGCAGACCACGGGCGTGGCGAACATGGTGTGCAACCTGGGGCTGGCGGTGGTCGGCGGCCTGTGGTTCCCGGTCACCCTGTTCCCGGGCTGGCTGCGGTCCCTGTCGGCGTACACCCCGACGAACCGCTTCGCCGAACTGGGCACGTCGGTGACCGGCGGGCACGCGCCGGCGCCCGGTGCGATCGTGGTGCTGACTGTCTGGCTGCTGGCGTTCGGTTCGTACGCCGCGCTGTCCTACCGCCGGAGCGCGGCGAACATCTGATCGGGGGAACGAGAGATGTCCTGGATACGAGGGGTCACCTGCCAGGTGGACCGGTGGCGGACGGCGCGGGCGCAGTGGCGGGCCGACATGGAGCGGTTCAAGGCCCGGAAGCGGGAGGCGCACAAGTCCGGGAAGGTGCCCGAGAACCCGGGACCGCCGCCGACCGGCTTCTCGCTGCTGCCGTGGCTGCTGCTGGGCATGGGCTCCTTCTCCAACCTGCTCCAGGGCAAGACGCCGAACCCCTGGATCGGCGGGCTGGGGCTGTTCACCTTCAACTCGCTCTACATCCACGTCGTGTTCCGCGCTTTCGTGCGGGAGGCCAGGGAGGCGACCTCGACCCGGGTGGCACTGGTGCTGATGGGCCTGGTGACCTGCGGGCTGGCCCTCGGGTACGGCGGCAACTGGCTGCTGTTCTTCCCGCTGTTCGGCCTCGCGACCGGCGCGGTCGTCCGCACGCCGCACCTGCGCTGGGCCGGTGCGGGAGTGGCGGTGCTCTCCGGCATCGTCTCGGTCACCCGCGACGGCTGGGGCGGCCTCAGCATCGCGTACGGCACCTGGATCTCGACGATGGTGACGGCGGCGATCCTGTCCCTGTCCGAGGCGGTGCGGGAACTGCGGGCGGCCCGCGGGGAGCTGGCGCGACGGGCGGTGGAGCAGGAGCGGCTGCGGTTCTCCCGGGACCTGCACGATCTGCTCGGTCACACGATGTCGGTGATCGTGGTGAAGGCGGAGGCGGCCCGACGGCTGGCCGACCGGGACCTGACCGCGGCGCTGGACCAGATCACCGACATCGAGTCCGTCGGCCGCCAGGCACTGACCGAGATCCGTGAGGCGGTCACCGGCTACCGCGAGGGGAGCCTCACCACGGAACTGGACCGGGCCCGCTCGGCGCTGTCCGCGGCGGGGATCGAGCCCGTGGTGCGCCAGGTGGGCCCGCCGTTCACCCCGCAGACCGAGGCGCTGCTGAGCTGGGTGGTGCGCGAGGCGGTCACCAACGCCGTACGCCACAGTGGTGCGACCCGCTGCGAGATCACGGTCGCCGCCACCGCGGACCATGTGCGCCTGACGGTCGCGGACGACGGCTCCGGCACCTCCACGACCGGTCCCGGCCCCGGCCCCGGTCCCGCCGAGGACATCGGCGGAACCGGTCTCAAGGGCCTGACCGAACGCCTCGGGGCGGCGGGCGGCTCCCTGCGGGCCGGCCCGTCACCGCGAGGCGGCTTCACGGTCACCGCCGAACTCCCCGTGGATCAGGGGGAGTCACTCCTGCCTACGTCCTCCGGGGCCTCTACGGCTTCTACGGCCTCTACGGCGCCCAGGCCGACGTGACCGCCCAACCACGGCCGCCCACCTCACGGCATCCGCCCAACCCACGGCCGCCCACCTCACGGCATCCGCCCAACCCACGGCCGCCCACCTCACGGCTTCCGCCCACCTCACGGCATCTGCTCAGCCCACGTCGTGCGCCCACCTCACGCCACCCGTCCAACTCACGCCATCCGCCCAGAACATGGCGCTGTCGAAGCCGTCGATCCGCCGTTGCCCGCCACCTACGCTTGGCCCGTGAACGAGATGCCCGGAGATCACCGGCCGCCGACGCGCGTGAGGGTCCTGCTCGCCGAGGACCAGGGAATGATGCGGGGCGCCCTCGCCCTGCTGCTCGGCATGGAGGAGGACATGGAGGTCGTCGCCCAGGTGGCGGCGGGCGACGCGATCGTGGACGCCGCGCTGACCCACCGGCCGGACGTGGCCCTGCTGGACATCGAACTGCCGGGCATGAGCGGCCTGGACGCGGCGGCCGAACTGCGCCGACAGCTCCCGCGGTGCCGGGTGCTGATCCTCACCACCTTCGGACGGCCCGGCTATCTGCGCCGTGCCATGGAGGCCGGCGCGGCGGGCTTCCTGGTCAAGGACGGTCCGGTGGAGGAACTCGCCGCCGCGATCCGGCGCGTACTGGACGGCGAGACGGTCATCGACCCGGCGCTCGCGGCAGCCGCGCTCGGCGCCGGCCCCAATCCGCTCACGGCCCGCGAGTGCGACGCCCTCAAGGCCTCCGCGGACGGCGCGACCGTCGCCGACATCGCCGCCCGCCTCCACCTCTCGGAGTCCACGGTCCGCAACTACCTCTCCTCCGCCATCGGGAAAACGGGCACCCGCAACCGCATGGAGGCAATGCGGGAGGCCCGCCGTCAGGGTTGGCTGTAGTCCAGAACAGTCACAGCAACGGAGCAGTCCCCAAAAGGCCCCACCGGAACGCCGCCCCTCAACTGGAACCCAGCCCTCCCGCCCCCTCAGCCCGTCGGAACCCTCCGCGGCAGCGCGAGGAGCATCAGCACCAGCCCGCCCAGCAGTACTCCGGTGCCCACCCGGAACACCAGCGCGTACCCGTCCGTCAGCGCTCCCGGGGTGTCGCCGCCCTCCGAACGTGCCGCCGCGATGGTCGACATGACGGCGAGGCCCAGGGAACCGCCCATGGTGCGGGAGGTGTTGACGAGGCCGGAGACCAGGCCGGCCTCTCCCGGTGTCGCCCCGGACGTGGCGAGGGCGGCCAGCGGGGTGGTGGCGAGGCCCGCGCCGAGCATCATCAGGATGCCGGGGATCATGATCGCGGTGAGATAGGTCCCGTCGGCCCGCAGCGTCGACTGCCAGGCGAAACCGGCGGCAGCCACCGCCGTTCCCAGGACCGCCACGGTGCGCGGTCCGAGCGTCCGCATGAACCGGGGGGCGAGCTTCGACCCGAGGATCACGGCCAGCGAGCTCGGTACGAGGGCGAGTCCGGCGTCCAGCGGGGAGTAGCCGAGGACGTTCTGGGCGTACAGCGTCATGAAGAACCACATGCAGAACATCGCCGAGCCGCTGAGGAACATCGCCGCGTTCGCCGACCACACCGCCCGCACCCGCAGCAGCGGGAGCGGCATCAGCGGAGCCACCGTACGGGACTCGACGGCGAGGAAGAGGGCGATCAGCGCGAGGCCGGCCAGCAGTGACACCACGGTCGTCACGGCCGTCCAGCCGGCCGCCTCGGTCTGCGAGATGCCGTACGCCAGGGTCGCCAGGCCCGCGGTCGCCAGCAGCGCGCCGGGCAGGTCGAGGCGCCGTCCGTCCCCGGCGCGGCTCTCGGGCAGCCGGAGCACCGAGCCGACCAGGACGATCGCACCGATCGGCACGTTGATCAGCAGCACCCAGCGCCAGGACAGCACGTCCACCAGCGCCCCGCCGACCAGCCCGCCGGCCGCACCGCCGCCCCCGCCGACGGCCGTCCAGGTCGCGATCGCGCGGGCGCGGGCCGGGCCCTGCGGTACGGCGGACGTGACGATCGTCAGCGTGGCGGGCGCGAGGACCGCCGCTCCCAGCCCCTGCACGGCCCGCGCCACCAGCAGCTGCCAGCTCTCCTGGGCGAGGCCGCCGCCCAGCGAGGCCAGCGTGAACAGACCGAGGCCCACGACGAACATCCGTTTGCGGCCGTAGAGGTCGCCGGCCCGTCCGCCGAGCAGCATGAACCCCGCGAAGGCGATGGAGTACGCGTTGACCACCCACTGCAGGCCCTGCTCACTCAGCCCGAGGTCGGCCCGCATCGACGGCAGCGCCACATTGACGACGGACACGTCGAGCACGACCAGGAACTGTCCGGCACAGGCGAGCACCACCAGCAGCCAGGCGGGAGGGCCGGTACGTGGGCGGGACGTACGCGTCACGTCAGCGGATTCGAGCATGACGGCCATGCTCTCAACGGAGCGACGGCCGCCGCATCGGGATTTCGGCCCGGCTGACCTCGGCCCCGGGGCCTACTCCCCCACCTGCTCCTCCGCCTGCCCCGAAGGCGCGAACCCCAAGAGAAGATAAAGAAATCGTTAGTACGCCAAAGCATCGGAATAGTTGCCCAGGCGCACAGGGTTCACCTTGCACGTACTCGTTACAGGTACTCGTGCACACCTCCGTTCTCGTGCATGTGTTCGTTGCACCTCCGTTCCCAGGCCTGGAGGCCTCACTTCATGACGCACACGTCGACCGACCAGCCCGCGCGCGGAGCGAGCGGGGCCGTCGTCCCGGTGCTCGCGTTCGCGGGCATCGTGGTCGCGGTGATGCAGACCCTGCTCGTCCCGGTCATCAAGGACCTGCCGCAGCTGCTGGACACCGCACCCAGCAACGCCACCTGGGTCCTGACGTCCACCCTCCTGTCGGGTGCCGTGGCCACGCCGATCATGGGCCGACTCGGTGACCTGTTCGGCAAGCGGCGCATGCTGATCCTCAGCCTGTCGGTGATGGTGGTCGGCGCCCTGCTCAGCGCCCTCACCAGCGACCTGCTCACGATGATCGCGGGCCGTACCCTCCAGGGCTTCGCGATGGGCGCGATTCCGCTCGGCATCGGTCTGATGCGCGACATGCTGCCCCGCGAGAAGCTCGGCTCGGCGATGGCCCTGATGAGCTCCTCGATCGGCGTCGGCGGCGGCCTCGCGCTGCCCGCGGCGGCACTGATCGCCCAGCACGCCGACTGGCACGCCCTCTTCTACGGCGCCGCCGGCATCGGCGTCCTCGCCATCGTCCTCACCCTCCTCGTCGTCCCCGAGTCCCCGGCGCGCGCCGAGGGCACCTTCGACGTCCTGGGCGCGATCGGCCTGTCCGCCGGCCTCGTCCTCTTCCTGCTGCCGATCACCAAGGGCAGCGACTGGGGCTGGACCTCCAGCACCACGCTCGGCCTGTTCGGCGCCGCGGCCGTCGTCCTGCTCCTGTGGGGCGTGATGGAGCTGCGCGTCAAGGCCCCGCTGGTGGACCTGCGCACCACGGCCCGCCCGGCGGTGCTCTTCACCAACCTCGCCTCGATCATGGTCGGCGTCTCGTTCTACGTCGTCTCGCTGGTCCTCCCGCAGCTGCTCCAGCTCCCGAAGGCCACCGGCTACGGTCTCGGCCAGTCGATGGTCACCGCGGGCCTGCTGGTCGCGCCGCTCGGCCTGACCATGATGCTGACGGCTCCGGTCTACGCCCGGCTCTCGATGAAGTACGGCCCCAAGGTCACCCTCATCCTCGGCATGCTGATCATCGCGATCGGCTACGGCGCCGGCCTCGGCCTGATGAGCGCCCCCTGGCAGAGCCTGGTCATCGCGGTGATCCTGGGCGCGGGCATCGGCCTCGCCTACTCCTCCCTCCCCGCGCTGATCGTGGGCGCGGTCCCCGCCTCGGAGACGGGCGCGGCCAACGGTCTCAACACCCTGATGCGGTCCATCGGTACGTCGGTGTCGAGTGCCGTGATCGGCATGGTCCTCGCCAACACCGCGAACAACGTCAACGGCGTCGCGATCCCGACCATGCACGGCTTCCGGGTCTCCTTCATGATCGCGACCGGCGCGGTCGCCCTCGGCCTGGTCCTGGCCCTCTTCCTGCCCCGTACCCGCCCGGCCGCCGGGCCGCAGCTGCGGGCCAGCAGCGAGGAGGACGCCGGCCTGGAGCGCGCCGAGGAGGTCCTGCGCGGCTTCCGCGGCCGGGTCCTGGACGCCGCCGGCACCCCGGTCGCCCGCGCCAAGGTCACCCTGATCGACCGCCGCGGCCGACAGGCCGGCGCGACCCTCTCCGACGAGGACGGCACCTACGCCCTCGCCGTCCCGACCCAGGGCGCGTACGTCCTGGCCGCCCGCGCCACCGGCCACGGCCCGCTCGCCTCGTCCGCCACCCACACGGGCGACGACCGGCCGGTCGACCTGGACCTGGCCCTGCCGGGAGAGACCGTCTCCGCCTGACGCCGCCCTGCGGCCTCGACGCCGGCCGGCTCCTCCGTACCCCCTGTCGCATCCGTGGCAGGGGGTACGGCAGCATGGGCGCCCATACGCTCGTACACCCGCCTGTCCCTGCGTACGACCCGCCCGTACGAGACGTACAACCCTTCCGTACGACCGAAAGGACCCCCATGCCCGCGGCCCCCAAGCCCGAGATCCTGGCCGCCTTCGAGGCCGCGAAGGGGTTCATGCCCACGGGTGAGGGACTCGCCCTGTACGCGGCGGCCGTCGAGGCCGGACGGCTCGGGCTGCCGCTGCTGGAGGTCGGCACGTACTGCGGGCGCTCCACGCTCCTGCTCGCCGACGCGGCCCGTCAGGCCGGGGTCGTCGCGCTCACCGTGGACCACCACCGCGGCAGCGAGGAACAGCAGCCGGGCTGGGAGTACCACGACCCGGAGACGGTCGACCCCGAGCTCGGACTGATGGACACGCTGCCCACGTTCCGCCGCACGCTGCACCGGGCGGGCCTGGAGGAGCACGTCGTCGCGCTGGTCGGCCGTTCGCCCCAGGTCGCGAAGGTCTGGGGCACTCCCCTCGGGCTCGTCTTCATCGACGGCGGCCACACCGACGAGCACGCGAACGCCGACTACGAGGGCTGGGCGCCCCATGTCGCCAAGGGCGGGCTGCTCCTCATCCACGACGTGTTCCCGGACCCGGCGGACGAGTTCACCGGCCAGGCCCCCTACCGCGTCCACCTCCGCGCCCTCGCGTCCGGAGCGTTCACGGAGGTCTCGGCGACGGACTCGCTGCGCGTCCTGCGGCGAACGGGGACGGGGATCTGAGGGCCCGGTTAGAGTCGCAGACGTGTCGTACGTAGGCCCTGACTTCGAACCGTCCGAGCCCCGCCGTCCCCGGCGCGGCCCGTTGACCATCGCTCTCGCCGCACTTGTGCCGGGCGCCCTGCTGGGGTGGCTGGTGTACGAGGCGGTGGGTGGCGGCGGGGACTCCGGCGGCTCCGCCGGCGCGGTGGGGACCGCCGCCTCCGCGAGCGTGCCCGCCTCCCCCACAACGCCGAGGTCCGCGCGTGACGACGACAAACCGGGCGGCTCTCCGAAGCCGACTCCGGCCGCGACGCCGTCGACGTCAGCCCCCGGCTCCGGGTCCGGGTCCGGGTCCCTCAAGGGCAAGGTCGTCGTCATCGACCCGGGGCACAACACCGGCAACTTCCGGCACGCCGCCGAGATCAACCGCAAGGTGAACATCGGGACCAACTCGAAGGAGTGCGACACCACCGGGACGGCCACCAACTCCGGTTACGAGGAAGCCCGGTTCACGCTGGACGTGGCCCACCGGATGCGCACGCTGCTCCAGGAGCAGGGCGCCACGGTGGAGCTGACGCAGGACGGTGACCGGCCGTACGGTCCGTGCGTGGACGAGCGCGCCCTGATCGGCAACCGGGCGCACGCGGACGCCGTGGTGTCGATCCACGCGGACGGCTCGGCGGCCGGCAACCGCGGATTCCATGTGATCCTGCCGGGCCGGGTGCACGCGGGCGCCGCCGACACCCGTGCCATCGTGGCCCCTTCGCGTGCGCTCGGCGAGCGCGTCGCGGGCACCTTCGTACGCGTCACGGGCAGCGCGCCGTCCAACTACATCGGTGGCGGTACCGGCCTGGTCACCCGTACCGACCTGGGCGGACTCAATCTCTCCACGGTCCCCAAGGTGTTCATCGAGTGCGGCAACATGCGCGACGGCAAGGACGCGGCACTGCTGACGAGTGGGGTGTGGCGGCAGAAGGCGGCGCAGGGGATCTCGGACGGCATCGCAGGCTTCCTGCGGAAGTAGATGACAGGCCGTCGAGTCATTCGCACTCGGTCCGGGCCAGGGGCCTGTCCTTCGTCGGCAGAACGGGTTGACCTTCACGCTTGGGTCAATCCCTAGCGTCGTCGGCATGAACTCCTCCTTGAAGAGCACAGCAGCGTCCGGCCGTTCCGGCATCCCTCGTACCGGCCTGGAGGCCCGGCTTGTCGCACGGCCTGACGGGTTCCCAGCTCCCGACGACTTCGAGATCACCGTGGTCACCGTCCCGGATCCGGCACCGGGCCAGGTTCTTGTCCGTAACCTGTTCATGTCGCTCGATCCCGGCATGCTCATGTTGATGGAGGGTGAGTCCGGCCTGCCGATGCCGGGGTACGAGGTCGGTGAGGTGATGTACGGGGACGCCATCGGTGAGGTGATCGCCTCGGCGGATCCGTCACTGGGTGAAGGAGACCTGGTGGTACACCGGCTGGGCTGGCGGGAGTACGCCGTGGCCCGGGCCGGAGTGTTCCGCCGCGTCGACAAGGACGCCTACCCGACCCCCTCCATGCACCTGGGTTTCGGACTGGTCGCCTATGCCGGGCTCATGGACGCGGCGGAGCTGCGACCGGGCGACACCGTCTTTGTCTCCAGCGCGGCGGGGGCGACGGGCAGCATGGCCGGGCAGATCGCCCGGCTCAAGGGAGCGGCCCGGGTGATCGGCAGTGCCGGATCGCGGGAGAAGGTCGCCCATCTGACCGGGACGCTCGGTTTCGACGCGGCGTTCGACTATCACGACGGCCCCGTCCTGGACCGGCTGCGCGAAGCCGCTCCTGACGGTATCGACGTCTATTTCGACAACGTGGGGGGCGAGCAGCTGCGGGCCGCGATCGAGGTCATGAACGTCCATGGCCGCATCGCCGTCTGCGGAGCCCTCAACCGGCAGAGCAAGGCCGGCCCCGACGAACGCCCCGGCGACATGCTGAGCGTCCTCGGCAAACGCCTGACCATCCGTGGCTTCACCCTGTGGGACCACCTGGAGCGGGCCGCGGAGTTCGGCACGCAGTTCCGTGGCTGGCTGCGCGAGGGATCGATCGTGTACGACGAGACGGTGATCGACGGACTGGCGAACGCCCCGCAGGCGCTCCTCGATCTCGTCCGCGGCGAGTACACCGGGAAGACGGTGGTCCGGCTCGGGAGTTGACCCTGACGTATACGTGAAGCCTTACAACTGGCTCGGACGACAACTGGCTCGGAGGTGGCTGCGATGCTGATCGGTGAACTTGCGGCGCAGGCGGGGACCACGACCCGCGCCCTGCGCTACTACGAGGAGCAGGGCCTGCTGGAGTCCGACCGGACCCGGGCGGGGTATCGCACGTACAAGCCGGGCGCGGTGGCCCGGGTCCACAACATCCGCGACCTGCTGGCGTCCGGGTTCACCGTCGAGGACGTGAAGTCGTTCGTGCGCTACCTCGACACCGATCTGCCCGATGTGTTCAAGTACTCGCCGGTGTGCGCCGACGGCTACACCGTCGGCGCGCAACGGGTCGCCGAGCTCGAGGAACGCATCGCGGCCCTCAGCAGGATGCGCGACACTCTCGTCCGTCGGATGCCCTGGCTGTCAGCGCGCGGCGACACCGCGGACGAGCGGGCCGCCTGATCCGGGCCGGTGGCGCAGCCCGCGCTCCGGTGACACCGTCACGGACCTTTCAGGCGGAAACGCCTGGGATACCGACGGTCGCTGAGACGTCGGGTAAGGGAATCGTGAGTTTCCTGCGCGCAGGCCGCACGGGACAGCCGACGGCGCCCCGATCCCGGCGGACAGCCGTGCAGGCCGGACGATAAGGTCGGGCCCTACGATGAGGTCACCCCCACGCTTTCCACCGAAACCTGACGGCGACATGGTGAGAGCGACGCCTCTACCGACGACGAGACGACCTGCGAAGGACCTGAAGTGAATATCCGCTCCCTCACTAGAGGCGACGGCGTGGTGATCGGAGCAGCGGTATTGCTGTTGATCGCGTCGTTCCTCGACATCTACTCGGCCGACGGAGCCCCGGACAGCTACGACTTCCCCAACGCCTGGGCAAGCGGTCCGGTCCTGATGGGTGTCGTGCTGGCGGGCATCTTCGGCGCCGCGCTCGTCGTCCTGTCCCGGGGCCTGCCCCAGATGCCGAAGCCGCTCGGCCTCGATCTCGGCCAGTTCGGGGTCGCGTTGACGGTCTTCGCCGCGTGGAGCGCGCTCGGGAACGTCTTCGACCCGGCCGGCGGCTTCGACAACATGCCGGGCGTCGACAACGACAGCCTGAACGCCGGCGTCGGTCTGATCCTGATGCTGATCGCCACCCTGGTCATGGCGGCCGCGGCCGTCGCCGGTCCTCTCGTCCCGGCCCTGAAGGGCGCCCTCGTCCCCGCCCCCAAGCCCGCCGCCCCGCAGCCCTACGGCGCCCAGCCCCCCGGTGGTTACGGCTACCCGGGCGCCCCGCAGCCGGGTCAGCCCTACGGCGGTCAGCCGCAGCCGGGTCAGCCCTACGGCGCCCACCCGCAGCAGGCGCAGGCCCCCCAGCCGCCGGCGCAGGAGTTCTCGCCGTTCTGGTTCGCCGTACCGGTGCCGCGTCCGCTGTTCGCGGAGGACGGTTCGACGGCGCCGATCGCCGAACTCGCCCCCGGTACCTGGTACCTCGCGGTCGAGCAGCGCGGTCAGGCGCTGGTCGCGCAGACGCAGGACGGTCGCCGTGGCGTGCTGCAGGACACCAGCGGGATCCAGCGCGGCTGAGGAAAGCGGGTCCGCCGGTCAGCGGAGCAGCGGGTCTGTCGACGCGTGTACGGCCCCTCGCCCTTCCGGGCGGGGGGCCGTTGTCGTACAGTCGCAGCCCGTGACTGACGTGACGTCAGAACCCGGTTCGGGCATTTTGGAGGGCGTATGCGGCTCGGGCTCGCACTCGGCTACTGGGGCCGCGGTCCCGGCGCGGACCATGTGACGCTGGCGCGGGAGGCGGAGCGGCTCGGCTACGACTCCGTGTGGACCGCCGAGTCCTGGGGCTCGGACGCGTTCACCCCGCTCACCTGGATCGCCGCGCAGACCTCGAGGATCAGACTGGGTACGGCGGTTGCCCAGATGGCGGCCCGGTCCCCGACCACCACCGCCATGCACGCCCTCACTCTGGACCATCTCTCCGGCGGCCGGATGATGCTGGGGCTCGGCCTGTCCGGCCCGCAGGTGGTCGAGGGCTGGTACGGGCGGCCGTTCCCCAAGTCGCCGCTGACCGCGACCCGGGAGTACGTCGACGTCGTGCGGCAGGTGCTGCGGCGCGAGGCGCCGGTGGAACTGGACGGACGTTTCCACCCCCTCCCCTATCGCGGCCCGGACGCCACGGGACTGGGCAAACCCCTCAAGTCCATCACCCACCCCCTGCGCTCCACGCTCCCCGTCCTGCTCGGCGCGGAGGGCCCGAAGAACGTGGCCCAGACGACCCGGATCGCGGACGGCTGGCTGCCGCTGTACTGGTCACCGACCCGCCCCGAGGCGTACGGCGACGCGGTGGGCGATCTCCCGGACGGCTTCCTGGTCGCGCCCATGGCCCAGGTCCGGGTCTGCGACGACGTCTCGGAAGGGCTGCTGCCCGTCAAGGCGATGCTCGGCTTCTACATCGGCGGGATGGGCCACGCGGCCCGCAACTTCCACGCCGATCTCATGGGGCGCATGGGGTACGAGGAGCAGGCCCGGCGGATCCAGGAGCTGTTCCTGTCCGGCCGCCGCGAGGAGGCCGTGCTCGCCGTACCGGACGCCTTCGCCGACGAGATCTCGCTGGTCGGTCCGCGTGAACGCATCGCCGAACGGCTGGAGTCGTGGCGCAAGGGCCCGGTGACGGACCTGCTGGCGCTGGCACCGGACCCGCGGACCCTGCGGGTGCTGGCGGAGCTCAACTCCTAGGGCCGCGGGCGTTCAGTGGAAGACGGACACCGGGTCCAGCGTCAGCTCCCCCGTCGCACCGTTCCAGACGCGCACCCGGCCGAGGCAGGTGGCCGGGAACTCGCCCTCCGCGTAGTCCTCGACCCGGAACTCCTCGCGGACCCAGTTTTCCCTGCAGGTGATCCTCACTCGCGCGGGCGTCTCGCCCGGCCCGTAGCGGGCCTGCAGCACCACGCCGCCACCGTCCGCCCGGCGGGCCGTGAACAGGCCGGTCACCAGCACGAAATCCGATCGCACGGCGGTCAGCGGGGCCTTCGCCCCGTCCGGCGCGGTCCGCAGCGTCCTGGCGAGCGCCCGGTTGGTGTCCAGCCGCCCGGTGGCGAGGTCGGCGTCCACCACCCAGTCCCGTGCCCGCAGCTTCTCCATGATCAGGCTCAGCGCCTTCATGGGGGTGTTCTGCTCCAGGTACTCGACCACGCGTTCCTTGGTCGCGTCGTGCCGCACGTCGCCGCCGCCGGTGCCGAACCGGGCGAACATCCCCAGCCCGCGCACGGTGGCGACCTTGTCGGCGACCGCCATCTCCCCGGCGTTGGGGATGCCGTGCGTGTCGGCGATGTCCTTGACCCACGTCTCGTTGACGTAGATGCACATGCCGGAGATCACCGGCCGGTCACCCCGGCGCCGTCCCCGCGGCAGCCCCCAGCCCGCCACGGCGTGCTGGAGCAGCACGCCCAGGCACGCCGCCGTGACGGCCCACACGGCCATCCACGGCCACCAAAGGCTCCACCACTGACTGTCAATGACACCCACGGATCTCCTTGAACGCGTCGGAGAGCGAGGAACGGTCGGCGTCGACCACGCGGCCGCCGGTCGCCGCGGCCGCCCTGCGCAGGGCGGCTACGTCGGCCTCGCCGAAATGGACGGCGAAGGTGGGCACTTCGCGGGCGTCGGCCCCGAGCCCGCGGTACCGGCGCAGGAACTCCTCGTAGCCGAGCCCCGCGTTGTTCTCGCCGTCCGTCATCAGCACGACGGAGACGGGTCGTTCGGGCTCGTCGCGTACGGCCTCGGCGGCGACCCGGTAGCCCTCGTCGAGGGCGGACCAGACGGCGGTGGAGTCGTCGAAGCCGCCGTCCGCCACGATCCTGTCGAGGGTACGCAGGTCGCCGTCACCGCGGACGGTCACCGTGCGCTCCTCCAGCACTCGCCCGCCGAAGCGGACCACCGTCAGCCGTTCCCCCCGGTAGAAGCGGGCGAACTTGCCGGTGGAGGTGGGGTCGGCGCCGCTGAGCCCGGCGAACGCGGCCCGCAGGCCGGCGATCCGGGTTCCGCGCATCGAGCCGGAGAAGTCGAGCAGGAACACCACCTGGTCGGCGGTGTGCCGGGCGGGGTCCCCGTAGTCGGCGACCAGCCGTTCCACGACCGGCAGCCGGTCGGGGAAGGACAGCGCGTTGCCGACCGCCGCCCGAAGCGGCCGGGCCGGCCGCACGTCCTGGTTCACCGGGCGCCGCCAGGTGCGCTCCATCAGCTCGCGCTGTACGTCGGCCCCGAGCAGCCAGTCGACCACCTTGCGGTACGCGGGCCGCTCCCGGGTGTTGAGCAGGAGCAGCGGGAAGTCGGACAGCACCATGCCGTCCTCGGGGTGGACGATCTCCAGGGGCGCGCGCGGCTTCCCCGTGGCGTTCAGTGACAGCAGTTCGGACTCGTGGGCGATCAGTGCGTCGGCCCGGTCCTGATGGTCCAGGTACGTGTCGACCAGGTCGCGGGAGCTCGCGCCGGTGATGGTCTGGCCGGAGCGGAAGCCGCGCAACCGGTCGCAGGACACGTCCTGTTCGCGCAGTGCGCTGCCGGTCGCGGCGGCAGCGGTGGCGACGCCGACCAGGGCCGCCCGCCCGGTGTCGCTGGTGCGCGGGTCGGCCATCCCGAAGCGTACGGTGCCGTCGGCGGCGGCGTCCGCGATGTCCGCCCACGAGAGGTGGCCGCCGGGCACGCGGGACCGCAGGGTGCGCGCGGCCTCGGGGGTGAGGCCGACCACCACGGGAGAGCGCATGATCGCGGTCGACTCGGGCCGGGCCGCGGTGCCGCCGGACTCCTGGAGCCGCAGCAGGTACGAGCGGTCGGAGGCGGGCCAGGCCAGGTCGTACCGCGTGCCCCGCGCCTCGGAGAGGTCCGCTGTCGCCTTGTACTCGATGTCCAGCCGGACCCCCGTTTCCTCCTCCAGCTCGCCCAACAACGGTTGCAGATCGGCGAGTTCGGGGCTGGCCAGGACCCGCAGGGTGACGTCCTCCTGGTTCCGCGTGCAGGAGGCGAGGGCGGCGAGCAGGGTCAGGGCGAGACAGGCGGTGAGAACAGGCGCGTATCGCCCCCCGGGCCTCATGGGGCGTCCAGTACGGGCGGCGGGCAGTTGCCCACGTAGTTGATGATCTCCTGCAGGACGTCCAGTTCGGGTTCGTACACCTTGGTCTGGTCGCGGTTCGGTGTCGGGACCTGTATGCCGTGATCGCCCAGGTAGGAGTTGAGCTGCTCACTGGTGCCGTCCTCGCCGGAGGAGCGGACCCGGAAGCCCAGCTCGATCGCTCGCCGCCGCAGTTCGGGGTCCCTCTCGATCAGGTCGACCAGCCTGTCGCCCTTGCCGCTGAGCGAGATGAGCTGCGGCTCGGTGAGGGCGTAGGGGGTGGGATAGAGCAGCACGCGGCTGGTGTCCTGGCGGTGGTGTGCGCGCTCGTAGTCGATCTGGTGGGTCAGGTACTGGTGCTCGTAGATCAGGGAGATGGGTGCGATGCTCTCGCCCAGATCGGAGAGGTAGCTCTCGGCCTGCTCGTCGGCCCACATGCCCTGGACGTCGATGAGGGGTTTGATCCGGCGGGCGACGTCCAGGGCCTGTTGGGCCGCCTTCTTCCGGTCCGTCTGGCCCGCGCCCGGTGTGCTGCCGCGGTTCTTCACGAAGGCGAGGATGCTCAGGTAGGTGCCCGCCGCGTTGGACTCGCAGACGTTGGAGGTGCGGACCAGGACGCGGCCGCTGTTGCTGTGGGTCCCGTTCTCGTCGAAGCCGATGCCGTTCCAGGTGTCGATCCGCTCGAGCGTGCCGTCCCCGTCCTGGTCGGCGGTGTCCGGTCCGTCGTCTTCCTGTCCGTCGTCGTCCCTGCCGTCGTCGTCCCTGCCGTCGTCGTCCCGTCCGTCGTCGTCCCGTCCGTCGTCGTCCCTGCCGTCGAGCAGGCGCGTGAACTTCTCCATGTCGAGGTCGTAGTAGAGCGTCCGGCCGCCGCCGGGGGCCGGCTGCGGGCTGGCCGCGCCGGCCCGGACCAGGGTCTCGGCGTAGTCCCGGAAGGTGCCGAGGACCAGCGGGCTGACGAAGGGCCGTACCGAACGCACCGAGCGGTCCTGCCGGTCGAGGATCAGCTTGGCCGCGGGCTGGCCCGACGGGAAGACGACATCCATGCCGCGCAGGGACTGGGTGGCGATGCCCCGGGAGCCGAGCCGGTGGATGTCGACCCGTAAGCCGTGCTTCAGCAGCAGGCGCCGCACCTCGGGGTCCCTGAAGTAGTCGGACTTGGAGGCCATCCGGGCCTCGACGGTGGTGACGATCTCGAACGGCCTCAGCGCGTTGCCCGACAGGAGCAGCGAGATCAGCCCGGTCAGGGCCAGCGGGAGCGCGACGACCACGCGCCTCGGTAATCGCCGCCGTTCCCGGTGACGGGTGGCCAGTCTCGGTTCCGCGAGGGGGCGCGGGGTCTCGGGGGCGGACGTGGCGTGAGGTCTGTCTGTGTCGGACACCGGCTCTCCTGCCTCTCCCGGGGGCTGGAGCATGAGCCACCATGCTCAACACCGGGCAACGGCAAAGTGAAGCATGAATGGACAGCGCTAGAAAGGGAGTTGCAGTCCCGTCGGTCTCCGGCCGGGTACCGGTCCCGGGGCGGCCCGAGGGCGCCGGACACGGCCCTGGTTTCAAACAGGGATTCGGGGCCATCCGATAGACATGTCTCGATATCGCAGTGGCTCCAACTCCGCGGGCACGGTCATCGCCGTCGTCGCGGACATCATGGCAGTCATCCTCGGACTGTGGATCCTGATGTACCTCCTGGACGCCAACCGGGCCAACGACCTGGTCCAGTTCGTCCACCACGCGGCCAACTGGCTCGCCGGCTGGTCACGCGACCTGTTCACCTTCGACGAGGCCTGGGCGCGAGTCGTCGCGGGCTACGGTCTGGCCGCGGTCGTCTACCTCTTCATCGGCCACGCAATCGCCAACCGCGTCCACCGCCCGGACCCCACCACCCACGAGACAGCCAACCCGCTCGCCGGCTGGTCACGCGACCCGGGGGTCCGGGGGGAACCCCCGGAGAGCACAGCACCTTCGACGAGGCCTGGGCGCGAGTCGTCGCGGGCTACGGTCTGGCCGCGGTCGTCTACCTCTTCATCGGCCACGCAATCGCCAACCGCGTCCACCGTCCGTCAGTCGCAGCAGTCCGGGTCCAGGCCCCTGGGCAGTCGGGCGCCGCTGAAGACCGAGCAGGTCGCCTCGTCGCCGCCGAGTGCGGCGACGGCGAGGAGGAGTGAGCCGGCCGTCCAGGTGGTCAGTTCGCGGGGCCAGACGGCCTTGTCGTCGAAGACGTAGCCCGTCCAGTACAGGCCGGACTCCGCGTCGCGCAGGTGCTGGATGGACTGAAGGATCTCCAGGGCCCGGTCGGACTCGCCCATCGCCCAGAGCGCGAGGGCGAGTTCGGCGGACTCGCCACCGGTGACCCACGGGTTGGGGACGACGCAGCGCACCCCGAGGTCCGGGACCACGAAACGGCCCCAGCCCTCCTCGATACGGGACTTGGCCTCGGCGTCGGTCAGGGCGCCGCCCAGGACCGGGTAGTACCAGTCCATCGAATAGCGGTCCTTGTCGAGGAACCGCTCCGGATGCCGGCGGATCGCGTGCCGCAGCGCCCCCACCGCCAACTCCCAGTCGGGCTGCGGCTCTTCACGCTGTTCGGCGATGGCGAGCGCGCAGCGCAGCGCGTGGTGGATCGAGGAGGAGCCGGTCAGCAGCGCGTCCGCGACGGGCGTGCCGTCGTCCTCGCGCTTCCAGCCGATCTGGCCGCCGGGCTGCTGGAGGCGCAGTACGCACTCGATCGCCGCGTAGACGGTCGGCCACAGGCGGTCGAGGAACGTGTCGTCGCCCGTCGACAGATAGTGGTGCCAGACGCCCACGGCTATGTAGGCGACGAAGTTCGTCTCCCGGCCCCGGTCGGTGACGTCCGCGAAGTCGCCGTCGCGGTAGGCCGCGTACCAGGAGCCGTCCTCGTTCTGGTGTCGCGCCAGCCAGTTGTACGCCCGCGCGGCGGCGTCGTGCTCGCCGGCCGCGTCCAGCGCCATCGCCGCCTCGGTGTGGTCCCACGGGTCGAGGTGGTGCCCGCGGAACCACGGGATCGCCCCGTCCTCCCGCTGCACGGCGAGGATGCCGGCGACGGTCGCGGCAGCCTGCTCGGCGGTGAGGACCCCGGGCAGGACGAGGTGTTCTGTCCGGGGGGTGGTCACCTCGCGTCCACCGCCGGCAGGTGCGGCTTGGTCGCGTACGCCACGAAACTCTTGCCGATCAGCGGGTTCAGCGCCTGTTCGGCGACCCGGGTGGCCAGCGGTTTCTTCATGATGTCCCAGACCAGCAGCTTGTGGTACGCCCGCACCGGCAGCGCCTTGTCGTTGTCGACGCCGAACGCGCACTTGAGCCACCAGTACGGGGAGTGCAGCGCGTGCGCGTGGTGCGTGCCGTACGGCTTGAGGCCGGCCTCGCGGATCCTCGCCAGCAACTGGTCCGCCTTGTAGATGCGGATGTGGCCGCCCTCGACCTCGTGGTAGGCGTCGGACAGTGTCCAGCAGACCTTCTCGGGTCCGTAGCGCGGCACGGTGATCGCGATCCGGCCTCCGGGCTTCAACACCCGTACCATCTCGGCGAGTACGCCCTTGTCGTCCGGTATGTGCTCCATCACCTCGGAGATGATGACGACGTCGAAGGACTCGTCGGGGAAGGGCAGCGCGAGGGCGTCGCCCTCCATCGCCGTGGCGGTCGCGCCCTCGGGGGCCTCCCCCGCCTCCTTCATCGCCGCGAACCACTTCGCGACCTCGCGGATCTCCTCGCCGTTCTGGTCAAGGGCCACGACCTGGGCACCCCGTCGATAGCACTCGAACGCGTGCCGTCCGGCACCGCAGCCGAGGTCCAGGACACGGTCGCCCGGGGCGAGCGGGAACCGGGAGAAGTCGACGGTCAGCACGTAGCCCTGCTTTCGCGATCGGATACAACGTCAGCTACCACGTCAGCGCCTTCCACGGCCGCGGAACGGCCGGGAGGCGGGGGCTGGGGCACGGAGCGGCGGCCTTGGGCGGTGCCCGCCGCGGAGCGGGCCATCGCCGCGCGGTACCGGGCCACCGTGCCCTCGGCGGCCTTCGCCCAGGTGAAGCGGGCCAGTACCCGCTCCCGTCCGGCCGCACCGAGTCGCGCGCGCAGCTCCGGGTCGCCCAGGAGCCGGCTCAGACCGGCGGCCAGCGCGCCCGCGTCGCCCGGGGGCACCGCGACGCACGTCTGTCCGTCCGGGCCGGCGACCTCGGGGATCGCGCCGCCGGTCGTGGCCAGCAGCGGGGTGCCCGTCGCCATGGCCTCCGCGGCCGGCAGGGAGAAGCCCTCGTACAGCGACGGCACGCACGCGACCTCCGCCGAGCGGACCAGGTCGACGAGTTCGGCGTCGGAGATGCCCTTGACGAAGTCGACGGCGCCTTCGAGGCCGTACCGCTCGACCGCCTGGGCGACCGGCCCCTCGGTGGGCCGCTTGCCGACGACGACGAGATGGGCGTCGGGCCGCTCGGTGCGCACCTTGGCGAGCGCCTCGACGAGGAAGACCAGGCCCTTGAGCGGTACGTCCGCGCTGGACGTCGTCACAATCCGCCCCGGCACGACGGGCACCGAGGGGTCGGGCGAGAAGAGGTCGGTGTCGGCGCCGATGTGGACGACGTGGATACGGTCCTGGCGCACACCCAGGTGGTCGATGATCTCCTGGCGGGAGGTGCCGGAGACGGTGAGCACGGACGGCAGGCGGCGGGCGACGCGCTTCTGCATACGGGTGAAGGCGTACCAGCGGCGTATGGAGAACCCGCGCCGCAGTCCCTGTGCCGCGTCCAGCTCCAACTGCCGGTCCACGGTGATGGGGTGGTGGATGGTGGTGACGAGCGGGGCGCCGACGTCGCCCAACAGGCCGTACCCGAGCGTCTGGTTGTCGTGGACGACGTCGAACTCGCCGCGCCGGGCCCGCAGATGGCGGCGGGCGCGGAGGGAGAAGGTCAGCGGTTCGGGGAACCCGCCGGTCCACATCGTGGCGACTTCCAGCGCGTCGATCCAGTCGCGGTACTCGTCGCGCCCCGGGGTGCGAAAGGGGTCCGGCTGGCGGTAGAGGTCCAGGCTCGGCAGCTCGGTGAGGGTGAGGCGGTCGTCGTGGCCCTCGTCGAGGACGGGGTACGGCTGGGAGCCGATGACCTCGACGCGGTGGCCGAGGCGGGCCAACTCGCGCGAGAGGTGCCGTACGTAGACGCCCTGCCCTCCGCAGAACGGGTTCCCCTTGTAGGTGAGGAGTGCGATGTTGAGCGGTCGCTCGCCGTCCGCTGCGAGGTCGTCTCGGGACCCCGCCTGACTGGCCTCAGCGGTCACTCCGGGCCCCCTTCTGCCTGCACTGTCCCGCGAGACTACGACGGGACGCTAATCTAGAACAAGTTGCAGACTTGATCGTTAAGTCGGCTCCGAATCTACCGGCTGGTAGGGGCGCTGTGAGCAGTGGATCAGGTGATTCACGCCACGACGGACGGCACCTGTCATGCCGGGCGATCACCGAGCCTCACCGAGTGTCACGGAACGGGACCCATGCCTGCGGAAGCCAAGGCGAACAAGGCGCTGTCCTCGCCCCTCACCGAGCGGCAGGAGGCGCGCCGCCGCCGGATCCTGCACTCCAGCGCGCAGTTGGCGAGCCGGGGCGGCTTCGACGCGGTGCAGATGCGCGAGGTCGCGGAGTCCTCGCAGGTGGCACTCGGCACGCTGTACCGCTACTTCCCGTCCAAGGTGCATCTGCTGGTGGCCACGATGCAGGACCAGTTGGAGCACATGCACGGCACACTGCGGAAGAAGCCGCCGACGGGCGACACGGCGGCCCAGCGGGTGGCGGAGACGTTGATGCGGGCGTTCCGGGCGTTGCAGCGCGAGCCGCATCTGGCCGACGCGATGGTCCGCGCGCTCACGTTCGCCGACCGCAGCGTCAGCCCCGAGGTGGACCAGGTCTCCCGTCAGACCACGGCGATCATCCTGGACGCGATGGGCCTGGAGAACCCGACCCAGGACCAGCTCTCGGCGGTCCGCGTCATCGAGCACACCTGGCACTCGGCACTGGTCACCTGGCTGTCGGGCCGCGCCTCCATCGCCCAGGTGAAGATCGACATCGAGACGGTGTGCCGGCTGATCGACCTCACGGACCCTGACCCCGACCGGACCTGAGCGCACGCGAAAACCTACGAGACGGGTTCCCTTCGCCGGTATTACCCGGTTCAGGTCCAGGGGTCGCCTTCCGGCCCTACTGCTGCCTTCCGGCCTCTCAGCCCGACCGTCGACGTCGGCAACGGCGGATGCCTCAGCGTCTCGCCAAAGTCGGCTACTCCGGTCGAACTCCCTCACTCGTCCCGTAGGCCACTTCCCATAGTAGAACGTTTGCGCGGGGATGAAAGCCCCCAAACCATGATTTTTCGCGCCCGGGAGTATCCCTACTCCTCCGGCGGGAACACCGGCTCCCCGCTCCCCAGCAGCCGGATCATGATGGCCTCCACCGGGCAGCCCTCCGCCGCCGCGAGC
The DNA here is from genome assembly GCA_000720805.1 of Streptomyces violaceoruber. Lineage (GTDB taxonomy): Bacteria > Actinomycetota > Actinomycetes > Streptomycetales > Streptomycetaceae > Streptomyces > Streptomyces cellulosae_A. Next base: position 38,843 of record JODI01000079.1, read on the forward strand.
ACCTTCTCGTTGGCGTCGGTCTCCGGCTCGACCGGGTGGGACTGGCGTCCCGCGTCGAGGCGGAAGCCGTCGGGGGCGTGGTGGACGCAGCTCGCGGAGCCGATGCACAGGGAGCGGTCGACCTCGACCTGCCAGCGGTCGCCCATGGCCCGTCAGCCCTCCCAGCCCGCCGGGAGGTGGATCATCTTGTGCTCCAGGTACTCGCCGTACCCCTCGGGCCCGAACTCCCGCCCCAGTCCGGAGTCCTTGTAGCCGCCGAACGGGCCGAGCATGTCGAGGCTGAAGGTGTTCACCGAGTACGTGCCGGTGCGCACCCGCTTCGCCACGTCGATGCCCCGCTCGACGTCGGCGGTCCACACGCTTCCGCTGAGGCCGTAGTCGGAGTCGTTGGCGATCTTCACGGCCTCGGACTCGTCGCCGTAGGGCAGCAGGCAGATCACCGGGCCGAAGATCTCCTCGCGGGCGATCCGCATCGAGTTGTCGACGTCGCCGAAGAGCGTCGGCTCGACGTACCAGCCCTTGTCGAGGCCCGGCGGACGCCCTCCGCCGGTGAGGATCTTCGCGCCCTCCTCCTGGCCGATGCGGATGTAGTCGAGGTTGCGCCGCTGCTGGCGCTCGGCCACCAGCGGGCCCACCTGGGTCGCCGGGTCCAGCGGGTCGCCGACCACCAGCGCGCCGGCCGCCGCCGCGAGGGCCTCGGCGAACTCGTCGTAACGGGAGCGCGGCAGCAGGATGCGGGTCTGGGCGACGCACGCCTGTCCGTTGTTCATCCAGGCCGACGGGACGATCCCGGCGACCGCCGTCTCCACGTCCGCGTCCGGCAGCACCACCGCCGCCGACTTGCCGCCCAGCTCCAGGGTGACCCGGGTCAGATTGCGGGAGGCGACCTCCATCACGCGCCTGCCGGCCGCCACCGACCCCGTGAAGGAGACCTTGTCCACGCCCGGGTGTCCGACCAGGTACTCGCTGACCTCGCGGTCGGCCGGGAGGATGGAGAGCACGCCCTCCGGCAGTCCGGCCTCGCGGGTGATGTCGGCCAGGATGTACGCGTCCAGCGGCGACTCCGGCGACGGCTTGAGCACCACCGTGCAGCCGGTGAGCAGCGCGGGCGCGAGCTTGGCGGCGGCCACGAACTGCGGCACGTTCCAGGGGACGACGGCCGCGACGACCCCGACCGGCTCGCGCCGCACGAGGATGCGGCCGAGGACGCCGTCGCGCGTTTCCTCGTACGTGAAGTTCCGGGCGACCGTGATCGCCGAGTCCCACACCATCATCGCGCCGAGTGCCTGAGCGAGGACGCTCCAGGAGTACGGCGACCCGTTCTCGGAGGAGATCACGCGGGCGATCTCCTCGTGCCGGACGGCGATCGCGTCCTTGATCCGGGTGACGACCTCGATCCGCTCGTCGAGCGACATCCGCGGCCAGGGTCCCTCGTCGAAGGCGGCGCGCGCGACGGCGACAGCCCGGTCGACGTCGGCCGTCGAGGCGTGCGGCACGCGTCCGATGACCTCTTCCGTGTGCGGCGAGACCACCTCGATGACCTCCGCGCCCAAGGGGTCGGTCAACTCCCCGCCGATGAACAGCTGTCCGTGTTCCACGAGCTCGGTCATGGCGACTGCCTCCCCGGAGCGACTTCTCTGACGGTTCATCAGATAGGGAACTGATACCAGTTCCACCCGGAGGAGTCCACGGGCGGGACGCCGGAGGGAAAGGTCGCCCGGGACTCCCATCGAAACGCGTTCTAGTTATACTCGGCTCGCGTGGCCGGACCGCGGCGATTGGGGAGCCCATGACGCAGGTGTACGACCACGGCGGCGGCGTCCGCTCCCTCCAGGTCCCCATCCCGGACAACCCCCTCGGTCACACCCTGGTGTACGTCGTCGACACCGACCGCGGACCGGTCCTCGTCGACACCGGCTGGGACGACCCGGCCTCCTGGGACGCCCTCGCGGACGGCCTGGCCGCCTGCGGCACCTCCCCCGGCGAGATCCACGGCGTGGTGGTCACCCACCACCATCCCGACCACCACGGCCTGTCGGGCCAGGTCCGGGAGGCGTCCGGTGCCTGGATCGCGATGCACGCGGCGGACGGCGCGATCGTACGGCGGGCCCGTTCGACCCGTCCCGGACGCTGGCTCACCTACATGACCGCCAAGCTCGAAGCCGCCGGCGCCCCCGAGGAGCACGTGGCGCCGCTGCGCACCGCACGCCCTCGCTCGGTGCCCGGCCTGGCGCCCGCCCTGCCCGACCGGGAGATCGTCCCCGGCGACCTCCTCGACCTCCCCGGCCGCCGGCTGCGCGCGATCTGGACGCCGGGCCACACCCCCGGCCACGTCTGCCTGCACCTGGAGGAGGAGCATCCGGCCCGGCTCCCCGGCCACGGCCGCCTGTTCTCCGGCGACCACCTGCTCCCCGAGATCACCCCGCACATCGGCCTTTACGAGGACCCCGACGACACCACCGTCACCGACCCCCTCGGCGACTACCTCGACTCCCTGGAACGCGTCGGCCGCCTCGCCCCCGCCGAGGTCCTCCCGGCCCACCAGCACGCGTTCACCGACGCGGCCTCGCGCGTACGGGAGTTGCTCACCCACCACGAGGACCGCCTCACCGGGCTCCTCTCCCTCCTCGCCGAACCCCTCACCCCGTGGCAGCTCGCCGAGCACATGGAGTGGAACCGTCCCTGGGAGCAGATCCCGTACGGCTCCCGGAACATCGCCGTCTCGGAGGCCGAGGCACATCTGCGGCGACTGGTGAAGCTGGGGCGGGCGGAGGCGGTGCCGGGGAGCGAGCCGGTGACGTACGTGGCCGTGTGAACCGGTGACGTACCTGGCCGTGTAAAACGGTGGCCGGGCCGGGCCGGGACCGTCTATCACTTGACGATGGAACATCTTCTGGCCGAACGCGCCTGTGAACGCCTGATCATCGACTTCGTCCGCCGACTCGACCTCGGCGAACCGGGCTCGGTCGCCGAACTGTTCACCGAGGACGGCAGCTGGGCGTGGCCCGCCGGCGACCGCCTGATCGAGGGACGGGAAGCACTGCGGACGTATTTCGCCTCGCGCCCCCCGGACCGGCTCTCCCGCCGCCTGATGTCCAACATCCTGGTCACGGTGACCGGGCCCGACACGGCGACGGCGACCTCGTACTTCACGACGTACCGCGTCGACGGTCACGACGGCGGCACGGGTCAGGTCCCGCCCGGTCCGCCCGTCCAGGTCGGCCACTACGAGGACGCCTTCCGCCGGCGGCCCGACGGTACGTGGCTGCTCGCCACCCGCGTCCTGCACCTTCCCTTCGGCGGTCCCACCCCGCGCATGGGTTCGATAACCTGAACCGATCATGAACAGGGGGGACTTGTGGGGAAGAATCTCACCGCGGTGACGGTCTTGCTGGCCTGCGTGGCGACCGGTGGGGCGATGGCCGGCTGCTCGGCGGACTCCAGCGGAGAGGAGCCGTCCGCGGAGCAGTTGCTCGACGACGCGAACGACACGATGAAGGCACTCACGTCGGTGACCGTGAACGCGAAGACCACCACGGGGGCCGACGGCAAGGGCTTCTCCAGCCGTCTGACGACCGACCTCAAGGGCACGTGCCGGTCGAGTCGGAGCTGGGACAACGGTGCCCGCCTCGAACAGATCCGGATCGGTGACGCGGACTACGTCCGGCCGAACCGCGCCTACCTGAATATGGCGGGCGAGGAGACGACCGGCCGGGAGGAGCAGCAGCGGTGGGTCAGGAGTCCCGCCTCCAAGACGGCGGCCAAGGACGGACTGTCCGACTGCACCTGGCCGTTCTCCTCCTTCGGCAAGGCGACGAAGGGCGGACCGACCGAGGTCGGCGGCAGGCCCGCGATGCGAGTCGTGGTGACCGACAAGGCGCACAAGGGAAGTACCTACACGTTCAGCGTCGCCACCGAGGGCAAGCCGTACCTGCTCTCGGTCGTCTACAAGGGCACCGACTACCAGAGCACCACCTCGTTCAACGGCTTCGACGAGCCCTTGGACGTGCGGCCCCCGGCCGAGAACGACGTGCTGGACGCACGTCGTCTCTCCGGCGGCTAAAGCCCTAGGGACAGGCCCTGGGAGCGCCGCTCACGACCGAGCGGATCAAGTCCTCCGCCGCTCCCAGGAGTTCGACCTCCCGTGGGCTCATCGTCGGGTTGGCCGCGCGTCGGCGGCGGGCCTGCGCCAGGCCCTCCTCGGTGAGCCCCGACGGGTCGGCGAGCAGGGCGGTCAGCATCGTGCGGGCGGGGGCGGCGAGCGGTTCGCCGGCGACGGCGACCTGCGCGAGGATCATCGCGGAGACGCCCCAGTCCAGGCCCGGGTCGCCGTCCTCCGCGTCGGTCCAGTCGATGACCCGGGGACCGTCGGCGGTCAGGACGACGTTGTCCGGGTGGAGGTCCAGGTGCAGGACGCGGGCGGCGGGCGAGTGCCGGGCGGGGACGGTGTGCAACTGCCGGAGCAGCCGGGCGAGTACGTGCCCCGCCTCGCTCGCGCCGACCTGCCCCGCGCCGAACGCCTCCAGCATCGTCGGCCCGTGGAGGCGCTCCATCACGAGGTCGGTGCGGGTGGAGTCGGCCGGGCGGATCCGGGGCACCGGGTAGCCATGGCCGCGCACGAACTCCATCACCGCGCCCTCGGCGACCGCGTCCCCGCGCCCCTCCCGGTCGCGGCGCAGCACCCACGCGTCGTCGATCTCGTACACGTCGGCGAAACGGCCGGAGCCGAGCAGTCTCCCCGTGGTCGGTGGCATGGGCCCGAATCTATCGCCCGCCCGCAGGCGGCCCTCAGGGCGATCCCTACGGGCCGGTAGCATGGCTGGGTCGCCATCACACCCGTACGGGGAAAAGCCGGTGCGCATCGGGTGCTGACCCTTCCTCATGTGTCGGCTTCGCTCGACCGGGGACCCCCTGTCCGTGAGCCGTCCCTCGCGGGCGGCGAGCCGGATCGCCCCGCACGGGACGTGACCGGCGCACGCGCACCGGCAACCGGCCGGTGTACGGCACCGTCGAGGTATACGGAGCCGAGCCGCCGGAATCCTCCCGTGCTGCCCGGCTCCCCGCAGGGAGAGGCACCCGCCGATCATGAACGTCCGCCGCAGCGCCGCGGTCCTGGCCGCCGCCACCGCCGTGATCTGCGCGGCGACCGCGCCCGCTGTCGCCGCCGGCCCGTCCCCGTCCGCCTCGCCCGCGCTCCCCGCCGGGCTCTACGGCAGCACGGACCCGACGTACGACGGCGTCTGGCGCCAGTCCCTCGCCCTGCTCGCCCAGCACACCGTGGGGGTGAAGCCGGCCGCGAAGGCCGTGAACTGGCTGACCGGACAGCAGTGCGCCAACGGGGCGTTCGCGCCCTACCGCGCCGACCCGGCCACGGCGTGCGACGCCAAGGTGATGGTCGACACCAACAACACGGCCGCCGCCGTCCAGGCCCTCGCCGCACTCGGCGGACACGACGCCGCCACCGGCAAGGCCGTCGCCTGGCTGAAGTCCGTACAGAACGAGGACGGCGGCTGGGGGTACACGCCCGGCGGCGCCAGCGACACCAACTCGACGTCCGTCGTGGTCGGCGCGCTGGCCGCGGTCGGGAGCACGCCGCAGGACGTACGCAAGGGGGGCAAGTCCCCGTACGACGCCCTGTCGAAGCTCACCCTGCCGTGCGACGGGGACGGAGCCGGGGCCTTCGCCTTCCAGCCGGACAAGAAGAACAGCCTGGCCGCCAACGCGGACGCCACCGCGGCGGGAGTGCTCGGGGCGCTCGGGAAGGGGCTGGTGGTCGAGGCGGGCAAGGACGGGGCGACGACGGCCTGTGCCTCCGGTGCCGTGAACCCCCGGCAGGCCGCCGCCAACGGCGCCGTCTACCTCACCAAGGCGCTCGCCGAGGACGGTCATCTGAAGTCCGCCCTTCCCGGCGCCACCGACCAGCCCGACTACGGCAACACCGCCGACGCGGTCGTCGCACTCGCCGCGCAGGGCGGGGCCGCGCGGGCCGCGAAGCCCCTGAAGTGGCTGCAGCGGAACTCGGCCGCGTGGGCCGAGCAGAGCGGACCCGCCGCCTACTCCCAGCTGATATTCGCCGCGCACGCCACGGGTGCGGACCCGCGTGACTTCGGGGGCGTGGACCTGGTGACGCGGCTGAACGCGACGGGACCGGCGCCGAAGACGGTGGCCGCCAAGTCCTCCGACGAGGACGCGGGCGACGGCTCCGGTTCCGGCGGCGTCTGGTGGATGGTCGGCGCCGGTCTCGCCGCCGGCGCCGGTATCGGCTTCCTGCTCAGCGGCCGCAACAAGAGGCGGCGGCCGTGACCCGCCGCCGTGCCGCCACCCTGCTCCTGACCGGCCTGCTCCTGCAGGCGGGGGCCATGGGCCAGGCACAGGCCGCCGGTTACCGCTACTGGTCCTTCTGGGAGCGCGACGGCAACCAGTGGTCGTACGCCACCCAGGGCCCCTCCACCGCCCGCCCCGCCGACGGCGACGTCCAGGGCTTCCGGTTCGCGGTCAGCGAGGACTCCGGCGACGCCACCCGGCCGCGCGGCACGGCGGACTTCACGACGATCTGCGCGGACGCTCCCGTGCGGGCGGGCAAGAAGCGGGTGGCGCTGGTCATCGACTTCGGGACGGCCTCGGACGCCCCGCCCGGCGAGACGCCCCCGGCGCCCCGTACGGCATGCGCCCAGGTCTCCGCCGACGCGACGGCGGCCGACGCCCTCGCCTCGGTCGCCGAACCCCTCCGCTACAACACCAACGCCCTGTTGTGCGCGATCGCGGACTACCCGGAGAAGGGGTGCGGGGAGCCGGTGACGTCGGGGGAGACGGGGAAGATGCCGAGTTCGTCGAGTTCGTCGAGTTCGCAGACCGGGAAGGGCACGCAGGACGGGGGTCCGTCGGTGGGCCTGTGGGCGGGGATGGCGGCCGTGGCGGCGCTGGGCGCGGCGGCGGTGTGGCAGGCGAGGCGGCGCAGGGATGCGTCGTAGCGAGCGGACGGCGGACGCCTCACGTCCACGGCCCGAAGGCGGTCGCGACCGCTCCCCCGGCTGCGGGCGGTCGGCCCGCCGGAGCGGCTCGCGACCCACGGAGAGCGGCACCCGGCCGGCGCCGGTGACCGCACCCGCCCGCCGGCACCCGCGCCGGACCGCGCTCCACCCCGGTGCCTGGTGGCTCTGGTCCCTGGCCCTCGGCACCGCGGCCACCCGTACCACCAACCCCCTCCTCCTCGCCCTCCTCATAGCCACCTCCGCCTATGTCGTGGCCGCCCGTCGCCCCCGCACACCCACCGCCCGCTCCTACTCCGCCTTCGCCAAGCTCGCCCTGGCGGTCCTCCTCATCCGCCTCCTCTTCGCCGTCGTCCTCGGCTCGCCGATCCCCGGCTCCCATGTGATCGTCACCCTCCCCGAACTCCCCCTGCCGCACTGGGCCCAGGGCATCCGCCTCGGCGGCCGGGTCACCGCCGAGGGTCTCCTCTTCGCGCTCTACGACGGACTCGAGCTCGCCACGCTCCTCATCTGCGTCGGTGCCGCGAACGCCCTCGCGAACCCGGCCCGCCTCCTCAAGTCCCTTCCGGGCGCGCTGTACGAGATGGGCGTGGCCGTGGTCGTCGCCCTCACCTTCGCGCCGAACCTCATCGCCGACGTCCAGCGTCTGCGGGCCGCCCGACGCCTGCGTGGCCGGCCCGACAAGGGTGTGCGCGGCCTCCTGCACGTGGGACTCCCGGTCCTGGAGGGCGCCTTGGAGCGCTCGGTCTCCCTGGCCGCCGCGATGGACGCCCGCGGTTACGGCCGTACCGCCTTCGTGCCCGCCCCCGTCCGCCGTACGACGGCCGCTCTCACCCTCGGCGGTCTGCTCGGCGTGTGCGCGGGGACGTACGGACTGCTCACCGCCGAGGGCGGCACCTACGGCCTTCCCGTCCTGCTCGCCTCGGTCGCCGCGGCCCTCGCCGGTCTCCGTCTCGGCGGCCGTCGCTCCCTCCGCACCCGTTACCGCCCCGACCGCTGGGACCTGCGCGCCTGGCTGGTCGCCGGTTCGGGAGCCGCCGTGGCCGCACTGCTCACCCTCGCCGCCGCCCACGACCCCGAGGCTCTGCACCCCGGTGTGGTCCCCCTCGTCGCCCCCACCCTTCCCGTGTGGCCGGCGGCGGCCGTCCTCCTCGGCCTGCTCCCCGCCTTCCTCGCCCCCCAGGAGACCTCGTGATCCGCTTCGAGAACGTCTCCGTGACGTACGACGGCGTCCCCGAACCAACCGTGCAGGGCGTGGACTTCGAGGTGCCGGAGGGTGAACTCGTGCTTCTCGTCGGCCCGTCCGGCGTCGGCAAGTCCACCGTCCTCGGCGCGGTCAGCGGGCTCGTGCCGCACTTCACCGGCGGCACCCTGCGCGGGCGGGTCACCGTCGCGGGCCGGGACACCCGTACGCACAAGCCGCGTGAACTCGCCGACGTGGTCGGGACCGTCGGCCAGGACCCGCTCTCCCACTTCGTCACCGACACCGTCGAGGACGAACTCGCCTACGGCATGGAGTCGTTGGGCCTCGCGCCGGACGTGATGCGCCGCCGCGTCGAGGAGACCCTCGACCTGCTCGGCCTCACCGCCCTGCGGGAGAGGCCCATCGCCTCGCTCTCCGGCGGTCAGCAGCAGCGGGTCGCGATCGGCTCGGTCCTCACCCCGCACCCACGGGTCCTCGTCCTCGACGAACCGACGTCCGCGCTCGACCCGGCGGCCGCGGAGGAGGTCCTCGCGGTCCTCCAGCGGCTGGTCCACGACCTCGGTACGACCGTCCTGATGGCCGAGCACCGACTGGAACGCGTCATCCAGTACGCCGACCAGGTCGCCCTCCTCCCGGCGCCCGGAGCCGCGCCGGTGCTCGGCACCCCGGCCGAGATCATGGCCGTATCGCCGGTGTACCCGCCGGTGGTGGACCTCGGGCGCCTCGCTCAGTGGTCCCCGCTGCCGCTGACCGTGCGCGACGCGCGCCGCCGCGCGGCACCGCTGCGGGAGCGGCTGGCGCAGGTGGAGCCGAAGGGCCCCGAGCGGTACGCCACCGAGCCGAGCACCCGCCCGACGGCCGACGACGCCCCCACCGCCCCCGCCACCGCCTCTCGTTGGCGCCTGCGCAGGCGCCCGTCCCCCTTGCCTTCACCCTCCCCGCCTCCCCCTCAGGTCGCCGAGGCCCGTTCCCTCGCCGTACGCCGTGACCGCGTCCAAGCCCTGCGCCACATCGACCTCACGGTCGCCCCCGGCGAGACGATCGCGCTCATGGGCCGCAACGGTGCCGGCAAGTCGACGTTGCTCGCGGCGCTGGTCGGGCTGGTGGCGCCGACCGCCGGATCCGTGCTGGTCGGCGGGGCCATACCGCATCGCACGGCTCCGCGTGAGGTCGTACGCCGGGTGGGTCTCGTACCGCAGGAACCCCGGGACCTGCTGTACGCCGACACGGTCGCCGCCGAGTGCGTGGCGGCCGACGGGGACGCGGGCGCCGCGGCCGGCACCTGCCGGGCCCTGGTCCGTGAGCTGTTGCCCGGCATCACCGACGGCACCCACCCCCGGGACCTCTCCGAGGGGCAGCGGCTCGCGCTCGCGCTGGCCGTGGTGCTCACGGCGCGTCCCCCGCTCCTGCTCCTCGACGAGCCGACCCGCGGTCTGGACTACGCGGCGAAGGCCCGACTGGTGGGCGTGCTGCGGGGGCTGGCGGCCGAGGGACACGCGATCGTACTGGCCACGCACGACGTCGAACTGGCCGCCGAGCTGGCACACCGGGTGGTCCTGCTGGCCGACGGCGAGGTGATCGCGGACGGCCCGACCGCGGACGTGGTGGTCGCCTCGCCGTCCTTCGCCCCGCAGGTCACCAAGATCCTCGCGCCGCAGAAGTGGCTCACGGCGGCCCAGGTGCGGGAGGCCCTGCGATGACCCCGGCCCGGAAGAACTCCACCTGGAAGTACCTCACCTCGAAGACGTCCGCCACGGAGACGTCCGCTCCGAAGACGTCCGCTCCGAAGACCTCCACCTCGAAGACGTCCGCTCCGATCGATTCCGCCGGCACCGCCGTCCGCCTGGGCCCCCGCTCCCTGCTCGCGCTTGCCCTGGTCAGCGCGGTGGGCGCGGTCGCGTTCTGCTGGCCGTTCCTGGCCCCGCCGACCTCGCAGGTCAGCGCGCACGCCAAGGACGCGCCGTGGCTGTTCGCGGGACTGCTGGTCCTGCTGGTCGCCGTCGTCGCGGCGACGATCTCCGAGTCGGGGCTCGGCCCGAAGGCGGTGGCGATGCTCGGCGTGCTGGCGGCGACGGGCGCGGCGCTGCGGCCGATCGGGGCCGGCACGGCCGGTATCGAGCCGATGTTCTTCCTGATGGTGCTCAGCGGACGCGTCCTCGGCCCCGGCTTCGGGTTCGTGCTGGGCTCGGTGACGATGTTCGCGTCGGCGCTGCTCACGGGCGGGGTGGGGCCGTGGATGCCGTTCCAGATGCTCGCGATGGGCTGGTTCGCGATGGGCGCGGGCCTGTTGCCGGGCCCCGACCGGCTGCGCGGCCGTACCGAACTCGCGCTGCTCGCCGCGTACGGCTTCCTGGCCGCCTTCGCCTACGGCACGGTGATGAACCTGGCGGGCTGGCCGTTCATGCAGGAGAACGCGTCGAACATCGCCTTCGACCCGGACGCCGCGGTCCCCGCCAACCTGGCCCGCTTCCTCGCGTTCTGCCTGGCCACCTCGCTGGGCTGGGACCTGGGCCGGGCCCTGGTCACCGTCGTCCTGACGTTCCTGGCCGGCCCGGCGATCCTGCGGGCCCTGCGCCGGGCCACACGCCGGGCGGCATTCGAGGCCCAGGTCACGTTCGACGCGCCTCCGGGGGTTCGCAGGTGAACCACCCCGGATGACCCAGGTCACCGCTGACCGGAAACAGGAGGCAGACGCGCACGGAGAGCCTGCTCACACAACCGGCCATACGCGTGAATGCTGACATAACTAGCAAAGAAGGTCATTGCGGGCACCCTCCGCGCCTGTTTCTCTGAATGCCGTCGCACGGCGCCGACGTGCCCCCCGGGGTCGCGGCGCCGACCCGTGCCACCGCCGCGTTCCACGTGGTTCCGGCATGGCGCGACTGCCCCGTCCCCGAAGAAAAAGGTGCCCTGTGTTCCGTACGTCCGCCTCCCGCCCCCGGCTCCGCCGCATGGCCGCCCCGAAGACGGCCCTCACCGCCGCCGCGCTGGCCACCGCCACCACCAGCATGGTGCTGACCACGGCCCCCGCCCAGGCCGTCCCTTCCCAGGTCACGCAGGCCAAGTCGGTCGCGCACCGGCTGATCCCGAACGCGGCCCAGTACAAGGCGTTCAGCAAGATCGTCGAGCACGAGAGCGGCTGGAACATCACCGCGAGGAACTCCTACTCCGGCGCCTACGGCCTGGTCCAGGCCCTGCCCGGCTCCAAGATGGCCTCGGCCGGCTCCGACTGGAAGACCAACCCCGCCACCCAGATCAAGTGGGGTCTGAACTACATGAACTCCCGCTACGGCAGCCCGGTCGACGCCTGGGAGTTCTGGCAGGCCCACGGCTGGTACTGAGCCGCGTTATCTTGCTCGGGTGTCGTGGCCGAAGGCCGCCTCGTCAGCCCAACGGGCTGTCCCGGGCAAGGAGTTGAACATGGGAACACAGGACGCGCGGGACGCGCGGGACGCGCACGGCACGCAGGGCACGGCCAAGCGGCTGCGGGCGATCTGTGACGAGTTGTCGGCCCGTTTCCACGAGCGGGCCGACGTCGTGCGGACGCTGGTGGTGACGTTGCTGGCCGGGCAGCACTCGCTGGTGCTCGGGCCGCCCGGAACGGCGAAGTCCGAGCTGGCCCGGGAGCTCACGGGCCGGGTCGAGGGGGCGTCCTACTGGGAGATCCTCCTGTCGAAGTTCACCGCGCCGACGAGGATGTTCGGTCCCATCGACGTCGCCGCGCTGGCCCGCGGCGAGTACCGCCAGGTGTACGAAGGCCGGGCCACGACCGCGCATGTCGCGTTCATCGACGAGATCTTCAAGTGCTCCACGGCGGCGCTGAACGAGACCCTGGGCTACCTCAACGAGCGGATCTACCATCCCGAGAACGGCGGCGAGCCGATCCGCTGTCCCCTGATCGGGGCCATCACGGCGAGCAACGAACTGCCCGGCGAAGAGGACGCGGCCGCGATCTACGACCGGCTGCTGGTGCGGATAGAGGTCGGGTATCTGGAAGACCCGTCGAACTTCGCCGCCCTGGTGCGCTCCGCCGTCAGCCGCCCGGCGGCACCCGTCCGCACCACCGTCGAACTGGCCGCGCTACAAGACGCCGTGACCGAGGCCGTCCCGGCCGTGGACGTCCCCGACGTGATCGTCGACGCGTTCTGTACGCTGCGGGCCGCCCTGCGCCGCAAGGAACTCGTCGCCTCCGACCGCCGCTGGCGGCAGGCCGTGCGCCTGCTCCAGGCGTCCGCGTACCTCGACGGCCGCCAGGCGGTCGCCGAGAACGACCTGTCCGTGCTGACGCACGTCCTGTGGGACTCCCCCGCCCAGCGCCCGACCGTCGAGCGCGAGGTGCTGCACCTGGTCAATCCCGACGCCAAGGAGGCGCTCGACCTGGCCGACACCATCGAGGAGCTGGAGGTCCAGCTCGACGCCATGGCCGGGCAGTCCCGCGAGGCGCTGAGCGAGTGGGTCATCACGAAGGCCCACAACAAGCTCGCCATGGCGGGGAAACGGCTGGAGAAGCTGCGCGAGGAGGCGGCGGCCGCCGGCCGTTCCACCGCCGCCATCGACCGGGTCACCGGCCGCCAGCGCGCCGTCCGCGCCCGCGTCCTCACCGAGGCCCTCGGCGTGGACGCGAGCATGCTGCAGGCCCAGTGGTGAACAGCCGGGCCGGGAAGTGGCTGGTCCTGTCCGCGTCCGCCACCGCTCCCGGGGGGCACACCGCGGCCGTGGTCGCGGACCGGTTCGACAAGATCGCGTGGCGCGACACCTACGAGCAGTCGGCCGGGCTGCGCGAGCTGGCCGAGGAGATGTACGAGCGCCACGACCACACCGCCACCGACCTGCTGACCGACGTGTTCCTGGCCGCCTACAAGGTCGGGCCGCGGTTGCGCGAGTGTGCGGAGATGGACCCCTCCCGGCTGGTCAACCACCAGATCATCACCTCCCTGGTGGAGTCACCGCACTTCGCCGAGCTGCACCGGGAGACGGCCGGCGACCCCTACGCCGCCGCCATGGCCGTACTGGCCCAGGCCGCCGCCCTGCGCCGGATGCTGGAGCGCTCCCGGGACACCCGGGAACAGGCCGAGCAGGCGAGGAAGGCCCGGCAGGACGCCCAAGACGCGGCGGCCGCCGTGGGCGAAGAACTCCAGCGGGCCGCCGACGCCGCCCGGCAGGCGACGAACGCCGAACAGCAGGACGCCGAGACCGTGGAGCAGGCGATCGAGGCCGCCGAGAGGGCCGAGGACGCCGCACGGCGGACCGCCCGGGACGCCGCACAGGCCCTCGCGGCCGCGGCCCCCGGTGTCCGTGCCGCCGCGCGGAACGCGACCGCGAACGCCGCCGCGGCCGTGCGGCAGGAGGCCGCGCTGATGCGGGCGTGGGGCGTCGGTCCCGGCGAGCTGGAGCGGATGCCGTTCGACCAGCGGGCCCGGCTCGCCGAGCGGCTGCGCACCGGGCGTCTCGCCCGGTGGGCCGAACTGATCGGCCGTTTCCGGCAGATGGCGGGCGGTGAGCGCGCCCGCAAGGTGGAGAACGCCGCCGGGGAGCTGGTCGGCGTCACGCTCGGCGACGACCTCTCCCGCGTCATCCCCTCCGAACTGGCGGCCCTCGGCGTGCCGGAGCTGCGTGCGGTGTTCGCCGCGCGCTACGCCGCCGGGGAGCTGATGCTCTACGACAGCCAGGCAGAGCAGACCACCGGCCGGGGCGCCGTCATCGCGTGTGTCGACACCTCGCACTCCATGTACGCGGAAGGGCCCGGCGGCATCACCCGGGAGGCGTGGGCGAAGGCGTGTGCCCTGGCGCTGCTGGACCAGGCCCGTGACGCGGGGCGGGACTTCGTCGGCATCCTGTTCTCCGCCGCCGACAAGATCAGGGTCTTCCGCTTCCCGGCCGACGACCGCGTCGGCATCGCCCGGACCCTCGACTTCGCGGAGACCTTCCTCGGCGGCGGCACCAGCTTCCAGACGCCGCTGACGGCGGCATCCGACTTGCTGGCGGAGGAGTTCGACGACGTCGGCCGGATGCGCGGCGACATCGTGATGATCACCGACGAGGAGTGCGACGTCACCGAGGAATGGATGCGCGGCTGGAACGACGCCAAGCACCGGCTGGGCTTCCGCGTCTTCGGCGTGGCCGTCGGAGCGCCGCCCGCCGCCGAAGCCGGCTCGGTCCTCGACGCCCTGTGCGACAACCTCCGCTCCATCGAGGACCTCACCGACGTCCACGCCGCCGCCGACCTCTTCCGCGTGATCTGATCCGGGCGCGCCGTGGTGGACTGGGGCGCACCGCATCCGTCCCGCGACCGGAGGCCGCAATGAGCGCGGACAGTTCGGAGGGCGCCGAGAGCGCCGAGGGCACACCGGCGTACGACCCTGAGGCGCGCGGACTGCGTCTGGTGGCCGTGCTGTTGGGGCTGACGGTGGTCAGCGGTCTGATCGACGCGGTCAGTTACCTCGGTCTCGGGCACGTGTTCACCGCCAACATGACCGGCAACGTGGTGGTCCTGGGCTTCGCCGCCGCCGGGGCACCGGGCTTCTCGGTGCCGCACACCCTGGCCTCGCTGGGTTTCTTCCTGGTGGGCGCGGCGGTGGGCGGCCGTGTCGCCGTACGGCTCGGTAGCGGTTCGCGCCGCACCTGGGCGCGGCTGACCCTCGCCGCCGAGGCGGTCCTGCTGGGCGCGTCGGCCGCGGTCGCCTTCGCCGCGCCCGAGGCCACCGCGACCGTCTATGTCCTGATCGCCGTCACGGCCTTCGCGATGGGCCTGCGCAACGCGACCGTCCGCAGGCTGGGCGTCCCCGACCTGACGACCACGGTCCTGACCATGACCCTGACCGGCCTGGCCGCGGACTCCCGCGCGGGCGGCGGCCCGGGCACGCACTCGCCGCGCCGCACGGCGTCGGTGGTCGCGATGGTGGCGGGCGCGGCACTGGGGGCGTGGCTGCTGATCCACCACGGGCTGGGGATCCCGCTGCTGGTGACGGCCGTGATGGTGGCGGTGCTGGCGGCGGTGGCGTCGGGACGGGAGTGACCGCTGCGCCGAACGGCGACCGTGGGTGGACGGTGCTCAGGCCTGCAGGAGTTGCGGTTCCGGTTGCTGGGTGACGGTGGCCACCGGATCCCACTGCTTCATGGTCCGCACGTAGCCGTAGACCACGGAGCCCCCCGCGAGAAGGAGAAGTGGTCCGAACGCCCACGGATGCCGGGCCATCTCCACCGGCAGATAGCGGTACGCCACCAGGAGGGCGGTGAAAACCGTCGTGCCGTAGGTGACCAGCAGGGCTCCCTGCCGGTCCCAGCCGCGGTCGAACGAGCGCATCGCCGTCTCGATGGTGAGCGCGAACACCCCGCCGGCTATGAGGTCCGCGCCGTAGTGGTAGCCGAATCCCAGCGTCGCGGTGAGCGTGCCGATCAGCCAGAACGTGCCGGCGAATCGCATGGGCCGGGGGGCCTTGCGGGAGTGGATGAAGAGCGTGGTGGCCCAGGCGGTGTGCAGGCTGGGCATGCAGTTACGGGGGGTGATCCCGTCGAACGGGACCGGGTGCGGAGCGGTGAGCGGGGGCGGCGTGTTGGGCCACAGGTCGGCCACTGCCCAGCGTCCGCCGTCGGCGCCGTAGGCGAAGACGGGGCCGACCACCGGGAAGATCATGTAGACCGCCGGCCCGATCAGGCCGATGGCCAAGAAGGTGCGCACCAGATGGTGGCCCGGGAAGCGGCGCTCAGCCGCGACGTTGCGCAGCTGGTAAAGCCCGAAGAGCGCGGCGGCCAGCGGGAGCTGACCGTAGACGACGTGGAGAAGTCCGGAACCGATCGGACCGGTGGCCTCGACGAGACGGCCCACCACCCACGAGGGGTTGCCCAGTGCGTGATCGGCGGTCGCCACATACGGGTCGAGCACCGACGGGCGGGTCTTCGAGGTGATGAGCAGCCAGGTGTCGCCGATCTTGTGGCCGGCCACCAGAAGCAGGCCCAGCCCGACGCCCTTCAGCAGCAGGGCGCGATCCCGGCCGGTGCGGCGCGTGACCGCGATGACCGCACAGCCCAGAATCACCCACAATGCCCCGTTGCCGAAATTCAGCCTGGCGTCGAACACCCACCGCATCAGCAGGAACACGACGTCGACACCGAGGGCCGCGCCGATCGCGACGAACCGTTGCCGCCAGGTGAGCACCACCAGCATCAGAGCCAGACCGGCGTACAGCAACGGACCCGACTGGGGGCCGAATACCACCTCCCGCCCCAGGCTGCTGATCGGCCCCCGCTGGCCGTAGTGACGCGCCGTGATCTCCAGCGCGACCATGAATCCGAGGGTCAGCACACCTGCCGCGATCCACAGCGTCATCTGTGGTCGAGCCCGCACAGCAGACGCGATACTGCTGTTTGTTCGCGAAATCGTTCGCGATCTTCTAGATATCAACAGTTTGACCGATTTATTAGATTTCAGATGACAATGGGCAATCAGGACGTTGATCGTGAGCCGGATCATATTATCCGAGCGACGTGCCGGCGTTCCCTTTGCCGTAGGTATTCAGCCGGGCGGCTTGGCGGGTGAGGTGGTCGCGTTCGGCGAGGTCGGATGCCTTTCTGGACGCCTCCGCGTAGAGGCGTGCCGCCGTCGCCAGGTCGCCGTCCCGTTCGTGGAGGTAGGCGGCGACCGCGGTGTGGCGGGGCAGGGTGTCGTCCAGGGCGGCGAGTGCCGCGAGACCGGCGCGTGGTCCGTCGGCCTCACCGACGGCCACCGCGCGGTTCAGCCGGACGATGGGGCTGTCGGTGAGGCGGGTGAGTTCGTCGTACCACTCCACGATCTGGACCCAGTCGGTCTCCTCGGCGGTGGGCGCGTCGGCGTGGAGGGCGGCGATGGCGGCCTGGGCCTGGTACTCGCCGAGCCGGTCACGGGCGAGGGCCCTCTGGAGGACGGCGACGCCCTCGGCGATCAGCGCGGTGTCCCAGCGCGCGCGGTCCTGCTCGGCGAGCGGGATCAGGCTCCCGTCGGGTGCGGTGCGGGCGGTGCGGCGGGCGTGGTGGAGGAGCATGAGCGCCAGCAGTCCCGCCACCTCGGGGTGGTCGAACGCGGCCGCGAGCTGCCGGGTGAGGCGGATGGCCTCGGCGGCGAGGTCGAGGTCACCGGAGTAGCCCTCGTTGAAGACGAGGTAGAGGACACGCAGCACGGTGGCGACGTCGCCGGGCCGGTCGAGGCGCACGCCGGAGACGGTGCGCTTGGCCCGGCTGATGCGCTGCGCCATGGTCGCCTCGGGCACCAGGTAGGCCTGGGCGATCTGCCGGGTGGTCAACCCGCCGACCGCGCGCAGCGTGAGCGCCACCGCGGACGAGGGTGTCAGTGAGGGGTGGGCGCACAGGAAGTACAGCCGGAGCGTGTCGTCCACCGCGGGCGCGGGCCCGGGCACCGGCTCCTCCTCGACGAGGTCCTCACGCCGGCGGCGGGCCGCCTCCGCCCGCCTGGCGTCGAGGAACCGGCGCCAGGCCACCGTGACCAGCCACCCCTTCGCATCGCGCGGCGGGTCGGCCGGCCAGACTCGGAGCGCCTCGACGAGTGCGTCCTGTACGGCGTCCTCGGCCGCCGAGAAGTCGGCTCCGCGGCGGACGAGGACGGCGAGCACGCTCGGCGTGAGGCTCCTGAGCAGGACCTCGTTCAATGGTGGGCGCACTCCGTGACGGTGGGCGACGCGCCCAGGAACGGACGCAGCTCGAGCCACTCGTGGATCGGCTTCCCGCCCGCCCCGGGGGCCGCCGACAGCTCGCCGGCCAGCTCGACGGCGCGCTCGTAGCTGTCGACGTCGATCACCATCCAGCCGGCGATGACGTCCTTGGTCTCGGCGAACGGGCCGTCGGTGACCGGCGGGCGCCCCTCACCGTCGTACCGGACCCACGCCCCCTCGGGCGCGAGCGCCTGACTGCCGACGAACTCGCCGGTCTTCTCCAGCCGGGCCGCGAAGTCGTTCATGTACCGCACGTGAGCCGAGATCTCCTCCGGCGTCCACTGGTCCATGGGCACGTCGTTGGCCGGAGCCGGGGCGCCGCGGTAGTGCTTGAGAAGCAGGTACTTGGCCATGGTCGTTCTCCTCGGTCCTGATGCGACCCATTGTGGTCGCGTTCACCACGGGGACGGAGCAGGCCACGGCTTCTCGACATCATCGGCGGAACCACCAGCGGAATTTTTTTCGGGACCAGGATCCCGGCGGGACCAGGAACCCGGCGGGACCGGTCCTCACCCTCGGCCCCGCCGCGTTCACTCGTTCGTGGATGGGGCGTCTACAGCCGCTGAATGATCGTCCCGGTCGCCAGCCCACCCCCCGCGCACATCGTCACCAGCGCGAACTCCTTGTCCGTGCGCTCCAGTTCGTGCAGGGCCGTGGTGATGAGCCGGGCCCCGGTGGCTCCCACCGGGTGCCCGAGGGCGATCGCGCCGCCGTTGACGTTGACCTTCTGCAGGTCCTGCTCGAAGACCTGGGCCCAGCTCAGCACCACGGAGGCGAAGGCCTCGTTGATCTCGACGAGGTCGATGTCCTTCAGGGACATCCCGGCCTTGCCCAGCACGGCCCGGGTCGCGTCGATCGGGCCGTCGAGGTGGAAGTGCGGGTCGGCTCCGACCAGCGCCTGGGCCACGATCCGCGCCCGGGGCCGCAGCTTCAGCGCCCGCGCCATCCGTTTCGACGCCCACATGATCGCCGCCGCGCCGTCGCTGATCTGGGACGAGTTGCCCGCCGTGTGGATGGCCGTGGGCATGACCGGCTTGAGCTTCGCCAGCGCCTCCATCGACGTGTCGCGCAGGCCCTCGTCATGGTCGACCAGGCGCCACATGCCCTGGCCGGCCCGCTGCTCGTCCTCGGTGGTCGGTACCTGCACCGCGAACGTCTCCCGCTTGAAGCGCTCCTCGGACCAGGCGACAGCGGCCCGTTCCTGGGAGACGAGCCCGAGCGAGTCGACGTTCTCGCGGGTCAGGCCGCGATGGCGGGCGATGCGTTCCGCCGCCTCGAACTGGTTGGGCAGGTCGACGTTCCACTCGTCGGGGAACGGCTTGCCCGGGCCGTGCTTCGACCCGGAGCCCAGCGGCACCCGGGACATCGCCTCGACACCGCAGCTGATCCCGACGTCGATCACTCCCGCCGCGACCATGTTGGCCACCATGTGCGAGGCCTGCTGCGAGGAGCCGCACTGGCAGTCGACCGTGGTCGCGGCCGTCTCGTACGGCAGGCCGACGGTCAGCCAGGCCGTGCGCGCGGGGTTCATGGACTGCTCGCCGGCGTGGGTGACCGTGCCGCCGACGATCTGTTCGACCGCGTCGGCGGGGATGCCGGTGCGGCCGAGGAGTTCACGGTAGGTCTCGCCCAGGAGATAGGCGGGGTGCAGGTTGGCGAGCGCGCCGCCGCGCCTGCCGATGGGGGTGCGTACGGCTTCGACGATCACGGGTTCCGCGGCCATGGGGAGTTCCTCTCCTCCGGTACCCGCGCGGCGCGGGGGCGTCCCGGCCCGGCCCGCCACGCGGAACTAGTACGTGTTCTAGTTCCACAGGCAGTGTGCTGACCGGCCGCCCGCGACCGCAAGGGGCGTGCAGGCAATTCGGCGTGCCGTGCCCCTTGCTACTTCTGGAACCCGTTACTACCTTCACGGCGACCTCATTCCTGATGGACCGTCAGAAGTCATGCGGCCAAGAATCTCAGCCGGAGTCGCCCATGCCCTGTCCAGCATTCCCCGACGGGTTCGACTTCACCGATCCCGACCTGCTGCAACACCGCGTCCCCCTCCCGGAGTTCGCCGAGCTGCGCCGGGCGGAACCGGTCCGCTGGATCCCGCAGACGGCCAACGTGGCCGGTTTCCAGGACGAGGGGTACTGGGCGGTGACCCGGCACGCGGACGTCAAGTACGTGTCCACGCACCCGGAGCTCTTCTCCTCGTACCTCAACACGGCGATCATCCGCTTCAACGAGCACATCGACCGGGACGCGATCGACGCCCAGCGGCTGATCCTGCTGAACATGGACCCGCCGGAGCACACCCGGGTCCGTCAGATCGTGCAGCGGGTGTTCACGCCGAGGGCCATCCGGGCGCTGGAGGACAACCTGCGCTCGCGCGCCCTGGCGATCGCGGCGAACGCCCGCGCCCGCACCGGCTCCTTCGACTTCGTCACCGAAGTCGCCTGCGAGCTGCCCCTGCAGGCCATCGCCGAGCTGATCGGGATACCGCAGGACGACCGGGCCAAGATCTTCGACTGGTCCAACAAGATGATCTCGTACGACGATCCGGAGTACGCGATCACCGAGGAGATCGGCGCTGAGTCGGCCACCGAACTCATCGCGTACGCCATGAACATGGCCGCCGATCGCAAGCAGTGCCCGGCGAAGGACATCGTGACGACGCTGGTGGCGGCGGAGGACGAGGGCAACCTCAACTCCGACGAGTTCGGGTTCTTCGTGCTGATGCTGGCGGTGGCGGGCAACGAGACCACGCGCAACGCCATCACCCACGGCATGCACGCGTTCCTCACCCACCCCGAGCAGTGGGAGCTGTACAAGAGGGAGCGTCCGGCGACGGCGGCGGAGGAGATCGTCCGCTGGGCGGCCCCGGTCAACTCCTTCCAGCGCACGGCGACCCAGGACACCGAACTCGGCGGCAAGCGGATCAAGAAGGGCGACCGGGTGGGGTTGTTCTACGCCTCCGCCAACCACGACCCCGACGTCTTCGAGAACCCGGACGTCTTCGACATCACCCGCGACCCCAACCCGCACCTCGGCTTCGGCGGCGGAGGCCCGCACTACTGCCTCGGCAAGTCCCTGGCCGTGATGGAGATCAACCTGATCTTCAACGCGATCGCCGACGCCATGCCGGACCTGCGGCCGACCGCGGACCCCCGTCGGCTGCGCTCCGCGTGGATCAACGGCGTGAAGGAACTCCGGGTCAGCACGGCCTGACCCCGTCCCGGGTACTCGGGCCGACGGCTTCCCGGCGCCGTCGGCCCGTCCGGGCTCAGGACGGGACAACCGGCCGGCAGTGGCCGGGGCGGGCGTACACGAGGAGTTGCGCGCCGAGGAGCGGTACGCGCTCGCAGACCTCGAAGTCCTCGCTCAGGAGCTGTCGTTTGACCTTCTCCTCGGGGGACGGGTCGAGGGGCTGGCCCGGAGGGTCGGTGAGGGCGATGACGCGGTGCGCCGCCAGGATGCGGCGGCGGATCTCGGAGGCGGGGAGTTCGGTGCCCTGGAGGGTGCGGGAGGACGCCGGGGGCCGGGCGAGGGCGAGGTCGTCGAGGCGGTCGTGGATCCCCGGGTACGACAGGAGCCACTCGCGGCGGCGGGAGGGCATGAACAGGACGGCGTCGCCCTGCCGCGCGGTCCGCTCCACGGCGTGCGCGACCGCGACGACGTCGTCCTTGCGGCTCTCCGGCGAGCGCACCAGCAACGACCACGGCAACAGCACCGCGACGGCCACGACGGCCGTCAGGCAGGCGGCCGGCGCGCGGGGTACGGGGGCGAGCCGGTGCCGCCGCCCGATCGCCCGGGCCAGCACCGCCCCGGCCGGCAACGCCAGCCCGGTCATGCCGTACAGCACGTACCGGTCGACGTACCAGGGCTTGACCAGCGACACCGTCATCAGGAGACCGGTGGGGGCGATCAGGAGGGGGAGGGAGAGGCGGACGAGTGCGTCGGCGGAGCCCGCGCGCAGCAGCAGCCGGCACAGCAGCGCCCCAGCCGCCGAGACCGCGACGAACTGCAGCCATGCGCTCAGGCCGGGCCGCCCCAGCCAGCCGAGTTGCTGCTCGGCCTGCCCCGCGCTCACCACCACCAGCGGCAGCAGCGCCACCGTGACACAGCCCGCCGCGATCCCCCACCTGAGCCACATCCGACGCGTCGCCCGCGCCCACCACAGCGTCAGCCCGTGGGCCGCCGGCGCCAGCACCGCGAACTCGTGCAGCCAGGCCGCGATCGCGAGAGCCAGGGCGTACGCGACCCACCAGCGGTCGGGAGAGCCGCCCCCGGGGCGCACGTCCGCACCGGGAGGAGGGTTCCCGGTGCGCGGCTTCTCGGCGGCATGGACACCACCCGCGCCGCGGAAGTCGCCCGCCGCCCGTACGAAGAAGTACGTCGCCCACGTCACCCCCGCCGTGACCAACGCGTAGGAGCGGCCCTCCTGGGCGTACTGCTGGGTGACCGGGAGCACCGCGAGGACCAGGCCCGCCAGGGTGCCCGCCAGGCGGCCGGCCAGGCGGGCGCCGATCGCGCCGACTCCCGCCACGGCCAGGGCCGTCGCCACGGTGGACGGAAGTCTGAGTGCCACCAGGCCGCCTCCCTCCCACACGGCGAACACCGCGTGCATCAGGAGGTAGTACAGGCCGTGTACGGCGTCGATGTGGCCGAGCAGGCCCCACAGGTCGCCCAGTGAGCGGTGAGCCACCTGGTAGGTGACCGACTCGTCCCGCCACATGCTGTCGTGCCGGTCGATGCCCCACAGGCCCAGGGCGAGGGAGACCAGGGCGGGGACGGCGAGCGGCACCGACCGGGCGAGGCGGCCGGCCCGCCGGACGGTGCCGGGTGGCGCGGCCGTGGTGCCGGGCGGCGCGGCCAGGGTGTCGTCGTCGCCCGCGACGGGCGTGTTCCGCATCAGTTCCGGCTCCCGCCCGTCTCGGTGAGGGGGGTGTCGACCGGCTCCGGCCGGGGGCGGGGGTCGTCGGCGGCCCCCGTCGCAGCCCGCGGTCCCGACAGCAGGTACGTGAGCCCGAACCCGGCGCCCACGACCACCGCGCCCCCGACCGCGTCCAGCACCCAGTGGTTGGCGGTCACGACGATCGCGGACACCGTGAACAGCGGATGCAGCAGGCCCAGGGCCTTCATCCACCACGTGGGTGCCATGACGGCGACCACGATGCCGCACCACAGGGACCAGCCGAAGTGCAGGGACGGCATCGCCGCGTACTGGTTGGTGACCGCGGTCATCACGCCATAGTCCGGCTGGGAGAAGTCCTGGACGCCGTGGACGGTGTCGATGAAGCCGAGGCCCGGCATCAGGCGCGGCGGGGCGAGGGGGTAGAGCCAGAAGCCGAGCAGGCCGAGCAGGGTGGCGAGGCCGAGTGCGGAGCGGGCCCAGCGGTAGTCGACGGGGCGGCGGAGGTAGAGCACGGCGAGGATCGTCAGCGGGACGGTGAAGTGGAAGGACGCGTAGTAGAAGTCGAAGAAGCTCCGCAGCCAGTCCACTCGCACCACGGCGTGGTTCGCCCGGCGTTCGATGTCGATGGACAGCCACTTCTCCAGCGCGTGGATCTGGCGGCCGTGGTGCTCGGCGGTGGCCCGGTCGGCGGTCACTCCGAGCCGTACCTGCTGGTAGGCGGCGTACGTGACGCGGATGAGCAGCAGCTCCAGCAGGAGGTTCGGGCGGGTCAGGACCCGGCGCGGGAACGGCAGGAGCGGGGCGCGTGTGAAGCGTGCGGGCACCTGGGGCGCGTACGCGGTGGGGATCGGCGACCGGTGGTACGGCGAGGTGCGGGAGAGGAAGGGCACGACCGCGGCGGCGGCGACGGCGGCCAGCAGCACCACGTTGTCCCGCAGGATGTACAGCGCCGCCACGTCCGGCAGCATCATCGTCGCGGGCAGCGTCATCACCAGGACGACTGCGACCGGCCACACGTACCGGTCCGAGGCCCGCTTGCCGACCCGGCCGACGACCGCGAGCAGCACCCACAGCAGTTGGTGCTGCCAGGTGGTCGGTGAGACGGCGATCGCGGCGCAGCCGGTGATCGCGACGGCGAGCAGCAGCTGTCCGTCCCGGGCGTAGCGCACGGCGCGGCGCAGGCCGAGGGCGGCGACTCCCACGCCGAACAGCAGGAAGAACATGATCTCCAGCGGGCCGGACAGGCCGAGCCGGAGCAGGGCGCCGTGCAGGGACTGGTTGGCGAGGTCGTCGGCCTCGCCGCCCAGGCCGGTGCCGGCCATGTGGTGCACCCAGTAGGTGTACGAGTCGTGCGCCATCGCCGCCCAGGCGACCGCGGTGCACGCGACGAACGTCAGTCCGGCGGACAGGGCGGCCGTGCGGCGGCCGGTGAACCACAGCAGCGGGGCGAAGAGCAGCACCGTGGGTTGCAGGGCGGCTGCCGAGCCGATGAGCAGGCCGCCGGTGCGCCGGCCGTGTACGGCGAAACAGCCGAGGAGCACCAGCAGGACCGGGATGACGCTGGTCTGGCCGAGCCAGAGCGTGTTGCGCACCGGCAGCGACAGCATCAGCACACTGATCGCGACCGGCGCGGCGAGCAGGGAGGTGCCTCTGCTGACCGGCTGCGGCAGGGCGCGCGCGGCGACCAGACCGAGGGCGACGACCAGCAGCAGGGTGCCGAAGGTCCAGCCCCAGCCGAGGGCCTGCTCGGCGGTTCTGGTGAGGGGCTTGAGCACCAGTCCGGCGAAAGGCGTACCGGTGAACTGCGTCGAGTCGTACAGCGAGCCGTTCACGTGCAGGACGCCGTCGGGACCGACCCAGGTCTCCAGATCCGTCAGCCGCTCGCCCCGAGGCGTTCCGAGGACGAGGGCCACCTGCCGTAGGGCGAGTACGGCCGCGACGAGCCACAGGGCCAGCCGCGCCGCGCGCAGCCGGGCCTGAGCAGCCGGCGCCGGCCCGACGGCCGCCGCTCCGAAGGCTTCCGCCGGTCGCCCGCCGCGCTCCGCGTTCGCCACGCCTCGTCGGCCTCCCGCCCCGCTCGTCCCACGCGTCGCATGCGTCGGAATGGTCGGCGAACCCCGTCGAGGGCTCGCGCCACCCTCGGAGGAGGACGCCGGCAGCCCTCTCTTCACCTGACTGATTTCTCGCATTTGTCCGGATGACGATAGTGCGAGGAGCCTCCGATCGCCGTCACGAAAGGCGAGAAGGATCACAAATCGGCTGGCGCGGAACCGTTCGGGCGGAGGGTCACAGGCCTGCTTGCACAGCATTTAGATGCCCTGTGCACCGACTTCCTCACGATCCGTGTCCGGGGCGGGTGACCCTAAGGTCGCTTTTCGGCCTGTCCGCCGCCGTCGTCGCCCGGGCCCGTCCCCGTCCCCGTCGAAAGGCAGGCGAGCGAAGCTTTGCCGAGCGCCACCGCCGTCACTTCCCCCGCACAGAATTCGACCGCCTCGAAGAACGTCACCGCCACCGACCCCGCGCTCGTGAAGCGTGCCGTGAAGGCCGCCGCGCTGGGCAACGCGATGGAATGGTTCGACTTCGGTGTCTACAGCTACATCGCGGTCACCCTGGGCAAGGTCTTCTTCCCCTCCGGCAACCCGACCGCCCAGCTGCTCTCCACCTTCGGCGCCTTCGCCGCGGCCTTCCTGGTCCGGCCGCTCGGCGGCATGGTCTTCGGCCCGCTCGGCGACCGCGTCGGCCGCCAGAAGGTCCTCGCCGTCACCATGATCATGATGGCCGCGGGCACCTTCGCCATCGGCCTGATCCCGTCGTACGCGACGATCGGCGTCGGCGCGCCCCTGCTGCTCCTGCTCGCCCGCCTGGTTCAGGGCTTCTCCACCGGCGGCGAGTACGCCGGCGCCTCCACCTTCATCGCCGAGTACGCCCCCGACAAACGGCGCGGCTTCCTCGGCAGCTGGCTGGAGTTCGGCACCCTCGCCGGGTACGTCGGCGGGGCGGGCCTGGTCACGCTGATGACGGCCCTGCTGTCCGACGACGCCCTGGTGTCCTGGGGCTGGCGGATTCCGTTCCTGATCGCGGGCCCGATGGGTGTCATCGGCCTGTATCTGCGACTGCGCCTGGAGGAGACGCCGGCGTTCACGGCCGAGGTCGAGAAGGCCGAAGAGGCCGAGAAGGCCGGGGAGGCCGGGCGGACGGACAAGGCCGGGCAGGCCGAGTCGAACCGTCCGAAGGTGCCGCTGCGCGAGATGATCACCGGCCAGTGGAAGGCGCTGCTGCTGTGCGTGGGTCTGGTGCTGGTCTTCAACGTCACCGACTACATGCTGCTGTCGTACATGCCGAGCTACCTGACAAGTGAGCTGCACTACGACGAGACGCACGGGCTGCTGGTCGTGCTCGGTGTGATGGCCCTGATGATGATCGTCCAGCCGTTCGCCGGCGCGCTGACCGACCGCGTCGGCCGCCGCCCGGTCATCGCGGCGGGCTGCGCGGGCTTCCTGCTCCTGTCCGTCCCGGCCCTGCTCCTGATCCGGCAGGGCAGTCTGGCCGCGGTCGCGCTGGGCATGGCCGCGCTGGGGCTGCTGCTGGTCTGCTTCACGGCCGCCATGCCGTCCGCCCTGCCGGCCCTGTTCCCGACCCGCGTCCGCTACGGGTCCCTCTCGATCGGCTTCAACGTCTCGGTGTCGTTGTTCGGCGGGACGACCCCGCTGGTGGTGACCGCGCTGATCGGAGCGACGGGGAACATGATGATGCCCGCCTACTACATGATGGCGGCGGCCGTCGTCGGCGGGGTCGCGGTGTGGTTCATGGCGGAGTCGGCGGGCAGGCCGCTGCCGGGGTCGGAACCGTCGCTGGAGGGCCGGCCGTAGCGGCTGAGCGGGCCGGCCGACGCGTCCCGAGAGGTACCGGGGGCCGGGAACCTGGGCCGATCGGCTGAAACCGCTCCCTCGAAACCCCCTGTCATGCCGGGAGATCGCCTGACAGAGCACCGGTGCGCGGCTATATTCGTTAGCGCGGCTAGTTAGCAGATCTAACTAGACATACGAAAGGCACAGGTGCATGAGCGAGTCGCAGCTCTGGGACGCCGTCGACGACTACTTCACCGCCCACCTCTCGCCCGAGGACGACGTCCTCGACGCGGCCCTGCGGGACAGCGAGGCCGCCGGGCTCCCGCACATCGCCGTCACAGCGCCCCAGGGCAAGCTGCTCCAGCTCCTCGCCCAGATCCAGGGTGCCCGCACCGTCCTGGAGATCGGCACCCTCGGCGGCTACAGCACCATCTGGCTGGCCCGCGCGCTGCCCGCCGACGGCCGGCTGGTCACGCTGGAGTACGACCCCCGGCACGCGGAGGTCGCCACCCGCAACATCGCCCGCGCGGGCCTCGACACGCTGGTCGAGGTACGGGTCGGTCCGGCGCTCGAGTCGCTGCCCCAGCTGGCCGACGAGAACCCTGCCCCCTTCGACCTGGTCTTCATCGACGCGGACAAGGGCAACAACCCGCACTACGTGGAGTGGGCGCTGAAGCTCACCAGCGCGGGCAGCCTCATCGTCCTCGACAACGTCGTACGGGGCGGCCGGGTGACCGACGCCGACAGCACCGCGTCGGACGTCCAGGGCACCCGCACCGCCCTCGAACTGATCGGCAGGCACCCGCGGTTGAGCGGCACGGCGGTCCAGACGGTGGGCAGCAAGGGCTACGACGGCTTCGCGCTGGCCCGGGTGCTCGAATGAGGGCGCTCCGGGAGAGGCCGCTCCCGTGAGACCGTCGGGCAACGTCGCTCACGGGAGCCCTGGCGCCGGACGACGGCGCTCGCGTCAGGCCTCGTGGTAGAAGCCGACGTTGACGCTGCGCGGGGCGGTGCGGTCCTGGATGATGATCTCGCCGCTGCCGCCCCGGGGCAGCGGGACCGTGCCGCCGTAGGACAAGGGCTGCGCGTACTCCCCGACGGTCAGCCGGACCTCGGAGGACGGGTCGGGCTGGGAGCCCTGCAGCCAGGTCACCTGCCAGGTGCCCTCGGGTCCGCACAGGAACTCCAGGTGGACCCGGGAGACGAACAGCCAGTCGTCGGGCGTCGAGAGCCGGCACACCGTTTTGTCGCGGCCCACCCGCAGCACGGCGCCCGGGTCACTGGGCGAGTCGGCCATGAGCATGCCGGCCGTGGCGCCCGAGTCCGCCGCGGAGACGGCGGCCATGGTGAGTTCGAGCACGTGCGCTCCTTCTGAAGTGCCTGAAGTGTCCTTGTACAGCCGCCGTATGATAAATCGCCCGGCCCCGACACGTCCGGCACAATGGACCCATGACCGAGCGAAAGCCACCCGGCGTTCCGTTCGAATCCTGGGTGGACAAGCAGATCCGCGACGCCGAGCGCCGCGGTGAGTTCGCCCGACTCCCGGGCGCGGGCAAGCCGTTGCCGCAGGGCACCGACACGACGTACGACGAACTGTGGTGGATCAAACGGAAGATGGCCCGCGAGGGCCTCTCGGTCCTGCCACCGACCCTGGCCCTGCGCAAGGAGGCCGAGGACACGTTCGCGGCGGCCCTGCGCGCACCCAGCGAACGGATCGTCCGCAAGCTCGTCGAGGACATCAACGTCAAGATCCGCGACGTCATGTTCAAGCCGCCGCCCGGGCCCCCGCTGGGAATGAAGCCGTACGACGTAGAAGAGGTCGTACGCCAGTGGCGGGAGCGCCGGGAGGCGGCTGAGTAGGCAGCACTGCCCCGGCGGGGGTCAGTGGGCCCGTGGGGGCGGGTGCCGGCGGCTCAGAGGTGCAGCAGCCGGTCCGCCAGCTCGCGGTAGTCCCTCAGGGCCAGCCGGAGTTGTTCGGTGTCGGCGCTGGTCGCGGGCTTGCCCTCGGCGCCGCCGTCCGTGGTCTGCCAGGACCTGCGGAGCGTACGGCGGCGCTGGGTCACGGCCTCGGTGAAACGGGCGGCCGCCTCTTCCAGCACGTGGTCGGCCTCCGCCACGGAGTCCCGCGGCTCGTCCACGAACCCGGCGACGGCGTGCTGCAGCTCCTGGGCGAGCTTGTCGCACTCGTCCCGCGGAAGCAGCCGGCTGCCGTGAGCGCCGGCCTCGGCGCCGGTGGCCTCACGGCCACGGTCCGCCGCGGAGTCGCCGCGCGGGTGCGTACCGGCCGGGTCGCGGGTGGTGGCCAGGTCCGGGGTGGTGGCGGCCAGGTCGTCCCGGGTGCCCGCCGTCTCGGGGACGCTGTCGCGCCCCGCCGCGGTCTCGCCACCCAGCCCGCCTGCCCGGCCGGTCTCGCCGCCGGTTCCGGTCTCACGGCCCGTGCGGGGTTCGCCGCCGAGCGGGCCGGCGCCGCCGCGTGCGGTGTCGCCGCCCGGTGCCGGCTCACGGCCCCGGGTGGGGTCCGCGCCGGGTTCCGTACCGCCCTGTGCGCGTCCGGGCGCCGAGGCGCCGCCGGTCGTCCTGCCGGCCGCGTCGTCCGGGGCGGTCTCACGGTCCCGGAACGTCTCGCCGCCGAACGGGGCGGTCGGGCCGCCGCGGGCGGTGTCGTCGGCCGTCCCCGGCTCACGGCCCCGGGTGGGGTCCGCGCCGGATGCCGCGTCCGCCTCCGTGCCCGGTTCGCCCCGGCGGGACGCCGTCGGCGGGTCCGTCGCCGGATCGTGGCCGGGAGGTGTGGCCGGGAAGGCCGCCCGGCCCCTCGTCTTGCCGTCGCGCGGGGCGCCCTCGGCGCCCGGGCCGGTCGTAGCGTCCGTCATGTCGCTCAACTCCCCTTCGCGTGGCGCCTGGTGAACCCGCGCGGCAGGTGCGCTCGGCTCTCGCCGCGGGCGGATGCCGTGCCGCTGCCGGACCTTTCGAGGGGCCCACGGGTGCGGGACTCCACCCGGTCGTCACTATGGTCGCGGTGGTTCCTCTCATGCCGGGCCGGGCTCACCAGGTCCTCGAACAGGGCCCGGGCCTCGACCATGGCCTCGCGCATCTCCTCGGTGCCGGCCCGGCCGTTCTCCTCGATGCCGGTCCGGCCGTCGCCGTCCTGACCGGCGACCGTGCCCGCGTGGGCGACTCGGTGTACCCGCCGGTAGCCCTGCACGTGGTGGGCGTGGTGGACGGACAGCGCGGCGAGCTGCTCCTCGTACTGCGTGCCGTCCGGGAAGCCCCGGGCGCCGGCCAGCTCGGCCAGCAGCCGGTCCGCCTCGGCCACGGCCTCTCGCGGCGAGTCGACGAAGCGCTCCTGGGCGGTGGTCCAGCGCGCCTCGTACTGCTCGCGCTCGGCCGGCTCCAGCGGCCGTTCGCGCAGCGCACCGTGCCGCTCCACGCGCTCGGCGAGCTCGCGCTCGGCGGCCTTGGTGTCGCCGTCGTGCCGGGACACAGCCCGGTCGTACTCGGGACCGAAGCGCCGCCTCAGGTTCTGCCCTGCGGGCCCACGCCGGGCCCGCAGGGCCAGGACGGCCGCGACGACGAGAATCGCCGCGACTATCACGATCAGAGCGATGATCACGCCTGTGGACATGAATGCCTTCCGGGGTTTTCGACCCAACCGGCTCTCCGTGCGGGCCGGTTCCCCAGCCGGGTAGCCCCGACGGCGCCCGTCAAACGGCACCGGGTGAGGTCATCGCACGGCCTCGCAGGGCCGGCCATGTCGCTGGACGGGTACGTCCCCGCCCGGACTCGGGGTCGCGGGCCCGGGGGCCGCCTGCGGAGAATGGCCCCCATGACGAGCTGGACCATCGCCCCGGAACCCTTCGGCTCCCCGGTCGCGGCAGCGCTGTGGCGGGCGTACTACACGGAGGTCAGCGACCGCTGGTACCTGCTGCACGAGGGGCGCCGGACCGACCCGGACGAGCTGGAGCGGGAGATCGCCGCCACGCCGGGGTCCGAACTCGCCCCGCCCACGGGGCGGTTGCTGGTCGGACGGCACCACGGCGAACCGGCCGGCAGCGCGGGCGTACGTCTGCTGGGGGGCGGGACGACGGCCGAGCTGACCCGGGTCTTCGTGTACGAGGGGATGCGCGGCAGGGGCGGCGCCCCGCTGCTCGTGCGGGCGGCCGAGGACGCGGCACGCGCCCTCGGCGCCACGCGGATGGTCCTCGACACCCGCAGCGACCTGGTGGAGGCCCGGGCCCTGTACGCCCGCCTCGGCTACGCGGAGACCGAGCCGCACAACGACGACGTATACGCCGAGCACTGGTTCCGCAAGGCGCTCAGCTGAGCCGGGGCACCCGGCGCCCGTCCTCCACCGGGCGCGTGCCGTGCGGGCGCTCCGCGTCCGAGCCGCACAGTTCCCGGGTCAGCTCCTTCACCAGCTGGACCAGGTCCGTCGGCCGGTCCGGGCCCCACCAGTCGCCGAGGAGTTCGGCCAGCGACTCCTCACGGGCCAGGGAGAGCCGCTCGGCGACCTCGTGTCCCTCCACGGTCAGGATCAGGTCGAGGCCCTCGCGGACGGCCAGGCTCCGCTCCTCGACCTGGCGGACGGCCTCGATGACGACACTCAGCGGGACGGGGCTGCGCTCGGCGACCACGGCCGGTTCCACCCGGCCGTACTTCTTGATCCGCAGCAGCAGCCAGCTCGCCGCGGGGAGCAGGTCGTAGCCCGCGCGGGCGGTGATCGTCCGGTAGATCTCGCGCCTGCCCTCGCGGGTGCCGAGCACGGACAGCGCACGGCACACCTCGTCGTACGAGGACCGCTCCACCGGGTTGCTGGCGAGGGTCTCCGTGATGTCCGGTGCCGTGACCGAGCCGCGCAGCCGGTCCTCCTTGAGGAACCAGGCCAGCACGAAGCCGAGGAGGGCGACGGGAGCGGCGTACAGGAACACGTCGGTGATCGAGGTGGCGTACGCGTGCAGGGCCGGCGGGCGCAGGGCGGCCGGCAGGGCGCCGATCCCGCGCGGGTCGGCCTCCAGGGCGCCGGCGGAGACGCCGGGCGGAAGCCGGATGCCCCTGAAGGCGTCGGCCAGCTGGTCGCCGAGCCTGTTCGCGAAGACCGTGCCGAAGATGGCGACGCCGAAGGAGGCCCCGATGGACCGGAAGAAGGTCGCGCCGGAGGTGGCGACGCCGAGATCCTCGTACGAGACGGCGTTCTGCACGATGAGGACGAGGACCTGCATCACCAGGCCCAGTCCGAGTCCGAAGACGAAGAAGAAACAGCTCATCTCGAGGGTGGAGCTGTGCTCGTCGAGTTCGTGGAGCAGGAGGAGACCGACGGTGGTCACGCCGGTGCCCGCGATCGGGAACACCTTCCAGCGGCCGGTGCGGCTGACGATCTGCCCGGAGACGGTGGACGCCAGCAGCAGCCCCAGCACCATCGGCAGCATGTGCACACCGGACAGGGTGGGGCTGATGCCCTGGACGACCTGGAGGAACGTCGGCAGAAAGGTCATCGCGCCGAACATCGCGAAGCCGACGACGAAGCTGATCACCGCGGAGAGCGTGAAGGTACGGATCCGGAACAGCTTGAGCGGCAGGACGGGTTCGGCGGCCCGGCGCTCGACGGCCACGAACGCGCCGGCGAGCACCACGCCCAGTACCGCCAGGCCGACGGTCTGCGGTGAGCCCCAGCCCCAGGTGGTGCCGCCGAGGGACGCCACCAGGACCAGACAGGTGGCGACCGAGGCGATGAGGAAGGTGCCGAGGTAGTCGATGACGTGCCGCGTGGACTTGCGCGGGATGCGCAGGACGACGGCGATCACGGCGAGGGCGACGACGCCGATCGGCAGGTTGACGTAGAAGACCCAACGCCAGCTCAGGTGCTCGGTGAACAGTCCGCCGAGGAGCGGGCCCAGGACGCTCGTGGTCCCGAAGACGGCACCGAACAGCCCTTGGTAACGACCGCGTTCGCGCGGCGGGACGAGGTCCCCGACGATCGCCATCGACAGCACCATGAGCCCGCCGCCACCGGCGCCCTGCAGGGCGCGGAAGCCGATGAGCTGGGGCATGTTCTGTGCGGCGCCGCACAGCGCCGAACCGACGAGGAAGATCACGATCGCGATCTGGAAGAGCCGCTTCCGACCGTACTGGTCGCCGAGTTTGCCCCACAGCGGCGTCGCGGCGGTCGAGGCCAGCAGATACGCCGTGACCACCCAGGAGAGGTGATCCAGTCCGCCGAGTTCGCTGACGATGGTCGGCAGCGCGGTCGACACGATCGTCTGGTCGAGGGCGGCGAGGAGCATCCCGAGGAGCAGGGCGCCGATCGAGACGAGTACGTCGCCGGAGACGTGCTCGCTCCGCTCACCCGGCTCCTCCCGCCCGTCCCGCTCCTCCGCTGCGTCTGGCGCCTTCCCCGACACAGGGCGCGCGTCCTCGGCCATGAAGACCTCCTGAACGTCCCGATTCCCCTCCCATCGTGATCGGTGTGACCGGTTATGGCCTGTTGAGTCCTTTTGGAAGCGGTGATTCCGGGGGCTTGTGGGCGACGTTGTGGAGGAGATCTGCATAATCTCTGGAGTTCGCGAGGGGAGGGACGAACACGTGACCGAGCCGAAGACCCACCTGTGCCCTGAGTGCGGTACGCCCAGAGGAGACGACAACACCCCAACCTGCGGCTGCACCCGACGAGCGTCCGACGCCCTGCGCGACGCCCGTACGGCGGAAGCGGCGGCGGCGGAGGACTTCGACCCGCTGCGGATACGGCCGTACGTGGAGCTGGAGCCGGACCCCGAGCCGGGTGGCGGGCGGGGGGCGGGGTCGGGTCC
>JODI01000080.1 GCA_000720805.1 Streptomyces violaceoruber
ACCAATGCCCAGCTTCGCGGCGACCGCC
The DNA here is from genome assembly GCA_000720805.1 of Streptomyces violaceoruber. GTDB lineage: Bacteria > Actinomycetota > Actinomycetes > Streptomycetales > Streptomycetaceae > Streptomyces > Streptomyces cellulosae_A. The sequence goes on from JODI01000080.1 coordinate 29, forward strand.
TTCATCGCGGCCCACTCGGTAAGGTAGTTGGGGCGGATCTCCGTAACCATGCGCACCGCACGCTCACGAAGGTCGGGCGGGTAGGGGGACGGACGTGCCATAACTCGATCCTCTCAGGGAATCGAGCCTCCATCAGACCCGGAACGGTTCAGAAGAAGCTCAGTAACCCAGCTTCCACATCTGGTAGCCGTTTTCGTGTGCGTCGCATGTGATCACGTAGACGGACCCTTGGCGGTTGCTGTCCAGGCACTTTCCGTCGGCGAGGTTGGCAAGCCGGACCTTATCCCAGCTTATACCGACGCCTCGCCACTGTTGAGCCCGGTTGTTCGAGTCGCACCCCAGCATCAAGGGGGGCTGGCCCGCAGTGAGGCAACGTCCGGTTCCTTTGTTCTTGATCTGCACTACGTCGTTTCCGAAGTGGAACAGATAGATCACTTGCCAGATGTCATCATTGTTCCCGAAGTCGCAGGCTTGAGTCCATGGCTGCCCTGTCCATCCAAAGAGACATCGGCCGGTCTCCCAATTGCGCAGAGTATTCGTACCGATGACGTCGCCAGGATTGAGAGCGGCAGCGGAACCGGCATTCAGGAAGACGAACCCCATGGATGCAGCCAGAGCGAGCACTGCCGTCCACGCGCGGCGAGCGAACCGCCCGAAAGTCCGGGACTGCACCGCTGCCTGCACCCGCTCCGCCTGCTCTGCAGCGGGTCTCTTCGTGTGCATCATGGCAACTTCTCCCATCTGTCCGGGCGTTGGGCCCAAGAGTTGGCGCTTGTAAGGGGCCGCTTCCCGCAGCCCGTCAGACCTACGAGAGCATCGTGTGATGTCCTTCATGAGGTTTTCATGAGGGGGTGCTGCGGCGCCGCTGTCGCCACTTCGGCCTGTGGGTTGGCTTCAGCCGCAGGAGGAACACGGAGCCTCCGCCGGAGCGGGGCGCGACCGTGATCGAGCCCCCATGGACGACCGCCACTTCCTGTACCAGGGCCAGGCCGATCCCCGTTCCGCCTCCCGGCGAACGGAATCGTTTGATCAGGTCGGGCAGGTCGGATGGCCGCACGCCCGGACCGCGGTCGGCGACGGTCACGGTGGCGTCGCGCACGCAGACATCCATGTCGGCGTGGCGGTCGGGGTCCCCGGGCGTTGCGCCGTGGCGGAACGCGTTGTCCAGCAGGTTGCGTACGGCGACGCGGACGAGCGCGGGGTCGGCGTCGACCACCGTGTTGTGCAGGTCGAGGTTCAGCCGGTGCCCGTTGTGGGGCGCCTCGTCGCAGATCTGCTCCACCAGCTGGTCCAGGCGCAGGGGTACGGGCTCGAAGGTGTCGGGGGCCGTCTGGAGTCTGCCGCGTACGAGCACGTTGTCGACCACGTCGGTCAGCCGGTCGATGGCGCGTCGGATGCGGGGCAGGTGGAGTTCCAGGCCCTGTGGGTCCGTGCTCGCGACGTCGACGGAGCCGCGCATGATCGCGATGGGAGTGCGCAGTTCGTGCGCGGTGTCGGCGAGGAGCCGTTCCTGGGCTTCGAGCGACTGCCAGGCGGGCCGCAGGCTTCGTCCGGAGATCAGATGCCCGGATACCGCGGCCAGGCAGGTGAGGGCCGCGGAGCCGAAGAGCACGGCGGCCTTCAGCCGCTCGTGCTGGGCGTGGCTCTGCTCCTGACTGCCGATGGCCACCACGGCGCCGGCCGTCTTGCCGGTCCCGTCGTGATAGAAGGGCAGGGCCAGTAGGTAGACGGCACGGCTGTCGCGGGTGCGGCCGTCACTGCGTACCGTGGTGTCCGCTCGCATCGCCGCGCGGGCGATCCGCTCGCTCTCGGTGTCGGACACCAACAGCCTGCGGCCGAAGGACGTGTAGATGGTGGAGAGGCCGCCGTCGGGCCCGGTACGGATGACGCCGATCTGGACGGGGCCGGCGGTGGCGTCGTCGTCGTACAGTCCGTCGAGCTGAAGTCTGTCGTTGTCGTCGTAGTAGACCAGTGAGGCGCTGACCGATGCCCGACGGTACAGCTCCTGGTACTCGGCCGATTGCAGGGAGCGCGCGTCGGTACGGATCACCAGCCACGACAGAGCGCCGACACCGGCCAGCATGATCAGGGTGTAGGCGACGGTGAGTCGGAGCTGGAGGCGCCGCAGCCGCCTCGCGGCGGTGCCGCCCGTCGACGACAGCAATGTCCCGCCAGTTCGGTGTTCGCCTTGCCCAACGGGGTGGCTACGGCGGCCCGCCACTGCTTGCCGGGCCGCGGGTCCTCGGCGCTTCACGGGTTGGCCTTGGCGGCGCCCAGGCAGAATCCGTGTCCGCGTACGGTCCGGATGACCGGGGGGTCGCCGAGTTTGCGCCGCAGCCCGGCCATGACCGCGTCGACCACGTTGGAGACAGGGTCGGCCATCTCGTCCCAGCAGTGCTCGATCAGCAAGCTGCGGGTCGCCACCGACCCCTCGTGGACGAGGAGGTGGCGCAGGACTGCGTACTCTTTGGGAGTAAGAGACAGAAGCACGCCGTCGCGGCGCACCTCGCGGCGAGCCTCGTCCAATTCTATGTCGCCGTGACGCAGGTAGACCGGCAGACGTCCGGCTGCGCGGCGGGCCAGGCTGTTGACCCGCATGACGAGTTCGACCATGGCGAACGGCTTGGGAAGGTAGTCGTCGACGCCGAGCCGGAACCCGTCGACTCGGTCGGCGAGGGTATGCAGTGCGGTCAGGCACAGCACGGGGACGGTCCACCCGGCACGCCGGCGTTCCGCGAGCGCATAGAGGGTGTCGCCCGATGACACGAGCCGGTCCAGGATCAGGCAGTCATAGGGGGCGAGGTCGATCAGGATGTCCGCGTCCGGCCAGTCGGCGACGGCGTCGACGGCGTATCCCGCTCCCTGCAGCCCGGCCGCGATGGTGTCCCGGAGATCAGGTTCGTCCTCGACGAGAAGCACACGCATGTGTCGATGTCCTTGGAGGTAGCGCTGGTTCGCCGACTGCCCGGCCGGGCGGGTGAAACGGCAGCACGGCATCGTACGCGCCGGCCGGAGCGGAAGATACGTCGCCACCTCCCGTGACGCTGCCGACCCCCATGTCCGCGGAGCTATCCCACGTCACCGCTCAGGTGGGTCAGCTCGACGAGGTTCTCGCGGGCAAGCTGGCACACGGGCCCGCCCCGCACCCCGACACGCACCGAACGCCGGATCAACGAGGTCCGCGTCCTACGTCAGCGGGGACCGGCCCGCACTGCGGGCCTGCTGCGTATGGTGCCCTCCACAGTTCACGAGATACTGACGCGCTGTTCGTGGACGGCGCTCGCGTGTGGCCGAGGATCCTTCGCGAGCAGCATCCCGACGCGTATGGCGAGCTACTCTAGTAGGGCTCCGTTAGGTTGTTCTGGTTCTTGGGTTTGGGCTGGTGGTGGATGTTCTGGGCAGGGGGCGGTGGCAGGTGGTGCAGGTGCCGGTCCAGCAGTTCAGCAGGTCCTGGATGGTGTCGAGGATCTGGTAGAGGGTGAGTCTGAAGTTTCCTCGTGATCTTGGACACGGTTCTGTCACGCGGCGAGGGCGTGGTCTGGTTTCGTTCCTTGGTGGCGCTGGCGGGTCTCGTGAGGGGTGATGTAGCCCCACTCGGGATGCCTGCGCAGGCGCCTGCGGTTGTAGTAGGTCTCGATGAACGTGAAGATGTCGGCCCGTGCGCCGGCCCGGTCGGCCCAGATACGGGTTCCGATCTCTTCTTTCAGGACGGCGAAGAAGCTTGCGGCGGCGGCGTTGTCGTAGCAGATGCCGGTCCGGCCCATGCTCTGCCGTAGCCCCAACTCGGCGAGTTTGTTGCGGAATTGGGCAGACGTGTACTCCGATCCGCGGTCGGTGTGGATGATGCAGCCGTCATCCCAGTGGCCCAGGCCGGCGGCCATGTCGAGGGCGTCGACGACCAGGTCGGCGCGGTGGTGGTCGGCCATCGAGTAGCCGATCACCTCACGGGTTGCCAGATCGAGCCAGGTCGCCAGGTAGAGCCAGCCCTCGGCGGTGGGGACGTAGGTGATGTCGCCGACCACGCGCAGGCCGGGAGCCGGGGCGGTGAAGTCACGACAGATCAGGTCCGGAGCAGGAGCGGCCCTGCGGTCGGCACGGGTGAGGCTGCGACGCCCGGTGCGACGGCTGTCGCATGGCCCCGTCCGTCACGCACGTGACCGGCACCGTCGCCGGTGGCGTGGAAGTCCGCTTCACCCAAGACAGCATCGCTGTCTGCCGGTTCCGCCTCACCGAGACCCCCACGCAGTGGGATGCCACCGCGCAGAAGTGGCGTGACCTGGAGCCGATTCCCTACATCTGCACCGCCTGGCGGGACCTGGCCAGCAACGCCGCCGAATCGCTCGTCGACGGGGTCAACGTCCTGGTCAAGGGACGCATCACCGGGGTCAAGGACGACTCCATCTACTTGAGCATCGACGACCTCGGCATCAGCCTGCGCAGGCGCATCGCCTACACCGAGACCAGCCTGCCCAGTCCGATCGCCGCCCGCCCGGTCACCGCTCCCCCGGTCATCGCTCCCCCGGCGCCTCAGCCCGCCACTGCGTCCCGACCGGACGCCGGGCGACCGGGCAGCCCACCCGCCTGGTGGGAGCAGAAGCGGTCCGCCAACTGGTCCTAGCCCGGCCACTCCACCGCAGCCGCCGACGGCATTCCCCTTCCGTCGGCAGCTGACCACTTCCCCCTTCGTCCGCCCCGGCGCGGCACCGGTTCGCCTGCCGGTGCCGCCCCCTGCCCGAAAGGCCGGCCGTCCATGCCCGCACACGTCCTGTCCGAACGAGCCGCACGCGCCGCGCTCGCCGCCCACTTCGCCCCCGGCCAACTCGCCGCCGAGCTCGACGAGTACACCCCGGCCGAGGTGTGGGACGGCGCGTCCGCAGCGACGGCAGCGGGCGCCTTGCCTCCTACCGGCCATCCGAGGAACTCGCCCAAGGAGAGCTGACCTGCCCGTTCGTCATCCCCTCGGACGAGGAGTGGCCCACCGCCCTCGCGGACCTGGGCCCCGCCCGCCCGCTGGGCCTGTGGGTCCGCGGCCGCGAGCGACTGGCGCGGCTGGCCGACAGCGCGGTCGCCGTGACCGGCAACCGGGTCCCCACGGAGCAGGCCGTCACCCGCGCGCGCGACTTCGCCACCGTCCTCGCCGAGGCCGGTCACACCGTCACCGCCACGCTCGCCTACAACGTCGACTCCACCGCCCACCAGGCCGCCGCCGAGACGGGCCGGGCGACCCTCGCCGTCCTGCCGCGCGGCCTGGACGGTGTCCACCCCCACGCGCACGCCCCGCTGCTGAGCTCCATCCTCGACAACGGCGGTGCGGCGGTCAGCCTCTACCGGCCCGGCACCGCTGCCAGCGGCGCGACGCTGAAGGCCAGCGCCGTTGTGCTGGCCGCGCTCGCCCGGGCGGTGATCCTCGTCGAGGCCCTGGACCACGTCGTGGCGATGCACGCGGCCGAGATGGCCGTCGAGCTCCACCGGCCCCTGCTCGCCGCGCCCGCCACCGGCGACGTCCGCTCCAGCGGTAACGCCCGACTGCTCGACGGGCAGCTCGCCGTGAACAGCCTGGACCCTCATCTCGCGCTCGCTCTGCCGCACGCGCGCGTGGCACGCGCGGGCGACTTCGCGGACGGCGACCTGGTCCTCGCGGCGATCTCGGAGCAGGGAGCCGACTACTTCAACACCCCCTACATCGCCCACCCCGAGCCCTTCGACCCGTCGTGCGGCTGCGGCGTGTGCTGCCTCATCACGGAGCCGGGCGAGGTGGTGGTGCTGTCCCAAGGCGATCCCTGGGAGTCCTGCGATCCGTGGCCCGCCGACGGCCGTCTGCTCATCGTCTCCGCCCAGCGGCTGACCGACCGGCCCCTTAAGGAGTGAGAGCCGCCATGCCCCGTACGATGTACACGCCGTCACTGCCCGGCCTCAGCGCCGCCGACGACGATCTGGACACCATCATCAACTGGGGCGCCGGCGCCGACTCCTCGGCCTACCTCGCCAAGATGCTCACCGCCCCGGCGGCGCACGGCATCGACCTCGACCGCACCGCCGTCCTCTACATGGCCACCGGCAGCGAGTGGCCCGAAACCCGGCTCCTGGCCGACGAGTTCATGATCCCGCTGCTGCGAGAGAACGACGTGCGCTTCGTCCAGCTGGCGCGCAACGGGCACCTCCAGGCCGACGGCTTCACGATCCTGGACGACTCCCGCCACCCCGAGCAGCTCATCGCGCGCGGGCCGTGGACGCTGTGGGACGACCAGGAGTCCGTCGGCACGGTGCCCCAGGTGGCCGGCACCCGCAAATGCAGCCTGTGGGCGAAGGGCGACGTCGGCGACTGGTGGCTCAAGCAGGTCTTCGGCGGTCGTCCGTTCAGGCAGATCATGGGCTTCAACGCCGACGAGGAAGGCCGCCGCCTCGGCGACCAGGTCACCTCCAAGATGCCCTGGCGTACCGGGGAGTTCCCGCTCATCGACTGGGGCTGGAACCGGCAGCGGTGCGAGGCCTACCTGCTGGAACGGTTCGGCGTGCACTGGCCGAAGTCGTACTGCACGTTCTGCTGCTTCCCCGCCTCCATGGGATCGCTGCCCACCCATATGGAGCGCATGCGCTCCCACCCGGACATCGCCGGCGAGGTGCTGCGCCTGGAGTACACGGCGATGAGCCTCAACCCGAACGCGAAGCTCTACGGCCGCAAGGCCCTCCTGGAGATGTTCGACCCGACCCAGCCGCGGGACCGGGCGTGCCTGGAGGCGTTCGAGCGCGAGCTCGACATGCCGTGGGCGCTCTACCACCTGCGCCGCCTGTTCCTGCTGTCCGAGGACGGCAGGCGGCGCCCGGTGAAGCGCTCCACCGAGCGCGTCGACCTCGGCCGCCCGCACCAGCTCGCCCGGCGGCTGATCTCCATCTCCGAGCGGCACGGCGTCGACGTCGAGCACGACCCGGTGTACGGGCGCGCCCGGGCCTGGGTCCGCCCCCGGGCCCAGGGCTGGCCGATGGCGGAGGAACTCTTCGCCACCGCCCCCGCCCGCGTGATCGACAAGCAGGACAAGAACTTCGAGGAGCACTGGGAGGCCCTCGTCTCGGGCTCCGCCGCCCAGCTCCCCCTCGCCTGAACCGCCCCTCACCGCCACCTCCGGAAGGACTTCCCGTGCGCGCATCCATGCCCTCAGCCCCTTCTCCTCCCCCGCGTCTCCGCCGTGCTGTACCTGGCCACGCCGTCCGGAGCTGACGTACGGGCCGCCATGCAGGCCGGACTCCTGGCCTGCATGGCGACCCCGGCCCAGGGCAACGTGATCCCGCCCGGCGCCCTGTACGCGTGCGACAACGGCAAGTTCGGCAAGGGATGGCCCGGCGAGCAGGCCTGGTTCGCGTGGCTGACGGCGACCGTCAACCGCTACGGCCCCGACCGCTGTCTATGGGCCGTCGCCCCCGACGTCCCGATGGACGCCGCGGCCACCCTCGCCGAGTCGCTGCCCTGGCTGGAGCCCATCCGCGCCCGGGGCATCCCGACCGCGTTCGCCGCCCAGGACGGCAGCGAGCACGGCCTCATCCCCTGGGATCGATCGACGTCCTGTTCCTCGCTGGCAGCACCGAGTGGAAGACCTCACCGGCCGCCCACCAGCTGGCCGTTGAGGCCCGGGAACGCGGCCTGGCAGTCCACATGGGCCGTGTCAACTCCCGCCGGCGGCTGCGCATCGCGCAGGCCTTCGGCTGCACCAGCTGCGACGGCACCTACCTCGCCTTCGGGCCCGACACCAACCTCCCCCGCCTCCTGGCCTGGATGAACGAACTCCACGCCACCCCCACCCCGTTTGGAGACGAAGCATGACGACCCGCCTGCGCCATATCGGCGCCGCGATCATGGGCATCCTCGACCCCATTCCCTCCACCGTGCCCTCCCCGATGACCGAGGAGGAAGGCGCCTGGGTCCGCGCGCACGCCTGGACCAAGGGACTGCGCAAGATCGACGACGCCTACCCTCACGGCTTCCACCGCTGGTGCTCCTGCGAGCGCGGCATCTGCCCCGGCTGCGTCTCCGGGCACCACGACCGGTGCGTCAGCGCCGGCGGACCCCGCGTCGACAAGCACGCCGACACCATCACCGACGCCCAAGGGTTCGTCGTCGCCGTGATCCGGCACGGACCGGGCCAGCGGCCCTGCCGGTGGCTCTGCCCCTGCACCCACCCGGCGGACGTCGAAGAGACCGCCGACACGGGCGAACCCGAGAAACCCCCTGCCGCCCAGCACGCTGTTCCCGCGCAGCGGCCTGCAGCCGACCCGGAGGGACAGCTCACCCTCTTCGCGAGGGGCCCGCAGGAGCGCGGGGACGGTGAGGCACCGTGAGGTCCCCGGTCCAAGAGACCCTGCCGTTCGAGGACCTGCCGGAGGTACCGACGGCGTCGCCCTGGTGCCAGCGGTGGCGTGAGCGAAGGCATTCCTGGGCGCATGTCCGGGACGGAGGCTTCGACGCTCGCCGCTACACCGTGGACGTCATCCCCGACGAGGAGCCAGCCAAGGGGTTCGTGCTCGCACACCATTACTCCGGCTCGTATGGGATTATCTGCATCTGTCAAGTTCTAGTGCAGGTCAGGCCATGGAACTCATCGCAGGCACGTCAGGCACGAGGTTCCGGCGCCCGCGCAGCGCTGTGAGAGCAAGGCCGATGAGTACAAGGAGCGGTCCTCCAACGGAAGCGACCACGGCCGGCCTCGGCGGACCGGATCGGCTCCCTCGCGCCTCAGCGCGGTGATCAGCTTGCCGAACTGGCGCGGGCTCAGCCCGGTGAACGGGGCTATCCAGGAGGGCTCCGACGCCGTGATCACACCAGCCACGACAAGATCATCTCACCCCTGACCAGCAGTCACGGGACACCCTCTACTGGCGCAGGTAATAGCGGTTCTCGTCCTGGCGATCACGTGGAAGCTCACTATCAGCATGACCTAAGGATCAAGCAGGGTTCGTGGCAAGCCATACCGGGCCCGGAGGCCAGCGGCCCTCGCAGGACCACAGAAAACATAACGGGGGGACGGGGAGTCGACCTGGTTCCAACTCGTCGAGCGGCGGCAGTAGGCGCGCGCGCCTCAGCAGGAGTTCCCGCCGGGGCCGCCGAAGAAGAGGTAGGTGCCCCAGTCGGGATCAACCGAGTTGTTGGTGATCTGGACCGAGTAGCACTGCCCCGTGACCGAGCCCGCTTCCGCCAGGGACGAGTTCACTGCGCCGCCGCCCATGGGGTATACGAGCGAGGACCGTTGGTACGCGGCCTGCCCGAAGCCCGCCGTGGCGTGCCGCCCGGAACCCATTGGGGGCCACATGGTGAAGCCGGACGAGGTCTCGCCGCCAAAGGTGGCCCGGGTGGCCTTGGTGGTCAGCGGCCCGCCGTTGAACCAGGCCACAGGGAAGCAGCCGATCGGGTGGCCCTCGAAGTAGAACCACCACGCACTGTCGGTGAGATAGAAGCCCATCTGGTATGCGATTTGCGATCCACCGGTCTGGGAGTACGGCAATGGGGCGCCTGGAGTCACGTAGGGGTTGGCGACCGGGCGGAACACGCCGCCGTCCAGGTTGTAGACATAGTGGCCGGTGTCGTACGTCTTCCGGGTCGCGAAGACGAACAGGTGCGGGTCGGCGTTGTGGTAGAGCTCGATGTCGACATGCCAGCCGCATTCGACGGTTTGGAGGAGGGTGCCTTCTTGGCCCGCCTTGTACCACTGCTGGCTGAAGGTCCCCTGGAACGAGGCCAGGGCGAACGGGTTCCACACATTGATGATGCTCGACCCGCCCAGGCAGTCGATGTCCTGCTCCCCGGTCGCGTACCGCTTCGGAACCGACGGTGCTAGCCGCTCGTCGGCCGCGGGTTCCGCGAGGCGGGTGCGCCCGCCGCCCTTTGCCATGAAGGCGGCTAGGGTCGAGAAGCGGCACATTGCCGGCAAGGTGGTGCGGTACAGGGGCGTGCTGCCCTCGGGACAGGCACCGGTCGTCACCAGGCTTCGCGGTGCCGGGCGCATGTCATCCCGCGACCCGGGGGCCGGCGGTGTCGGCTCGTATGGTTCGGGTGCCCGCGGCGGTCCTTCGGCGGGGGCGGTGGCGAGACCGCCCCAGCGCCGCGCGGCAGGGTGCATGTCCTCGGGGATGCAGTCGATGACCTGTCCGTCGGTTTCGACGAAGCTTTCGACGGGGCTTACGCCGCTGTACAAATCCAGCAGATATGCCTGCATCTCTTTGAAGGCGTATTCGCTTTCGACTGCGGCGCCGGGGAGTTGGCGAGCCTCTTCGTACCTTGTCGAAGCCAGGGATTCGAGGAATTTTTCGAACGGTTGCGGGGAAAGTTGAGTGGACATGGGGCTACTCTCTCGAAGAGTCGAAATCGGCGGCCGCCTGTCAGGTGGCCGGATCTTCGGGTTGCCGGGAGTTGAACTGCCGCTCGTGGGTGCGACGGTGACCGGGGATCCGGGATGCGGGCTCAAGCGATTGACTCATGCGGGCCGCCACCCTGCCGGCAGGACGATGGTGTCGACAAAAACGTTGCGCCGTACCAGATCCGGCGGCGATCCGGTATCGATGCCCGGGATGTTCTCGGTTTCCCTCAGTCGGATTCGCAGCCGCCCTGGTGTGGACACCAACGTTAGGGGCGGTATCGATCCGTTGGCGCTACGGACGACGCTGCCTCCGGCGACCGGCCGCCACGCGGACAGATGCGGTTCCGCGGCGGCGTCGTCGACCACCACGTCGAGGTCCTCGGGTGTGACGCCGGGGCCGCAGGACTCCAGGATGGCCTCGAGCCGGTTGAGTGGGTTGGGGGAGAGCCCGTCGACGCTGGTGACGAGTTGGTTGCCGGTGCGGGTGACCACGACATGCCGGTCGGGCAGCAGCGGCACCATGTCGGTGACGACGACCGGTGATAGTTGCAGCCCTTCGATGCTGTCGCGCTGGTAGCGCGCGACGGCGAGCCGGACGAAGGGGTTGTAGGACGCCGCGGCGGCGGGGACGGTAAATTCGATGTCGGCGTACCAGCGGTCACCGGCGGGGGTGACGTTGACGGGGATGATGGTGACCGGCGTGTTCGATTCGGACAGTGTGACTTGCCGGGCCGCAGCCGCATTCGCGAACCAGGCAGTCGTGGGTCGCGGCGCGGTGGCGGGGGTGCCAAACAGGGGGTCGCGCCCGACGCGGGTGACCCACTCGCTCTTGGCTGTCGGATCGCTGTCGCTGGTGGCCAGTACGACGGCCAGCTGTTCGCCTGCGCCGGTCTGGAACCACGGACGCGCCAGCTCGACGCGCAGCCGCTGGGCGTGCCGGGTGTGTTCGATCCGATCGGCGGCGGGTTGGCTGCGCTGCCACTTAAATCCGGGCACGATCCCGAGGACCACCGGTGCGGCCGGACGCACCGTCGACAGCACGTTGAGCGTGTCCTGCGTGTGCGAGCTCTGGAACGCTTCCTCGGGTTCGGTGTCTTTGAAGTATTCGCGAAATCTGCTGGTGGCCTTGACCGTATAGGTCACCGCACGATGCTTGGCGTCGCCGAATTCGTGGCGGATCCGCACCGGTGGCGGGTCGCCGCGATCGAGTGACTGGCTGTGCAGGTGGGCGACGGTCACCGGCCGCTGTCCGATGGCGGCCTGATCGCCGACGTCTTCGACCTCGGTCCAGGACGCGGCCACCTCCAGTCGTCCAGTGCTGTCGGTGTGTAGGCCGAATCCGGAATCGGCCGGGGTGAAGGTGGCGTTCAGCACCACAGCGGTGGCGCCGGGACCGCGTTCGACCGCCGTGCCGGGAAGATTCCATTTCGGTTCCGCCAGCGGGGTTCTGACCGCGTGCACGACCAGAATTCTCCGTGGCGGGGTGACCAGCGGATTGCGACCCAGCAGGGTTTGTTCCGGGGAGATCGGCGGATTGCTGAGGTAGTCGGTGACGGCGAGATGGTCGGACTTGTCGCCGGGAATGGTCGAGGATAGTTCGATGGTGGCCTGTTCGGCCTTGGCGAGGGTGACCTTCAGTTTGCCGGCCGACCAGACGATCGTGACCGGATCGGGCTGGTTGGCGTGCGGACGCAACTCGATGGTTTTCGCTTGTGCATCAGGCCATCGCGGCGTCCACTTGTCGTCGTCGCTGAGCTCGTGGGCGAGACCGCCCGGCTCGGCGGGGACCACGGCGTTGACGCCTTCGGCCGCCGGATCGTGCAGCCCGGCGCCGCTCGCATCCGCGCCCATGGCGCGCCGGGCCAGAGCAAAGGATTGTTCGTCGCTCATCGGCTCATCGAGCATGCTGTGCTGCTCGACGAGCTGCAGCGACGCGGTCGGAGGCTCGAGGGTGCGGCTCTCGACGAGCGGGTAGTCCGGATCCACGGCGTGCAGCTGCTCGGGGGTGAGGTTCTTGTCGCTGCGAACCACCATCCGGTCGATGGCGGCTCCCGGCGCGAATGAGCCCGCGCCACTCAGCCGGGGCGGCTGGATGGGGTCGTGACGCCGATAGATCACGCTCGCGCTGGCCGCCTGATTCCCGCCGATGTCGTCGAGTTTCAGTCCGCCACCGGTGATATCGGCGATCCGAATGCGCATTCGGTAGCGGTTGGAGAACCGCAGCGCCGGAAGACACCCCGGCGGGATCGCGAAATCCAGCCCGAACCGGTAGGGCAGCGATGTGCCCGGGTCTCGGCTCGGTCCGTTGGTGTCGCCGCGCAGGTTCGGCAGGGGCACCGCCAAACTCCATCCGACCCACGTCAAGACGACCTCGTCGGTGTGAAGTCCGCCATCGGCGTCCTTGACCGCTGCGAACCCTTTGACGTGTCCCTCCTCGCGCACCCGGTCTGCGACCGGTCCCAGCTGCCCGATCAGCAGATCGTCGATCTTGTACTCGGCATCGCGTTCGCACAGCGAGCGCCAGGGATCGCTCTCCCTGCGGATGTCGACGCGATAGCCGAGCACGAGATCCTCGGCAGTGAATGCGGTTTCATCTGTGTCGAGTTCGGCTCGGTACCGGGCAGTCCGCTCGGCGAAGTCGAGCCCCCGATTCGGCCGCAGCAGTGCCAGGCCCGACGACCGCATGGGCGGCATCGTCGCGTCCGCCCGCGGCTGGGAGGCGAGGTCGCGGGCGGTCTGCCGGAGGTTGCCGACCACACCGTCGATATCGAAGGTCGCCACCGCCCATGCGGTCGGATCCGCAGGTGCGGTCGGTGAGGTGATCGATGTCGACTGAGACAGATCGAGCAGGCCGTTGCCGATGCCGGAGGCCGAGCCGGGCGCCGGCCAGAACCCGGTGGTCGGCGGGGTGAGGTCGAGGTCGTATCGGGTCCATGGTGCGGTGACGAGCCCAACCAGGGGCGGCGGGTCGTCGCAGCGGATGGACAGCTGCCGCCCGTCGGCGGCCCCGACATCGAGGTCGGCCACATCGACGATGACCTCGAAGACCAGCCCGAGGTCGAGCAGCACCGTCGGATGTTCGCGCAGTCGCGCCACGGTGGCATGGAAATCGGGGATGCCGAACGCAGGCGGTTCGGCGGGGGCCGACGGCCGCTCCGGCTCGGGCGCAGCCCACTCGGCGAGGGCCGAGCGGATCGCCGAGTCAGCATCGTTGGCGGAAACGGCCGTGACCCGGCTGACGGACCGATAGGTGTTGGCCACATTACGGGCATCGCTGTACGAAGGCGCTACCTCCGGAACCGGATTGGTCTTGGGAGTAAAGGGGTTGACGAAACCCGCGTCCCCACCGAAGAATCCGGTCCACACCTCGGATCGCGCACGTGCCACGTACCGCGGCCGGTGCGCGGCCTTGCGAACGCCGAGCGAGGTCTTGGTCCACAGCGTGAAACTTGTATCCGCAGCGAGGGCCGGCCAGTCCTGCAGGCCGTCCTCACTGATATCGACTCCGGTGAGTCGCGGTACGACCAGTACCCGGATTGACGCCTTCGACGGTATCCCGCCGCCGGCATCCGGGATGAGTCTGCTGGGGACGGCCACCCATACCAGCTCACTCATTGATGCCTCTATTCCTCGCGGGCGAATGCCGCCCGATATGCCCGCCATTGCGAAAGCCCGTCGAACGCAGGGACTTCCCGGCGGACCGGATGACGATCGGTCCCCCCTGCCAGCACCCATTCTCCGGAGTCGAGTTCGACGCTGTCCGACCACAGGGTCAGGTCGACCTCGACGACCAGGGTGGCGCGCCCGACCAGCGCATTGCTCTCCGACTGGTAGGTCATCGACAGGCACAGCTCGATCGAGACCGAGATCAGGCCCAGGATGCTCAGGCTGCCGCCGACGCGGAGGGAGCCGCTGACCGTGACGGCCCCGCTCTGCTCGAGAACGAATCGAACGCCACCGAGTGCGTGCACCTCACCGCGGGCAACCACGAAATCGACGGCGAGGAAGGCGCCGAACTCCAGCGACGCCTCGAACCGGCGAAGACCCCGCTTGTCGAGCGCAAGTTCGATGTAACCACCCCCGCCGAACATCATGATGCCCAACTGGAATGGGCTCAGTCGGCTGGAGAAGCCGAGCAGGATCGATATCGGGCGGCCGTCGAAGGGCACCTCGATCCCCGCGGTGAAGATCATGTTCCGCATCGTGAACGCGCCCGTCGTGATCGACGGAACTGGCAGCGAATAGTGGACCGACAGGCTCGATGGATTGACATCGATGAGCTTACCTGCGGCGCCCAGATCGCATGCTCTCGCAAGGTCTTTGAGCAACGTCAGGTCGCCGGCGAACTCGACCTTGACGCCGGAAAGATCGAGATGCGGCGATTTTCCGCTTTTCTGGCTGAATTTCATCGACGCGAACGAAAGTCTGAGCACTGCCTTCGGGCCAGGCGGCAGTTCCAGCGTGAAGTCGTTGACGACGCAGGTCGTTTCGGCCTTGTCGGGGGCGGCGACGATGGTGAGATCGAGCTTGGTCACGTTGGGTTTGGCCTTGAACGACCCCGTTGAGGTGAGCTTGATGCCCTTCCACTGCATCCGGACCTCGGGTGCCTGCCCCGGGGTGGGGGTGACGGTGATCTGCGGGGGCAGCTCCAGCTGGGTGAGCAGCGACTTCAGCGGGAACCCGAGCAGCGTTGCCGAGTCGGACGGGAAAAGCTTTGCCGGGTCGATGAATCCGGTGCTCGGATCGGGCAGTGAGAGCTTGTCGATCGGTCCCATGCTGCGCGAGATGGCATTGGTGAGGTACTTCGGTGCGAGCAGGCCGCCCGAGCGGTCCGCGGCCTTGCTGAAGTCGATTGAAACCGCGTCGGTGGGCATCTCCAGCAGGACGTCCTCCGCGCCGTTCTGGAGGTACTTCTTGGCGAAAGCGACTCTCGCCCGTGGGTCTTCGCCGCGCAGCGCCCGCAAGGCGGGCAGCCCGATCTCGAGTTCGGTGAGCTTGGCGCGATAGCCCTTGGTCAGGTCGAGTCCCTCGCCGACGCTGGCGCCACCGATCTTGAGCTTGCGCACCTCGTGGAAGGCGGCATCGGTCCGTGCACCAGCAGCGTCGGCGGCGACCGGTCCGGTGAGATCGATGGTGACGGGCGCGATCTTGACCTCGGTCTCGCCGTACTCGCGCGTCAGCCGCTCAGCAAGCACGGGGCTGCTCAGCGAGTCAGTGGTAGGCCGTAGATCGAAGACGAACAGCAACGGCAGCTCCATCCGCACTACGCCGCTGCTCGTCGTACACGCAACGGGGAAAAGCACTCTCGCGCCGGACAGGGTGGTCGGCCAGAAATGCGTGCCGACAGTACCGACGCCGGGCAGGCTCGTAGTCAGCTGAACAGCTTCGGACAGATCGCGGAAAACCGAACGGGTGATTTCGACGTCGCCGAGCGGAAAGGCACGCCGGATCGGCCCGTCGCCCGGCGCGTGCCGGACCGGCTCCAGGATGGTCAGGACGCGCACTGTGCGGAGCACCGCGGCACCACCGGCCGCTGGGTCGTAGATCCGTTCGGTGGCTTTCACGAACTCGGCCCTATGGCCGAGCGGATACAGCACCCCGCTGGCCAGCGTGCGCACGTGCATATCGCGGCCGAGGTCCGCGCGATGCTCCCACTCGAAGTTGCGGAATACGCCCTTCGCATCCAGCGTGCCGCCGAGCGCACTCAACTCCAACCGCGAGAGCTGGGCGGGTTGGCTGGCCGTCTCGGAGAACAGCCGCAGCCGATCGCCGCGGGCGAGCGGCAGCGCGTTGCCGGGCTTGAACGTCGGATCGGCCGCACCCGCGGTGGCCTGGTCGGCAACCCGCAAGGTGAGACCCGCACCGTGCGGATCGACGATGCGCGTGCGCCACAGCCCACTGGACTCGGCCGAGAACGGCTGCGTCAGGTGGCGGCAGACGGTGCCGGACGACCCACGCGGCGCGATCACCAGCCGCCACGGCAACTCGATGGCGGTGTCCTCGGGACCGGGCGCCCCCGCCGGAACGAGCAGCGGATTGTCGATCGCGGCAGCGAGCACACCCTCGGCGGTGAGCGGAATCTGCACGCCCGCAGCGACGGCGAAGACCAGGCGGGTCGATGCAGACAACATTGCCGACCACACCGGCACCGCCGTGCCCCCGCCGCCGGCCGGTAGTTGGGCAGGAGCCGCCGAGCCCGGGGGCGAGGACTCCTCGCCGACATGCTGTGGTGGCAAGACGAGCACAAGGCGGGCCTGCGCGCCCGCAGTGAGGTGGGCGGACACGCCGCTTCCGGCGACGGCGAATCCCGACCAGCGGACCCCGAGGATCAGGTGGTCATCGGCTCGTATGAAGAGAACGCCAGCCACGGCTTCACCTCCCCATAATCGAACGTGTCAGGGGCGATTGCGTAAATGTTCGAGCCACGCCTGGTTTGGACTACTTCTCCGTTTCATATCCGCCGAGTGGCGAATCGTCGAACTCCAGGCGTCGCCGGGCCGGGCCCTCCAGCAAGTCGAGCAGCTCGTCCTCGCGGTAGATGCGCCCTGCTGCAAAAAAGTCGGGTGCGGGCGAGAGCGCGATGAAGAGGTCGGCGTCTCCGTCGAGCTGACGCAGCCACAGCAAGAACGCACTGAGCGCCGGGATCTTCAGCATGTGCAGCTCGTACCGGCCTGACCGAACCGCAGGGACCTCGTCGAGCCCTTGTAGTGCCGCCGCCGTCGCCTGCACGTACGGTCCGACGTTGACCTGCTCCAACACGGGCGGTCGCTCGTCGGTGCCGACGGACACCTCGCTGCTCGCCACGGCACCTTCCTCGGCCAGGACCAGGTATCGCCAGCCGGTGACCGCCGAGTCCGTAAGCGGTCGGCGCGCCACGAGATGCTCGAGCCCGACATGGTGCACCTGGTGGGGCACCGAAAGCGTCACATCCGTCATGGGCAGGGCCGGCGTGTCGGCCGCTCCGGCCAGGCCGTGCTGGGCGAGTCGGGCGACCTGCTGGAAGCCCGTCAGTGCGATCAGCTGCGCATCCCTGGACGGCGATGGGTATTCGACAGCCATCGGTCACCTCGTGAAGAACGTGTACGTCCAGGTTCCTGAGCCCTGGTACGCGGTGCGGAAGGAGTCGTAGGGAACGAATGACTGGCCGTATGCCGGGTCCTGAATGGCGAGGTACTTCTCGCGGACGGGAGGCTCGCCGACGACAAAGTCCGTGTAGCCGGTGATGACCGGGAAATGGCCCCCACCCTCGCTCCAGTCGATTTTCGTGGCCACGGGCCGGCGGGCTTCGATCTCAGTAGCCAACGTGGGCTGCAGAGGCTCCGGTCCGGGCTCCGCGCGCGCAAAGTGGCCGACCCGCGTCAAGGCCAGGTTGAGGTACCAAGGCCGGTCGCATCCGGCCGTCGACCCGTCGTCGCAGCAGGTCGTCCTGCCGAACTCCGCGTCGGCCAGCGTGCACTGTAGCCAGGGGCTCGCCGAGTCGTAGTACACGGCGATGCTGACCGCCGTCGCGGCCCAGCACCAATTAATCTGATCCTGACCCTGCATCACGAACGGGAACCCGCTCGCTGATCTGACGGACGGCTGGGACTTCACGGACATCACACCCGCCTCCTTGTTGCGTGCCGATCGATATGGCCTGCCAAAGGCTTTTGTGCGGGCATTTGGGCTGCTCCCTGATGAGCGGGCGTGTGCGGCTCGTTTCTCATATCGCCACTTGGCCAGATGTCCTCAGGCCAGACGGCGAGACATACACTCGAGGTCTGCTGAAACTCTGGTGATGGCAACGCTCCGCCACCCCGTGTGCGCACCGTGTCAGCACCTAATAGGGCGCCTCGCGGCTGCGAGTTCCGCGCAATGTGGGGTCGATTGGAATCCCTGCCGCGTACCAAAATCAACGGTTCCACATCCAGGAGCAATCCGCATGCCAGGACCTGGGGGGCGAGCATGGGCCAAGAGCTCGTCAGATTCCGCTTGGCCCCGGATCTTCTCTGCGCCAAGCCAGCGCCTGTTGAATCCGGCCTGCGGGTCCGGTTCATGTGCCCGCTGCGCTTCGACAACGGCACCGAGCGCGATACCTCGGCGATCTTCTCCACGGGCATGCCCTGTACCGACAGCAGCACCATCTGGGCCGCCGTCAAGTCACCACCGAGTTGGTCCGTCGGCCCTTGTCATCATCGATCTCCGGAACATGTACCTGCTCTGCCACGAGAACAGCAAGGCGTGTCCGCGCCGCTCGGACCGACACCCGGACGGCGCGTCACGATATGCCAACGTTGCCTGAAACGGCGCAGGTGTTGTCGCCAAAGTGTCACGCCCACATAAGGAGTGATGCGAGGGTGACGGCGGCTTCGTAGGGCCTCGGTGCGGGCCGGCCCCTCGTTTCTTCGTCCGGGTAACCGGTCGAGTGGGGGAGTTCAGGCGGCGGGGACGACCTTGACGCCGGTGAGGGCCCGGAAGGGCGGGCCTGATGCGAGGACGTGCTGGTCGCCGGTAGTCGGGTTCACCCGGAACAGGGTGGGCTCCCTGGTCAGGGCCTTGTTGTCGGTGATCAGCAGGCTGCCGTCGGCCTCGACAGCGATCGCGGCAGGGCTGTCGAAACTGCCGCCAGAGGACACGACGGTCTGCGCCCCGCTCACCGGATCCACCTTGATCACCCCACCGCTGAAACCCTCGAACGCGTTGGCGTCGGCGACCAGGATGTTGCCGTCGTGGTCGATCGCCACGTCCACGGGGCTGACGAGCTCGCCGCCGGACGAGATCACCGTGCGTGTACCGCTGACAGGGTCGATCCGGACCACTCGGGATGCGGGGGGCTCCGGGACTGGACCGGCTTGCTCAACCAGCACGATGGTGCCGTCGGCGGCCACGCACAACCCGCAGGGACGCAGAGGATCGACCGTGGCGTCGCTCACCGACAGGACGGTCTGCTCCCCGGTGACAGGGTTGACCCGAATGACGGCGCCCGGGCCTTTGGAGAAGAGATCGGCCACGAGGATGTTGCCGTCGCTCTCCACAGCAACGGCGATCGGGGCGACGAAGTTCCCCTCGGACGACACCGTGGTCTGCGTCGTCTTTCCGTCGGACCTGGAGAGACGCAGCAGCGTGCCGGTGCCGGGATGGTGTCGGTCCTTGGTCACCAAGACTTTGCCATCGGCTTCGACAGCGATCCCGGTCGCTCCCACGAGGTCGCCGCCCAGGGCGAAGAAGAATCCCGGAAGGCCCGTGCCTGGGTCGACGAAGTGCACCCCGCCCTGGCAGCCGAAGGCGTCCGAATCGGAGATCAGGATGGTACCGGCGGGGAGTCTGTTCTTGGCGGTCACGACGGCTCCTCGAGGAAGGGAGCGAGGGAAGACGCCTCACTCAACCCCAGGCCCCGCCGCCGCCTGCCGAACCGGGCCGCGCCACGCCGCGCGGCGGGCGGTGAACCGCCCGATCGCAGCATCGCGTCAGCCGCCGAGGCCGTCCTCGACATCGCGGGCCGGGGCAGCAGCGGCCGCACAAGTTCCCACTCAGCATCGGTCAGTTCATCGCGGCGTATCACCACTCCGTGATCCACCACCCAAGATCATTTTGACGACACCCTAGGCCCAATGCCCGACCGGCACTACACCATGTCGAAGACACCGGCGACCTTGTCTGCGGCGGTGATCAGCAATGCGCCCTCCGCGCTGTAGGCGATCGCCCGGGCGTTCGTACCCGGCAGGCGCCGATCCTCCTGTCCGGTCGTGGCGTCGATGATCACCACCGCCGGTATGTCGGAGGCGATCGCCAGTCGAGATGTGGTGGGGCTGAACGCGATCGCGTTGATTGCCGCAGGCTCCACCCGTGGGGCGATGAGCAACGTAGGGCTTGCCCCCGACAGTTGCCACACCCGCACGGTGTTGTCGGGCTGCCCTGTCGCCGTGGCCAGCAATGCTCCGTCCCGGCTGAACGCGACGGCGACCACCGCTGTGGGATGCCCGATCTCGGGGCGCACCGTATTGGTCGGCGCATGGATCAGGTGGACGCTCCCGTCGTCGTTGGCCGTGGCGAGCAGGGGTTCCGAGGGACTGAAGACGATCTGCCGGATCTGTCCGTCGTGCGGGAAGGCTTTGCGGACGGTGCCGTCCGCAGCGTCGAGCAGCCGGGTCTGTCGGTCCGTGCATCCGATGGCGACGAACCGATCGTCGGCGCTGATTGAGACCCGTGTGACGGCACTGGGCTGCGGGCTCTTCCACAACGGCCGGTGATTCTCGGGGTCCTCGCTGATGGTGAGGTGCCGCGTGAACAAACGGACGTTCTTGTCGCCGCCGCCCGTGCCTGTGGCGATCAGATTTGCGGTGCGCGGGCTGACCGCGGCGGCATTTACCGGGACGGAGTTATGGGTTGCGCGCCACTGGGCTTCGCCCATCAGATTGAACGCCCGCAGCACCGAGTCGCTGCCCGCCACCACGAAGTAGTCGGCAGTGGGACTGAGCGTCAGCGTGCTAACAATTCCGGGAATCGGTCGCTCCCGGACGAGTTCGCCCGTGTTCGAGTTGAAGATGGTCACGGTTTGCTTCGTGCCCGCCGATACCGCGATCGCCCGTTTCGCCGCTCCCGCTATCTGGACCGCCGTCACCGGGCCGTTGAGATCGCGACGCGAGCGCAGATGCGCGGCACGATGTCCGGTGCCGAAGATCCGCACGAAACCGGACAACGGATTCTCCCGCATGCCAGTCATGGCGAAGCCGTCACCGGCCGGGCTGAACCACACACCAGGGCGGAACCTAACGCCACCAGCTGTTGGCAGGGATTGCTGGAAAACCACCGCGCCGGAGCGGGTTTCCAGAATCGTCAGTAGCTCGCTCAGGACCGCGGCATAAGAGTTGTCGGGGCCAAAGGACAGTTCCCGCGGGGTTCCCAAGCTGATGTGTGGGGTGAAACATGGCAGGCCTGTCAGGGTGTCGAACACCGCGAACATTTTCGCGTCGGCCACCGAGAGCAACCGGCAGTCCTTGCTGAACGTGAACCGACGCGTTGCCTGGTCGAAGAAATGTCCGTCGGGCATCTGAAGGCCGATCGTCGACACGAGGGCACCATCAGAGACCTCGAAACGCTCGATCACCAGTCCGTCCCACGTGAATCCAGCGACGCTGGCACCGTCCGGTAGGAAAGCTAGCGCATCGATCGGCAGGCTGGTCGTCAAAGTCGATACCACTTCACCGGTTTCTGTCGAAGCCAGTTGATGCCCACCAGTCAGCAGCAACGTCGAATCGGGGCTGAACACCGTCTTCTCCCCAAACGGCTTGGCCCACCGCGGTGCACCCCCCTTGCGGGCGTCGTACACTGCGGTCTCGGGAGCCGACCCGAAGTGTCTGCGCACCGACACCCAATCGCCGTTCGGACTGAACGCCGGGTGCAACCCGCCCGGCACCGCGCTCCAGACGATGCCGCCGGAGCGAGGGTCGATCACCCGAATCTGTCCCGCGATGCCAGGGTCCGGTGAAGTGCTGACATAGGTCCAGGCGATCTCGGTACCATCGGAACTTGCCGCCAATCCGAGCGGGAAAGCGCCGACGTCCAGGACGCTGTGCAATCGCCTGCCGGTCGCGGAGTCCAGGACGACGAACCCGCCCGGTTGATCAGCCCGGCGCGACCAGACCGCCGCGAGCCAGGCACCCGCCGGATCCCACACAAGGTGTTCGACATGATGCGGAAAATCGGCGGAGGCAATGAGATCACCGAACGACGCACGCGCCATAGTTTTAGCATGCGCCGGACCGTGGTGCGCCGCACCTTGCGGTGACACCGGCAGTACGGCTGCGGAGAAGAGGACGACGGTCCTGAGTCGGCAGACCGATTAGGCCGACCGGGGCAGCGAAGACGTTGTCACGGCTCGCGGTGCGGCTCCGGCTGCGGGTGAGCCTCCTGGGCATAAGGATTATCGCGACTCGCACCGCCCAGCGCGCCGCCGTCCGAGCGGCGGCCCGACTGAGGGGTGGGACCGCCGCTGCACTGTGGGACGTCACGGGACGGCGCCGGCGGTGTTCTCGGTCCTGATCAACTGGCGGATGCTGGTGCGCGCGGCGGCGAGGTCGTCCTGGGCCTCGCTGAGCTGTTCAGTCAGGTCCTTGACCTGGGCCAAGGCCTCGTCACGTTCGGCCTGTAGACGCTGGTGCTCCGCCGTGAGTTCATCAACGCGGGTGCCGAGGTCGGCGGCTCCAAACTGGTCGAGCTGCTGGCCGAGGCTGCGGCGGACTGTGCGTTTGAGGCTCTCGACTTCTTGCCGCAGGCGCCGGTTGTCCTCTTGGAGGAGTTGCTTCTCCACCTTCCATCCGGACGGTTCCTTGGCGCTGGCGCGGGCGTTGTTGGCTGCGGCGCGTCCCTGGCGTCGGCGGGCGTCCTCGATGTGCTCGCGCACGCCCTCGGCGTAGACGAGCCAATGAGAGACATTCGC
The DNA here is from genome assembly GCA_000720805.1 of Streptomyces violaceoruber. Lineage (GTDB taxonomy): Bacteria > Actinomycetota > Actinomycetes > Streptomycetales > Streptomycetaceae > Streptomyces > Streptomyces cellulosae_A. Next base: position 22,790 of record JODI01000080.1, read on the forward strand.
GGCGCGCGCGACCCCGGTGAAGGTGACCGGTTCGTCGTCCGCGACCAGCTGGTCGACAATGGACAGAACGCGAGTGCGCTTGTCGCGCGAGTCCTTCTGCCGCGCCTCGCGCAGGCGGGTGTGCGGGACTCACTCATCGGAACTTCTCCGGGCGGGAATGGAGGGGACGGGCAGGACGGGTGGGGGTGCCGCGGCGCGGACCTTGCGCAGGACAGCAGATGCCTCTTCGAGGTGGCGCCGATCCTCCTCGGGCATCACCTCGATCTGGCGGCGGAGGCTAGTGACGACGTTCTGGAAGGAGTCGATCTGGTCACTGAAGTTGCGAACGACGAACTCCGCGGTCCCCAGGGCCCGGGCCATCTCGCGGTCAGCCTTGAGAGCCCGAATGTGGTCCTCAACCGCGGGAAGGAAGGAGGGGTCGGGGCGGTAGAAGGCGCACCCGGAGCACTGAAAGCGGATCGGGCAACTACCGCCGCCGGCCTTCACATTGGACGGCTCTTTGCAGTTGCCGAAGGCACGGCGACCGAGCGCGCCTCGTACGCTGTCGCAGACGGTGTCGGCGCCTGATTGCCGGACCGGTCGACCACGTGCTGGCGCATCGTCTCGACGGCCTTGCGGCGCTTCTCCATCGACACCTTGAAGTACCCCAACGTGGTTTCTGCCGATTTGTGATCCATGAGGTCACGCAGGGTGTTCAGTTCGGTGCCGGCGTCCGCGTGGCGCTGGGCGTAGGTGTGGCGGAAGGCGTAGGCGAAGATGCGGCTGCGGTCGAACGGCAGTAGGTTGCCGTCCTTGTCCACGGTGTCGGTGAGCAGTTCCGGCAGGCTGTCGACCCAGCGCCGGAGCATCTTGGCGACGGTGTCCGAGTCGATGCACGCGTCATAGCCGTGGCGTGCGGCGGGGAACAGGAAGGTCCTCGATCGGGCTGGGACCTTCCGGGACCGGCGGATCGCGAGCCACTCCTGGATGGCGAAGGCCGTCTCCCTGCCGATCTCCAGGCGGCGTCGGTTACGGCGGGCCTTGTGGTTGTCCCAGATCAAGATGTACTCGTTGTCCTGCGCTTCGAGGCAGTCCATACGGAGCCAGCGCACCTCCCACGGACGGCGGCCGGTGTCGCGCAGCAGGATGTAGACGGTGCGCAGCATTGCCCTGACCACGTCGGGCGCCATGTCCGCGTAGGCGAAGTCGGCGCCGATCAAGTGGACTTGGGCATCAAGCTGAGCGACGACATACTCCGGGATGGCCTTGCCGGCCATGTCCTCGGCGGAGTCCTCGTACGGGATCTTGTGGTGCGGATGGCGGGCGAAGACAGAGGCGACATGGTCGAGGATCTGAAGGCGCCGCCCGAAGTCGAGCAACTGGCAGAAGTGTGCGAGGAGCTCGGCGCGGGACGCGTAGGCGAGGGTGCCCCGCGGCACTCCGGGACGAGAAAGGGGCCTGGTGCCGTCTCTGCCGGTCAAGGGATCTGGCTGAGCCGTGCTGCGTCTGCGGGCGGGGCGGGAAAGTTGCAGAACGGCGAGCCGGGAAGCCGGTCTGCTGTCGCTGCTGGCAGCGCGAGCGCCGCATCCCGCGGCCGTGTCACGTCTGCGGCCGCGTCCTGAAGGCCACGAAGAACACCCCCACGGGGCGGATGTGTTACACCTGCTATCGAAGGACTCTGCCCAAGGAGGCCTGCTGGGTCTGTGGTCGCATGGTCGTGGCCTCGGCTCACACCGAAGAGGGGTGCTTGGTGCGAAACCTGTCGCAAGCGGGCACTCGCCGAGCCGTGCTCCCGCTGCGGCATCACCCGGACGATCACTGCCCGCGAGGAGGACGGGAACCCGGTCTGCAGTGCCTGCTACCAGCGGGAACATCGCGGTGATCGGCCCCGGCACCAGTGCGTCGACTGCAGCGAGATGAAAGCCGTGGACCGGATCGCAGACGACGGACCGCTCTGCGAGAAGTGCAACAACCGGCGGGCGCCCATCGTGCTCTGCCCGCGTTGCGGCAAGCACCGCAAGATCGGCGTGTTGAGTACCGGGGTCTGCCGGGCCTGCACGCAGCAGACGCGGCCTCGCGAGCCATGTCGCATCTGTCGCCGGAGCATGCCGGTCTCCGTCCGCGACACCGAGGGCCAGCCCTGGTGCGACAACTGCCGTCGTCGCGACTGCGCGGAACCGTGCTCCGGCTGCGGCATCACGAAGGTGGTCACCGCCCGTGACGCCCGTGGACCGTGGTGCTCGACCTGCTGGCAGCACGCTCGCCCTGGTCCCACCTGCGGCGACTGCGGGCAGAGCCCGTCCATGCCGATGCCGAGCTGGGACGGCACACCCCGTTGCGTCTCGTGCTACGGGGCCGCGAGCGTCCCCTGCAGCCGCTGCGGGACGCTCGCCAGAGCCGAGCGTCGCTGGCCGGAAGGTCCGGTCTGCTTGCCCTGCGTCGACGAGGTCCGCTTCACCCACGCAGACTGCCACCGATGCGGCCGACTGGCGGCCGTCTTCCGCCAGGAGGAAGCAGGTCCGCTCTGCCCGGAGTGCGCCGAAGTCAACTTCGCCTACCGCTGCCCGACGTGCAGCGCGATGGGGAGACTTCTGCACGGTCAGTGCCCTCGTTGTCGGGCTCTGCAGGAGCTCGACGAGACGTTCGCCGGCCCCGACGGCCAACGCTCGCACCAGCTCGCCCCGCTGGCCGCAGTCCTGGAGCAGTACGAGCAGCCGTACTCTCTGGTCCTCTACCTGCGACGGCCCGGCGGACAGCTGATCCGGGCGATGGCCAGCGGTGACCTGGAATGCTCGCACGAGGCTCTGGACGCCCTGCAACAAACAGCGTCCGTTCAGCACCTACGCGGATTGCTGGTGCTTGCCGAAGTGCTGGAGCCTCGCGAGGAGCAACTTGCCCAGTTCAAGCGGGACATCAAGGTGTGTCTCGACGAGGTGACGGATCTGCACGACAGGACTGTACTTGCGCGATACGCACGCTGGCATCTCATGCCCCTCGCTCACCACCGCCTCGAACGGTCCGGTCTCAACCGGTTCCAGCGCGAGCACCTCCGCCGGAAGCTGCAGACGGCACACGTGTTGCTCACCCACATTCGCCGTCGCGGCAGCACTCTCGACAAGGTCACCCAGACCCTCGTCGACCGATGGCTGATCGCAAACAAGAGCCGCCAGAACCAGGCCCGATCGTTTCTGCTCTGGGCCGCCACCTGCAACCTGATCCCCCCGAACGTCGCGATCGCCACCGCGACCAGGACCGTCAACCGGTCGATCATGAGCGATGCCGACCGGATCCTCACCGCTCTCCACTTGGAGACCGACGAGTCCGAGCACATCTCCGACCGTGTCGCCGGCTGTCTCGTCCTGCAATACGGGCTGCGAACCGACCGACTGGTGAACCTCACGACCGACCACGTCCTGGTCCACCCAGAGGAACCCGGCGTCCTCGGTCTAGAACTCGGTCGGGACCCGCTCTGGCTCCGGCCGCGGCTGTCGGCACTGCTCCAACGGCTGATCAACGAACGACGCCCACTGGCCGCCCCGCTCAGGACTCGCGAGACGCCCTACCTCTTCCCCGGCCTCCGCCCCGACCAGCCCTTGGCCTCCGTCACCCTGCAGAGACGACTGACCCGCCTGGGCATCCCCAGCACCAGCAAGGCTCGCAACGGCGCCTGGCTCGCCATGGTTGGCGCCGTCCACTGGAAGATGCTCGCCGACCTCCTCGGCCTCGCTGACGGCACAGCCCACAACTGGCACAAGATCAACGGGGGAGACCGGGCCAGCTACGTCGCCAGCCGCCTGCGCGCAGTCCAAGCACCAACCAGTCCAGAGTGAAAGCGGTCGGCTCAAAGCGCTTGCCGTTGGCTGTCGTGGACGGTGCCGCAGAGAAGCCGACGAGGGGGCAGTCCGTTCACGTCCAGTGTTCTTCCCAGATCCTCGTTGTCACGCCCCGTGCGCTGATTGTGCGGCAATAGACGCCAGGGCCGTGTGAGTGAGGCTGCAGTGTTGCGCCGAGGGAGACGATCCATCGTGGCAAAGCTGTAGACATGGACCAAGGTACTGCGGCGTTGATCGCCGGGATCGCAGGGTTGGTAGGTGCTCTGGGCGGCGCCATCGCGGGCGCTGTTGGTGCAGTTCGCGGAGCACGCATCAGTGCCACCGAAACGGGCAGGGCCCTCATAGAACAGGCTCAGCATCAAGCGAAGTCTGAGTATTCACATTGGCTGTTGCAGTATCGCACTGCGTCCTATGAGTCGTTCGTGAACTCCGCGCGAGAGTCCGGCGTGAAATTGCGGGAGGTCTGGCGACTGGTTGGGAATAATGACCTGCAAGGAGTGCTCCAAGCTCTTACAGTGGAGAGTTCGGCCTATATGGGCATGATCCAGTCATCAGCTCGTGTATCTGTAGCCGGGCCCCACCAGGTTGTTATCGCCGCGCAGAAGGTCGTCGATCTCACCGCAGCTACCAAGCAGCTAATTACGACGGAGGTGCAGTCGATTGGCGATAGTGGAAGTGTGACCCAAGGAGCCGAGCGAGAGTGGCAGAAAATCATGGAGGAAAGATCCCTTGCGGACAAAAACTTCATTAGAGAGGTTCAAGAAGTCGTACAGAACCCGAGTGTTTGATGTCACGCCCTCACCAACAAGCCGCAGCCCGCGCCCCAGTTAATCCGTTCTTCTCGGAATTCGGTAATTTGGATGACTCGCCCGACGGAGATCTTCTTGGAACCGGCGGATTATAGCTGGTCCGCGTAGCGCGCTCTGCTCTGGCTGATAGGACATGGTGTTGCGATATGCGCGCGTTTCTTTATCACGCTCCATACGCTCTCGGAAGCGAGCTTCATCTCCACCACGCCGAGCGGCTTCTCTGACCATCCACTCCCGCTGTTTATCCAGCCCTTGACGGACATATTCCAGCTCCCGGATGATGGCGTTTGCAAGTCGCCCGTGAGGATCACTCTGGAGGAGATCCAAAGCTGAGTCGAGTGCTTTTCGGAGTCGCGCAAACGGCTCCATTCCCATCTCATTGCTATCTGAAGTGTCCTTAACTTGAATCAAATCACTCACTAGATCCTGTGCGCACTTGGACAGATAGCCCCATTCTCGCTCGAGAGGAGACATACCCTTCTTCCGCTCTTTCTCTAGTGCCGCCTCACTCATGCAATAAACACAGGACTCAGGGCACTCACCCTTAGGATCTCGATGTATTTGTTCTTGATTGCGCAGACAATGAGTGCAATCCTCAAAGCAGTCACGCGTTGGATCCCGATGCCTCTCTTCCTCTTCATCGTCTAGCTCTTCCCAGTTCTCGGCCTCTTCTATCATCGCTGCATCTCTGCGGTTCTGGTAATCATCCCACGCCAATGCGGCACAGTCAGTGCAATTTGGATCCTTGCAATCTGGATCTTCTCCAATGTATCCGAAACCGCCGCCGATATCCTTCGTGCGCCCCATTGCGTACCTCCATCCCTATTGTTTTGGCGGTCCGAGCAAATCGTGAAGAATGCGCGGAAACCGGATTCCGTTCAAGTCTGAGTCATGGACCACGTGCGTCATGCCCTCACGTCGGCAGAGCTCGCGCCCCTTGCACCATCCCCCTACACCTTCACGCTAGGCGAGATCAGCGGCCTGCGCAGATCCGGATGTCCCGACCTGCGGTCACTGACCGTATTCACGTGGTTGGAGGCATTCGGCAGAATCGAGTATTGCTCGCCGCCAGCACTCTGGAAATACTGCACGCAAATGAATGACCGTCACCTCAGGACTTACCCTTACTTTAAGCACGATTGCTACGCAATGTGACTTCTTCGCCAAAGCTCATTGTGCGCCAACGACAAGTACCGGTACACCGTCTCCGCCTCGCGCTCGTGCCTAGTATCTTGATATATTGCGGCAGCCTCTTCATAGGCTTCAATGGCTTGCCTGAAGTGTCGCGCTTTTCGCGCAGCGTTGCCCACATTACTGAGCGCCTTGGCCTGGCTATAAAGGTCGCCGATTTCCCTAAAGGCGGAGACGGCTTGAGTGGAGGCATCGATAGCCTCATCGAAGCGCCTCAATCCCCATAGAAGGGCGCCGATTCGGGTCATCACCACCCCCTCCCTTTGGCGGTCGCCGATTTCTAGGTATGCGGTGGCGGCTTTGATGTGCGTAGTGATTGCCTCGTCGAATCGCTGTAGCTGCCAAAGGAGGAGGCTGACGTCATCCAGGACCATGGCCTCGTTGTGCCGGTCGCCAGTTTCTCCGAAGGCAGCGGCTGCTTCGCCGTGGGCGCCCACGGCGTCTTCAAATCGCCGTAGTTCGAGAAGAGCCCTAGCAAGATTTTCCAGGGCTATGCCCTCGCTGTGGCGGTCGCACATTCTCCGGAAGATGGAGGCGGCTTTTGCGTAGACGTCTATTGCCTCGTCGAAGCGGCGTACCTCGGATAGGTAATTACCGAGGTTGGTCAATGCCCCGGCTTGACTATAGTCGTCACCCAGGTCCTCAAAGGCGGCAGCGGCCTGGCTGCCTGTGTCGATCGCTTCGTCAAACCGCTGTACGTCGCAGAGAACAAGACCCAGGTTGCCAAGTGCTCTGACCTCGTGGCGTCGGTCGTGGTGCTCGTGGAAGATCGTCCGGGCTTGGGCGTGGGTCTCTATGGCCTCATCGAAGCGCCGCACTTCAGCTAGAGCGAGTCCGAGATTGGTCAGGGCCATCCCCTCGCCGTGGCGGTCGCCAATCTCGTGGTCGATCGTCCGGGCTTGGGTGTGGGCCTCTATGGCCTCATCGAAGCGCCGCACTTCAGCTAGAGCGAGTCCGAGATTGGTCAGGGCCATCCCCTCGCCGTGGCGGTCGCCAATCTCCTGGAAGATCGTCCGGGCTTGGGTGTGGGCCTCTATCGCCTCATCGAAGCGCCTGGCGTCCTGAAGCGCAGTGCCGAGGTTGTCGACAGATTGGGCTTCGCCATCGCGGTCGCCCAGCTCCTGGAAGATCGTCTGAGCTTGGGTATGGGCCTCGATGGACTCGTTCAAGCGCCGCACCTGCCTCAGGGCGACACCAAGGTGATTCAGCACCGTGCCTTCACCACGGCGTTCGTTCTCTCGGCGAACGCTGTGGAGGGCCGCAGTGTCGACGGCTATCCAGTCATCGAAGCAGCCCCGCCAGTCGAAGAAGCGGTCAAGCGCGCCGACGAGGGCAACACAGGCGTCGGGCAAGAGCAGGGAGGGGCTGGAAGTGACAATGGCGGTGAGGTACGAGCGCTCGACCTCCAGCCAAGCGAGAGCATCCGTACGGTCTTGAAAGCGGTTAGATGCGCCCTGAACTGGCAGCCTATGCAGATGGGCGCTAGCAGCCTTAGCAGTAACCACATAGTGCCCGCAAAGCCGCTCCAGAGCAGTATTGCGTTCACCGGCCTCGGCTTGGCTGCGGCCCTGTTCGTAGGCATAGAGGCGAATGAGATCGTGTATGTGCCAGCGATCCCAAGTTTGGCCGGGTTCGATGAGGTGTGCGCGGGCGAGGTCTTGAAGCAGGCGGCGGGCAGTGGGTTGGTCGTCACCGGTGAGGTAGGCGGCGGCTTCCGTGGAGATATCAGGCCCCGGGCTCAGCGGGAGGAACCGAAAGAGGCGGGCTTGCTCGACGTTGAGGTGTTGGTATGACAGATGGAAGGCAGCTCGTACGGCTTTGGCCTCGCGCTGAAGTCCCCCGAGTCGGTCTTGGGTGTGGGAGAGGTCTTCGACCACGGAGGCCAGCGGTCGGGTGGGGATGTCGGCGAGCAAAGCAGCGACTATCTGCAGGGCCAGAGGCAGGCGGCCGCACAGCTCCGCGATGGTCTTGGCCTGCTGAAGTTCAGCATCTACTCGGGTGTCGTCGCTGCCGCGAGCGTGGTGCAGGGCTTGGCGGATCAGGTCGACGGCTGCATCAGGGCCCAGGATGTCGAGGTCGTGCAGGCGGGCACCGACGTCGAGGGTGTGGCGGGAGGTGACCAGCGCCTTGGTGGCCCCATCACTGGGGAGCAGGGGTCTGATTTGGTCGGCGGCGGAGGTGTTGTCGATGACGACGAGGATGCGCTTGCCTTGTTCAGCGTAGGCCGTCAGGACCGAACGGTAGAGCTGGGAGCGGTCCTGCAGGTGGGCAGGGATGTGTTCGTCGGGGATGCCCAGCGCGCGCAGCAATCCGTCCAGAGCATGTTCGGGGCTGAGGCGTCGGTCGTTGTCATAGCCGAACAGGTCGACGAACAGGGCGCCGCCAGGGAACCAGCCATTACGCCCGAGGGCCTCGTGGGCGACCTGGAGGACGAGTTCGGTCTTGCCCACTCCTGCCAGGCCAGCGACCGCTGAGACCAGGGTTGGCTTCCCATCCCTGCAGTCCGGTGCGAGAGTTTGGAGGAGTGTCTCCACTTCATTGTCGCGGCCGACGAAAGTAGGCGAGGAGGCAGGGAGGCCGCTGAGCGCCGGGGTGATCTGCGGGGGCAGCTGGACGGTGATGTCCCGGCCTTGAATGACCGCGTGGAAGAACACCCCGCCGCTGATCTCGTTCGAGACCACCGCCGGCAGACTGTCGTGGTCGTACTCGCCGGTCATCGCGACTCTTGCGGTGGCGGGGGCGGCGATGCCGGGCTGTTAGGCATGGAAGCCCCGAAGACGTCCCGGCTCAGTGTCACCGGACCGTGAAACGTGGGGCTGCCGCTGATCTCGTTGTGGACGTCACCACTACCGGTGCTGGTCAGCTGGACCTGCTGCCGCCACCGTTCCAGCTCAGTGCCGAAATCGAGATCGAGCGCCGACCGAGCCGAGAGCGCCTGGCTCAGCGCCTGGGCGCAGCTTGGATCCTCCGGGGCTTGCTCCAGGGCGGTCATTTCTGCCTCCCCGGAGCTGATCGCTGGGACATCCGACGCGGCCTGGCCCCGGCCGAAGGGGCGCCGTACCAAAGTCCTCAATCCTGCCCAAGCCTGCTTGGCTACTTCACCGCCCGCGCCGCCGGCCAACGCGGCCAGTAGTTCCGTCGAGATCGGGTCCATCACACACCACCCCTGGCGGCCCTTGCGCTATCCCCCTATACCTTCACGCTAGGCGGGACCGCCAGTCCGCGCAGATCGGGCAAGGGCAAGGACCATGGTTGTCCCGACTGCAGTCACTGTCCGTATTCACGCGATGGACGCATTCGGCAGAACCGAATATTGCTCGCCGCCAGCAGGAGGTGTGGCGTCGTACGACCGACAACTCGGCCCGGGGTGTCGACGAGTGGCTGCCCGCCCACAGGTGAGCACCGAGGAGGTCTGGGAGCGCACGATCGGTGCGGGGCTGCCCTACCACTGGTGCTATGACTCGTACCCCGGCGCCAAGGACCGGGGTGGTTCCAGTCGTTGTTCGTGCTCGGCCTGCACCCTGGCCAACCACCGTGATCTGCTGATCGCCGTCCAGCGCCGGCCGCGGTTCGCCGAGCTGTGCGCGCTGGTCGAACGCGTCCGCCAGGTGCCGTTCAACCCGAACATCACCATGGCAGAGCTCATCGCGCTGTCCCGCCGGCGCGATGCCCCGGACCCCGGCGTCGTGGTCGAGGAGAACGCGGACTTCGAGCGGATGGAACGCGACGTCCACGCCGCCCTGCGCAAGCCGCCCACATGGGACTCCAAGGCCCGCACCGGGCCTGGCGAGATCCTGCACAGCGCCGCCGGGTGCGACGGCTGCAGCTGACCACCACACCGGCGCTCACCCCCATCCGGGAGGGATACTCAATGACGATGACGACGACCCAGCGCATCCTCGACCTCGCTGCGGCGGCACCGGCCAGCCGCGGCGAGGACCTGGTGCTGCTCCTGGCCGAGGCGAACGAGTTGTACCAGCAGGGCCTGAGGGACCTGCACCGGGAGGTGGCCAAGCGCCTCGGCGGACTGGGCACCGCGGATCTGATGTTCGCTGCGGAGACGGCCGGTATGCCCTGTGATGCCTCTCAGGACCGCGGCGAGGTGGTCCTGCTGCTGGCGTTGGTCGAGTGGGAGATGACGCCGGCTGCCATGGCGTTCATGGAGATGGCCGAGGCCGCCGCGCGCCGCGGGGTCTGCTTGATCCCCGAGGAGTAGGCGGTGAGCCCTCTGCGTGGCTGTCGGGAAAAACTTTGAGCCGCGGGCTGGACCTCCCCCCGAAACTTCTGCCATTATTTGCTTTGTGAGCCGGGCTGGCCGGCGCACTGCTGACAGAACGGACGGTTCTGCCATGACCTCGCGCCGTGAGCCTCGCCTGGCCGACGCTGCCGAGATCGCGGCTGAACATGGTCTGACGTCCGCACGGATCAGCCAGTTCTACACCGAGCGCACGGAGAACACGGTCGGCAAAGCGTTCCCCGAGCCTGTCGACAAGCGTGGCCGCGCCCGGCTGTGGGACCGCGCGGAGGTCGACGAGTGGTTCGCCCACCGGGCGCCGGCGCGGCTCGCTGTACACACACCGCCCTCCCTCGACCCGGAGACGCTGCTGAACGCCGCGGACTCCTCGAGGTACCTCGGCTACAAGAACACCAACCAGGTCAACACCTTCCTCCGCGACCACCCCGGTTACTTCCCCGAGCCGGACGTCGTCGAAGAGAAGGGGACAGCCGAGAACCCTTATCGCCGGCAGTGGTGGAAGGTGCGGACCCTGCAGGAGTGGATGGCCACCCGGCCCGGCCGCGGGAGACGAGCCGGAGCCAAGGAGGCGCCGCCCCTGCCCGAGGTTCCCGTCGACGGCGATCCCGACGAGCTGCTGGGGGCAAGCCAGGCGGCCGCGCTGCTGGGGTACAAGAGCGTCGGGTCCTTCTCCAGCGCCCTGTCCCAGGGCAACCTTCCGCTGATGAAGACCACGGACGGGGTTGCCGTAAATGCCGGGCGCCAGAACGGGCGTCGGCGGTGGACGCGCCGGCGCATCCTGGAACAGGCCGCCCAGCGGTCCAGGAGGTAGTACCCGGCGGTGAGCGGGCCTCCGCGCACCGCCCCATGAACGCGGCTTCCGGTTTTGGGAGTTGGTCCCTTGCGGACCGGGGGTCGCACGATGGCCGGCATGGCGTGGTTCGCCACCACGCCCCGCAGCACCCGCTGCTGCGGACCGGCCATCGCTCATCTTCCAGCACCTGTTCGCGCGATCGCGCCTACTCCTGAACCCTCGCGCAGTGGCGTGGTCAGGGCCGTGGAGCCCCGACCACGGACCCGACCACGAGAGTGTTCTTGCGTTGTGACCTTGGTCGGGGTCTCGTGGTCGGGGGTCGGGTCGGGGGCTGAGGGTTGTCTCTTCTCCATGTCCCGTCCCACATCAAGTGCTGCGGCCGCCGAGTTGGTCCCCAGCCCCGCCGAACCCCTGCGGTTGCAGGTCCTGACCGCGCTCGCCCTGCACCGCATGGCCACGACCGGCCAGCTGCGCCAGATGCTCCGGCCGGACAGCTCCCGCCAACTGGTCTCCCGCGTGCTGAACAAGCTGCGCTCCACGGGCCTCGTCGGCCTCACCCCGCTGCCGGACTCGGACCGGTCTCGTACGCACGCCTGGTACCTCACCGCTGAGGGGGCGCGTCTGACCCGCGATCTCCCCATCCTGCGGGGGCGTCCGCCGTACCCCATCACCTCGACAACCGCGGCGTCGCTGAAGACTCCGCACACGTTGACTGTCGTACGGTCTCACCTGCCGTTTGCGGCAGACGCCCGCCGGCTCGGGCACGAGCACGGCCCGTGGGACTGGACTCCTGAGGTGGCTCACCCCATCGGTGAGGGCGAGCGGCTCGTTGCCGACGCTGTCATGCACTACACCGTTGTCGACGGCGAACACCGGCGGAAGCTGCGCGCATTCGTGGAGGTCGATCGCAGCACCATGAGCAGCGAGCGCCTGGCCGTGAAGCTGATCGAGTACGCGAGATTGTTCCAGTACGAAGCCCAGCCCGTCGGACGCCGCAGGCCCGTCTCCACCGGCCCGGCGTGGCTCCGCTGGTATCCAGTGTTCCCTCGGTTGCTCTTCGTGCTCACCGGTGCCTCCCGGGCCCGGCTGGGCGACCGAATCAGCGATCTGCAGGCGATGGTCGCCCAGCACCCGCTCGTCGCAGCCCTCGCCCGCGAGGTTCAGTTGGGAGCCGTCGTCCTGGAGGACATCGAGGAGCTTGGTCCGTCCGGGTCAGTGTGGGTGCCGCTAACTGGGGGCGAGCCCCGCCCGTGGACCGATCTGTGATCAGGCTGGGCTCGGGATCGCCTCCAACGAGAGCTTCGGCGGATGGACGAAAACGTTCACCGACCCGCGGCTCTGCACGGCCATCGTCGACCGCCTCGCCTTCGATGCGGCCATCATCGAGACCGGCACGGGCTCCTACCGCCTCGCCCAGACCAAAGCCCGCGCCGAACACGCAGCCACACGCTGACACCCACCTGAACCGCACTGTCGGCTGTGGTGCCGGCGACGGCTCTCGTCCGGTGGGCTAAGCTCTGCGGCCATGACTACCGGGACGGCATTGCGCCACACACGGATTGGTGACCCGGGGCTCTTCTGAGCGCCGTACGGGCCGGTGTGAGCCCGCTGTTTGACCGAGGATCTGGCGCTGCTGCGCGGGCTCCGCCTCCGTCGTGTTGATCACAGGTTTGACGCATCAACCACGACAGGAGAATTCATGCGTACCAAGACTCTGCAGATTCCCACCGCAGACGGTCAGGCCGACGCGTTCGCCGCCTTCCCCGACGGCGGCGAGCGGCACCCGGGGGTGCTGATGCATGCGGACGCCTTCGGCATCCGGCCCGTGCTGCGGGAGATGGCCCGCGAACTGGCCGGACACGGCTACTACGTCCTCGTCCCCAACCTCTTCTACCGGCACGGCCCGGCACCGGTAATCGAACTTCCCGAGCACATCGGAGAAGAGGCCCGGCCCGCGGTCATCGCCCAGTTGATGCCCCTGATCGAGACGCACACCCCCGAACGGGTCCTGCGCGACGCCGACGCCTACCTCAGGTTCCTCACCACCCAGCCCGAGGTCGCCGCCGGACCGGTCGCGGTGACCGGCTACTGCATAGGCGGCCTCTACGCGATGCGCACCGCCGCGGCCCACCCCGGCCAGGTGGCGGCCCTCGCCGCATTCCACGGTCCCGTGGGCGTGGACGGCCCCGACACCCTCGCCCAGATCACCGCCCAGGTGCACTTCGGCCACGCCGAAAGCGACCTGACGCCCAAGGCCCTGGGCGAGCTCAACCGGGCCCTGGACGTCGCGAAGGTCGACTACACCTCCGAGATCTACCCCGGCACGGTCCACGGGTTCACCATGTCCGACACCGACGCTTTCGACCCCGCCGGGCTACAGCGTCACTGGGACCGCCTGCTCCCCCTCCTCGACCGCACACTGGCCAACATCTGAGGCACAGGCTCAGAAACCAGACCTGAAGTACACGGCTGCGACCAGCAGACGGCTCGGCGGGCCACACCCATGTCGGCATGGTCGGCCCGCCCAGCCACCGAACGCTGGATAGCCGACGAGCAGTCCGACTTCGTCCAGAGCTTTCAGCTGACGCGGCGAAATTGCTCGCCGTCGCGCACGGGCTGAGAAGAGACATCCGCGCACCCGAGTGACATCGAAACTCACCGACATTCAGAGGCCCACAGGCCCTCCGGTGACATCCGAACTCATCGACAAACACTCGTTGAGAGCTACGCAGCCAGCCGGGTGCTGTTCATCCTGGACGGCACCGGCCCCGCCGGGATCGAGACGCGTATCAGGGCCTTGCACGCGGCAACCCGGGATCTGGCGCCGTCCGGCTTCCGGCACACCGTCCCCGTCCTCGCGGCGCCACTGGTCGACCTGCTCCGAGACGGACCCGCAGCGCCCGTGTGGCATCCCGTCGACGACCCCGACCAGACAGTTCCCTGGAGCCACTCCCGGCAACCATGACGCCCCAACCATGAGCCCGACCACAGCAGGTCACCGTGGAGACAGTGCCCTCGCGTCTGTGGTGACCTGGCCTGTTCCGACCTGGCGTGATCACAGTGAGCGGTGATGTGCTGACCCGTTGTCAGTGTCTGCTGCAACGATGGACGGTTGTGCGGGGATCACATCGTCAGGGGGAGGCATCCGGTGCCTTGGGTCAGGGGATGCGTGCGCGCGGACGGGACACCGGTCCGCGGGTATTCGCGGTGGGCGTCCGGTGCGCGCCGGGAGATGGGGATCTTAGCCGGGGTCGCGCTAGGTGTTCTGTCCACTGAGGTTGGTGACAGCGATCACGGTCGGGTGGTCTTGAACGAGTGAGGGCCTTCCGGGTTCGGTGTGGATTGCGACATCGACATCGAACGACCAGAAGGCCCTCATGTCCCACCGTAATGCACCCCTGACCGAGACCGGACGCCTGCGTCTGGCCCGCTGCGTCGTCGACGAGGGCTGGACCCTGCGCCGGGCC
>JODI01000081.1 GCA_000720805.1 Streptomyces violaceoruber
GCCGGCGGTCGACCGATCTTCGAGAACAATCAGTTCATCGGCGCCCTCGCCGTCGGCGGAGGCACCCCGGCCCAGGACGACGAGGTAGCCCGCGCCGCGATGAGCGCACTCTGACTCCCTGACGAGAAGGCACGCCATCCTCACCCCTGCACACCTCATGCAGGGCCGCCCGCCTCTTCATCAACGTGGCTGCGGATGCCCCGTCGGCCGACGCGTCCGCAGCCGCGCATAGCCGAGATCCCAGTCCGCGCCTGCCCGCCTGCCCGGCTGCAACCGTGGCCGGCCGGCTCACCCCCAGCCCGGCCACCCTGACACCTCAGTCGGCGCATCGCCGCCAGGCCCATCGCCACCACCGCTGAACGTATCGGTCGGCCAGTTCAGGACCCGCTCGACGTTCACCACTCTTCCTCGACCACGGCCAGGTCGCCGACACCTTCATCGACACCGTCGTGACCCAATGGCTCACCACCTGCAACGCACCAACACACCTCAGGACCCCCAGTAGTAGTCGCCGAGAGCTCCTGACAGAGGCCAACCTGAACAACCGCGTTCAGGCGGTGATCCTCGCCTGCGAAACCGGACTCTGGACCGGTGCGCCCCGAGCAGTGAGCCGCGGCCTCGAGCAACGCGTCACCGGGCGACGCCCCGTTGAGCACGGGAGTCCGCCAGGAGGGCATACGACCGCACGCTGCGCCCTGCCGCGTTTGCGCTCGGGACGACATCGCGTTCGACGACCGGACCGATCACCGGTACACGCCCCGGCCAAGTCCCGGAGGAGGAGGCCGAGGAGGGCCGCTCGCGCGGGCTGGACCCGTGGCGGGCACGGGGGTCACGCCCCTGCTGGAGGCCGGCTCCCGCGCTCCCGGCGGAGGCAGAAGAGACAGTGAAACCCTGGTGCCCCCGGATACGTGAGGCCGTGGCGCGCTGCCGCCGAGTTGCGGATCGGTCGCGTTCGACCACGCAGCGCGCCGAAAACCCTGGACAGAGCCGAACTGATCGCGCTCTACGACCTGATGATCCAGGCATTCGTCCTACCCGGTCGTGGCCCTCGACCGGGCTGTAGCGCTGACAGTCGTGGGTGGCCGCGGCTCAGGCGCCGAGTGCCTGGCGCAGGATGTAGCTGTCGGCGACCTGCTGCTGGTGGGTGAGCTTGCCGTCGCGGACGGTCCACAAGTGGACGAAGCGCACCTGCACCTCCTGCCCGCCCTTGGGGGTTATCTGGTAGTGGCCACGGACGAAGACATGGCCCTCGTCGTCCGCGTAGAACTGCTCGGCTCGGGCGGAGTATGCCTCGCAATTCGATGCGAACGTACCGAAGAAGTCACGAGCCACACTCTCCCAGCCGTGGTAGATCCCGCTGTTGGGGAAGCCCGGAGTGATGTCCCACACGAGGTCGGGGGACATGATCTCGCTGGTCACCTCCGGGGCGAGTTGCGTGTCGTACAGGCGGCGGACGAGGAGGATGTTCGCAGAGTCAGACATGGTGGATTCTCCGCACGGGGTGGTGGGGTGGACGGTGTTGGACGGCGGCACCAGAGATACGGCCTGTCTGGACGACCGCGGTCTGCCCCTCGCCGCACGCTACGACGTCGGCCGGGGCGGGCGGTGTGGCCATGACCGGATGGCAGGCCGTGGCGACGACAGGAACGGAATGAGGGCACCGTGTGCGGGGCCAACGGCAGTCCGCCCAGACCAGGTGTGCTGGCGAGATCACCCCAGCGGCCCCTCCCCGGTCGATGCCGGCCTGATCATCGGAGCGCTCCGCGAGATCCCACAACGTCTTCGACCACCGGCCGGTGCACCGGCATGGAACCAGGTACCAGCCATCATTCTCCTTCGCAGACGCCCTCGACAGCAGCCTTCTGGTACAGGTGCGGGTAGGCGATGGTGCCGGCGGGGTAGTTCTCCAGGTGCATGGCGAACTCCGGCGTGTCGAACGCGGCGAGCAGGTGCCCGGGAGATTTCCAGACCGCGACGTTGGTGAAGAGCCGGCTGCCGCCGATGCCGCGGTACAGCTGCACCGCGAGGAGACCCCCCGACTTCTTCATGTATTCCGCGTCGTCCGTCCAGGCGGCCAGCACCTCGTCCTCTTTGCCTTCCGGGGCGACAAACGTGTTGATGATGGTGACCGGGCCGGTCTCCTCCTTCTGCTGGCCGAGGAAAGGGCTGGACTCGTCAAGGTCGGTGAGGTGGAGCATGATTCCTCCGTGAATATTGGCCGTGTTTCTACGAGGCCGTCGCAGTGCCGTATCAAGTGTGACGTGACTTCAAGGCCGGTGACGTCCGTGAAGTCAGCCGAGTATGCGCCTGACCACAACAGAATCCAGCTTTCGCCGGCCAGATTCGGCCAGCAAATAGGCATCAGCCCCTACGAACACAAGACAGGCAAACGGAGGTCAGCGAGGGCTGCAGGCACTCGGAGCGGCTTCTGAACAGGATGTTAAAGACAGATTACGGCACTGTCTATAGAATGATTTTGCATACATCCTATTCATCTCGGGAAGTGTTCTTGCCGCCGCCTGCACTGTGGCGATGATCCGGCCTGGAGGTGAAACGAATCACTGCCGAGCTGCCGCCGGCGCGGGCGACCCCGGTGGACAAGTGCGGCTGCCTCGGCTCTATCAATACTCAAAGTGAATAGTGAAAATGTGAATTATTCCATGGACGCGCGTCCTACCTCAGATGTAGTCTGACCGCGCTTATCCCATGGAGAGACCAGGGAGACTCTCTCCACATCAGGAAATCCCGATGTTGGCGCACGCCATCGACGTACCGTCCGCGAGCCCAGCGACCGCCGGCGTGGTCGGCAGTCACATTCATTTTAATTCCGGCGCATTACGCGTCCGTGGTGGCGCGGATCATTGAGGAGGTCACGATGGGCGCGTTTACTGAGAAAGAGATTGAGAGTTTGTCTCACGTGGTGACAGTGCGAGCTGCGGCATGATGTCCCTTCGTGGGTGTCGATCTGTCGCAGCGGCTGGTTCCTGACGGTCTGTGGGAACTCGTCGCCCCGTTATTGCCCTCGTTCAACTCCCGTCCGCAGGGCGGCGGGACCACACCGCGGGACGAGCGTGCCGTGTTCACGGCGGTGGTGTACGTGCTGACCAGCGGGTGCGCCTGGCGGCACCTGCCGGAGACGTTCGGGGTGTCATCCGCGACGGCACATCGACGGTTCACGGCATGGACCGAGGCGGGGCTGTGGCGCCGGTTGCACCGGGCGGTGCTGGACGAACTCGGCGCCCAGGGCGAGCTGGACTGGACCTCGGCGATCGTCGACGCCGCGTCGGTGCGGGCGAAAAGGGGGGTTCGCTGACCGGGCCGAACCCGGTCGATCGCGGCAAGAAGGGCAGCAAGCTGCACGTCCTGTCCGAGGCCCAGCGCTGGCCGTCGCCGTATCCGGCGCGAACATGCACGACAGCCTCGCTCTCAAGCCCTTGATCCGCGGCATACCCGCCATCCGCTCCCGGCGCGGCCCCCGCCGACGCCGCCCGCTCAAACTCCGCGCCGACAAGGCGTACGACTCCGCCGACCACCTCGCCTGGCCGCGTGAACGGGGACTCATCCCGCGCATCGCCCGGCCGGGCATCGAGTCCGGCGAACGGCTCAGCCGGCACCGCTGGAAGATCGAGAGGTCCATCGCCTGGCTGTTCGGCTACCGCCGCCTCACCGTCCGATACGAGCGAAAGGGCTCCCACTTCCTCGCCTTCCTCGGCTTGGCCGCTGCCCTGACCTGCTACAAGAAACTCGCGAAACTCGCCACGTGAGACAACCTCTGAATACCTGCGCGGGCAGCGGCTTGGCCGCCTCGCAACGGTCGGTGGTGGGGGCTCGCCCCACGTTGCCCCCGTCAGCTTTCGCCTCCACGCCGAGGCGGGGACCATCGAGGTCGGCGGCCGTCAGCTGCGCAGGTCGAAGAAGTGGCGCGACCTACAGGCAAACCCGAAAGCGGCCTTCGTCGTCGACGATTTCACCAGCCTGGACCCATGGACTCCCCGCGGGATCGAGATCCGCGGCCGCGCCGAGTTCCACGACGAGGGCGGGGAGCGGCGCTTCTACGGCGACAACTGTGACCCCGCCTGGTTCAGCGTCGTGCCGCAGCGGATCATCAGCTGGGGGATTGAGGGGCCTGCGTTCTCAGAGGCTGGACACAGTGCCCGCTCGCTCGCAACGCCATGACTCATCGCCACGCTGGATGAAACAAGGCCGGCACGGTCCAGTCAGGCACCGACCATCATGGCCGCGACGTGCGGCCGATGCACCATCGGACCGGGCGCGGCACGAATGCGCCGATCAAGACCGCTCCGGCGCCCTACGACCGCCCGATCGCCCGGCCGCACAAGTCGCCCACGCGCTGCGGGCACTGCCGGCCGGAGGCACGGTAGAGCTCGCAGGCGGTCAGGCGGGCGTAGAACGTCCCGCCGGCTCGGGTGTCGCCGAGAAACCGGCGACGCTTCCGTCTTCGCTGAAGCCGAAGAAACTCACTCCCTCCTCGTTCTTCGGCAAATCGTCGGCCGCGTCCGTCCCCAGCGACACATAGATCTTCTGCGTGCTCCATTTGCTGATGTCGAGGCAGAGTTCGGCGAGCTCCTCCGGAGAGAATGCGGCGCGGGCCTGGTCGATGAGGTCTTCCGTGAGTGTGTCCGGGCGGGTGATGAACGCATCGGTGATCCGCAGTGCGATCTTCGTCCGCTCATCGAGATCACTTTTCTCGTAGAAGTCGACCTTGGCCGTCATGGCGTCGTCGGCACCCGCGTCTCGGGCTTCGACGAGGCGCAGTGTCTTGCAGATGCGGCAGTCATGGGTGCGGGCGCAGCGCAGACGCACCATCTCGGTGATCACCAGGTCCTGGGCTGTGCCGCGCACAACCGCGTTCTGATAGTTCTCGAGCGCCTCGTGAAGCGCCTGGAAAATCTCCTTGGACGACTCGGCCGCCGGCCGCCGGCCGGGGGCTGCGGCCGAATGACCGAGCTCGGACACCGGCCCTCCGAGCAGTGCGTGCGATGCCACCTCGAGCCGTTGGGTGCATTCGGTGACATAGAGCGCGACAACGAAGCCGTGGACCTGTGCGCCGGTGAAATGCCGCCCGAGCCTGGCCCGGTCGGCGTCGGTTATGCCACCGACATCGATCACGAACTGCTCTGCGAAGGCGAAACAGTCCCTCTCGGACTCGGAGAAGGCTTCTGCGGTGTAGTAGTCGTCCAGCTGCGAGATCTTCGTCTCCGACAGGCCGTGCTCGCGAGCACTGATCGAGCGCCGCCGCATCCCCGGTTCGTTGCCCATGGCCGAAGCGACCCGTAGGCGAACCTGCTCCAGCAGTGTCGGCTCCACCGCTTGCCAGGCGAGTTCGTTGGCGAGGTCCAGCAGACCGACGGCTTCCGGTCTCAGCGCACGCAGGCGGTCAGGCGTCCGCCAGACACGATCGACAATGCCTTCCGGGTTGTGATCCCGCATGCCAGCCACCTACTAACTTTATAGTGACTCCTGTAACTGGCGACAGTAGATCCCACCCGAAGCGGCATGGCAAGTGCTTCGGCGGCGTAACCACCAGTCCGCCGCCACGGCGTCCCGGTGCTGCGCCGCAACCCTGAATGACCGCGAAGGCCCACGACCTGCTGAAAGCAGCGCGCCACGTTCAGCCTGCGTCACCCGTGTATGCGGGTCGAGCGGGAAGTAGTGCTCGACATGCTCGCCGCCGAGCCCAACGCCCTCACGGGCCAACTCGACCTGGAACAGCACGGTGTCCTCACTCCTGGCGTGATCATGGTCCGCGTCCTGCAAGGCATCCTCGCTCTGACGGCCGGCATCTGGAACAACGACAAGACCGGACAATCGGTCCACCGCTCACTGACCGCCTACGATCACTGCCCCCTCGGAACAGGTCATCCAGACCGGTCATGCCGGAAGCGCGAGCCCGAGGTCAACCGTGCCGGTCCCTCGTTGCCATCCGGCTTCTCGTCACGAGTTCCTCACGAGCGCACCGACCGCCACCGGATCCTTTCTTCTTCGGTCACCATATAGTTTGGGTGGTTCTTATCCGGGAGGAGCATCGATGGACCTGCGTCAGCTCCGGTACTTCAAGGAGGTCGTCGAGGTCGGCTCGTTCCTCGGCGCGTCAGAGCGGCTGGACACCGCCCAGCCATCGCTGTGGCGCCAGGTAAAGGCCCTCGAGAAGGAACTCGGAGTGATTCTCTTCGAGCGTTTCGGTCGGCGTGTCAAACCGACCAGTGCCGGCTTGACGCTCCTCCCGCTCGCCGAACAGGTGCTCGCCGGCGCCGACAAGCTGAAGGCGTTCGCGACGGAGCTGCAGTACGGTCGCACAGGGATCGTCACCGTCGAGTGCGCCCATCCGCACCTGCAGACCTTTCTGGCGCCGTTGATCGGCGGGTTTCATGTCCTTCGGCCCGAGGTCCAGATCGCGCTCCACGGGCTACCGGGTCTGCCCTCCATCGACCGGATCACCGATGGCGAGGCGGACCTCATCACTTCACTGCCGTTGTCGGACCACCGGGTCGAGGGCGTCGAACTGGGCCAGGCCCGCATCGTCGTCGTGACTCCGGACGAGCATCCGTGGCGTCACCGCCCCACCGTCGACGTGACGGAGTTGGCCGGGAGGCTGGTTCTCCTCGGACCGAGCACGAGCCTGAGCCGCAGCCTCTTGGAGACATCTTTGCGGTCGCACAACATTCGGCTCGACGTCGCCTACGAGTCGCTGGACATCACCTCTCTGACGGCGCTGGCCCGGGCAGGCCTGGGTGTCGCGGTCGTGGCCGAGGACCATCTTCTCGGCGATTCCGCAGGACGGGACTGGCCGGAGCTGTACGACGGCGAGGCCTCCATGGCCGCATCAGTATGGCTCTACTGGTCGTCAGAGCGGGCACTGAGCCCGGCTGTCGCCGAGTTCGTCGGCCATGTGGAGCAATCGCTGTCGTCCTGACAGCCCCGGCTCGCGGCGCCGGGTAGTCCCTGTTCGCAGAGGTGACGACGAGCCACTTCGCTTCGTCCAGCAGCGTGCCGTGCCGGTCGCTGCGGTGGACGACCCGCGAGTCGTTGGCGGCGACCGCGCTGCCCGCCTGGGAGAAGGCCATATGCACGGGCACCGGCACCCGATGCGTTCCGCTCCCGGAAGAACGTCGCCGCTTTTCGACTGCTCGACCTGCTCGGCTCGGCATCATCGTCGGCCGGCGCCGACGACCGGACGGTGCCCCCGCAGCCACGGACACCGAGGTCAGCCTGTGGACCGGGGTGGGCATCAGAAGCCTCGCGCCACAGGCGTGGCGGCTCTACGTGTTGATCGTCACAACGCCTTGAGTCTGCAGCCGCCACAGGCGCAGCGCCACATGTGTGTCGAGCCTGCGCCCACCCCGACGCCAGCCAGACCCGAGGATGGTGTCGATCCGCTCGAGCCGCTGGCGCATCGTGTTGGGGTGGATCCGAAGCCGCTTCGCCGCTGTGGCGTGGGAACTGTCGGCGTCGAGGTACATCCATGCGGTCTGCACGAGTTCGGTGCCCCTCCGTTCGTCGTACTCGAGGAGCGGCCCGAGCTGAGCCGTCAGCAGCTGCCGCGCGAACGGGCTGTCCATCGCTCCCATCAGCATGCCCGCCGTTCCGAGGGCCGCCCGATCGGCCGCCTCGCCGCGGCGGCCGAGCGCGACCAGCGCGTTGCAGACGGAGCGGGCTTCTGCGAACGCGCCGGGGAGTCGGGCGATGCCGGCGACGGGCGAGGACGATCCGACGTTGGTGTCGATGTTCTCCCGGTCGAGCAGCTCCACGATGTAGGCACCGGCGTCACCGAAGGAGGCCACATCGGGCGACGCCGGCTCGATGACGCAGATGTGCGAGGCGTGGAGCGCGACGATTCCCCGGCCGCTCGCGTTTTCGCGCAGTACGGCGAGCGCACGCTGACGTTGGCCGCCTCGCACGCCGACGACCCGTGCCACCAGCGGAGTGCCCTCGGTGATCCCGTGCCGGCGAGCACGCTCCCTGAGCGCATCCGTGATCTCGGTGTGCGGGCCCAGGAGCTCGTCGATCAACTCGCGCTGCTGCCGGTACTGCGCGTCCCGCAGGGTGCGTTCGAAGAGCATTGCCGCGCTGAGCACGAGCGCGCCGCGCTCCAGAACCGCCGACACCATCTCCGTAGTGCCGCCGCTCACGAGGATGTCGGCAAGGTGCTGGTCACCAGCCACCGCGGACATGATGATGTAGTCACGTCTGTCGACGCTGAAGCGGGTGGGAGCGCGTCGCTCGCGCGATAGCTCAGCGGCATCCCGAGCCGTGGGGAAGCGGGCGTCCTGGGGTGCGTCTTCAGGATGTAGAGGCTCTCCACTCGGATCGAGGATCCATACGTCGGCATCGAGCGTCGAGGCAACCAGTCGGTGCAGGCTCGACATGATGTCGTCCGCGGCGAGCGTCTCCATGAGGCGCTGGTCGAGCGAGGTGAGGGACTCGAGGGTCTGAACGTGCTGGAGGTTCTGGCGCTGCGCCTCGTTGAGTTGATCGAGGGTGCCCGCCATGTCCGTGAAGAGCCGGGCGTTCTCGAGCGCGACCGCGGCGTGCGCGCCGATCGACTCCATCAGGGCAATGTCGTCGCTGGTGAACTCGTGCGCCCCCCGGTCCGCGACCATGAGCGCGCCGATCACGCGCCCCTCGGCCCAAAGCGGGACGCCCATGATCGCTTTGACTCCCTCGCCGACGACGGCGGCGTCGCTGTCGGGGAAGTGTGTCTTGGTCGTGTCATTCGGATAGTCACGGCTTTGCGCGGGCGCGGTGCCTGTTGCAACGGCGCCGAGCACGCCGCCACCGAGCGGCATGCGAATGTTGCGGAAGGCGGCGGTCGTGACGCCATCGGTGACGCGGACGTACGACTCGTTCCGCTCGTAGTCGTTCAGGCTCAGGTAGGCGATGTCGCTGCCGAGCAGCGACCGCGTGCGGCGCACGATCGCCTTCAGGATCGCTTCGACATCCCGAATGGCGATCAGGTCAGTCGAAGTGTCGTACAGGAGGCGCAGGAGACCTTCGCGCCGGCTCGCCTCTTCGAGGCGAGCCCGCAGGCCACGCAGCGCGCTCGCCGTCAATTCGTCGATCAGCCCGGACCGGAACGCCTCAGAGAGCTCTTGCTCCCATTCCTTCGCCTGAAGGCCGTCGTCGAGGGTCGCCAGCAGCGTACTCAGCGACGTGTGCCGTGTCCGTTCGCCCATGCGCTGATGCTAACGAGGCTCGGTGGAGCCGGGAGCGACGCTCATCCCGCCAGGGCGGTGATGCGCTTCCACACCTCGTCGTCGACATCGATGCCGGCCGCCGCCTTCTCCTCGCGGGTGCGCCGGGCGCGGTCGCCGGGAACGAGTACGGGCCGGGCCGGGTCCGACGGGTCGGTGGCGCGGATGTCGTCGAGGTACTGCGAGACGAGGCCGATGGGGCTGGTCGGCTCGGCGACGATGAGCAGGTCGCCCTTGTTGCACACCTGTGTCGAGTCCAGGGTGCCGGCGACGTCGCGCCCGGTGGCGCTGGCGGTGAGGCTCGCGACGAGCACTTCGAAGGCGAGCCCGAGCGCGTATCCCTTCGGACCGCCGAACGGAGCGATCGCCCCAGCCTTCGCCGCGACGGCGTCGTTGGTCGGGTTGCCCTCGGCATCGAGCGCCCAGCCGTCGGGAATTGGCTCGCCGCGGTGGGCATGGTCGTAGATCTTGCCCATGGAGACGAGGCCCGTGGCCATGTCGAGCACGAACGGGTATGGCTCGGCCGGGACGCCGATCGTGATCGGGTTCGTGCCCAGCATCGCCTTCCGACCGCCCCACGGATGCACGAGCGCCTCGCTCGTCGTGATCCCGATGAGCACCTGTCCCGCCCGCGCGATGTCCTCGGCATACAGCGCGAGCATCCCGATGTGGTTGTTGTTGGAGATCGTGGCGAGCGCGATGCCGGTCTCCTTCGCTCGGGCCGAGATCTCCATGAGCGCGTGGTGCACGACGACCGGGCCGATACCACGGTCGCCGTCGATACCGAGGTGCGAGCGCGCGAGCCACGTCCGCGTCCCCGTGGTAACGCCGTCGGCGACGCCGTTGTGGAGGCGCGCGACGACACGGGGGAGGCGGAGCAGCCCATGCGAGGGGAAGCCCCGGAGTTCGGCCTCGACGAGCGAGCGCACCAAGATGGCGGCGTTGTCCGGGGACACCCCCACACGCGTCAGCATGTCGGTGGCCGTGGCTCGGATGTCGTCAACGGGGATCAGCACGGGGTACTCCTGGGGCAGGCAATCCGCAACAGCGGGTGGTGAGGTGAGCGGGGCAGGTGCCTTCTCCCGGCTGGGCCCGGAGAAGGCAAGAGGTCACCAGTCGACGGCGATGTACTTCGTCTCGGTGAACTCGAGCATTCCTTCGTGCGCGCCTTCGCGTCCGAGGCCGCTCTGCTTGACGCCGCCGAAGGGAGCGGCGGGGTCGGAGACCAGCCCGCGGTTGACGGCGATCATGCCGCTCTCGATCTTCTCTGCGACGCGCATGCCGCGGCGCAGGTCCTCGGTGAATACGTATGCGGCGAGGCCGTACCCCGTGGCGTTGGCGGCGGCGATCGCCTCCTCCTCGGTGTCGAAGGGGATCAGCGAGGCGACCGGGCCGAAGATCTCCTCCGCGACCATGCGTGCGTCGGACGGTACGCCGGTGACGACGGTCGGCGGGTAGAAGAAGCCGGGCGCATCGATACGGTTGCCACCTACCGTGATGACGGCGCCGCGACCGACAGCGTCCTGGACCAGCTCGTCCACCTTGCGGACGCTCGCCTCGTCGACCAGGGGCCCGACCTCTGTCCCGGGCTCGTAGCCGGGCCCGACCGCGAGCTTGCCCATGCGCTCCGCGAGGCGAGCGGCGAACTGGTCGTGGATGCCGCGCTGAACGAAGATGCGGTTGGCGGCCGTGCACGCCTGACCTCCGTTGCGCATCTTCGCGACCATCGCGCCGTGGACAGCCTTGTCGAGGTCGGCGTCGTCGAAGACGAGGAACGGGGCGTTCCCGCCGAGCTCCATGGAACAGTTGAGGACTTGGTCGGCGGCCTGGCGGACGAGGTGTCGGCCGACTTCGGTCGAGCCGGTGAAGGACAGCTTGCGGACGCGAGGGTCGGCTAGCACGACGTCCATGACGGCGCCGGCCCGGCTCGTCGTCACGACGTTCACGACGCCGGCCGGGACGCCCGCCTCGATCATCAGCTGGGCGATCGCGAGTGAGGTGAGCGGCGTCAGGGTCGCGGGCTTGAGTACGGTGGTACAGCCTGCGGCGAGAGCGGGCGCGAGCTTGCGGGTCGCCATCGCTGCGGGGAAATTCCACGGGGTGATGAGGACGCACACGCCGATCGGCTCATGCTCGACGACGATGCGGTTGCCCCCGGTCGGCGACACAGAGATCTCTCCGATCAGGCGCACGGCCTCCTCGGCGTACCACCGGAAGAACTCGGCTGCGTACGCGACCTCCGAACGGGCGTCGGGAAGGGCCTTCCCGTTCTCCAGCGAGATCAGGCGCGCGAGCTCCTCGCTGCGTTCCGTCATGAGCTCGAAGCAGCGTCGCAGAATCTCGGCCCGATAGCGGGGAGCGGTCTTGGCCCACATCGGGAGCGCCTGGGCTGCCGCGTCGACGGCGCGCGTACCGTCCGATGGGGTGGCGTCGGCGATCTTCGCGAGGCAGCTCCCGTCCGACGGGTTGATGACACGAATGGTGTCGCCGTCGGCGCCATCGACCCACTCGTCGCCGATGAGCAGACGGAGGGGAACGGCGAGGGCGTCCAGGTTGAGGGACGAGTTGTCGCCGACGACAGTGGTGGTCACTTTGGTCTCTCCTCGAGTCAGCTGTGGAAGGCGCGGTCGCCCGCGAATGCCGCGCGCACGATGTCGGTCAGTGCCTGGATGCCGAGCGGCACAGGGTTGTTGTCGATGAGGCGCCTGGAGTTCTGCGAGAGCTCCGCGATTCGGGAGATGTCCTGTTCGGCCACACCGAGATCAGCGAGGGTGGCCGGAATGCCGATCGTGGCGAGGATCTCGTCGATCGCGAGGACCGCCTCCGTTGCGGCCTCCGAGACAGTCATGCCCGAGATGTCCCGGCCGAGGGCCTCGGCGATGCGGGCGAGCTGGGGCTGGACGGCCGTGAAGTTGTGGCGGAGCACGTATGGCAGCAGCAACCCGACGCCCACGCCGTGCGGTGTGTGGGTGAGCGCGCCGATCGGGTACTGGATGGCGTGTGCCGCGGCCGTGCCGGCATTGCTCAGCGCGATGCCGCCGTACAGCGCGGCGATCGTCATGTCGCCGCGCGCGACCACGTCGTCGGGTTCGCGGTACGCGGTCACGAGGCTGCGACCCACGAGCCGGATGCCCTCGAGGGCGATCGAGTCAGTGAGCATGTTGCGACCGATGAACACCCGCTCCCGGGAGAGCTCCGGCGTCGCCTGGCGAGCGATGGCCGTGTACGACTCCACGAGGTGAACGAGCGCGTCGGCGCCCGTCGCGGCGGTGAGCGACGGAGGGCAGGTGACCGTCAGCGACGGGTCGCAGACAGCTGCGACGGGGATGATGTGTGGACTCGAGATACCCATCTTCATACCCAGACCGGGGTCTGTGACCACGGCGATCGCGGTCACCTCCGATCCGGTGCCGGCCGTCGTGGGGACCGCGATGACGGGAAGGACAGGACCCGGCACCCCGAACTCGCCGTAGTAGTCGCTCAGCGTCCCACCGTGGGTCAGGAGCACCGCCACGGCCTTCGCCATGTCCATGCAGCTACCGCCGCCGATGCCGATGACGACGTCGATCTCGGTTCCGCGCAGCCCCTCGGCGCAGGCCATGATCCCCGGGACCGGGAGCTCCGGCTCGGTGTCACCGAACACCTCGACGGTCATGCCGCGCTGCTCGAGCTCAGCGACGATCTCGCGGAGTTCGGCGGATGCAGCGAGGCGGGCGTCGGTACAGATCAGCGACGAGGTGCCGAAGTCGCGTGCGATGTGCGCCAACGCGTGGCGCTGCTCGGCTCCGGCCACGATGGTGCGCGGCAGGCGGAGCACGCCATGCGACGTGGTCTCGATCTCCATCAATTGTGCGCACGTCATGGTGGCGTATCCCCTCGTCGTTCAGTCCAGCGTGAAACCGCTATCCCAAAGGATGTTGGAGACCGCACTGCCTCCCTATGTCGCTGTGACCCATAATTGCCGCCGATCTGTGACACCTCTGCACATCAGATGCGATCGCGAGCAGGAGGAGATGTGCTCCGGGCCGCTCAGGACGCTCACTCCTACGCCCCACCGATCACGACAGGACTGGCTCGCGGACCGCCGCCACGACGGACCGGGCGGCGTCGGAAACGCGAGTGGCGGTGACACCGGCGAGGTTTGACGCGGCCAGAGGGAATGCCGTAGACGCATGGCCATGCGCGCAGGACGTCTATCCTCTCGGCCGTGAACGGAAGCCGGAGCGGCGATCTCGCCCGGGTCGCTGACGCTACGCCGGGCCAGTACCCGGTGCCCGAAACCGTTGTCCCAAGTGGGGCGGATCGCGGCGCGGTCCCAGTCGTAGATCCGCTCAACGTGCGCGCAGGCTGCGTGGCGACCAGCTGGTCCACTCGGGCACCCGCCGGCTCACCGGCGAGAACACCATCTCCTGGCGAGACCCGACATCATCGCAACAAATCTGCATCACGGGATAAAACACTGGGAGAACACGACCTCTCAAGCAGTGGTGGTCATGTCCTGTGTGCCCACCACCCGCAGCAGCTGCAACCGCTCGTACGACTCTGTCCCCGGGCGGGCCGTGCCGCGCACTTCATGATCGCGACACGCTCGGCACATCGGACATCGACTGTCGAATCACCGTCTCGGTGCCGGTTTCTCCCTCCGGACCAGTCCACATGACGCCCTTCGCTCCCGGTGACCGATCCGCGATCGCCTGGTGCGGTCCGACCCAGCTCGCCTTGGCCGAGGCGGGGCCGTCGCACTCCGGACCGTGGCCGGGGCGGTGCCGGCGGCGGGCATGTGTTCAGGACCGGTCGGTTGCGGGCCAGGCGCGCATGGCCGACTCCGCCACCTGCTCCAGCACCTCGCGGGAGGCGCCGTCGCACGCCTGCTGGTTCATGCCCTGGATGACGGCCGCATAGAAAGCCGCAAGTCCTTCCGCGTCCGTGTCCCCGGGCAGGCGCTCCGCTTCGATGTCCTGGCGGATGCGGGCGGCGATGCCGGCCTTCGTCGCCTCCCGCATCACCTGCAGTTCCGTCTTCACATCCTGCGAGCCGGGTCCGCAGTTCGTGGCGGGCGTGATGATCAGGCAGCCCGGTGGATGCCGCAGGTCGGTGTAGTCGGCCGCCAGGTACCGCAGCATGGCCCGGATCGCCGAGCGAGCATCCTGGCCCTCGACCGAGGGGCCCATGCTGTGGGTGCGCTGGTGCAGCCCTACGGCCTCGCCGAACAGCTGTCGCTTGTCGCCGAATGCCTTCTCCGGGTACTCCCTGGGCGGCCCGGTCGCCATCCGCATCGCCGCCCGCCACCCGGAGCGGGTCACCTCGCTCATCCTGAGCGCCTCGTTCGCCCGCCCGGACACCCACACCGAGCTGGCCATGGACATCTGGCACCAGCTCTTCTCCTCCGGACAGTCCATGCTGCTCGCCCAGTACCTGATCCGGCTGGCCCTGAGCACCCCTGTCCTGAACTCCTTCACCCCCGACCAAACCCGCGCCGCTGCCGAACACACCGCCCCGGCCATACCGCCAGGCAACGGCGCCCAGGTCAACCTGGTCCGCCGGGTCGACGTACGCGACGACCTTTTCCCGACCCTCGTCGTCGTCACCAGCGCCGAGTCCCTCGTCCCCGCGGCCCCGCGATCCGGCCGTGCACGACAGCGCCGCAGTCGACCGCGCCCACGAAGAAAGCGACCGGCCCTTCGGCGTACTGCTCCACGCGCACGACCGTGCGGTCGGTGGCCAGGTCGACGACGAGCCGCTCCGCTTCGCGCAGCAGCGTGCCGTCCAGGTCGCTGCGGTGGGCGACCCCGTACGGACAGCCGTAGCGATCCCGCGCGTCGGCCAAGTCAGCGGGTGCTCTCGAAGCTCGCGGCTGATCCCGACCGGATGGCGGCGTTGTTTCGCCCGCTGAGCGTGACCGGCGGCGGATGGTGTTCAGTCGAGGACACCATCCGGCGGCGCGGGCACGGGACGAACTTCGAGGATGGGATCCAACCGGGCCGACCGCGCCAAGTGCAACGGTGCGCGACGCGGAGGGGGACCGCCATGGCCCCGATCAGCGTCTCGGCGCCAACTGTGCGGTACGAGCGCGGGCAGACCTTCTCACCTCTGCCGCAGATGCGCGCCGCGGCCGACCGCATCCGTCAGGAGCTGATCGGCGGCAGCTGGCGCACGAGGTAGTCCCACGCCTGGTACAGCAAGGGGTCGGGATAGACGTGGTCGCGTTTGGACCGTGCCTCGTTCCCGTCGGTCCAGGTGGGCCAGCCGCCGGCTTGCTGGGTCAGGATCTGCTGGCGGCACGCGCGGTCGAGCAGGATCGCGGTCACCGTCGCGATCTGCAGGTCTGGCCCAACGCAGACGATGCCGTGGTTCACGAGGAAGATCGCCGGCGCGTCGCCGAGTGCCGCCGCGACCTGCTCGCCCAGCTCGGGCGTCCGGATCAGGTCGGAGGTGTCGGTGAAGCGCGGCACCCCGGGCGGGTGAAAGAAGGTGCCCTCGTGACTGACAGGGCGCAGCGGCTGACCGGCCGCGGAGAGCGCGACGGCGTGGCTGCTGTGGGTGTGCACCACCCCTCCGACGTCCGGCCGGGCGGCCATGATCTCGGTGTGGATCGGGAACTCGATGTGACGGCGTCCGCCGCCGTCGATCACGACGCCCGAGCGGTCGACCAGGTGAACGCGCTCGGGCGTGATCTCCTCCATGCCCAAGGAACCCTGCTTGAGCCACGCGCCACGGTCGTGCGGGTCGCGGACGGAGGCGTGTCCCCAGATCAGGTCGCCGTGACCGGCCGCGCCGAGTACCCGGGACGCGGTGGCGACGAGGTCACGGATGTCGTCGGTCATGGTGCCTGCCTCAGCCGAAGTTGACATGGACGTTCTTGGTCTCGGTGTAGGACAGGAGCTCGTCGACGTCCTCCTCGCGTCCGAGACCGCTGTCCTTCACGCCGCCGAACGGCGCGCCGAGTATGTGCCGGGTCACCTCGTTGACCCAGACATAGCCGGCCTCGACGTCGCGTGCGAAGCGATGCGCGAGGGCGAGGTCGCGGGTGAACACGCTTGCGGTGAGGCCGTAGCGGACCCCGTTGGCGATGCGGATGGCGTCGTCATAGTCGCGGAATCGGATGGCTGCGAGGACCGGTCCGAAGATCTCCTCCTGTGCCAGCCGCGAGTCCGGCCGCACGTCGGCGAACACGGTGGGGCGGACGAACAGTCCGCGGGCGAACGGGCCGTCGGTCAGCGCGGTACCGCCTGCGACGAGGCGGGATCCCTCCTCGCGTCCGATATCGATGTAGCGGTTCACCTTGTCGAACTGGAGGGCATTAACGATCGCGCCGGTGTCGGTGGAGTCGTGCTGAGGCGGTCCGGAACGCAAGTCCTCGACGTTCGCGGCCAGCCGGTCGAGGAACTCGTCGTAGATGTCCTCGTGCACGAGCAGCCGGCTGGTCGAGCCGCAGGACTGGCCCTGCCAGGTGAAGTTCATACCGCGCTGCGCGGCCGCGACGGCGGCGTCCTGGTCGGCATCCGGGAAGACCACGAGCGGGTTCTTGCCGCCGAGTTCCAAGGTGACGTTCTTGAGGCGCTGTTCGTTCGCTCGGCGCAGGATGGTTCGCCCGGTGTCGGCGGCGCCGATGAAAGCCACGCGCCGGATGTCCGGATGCCGAACCAGCGCATCGCCCGCGCCGCCGCCGCGCCCAGTGACGACCTGTGCGACCCCGGGGGGCAGCACCTCGGCAATCAGTTCGGCCAGCCGCAGCGCGGACAGGCTGGTGTGCTCGCTGGGCTTGACAATGACGGTGTTGCCGGCCGCCAGCGGGGCGGCCAGTCTCGCAGCCGCGAACATCAGCGGGTGGTTGAAGGGGATGATCCGCGCCACGACGCCGTACGGCTGGCGCAGGGTGTAGTTGAGCCGGTCGAACAGCGTCGGGACAGTGCCGCCTTGCGCGTGCAGCACCATGCCCGCGTAGTAGCGCAACTGCGCGGCGCCGGCGCCCGCGTCGTTGCGCATCTCGCGGATGGGCGACCCGTTGTCGGCGACGTCGAGCATGGCCAGCTCCTGCGCGTGGGCGTCGACGGCATCGGCGAGCGCGTACAGCGCGCGGGACCGCTCGGCCGGGTCGGTCCGCCGCCAGTCCTCGAACGCGAACCTGGCAGCGGCCACGGCCGCGTCCACGTCGGCGTCCGTGGCGTCGGGGACGCGGCCGATGACCTCACCCGTCGCCGGATTCAGCGCATCGATCGTCGCGCCGTCCGAAGCGAGGCGCCGCTTCCCGTCTATGATCATGGGTGTGACGTCGACCGAGGTCTCGGTCATGAAAACCACCTCTCTCCTGGCGAGTGCTGCGGCCGGTGACGTGCAGCAGGTGATACCGCTCTTGGTCGCCGGCCTCGTCCAACAGCCACTGCGACAGCTGCGGTTCTCATCGATCAGCGGGCGGTGGGCGGGATGAGCCCCGGCGGCAGGCCGTACATCCGATCCTGCAAGACGTCGATGATGGCCGGACGATCCTGTGCCATCGCCTTCTCGAACGCTGCGGGCAGGTCGGCCTCGGCCTCCACTCTGACGCCGAAACCGCCGAGGGAGCGGGCGTATTCGGCGAAGTCGGGGTTGTTGTAGAAGACGCCGAGGTAGCGTCCGTCGTGTGCGGTCCGCTGCCGGTCCCGTGTGTTTCCGTAGGCGAAGTTGTTGGTGATGACGTTGACCACGCTGATGCCCTCGCGGACGCAGGTCTCGAAGTCCTGGGCGACCATCCAGAAGCTGCCGTCGCCGCAGATCGTCACCACGCGGCTGTCGGGGAGGGCCAGCGCGATCCCCATCGCGGCGGGCAGTCCCCAGCCCATGGCACCGCCCGGGGAGGAGTAGAGGCTGCGGCTTCGAGGGAGACGCAGGTGACGATGCATCCAGGGGGCGAAGCTGGGGGCGTCTTGCACGAGGATCACGTCGTCTCTCACGGCAAGATCCTGAAGGGCTCTGATCACGGCGATGCCGCCGACGCCGGTGCCCGGCTCGTCGGCCGCGAGTGCCTCCGACGTCAGCGAGGACGCCTGGTCGAACTCGGCGCGTAGGGCGCTGCGGCGCGTGCCTCGCGCGTCGGCGAGCTCCCCCGACGGCTCCGGGATCCCAGCGGCGAGCGCTTCGGCCGCGAGATGCGCGTCGGAGACCAGCCCGACCTCGGGCACATGGATCTTGCCCAGCTCGGCGGGGTCGATGTCGATGTGGATGAGCCGCGTGCTCGGCTGGAGCAGCGTCCACCGCTTCGTCGTGAACTCGGAGAATCGGCAGCCGATCGCCAGCAGGAAGTCGGCTTCACGCACCGCTCGCTCGGTCACCTCGTGCACCCCGTACCCCAGCGCGCCGAGGTACGCCGGGTGGTCGTGCGGCACAGTGCTCTGCCGCTGCCAGGTGGTGACCACCGGGGCGCCCAGCCGGTCGGCGAGCCGGAGGTACGCGTCCGGCTCTCCTACTGCCCCGCCGCCGACCAGGACGACCGGTCGCTCACTGCGGGCGAGCAGACCGACGGCCTCCTGCACTGCGGCCTCGGCGGGGGCCGGCGGGTGGCTGCGCCAACGCGGCGCCGGCCGCACCTCCTCCGGGACGGCCGCCTGCAGGACGTCGAGCGGCAGCGACACGACGACAGGACCCGGGCGCCCGGACACCGCGGTGCGCACGGCCCGTTGCAGCAGCTCCGGGATGCGGTCGGGCTGGCGGATTTCGACGACCCACTTCGAGAAGGGCCGGAAGGAGGCCAGGACATCCATCTCCTCGAAGGCCTGGCGGTCAGCGATGCCCCCGGCGACCTGCCCGACGAGGACGAGCATCGGTACCGATTCGTCGTGGGCGTTCTCGACTGCGATGGCGAGGTTCGCTGCTCCGGGGCCCCGGGAGACCAGGGCCACACCCAGTTGCTCGCCCGGCCGGGACAGGCCGTCGGCGATGAAGCCGGCAACCTGTTCGTGCCGGGTCACGACGAACCGGACGGTGTCCTGACGGGCCAGGCTGTCGAGCAGGTCCATGACCGTGGTGCCGGGCAGGCCGGCCACGATGCGTATCCCCTCCTCGGCCAGGCACTCGACCACCAGGTCGGAGCCGGTCCGCGGCGGAGGTCCACCTGTCTCGGTGGGAGCCGGTACGGGACGAGACACGGAACTTCTCCTTATCGAGCGGGTATCAACGCGCCGCGCGAGCGGCTGCGTGGGGCGGTCGTGGGCTACGCCCCCACTTCCCAGTGCGCGAGCCCGAGGCCGACGATGCCGTGGGGTACGGGGATGTAGTCGATGACCTGGGCGCGGACGCCGGGCATGGCCCCGGCCACGACAATCCACGAGCGGATCTCACCGCTCCCGCCGCGGAGGGTGTCGGAGTCGAAGGTGAACAGACTGGTCAGGTCCTCGCCACGACCCTCGCTGACGCGCTCGAGCACCCAGTTGTCGAGCCGCTGGTCGATCCAGCCTGCCCGCGGCCCCCCCGGATCGTGCGACAGCCCACCGGAGCCCAGGACGGCGATGCGCTCCGGCCTGCTGTCGGCGATCTCCCTGATCGCCCGGCCGAGGTCGTAGCAGCGCTGACCGGATGGCAGCGGCTCGTGGTAGGCGTTGAGGAAGATCGGCACCACCGGTATGCCCAACTCGGCGACCCCCAGCGCGTGGGCCGGCCGGGTGAAGGCATGCCCGATGCCGTCCGATCGGCCGAGCGGCCGCAGTTCGGTCATGATCGCCGGATCGAAGCCTCGCTCGACGAGACCGGCCGCGATGTGGTGACCCAGTTCGCTGTGACACTCCAGTGTCACGTTGTGGTCGATCCCTGGCTGATCACGGAATCGGGGAAGGGTATTGCCACTCACCTTCTCGCCGCAGAAGACGGCGAGATTCGGGTTGACCGGAGGGCCGAAGACCTCCCCCTGGTCGTCGCCGACGATCAGCAGGACGTCCGGCCGGGCTGCCTCCAGCGCGCCGCGCAGTGCGGCGAACCCGGCATCGATCCGCTGCCTGTCGACCGCATGGGTCTCGGGCGTCTGCGCCGCTACGGCCAGGGGCTGGGGTACGTCACCGGTCTGCAACGCGTGGACGTCAGGCCACAGCTCGACCGGCAGGAACATGACCGGAGCGTGGGATGACGCGAGGCCGAGAACCAGCATCACGCACCCCCACTGCCCGGTACGGTCACGTAGATACGCTCATCGGTGACCGTTACCGGATAGGTCCGCACCGGCAGCAGCGCCGGAAGGGCGCTGGCCTTACCTGTCTTCAGGTCGAAACGGCCCCAGTGCATGGCGCACTCGACCTGGCAGTTGCTGACCTCGCCGTCTGCGAGAGACGACTGGCCGTGGCTGCACACGTCACTCAGTGCGTAGATCTGCCCCTCGTCGTTGAGCACCGCGATCGGTTCGGGCAGTTCATCCCGCTCGATCCGGATACCTTGCCCGAGCGGCACGTCTTCGACGTTGCAAACATAGACCTGTGTCATCAGCGACATTGTGGACACCTCAACTCCTCACCGGGTGCGGCGTCGACGCAACGACAGCCGTTCCCTCAGCATCTGGACAGTGGGATCGCGCCATCACGGCGCCGCCAGGAAGTGCAGCGCGAGCCGGTTGAACTCTTCCGCGTGCTCGAGCTGGGCCCAGTGCCCACAGTCGCGGAAGACGTGCAGTCGGGAGTCGGGGATGTCGCGCAGCAGCTGCATGCCGATCTCAAGCGGGTTCACCCGGTCCTCGCGACCCCACACGATCAGCGTCCGGGCCTGGATGCGGGCGAACTCGTCGCGCTGGTCGCGCCAAGGGGCGGTCGACCGCGCCCTGGCATCGCGGTGGGCCGGGTTGTTCGCCGCCCGCACCCGACCCTCCAGCGCCTTTCGCGTCATGAGGCTGGGGTCGAAGAGCATGACGTTCACCAGCGCCTGCATGGTGTCCATGGTCGGGTTGGCGAAGGTCTCGGCGATCCTGCGGTGTCCTTCGGTCGGCTGGGGGGCGACCACGGTCTGGGTCATCCCCGCCGCGCCCATCAGCACGAGCCGGTCCGTCCGCTCCGGGTAGTCGACGGCGAACGCCATGGCCACCGCGCCGCCCATCGAGTTCCCCAGGAAGCTGGCACGTTCGATGCCCAGGGCGTCCATCAGGTCGCGCAGGGCACGGGCGCGGACGGTGGTTCCGGGTTCGGTGTCGAGCACGACCGACTCGGACCCGCCGTAGCCGGGCATGTCCACCAGCAAGGTGCGATGCCGCTCGGCGAAGGGGGCGAAGTTCTGGGTGAAGTTCGACCAGCCGCTCGCGCCGGGGCCGCCGCCGTGCAGCATGATCACGACAGGGCCCTGGCCGGCCTCGTGGTAATGCAGCCGGTACGGTCCGGCCTGGATCTCCTTGCCGGTGTTCTCCTCCGTCAACGCCGTCAGGGTCTGGGGCATGCCTGTGTTCCTCTCAGGAGAGCAGGCGGTCTTGCGACCGTCAGAAGAAGATGGAGATGCCTCGCGGCAGGACGGTGGCGTCGAGGTGGACCACGCGGCGCGCGATCTTCCAGCCGCCGTCGACCCGGCGCAGCCGGTCGCGGCGCCGACCCGCCCACCATGTCTCATCGCGTAGCTTTCGGGCCTGGCGCACGATGA
This sequence comes from Streptomyces violaceoruber, assembly GCA_000720805.1. Taxonomy (GTDB): domain Bacteria; phylum Actinomycetota; class Actinomycetes; order Streptomycetales; family Streptomycetaceae; genus Streptomyces; species Streptomyces cellulosae_A. The sequence continues at coordinate 21,789 of JODI01000081.1, forward strand.
AGGCGCTCAGCACCTCGACCTCGTCGGGGTTGTCGCCTTCGACCACCACGACGTTGCTGATGAGGTGGCAGGTCATCGAGACCGGGATTTCCGAGTGTGAGAACCCCGTGGCGTCCTTGCGGACCCGCACCGCCAGCATCTGCTTGTCGTCCCGCATGATGGGGTGTCCCGCCGGCGGTACGTCTCCCTGGACGTACTCGCGCAGCGGCATCAGGTACTCGGTGTCGTCGGTGAACAGATCCAGCCAGTCCTCGAGGTGGTGCTCGTCGAGCATGTGTGCCTCGCGGTAGAGGAAGTCCTCGACCTCGCGCTGGAGCTCCGAGCTCGCCACGGTGGTCATGCCCGGCTCCCTTCCATCATCTCGAGCCAGAACCCGTAGAACCTGCGCTGGTCGACCTCGCTGGGGTTGGGCCCGGCATTTCCCGGCAGACCCGTGGGGCCTTCGTGCTCGTGCTCGAGCTGCAGGCCGTAGTGGAACGGACGGTGCCAGTTCCGGGGCGACTGGCCGGCCTCGACCATGCGCTCGAAGTTCTCCACGTCGTCCGGTGCGACGACGCCGGCCATGTGCTGGCCCTGGTACACGCGCTGGACCGCCAGGTCCTTGACCACTTGCGGCGCTTCGCGCTCCACCATCGTCCACTGCCAGCACTCGTGCTCCAGCGGGCCACGCGGGTGGAAGGTTTGGAAGTGCCGGCCGAGCATGGCCGAGTTGAAGCCCATCAGCCCCATGTTGGGGAAGATCAGGCCGTTCATGAAACCGTAGGAGCTGATATCGCGGTCCTTCGTGAGCTCCAGCAGCTTCTTGCGGCGGTACTTCACCCACTCGACCGCCTCGGCACCCAGTTCCTCGGCCTCGGCGAGGTCGCGTTCGTATCCCTCGTCGTTGTCGGCGAAGACCATCCCCATGCCCATCGGGGCGCTGCGGCCGGGGCCTCCGGTGCTGACCTCGTACACCGGTCCGTTCAGGTTCGAGGCGGGGTAGGTGAGGATCGGGATCCGGTTCCCCTGCTCCAGGTTCTCCCGCACCAGCGACAGCCACGCGACGTGCGTCGCGGCGAACACGTGGTAGTTGTCGCCGATGAAGTTCTCGCTCACGAGCTTCCAGTTGCCAGGAGAGCGGTACCGGTGCCACCCGGGCAGCGCCTCGAGGCCGCCGAGGGGCGTGGAGAGGACGAAGTTCTCCAGCCACCAGCGCGTGTCGTCGTCGAGCCACTCCTCCAGCGCGGGAGCCGACGCGTCGAACGTCGCGAAGAGCAGGCCGTGGAACTTGGCCACCTTCGCGGCGGTCTCCAGTCCCCATGCCGGCTTGTCGAGTTCGTCGCGATAGAAGAACTGCTCCATCGGCGCCCCGGCGAGCGTGCCGTCGAGCCCGTAGCTCCAGCCGTGGTAGGAGCAGGTGAACCCCTTCACGTTGCCCCGGTCGAACAGGCAAACCTGGTTGCCGCGGTGCGCGCACTTGTTGACGAGCACCCGGATCTCGCCGCCGGAATCGCGGGCGACGATGACCGGTGTCTCGCCCATGTAGTTGGTGATGTAATCGCCTGGCTTGCGCAGCATGTCCTCGTGGCCGACGACAAGCCAGGCACGGTTGAACACTTGCTCCGCCTCAACCCGGTAGACCTCGGGGTCGAAGTGGACGAAGGGCGCGATCAGCCCGTTCTGCCAGTCGACCGCCTTCCGCAGCTTTTCGATGCTCATCGAATCGAACATCCCGTCAGCCGAGAACGGTGGCGAGCTTCTTGTCATCTCGACGTTTGACATGGCGCCAGCTCCTTCGAGCAGATGCCGACCATCGGCTACTGCGAGGCCAGCGGCGTTCGCCGCGCTGATGAAGGCGACGTTAAGGGCCAGTTACAGTTTCGTCTATAGAATAGTTTGCATACCGACTATTCGTTTTCGGTATTACACCGCGCCTTTCGCGCACAGCACAGGCGAGTCTGACCGCACGTCAAAGCCCCAGCCCGCCCTTGATGCAGCAGAATGCTCGCTGGGCCATATCAATGCCTTGAATGAATAACTGATATGCGAACTATTCTATGGACGCGATTCTTCACGCGGACGTAACCTGGCGACGCCTATCGCAGCAAAGGGTCATCTGGTGGACCGGTGCGGCCGGCACCACCCGTCACGAGGAGCGCGCATATGTCGATCAACGAGGCGACCAGCGCAGAAGATCCGGGCGGAGCAGCCGCCATCACCGCGCGGCAGAGCCGGATGGCGGAGCGTGCCCTCGCTGAATGGCGCGAGCAGCTTGAAGGCCGGGTCGCCGTGGTCACCGGAGGCGCCCGCGGCATCGGCCGGTGCATGTGTGAAGGGCTGATGCGCGCAGGCGCTCGGGTCGTCGCCGCCGACAAGTCCTGGGACGGCGCGGAGGACTTCCGCAAGCAGCTCGAGGCCGGCGAGGGGTTGGCCCTCGAGGTGGACATCACCGACGACGCTCAGCTCGACAGCGCGTACGCCGCCGTCCTCGACCGGTTCGGGACCGTGGACATTCTGATCAACAACGCGGCTCTGGTCTCGGAGACGCTGTTCCACCCGACGGGGCACCGCAAGACCCTGGACACCACCGACCAGGACTGGGAGGTGATGTTCAAGGTCAACCTGTTCGGCACGCTGAAGGTCATCCGCCGGTTCATCAAGCCGATGCAGGAGCAGAAGCGCGGCAGCATCATCAACGTCGTCAGCAGCGGCATCCTCACTGGAACAGTCGGCGGCGGGTTCTACGGGCAGCGCCCGTGGACAGTGGAGATGCCCTACCAGGCCACCAAGGCGGCGGTCACCACGCTGGGCCTCTACCTCGCCGAGGAGGTGCGCGCCGACGGCGTCGCGGTGAACGCGTTCATGCCGGGGCACACACGTGCCTCGTGGTTCGACACCACGGCACGCGCGTTCAGCGAGATGGGCATCGTGTACTTCATGCGGCCGGTGGTCCCCGAACACCTGCTACCGATCACCGCCTTCCTCGCCGCCCAGGACGGTCATGGCGCCACCGGCCGGCTGTACCAGGTGCCCGAGTGGAACTACGACCACGGCTACGGCGACTACGCGGCCTGGCAGGACCACCAGCTGCCCTCGGACATGGAACAGATGTACAGCCGGCTGGAGGCAGCCACTCCCCCGTACGAGCGGTCTGGGGTTCCGCATCTGCCGTTCGACGCTCAATCCGCCCTGTTCACCGTGGCGATGGCCAACCTCGGCTCGCAGGAGAACTGGGCCGGCGGTGCCACCCAGTGAGCCGAATCGAGGTCGAGTGACCCGCACTGTCGTCATCATCGGCTCATCCGTCGGTGGAGTGAGCACCGCGCAAGCCCTCCGCAGAGAGGGGTTCGAGGGCCGCATCGTGATTGCGGGGGCGGAGACCGTCCTCCCCTACGACAAGCCGCCGCTGACCAAACAGTTCCTCGCCGGGGACTGGAACACCGAGCAGGTGACTCTGCTCTCCCCCGAGGCGGCCGAGCACAGCGGCATCGAGCTGCACCTCGGAGCGGCCGCCACCCGGCTGGACGTGGCCGGCCGCCGGGTACTTCTCGCGGACAGCACCGAGCTGTCCTATGACAGCCTCGTCGTGGCCACCGGCGCGTCCGCGCGGCCGTCGCCGTGGCACCCCGAGTCCGGTGTCCACGTGATCAGAACCTTGCAGGACAGCCGCGCACTGCGGGAGCAACTGCAGTCCGGCCGACCGCTCGTCGTGGTCGGCGGTGGTTTCATCGGTGCGGAGGTCGCCGGCACCGCCCGGGCACTCGGCCACGAGGTGACGGTCGTGGATCCCCTGCCGACCCCGCTCGGGCGGGTGGTCGGCCCCGAGGTCGGCCGGTACTTCGCCGAACTGCATCACCGGCACGGCGTCGAGACCCGCTTCGGCGTGGGCGTCGAGCAGATCGACGGCGCCGCAGGCCGGCTGCGGGTGCGGCTGACCGACGGGTCGGTGCTGGCGGCGGCGACCGTTGTCGTGGGTATCGGAGCGGTCCCCAACGACAGCTGGCTGGCCGACTCCGGCGTACCGATCGACAACGGCGTTCTCTGCGACCAGTACTCGCGTGCGGTCGACGCGCCCGACATATACGCCGTCGGGGACGTAGCCCGCTGGCTCCATCCGCGCCACCGCGAACTCGTGCGGGTGGAGCACTGGACCAACGCCGTGGAGCAGGCGGCGTGCGTCGCGCACAACATCGCTCATCCCGACGATCTTCAGCCGTACGGGCCGGTCGAGTACGTCTGGAGCGACCAGTACGACTGGAAGATCCAGCTGGTGGGGCGCCCCCACACGGCCACCCGGTTCGAACCGATCGGCGATCTCACAGGCGAACAACCGCGGGCCGCGTTCCTCTACACCGACAACGAGGCGGAGCGGTTGTGCGGTGTCGTCACCGTCAACTGGCCCAAGGCCCTGGCTCAGTGCCGGCGGCTGATGACGGCAGGCGGGAGCTTCGACGAGGCATGCGAACGGCTCGGCGCGTCGGCGCCCGCGTCCGGTCGGCCCGACTCGCCTTCCTCCTCGCCGGGGCAACTCAACCACACGAGGAAGCGATGAGACGAACAAGCACCTGGCCAGACTCCTCGGCGCGCAGGCGGGCCGCAGTGGCCCGCGCCGCCGAGCGTCTGCAGCTCGCCGCGCGCACAGCAGTGCCCTGCCCGCCGGTCCGCCACCTGATCGGGACAGCCGATGCCGAGTTGGCCTACGCGGTGCAGCAGCGGCTCACCCGCGACCGACTGGCTGCCGGGGCGCGCATCGTGGGTCGCAAGATCGGGCTGACGTCGCCTGCCGTCCAGCGGCAACTCGGTGTCGACCGGCCGGACTTCGGCGTGCTGTTCGACGACATGGATCTCTCCGCGGCCGAAACCGTGCCCTCCGAACGGCTCCTCCAGCCGAAAGTCGAGGCTGAGATCGCCTTCATGCTCCGCGAGGACCTCGCCGACGGCCCGCTGGACGCAGACCAGGTGCGGCGCGCGGTTCGGTCGGCCGTCGCCGCGCTGGAGATCGTCGACAGCCGGATCGCCGGCTGGGACATCACCTTCGCCGACACCGTGGCCGACAACGCCTCCAGCGGCCTGTTCGTGCTGGGCGGGGGGTGGATGAGCCTCGATGACTTCGAGCCGGTCCAAGCGACGATGCGGATGTACGTCGACGACGAACTGGTGTCGGAGGGCAACGGAGCCGCCTGCCTCGGCGACCCGCTGGCCGCCCTGGCCTGGCTGGCCCGCACCGCTCGTGAGTTCGGCGACCCGCTGCGGGCCGGCCAGGTGATCCTCTCCGGCGCGCTCGGCCCCATGGCCGCCACACCGCCGGGCGCTCGAGTCCGCGCCGAGATCAGCGGACTGGGCTCGGTGACCGCCACGTTTTCCGGAAAGGATGACCGATGAGCACAACGAAGGTCGCCATCATCGGGTCGGGCAACATCGGCACCGACCTGATGATCAAGGTGATCCGGCGCTCCGGGGTGCTGGACATGGGCGCGATGGTCGGCATCGACCCCGCCTCTGACGGCTTGGCCCGGGCCCGGCGGATGGGGGTTGAAGTGACCGCCGACGGGGTCGAGGGACTCATCGCGCTGGACAGCTTCGCCGAGACCGAGATCGTCTTCGACGCCACATCCGCGAAGGCGCACGTCACCAACGCCGAGCGGCTCGCCCCGTACGGCAAGAAACTGGTCGACCTGACACCGGCCGCGATCGGGCCGTACGTCGTCCCGCCGGTCAACCTCGGCCAGCACCTGGACGACGACGCCCGCGACCTCAACATGGTGACCTGCGGCGGCCAGGCGACCATCCCCATGGTCCACGCCGTCGCCCGGGTCACCCCGGTGCCGTACGCGGAGATCGTGGCCTCCATCGCGTCCAGGTCGGCCGGTCCGGGCACCCGGGCCAACATCGACGAGTTCACCGAAACCACCGCGCGCGCCATCGAGACCGTCGGCGGCGCCGGCCGCGGCAAGGCGATCATCGTCCTCAACCCCGCCGAGCCGCCGCTCATCATGCGCGACACCGTGTTCTGCTTGATCGGCGAAGCTGACCACGACGCCATCCGGGCATCGGTGGAGCGCATGGCCGTGTCGGTCGCCGAGTACGTCCCGGGCTACCGGCTCAAACAGCAGGTCCAGTTCACCCCGGTCGCCGACGGGGATCCGGTGCACACCCTGTTGCCCGCCGACGCACCGCCGGTCACTACCAAGGTGTCGGTCTTCCTCGAGGTCGAAGGCGCGGCGGACTACCTGCCGGCCTACGCGGGCAATCTCGACATCATGACCTCGGCCGCCCTGCGGGTCGGCGAGAGCCTTGCCGCCAGGGCTGCCCGACGGGCTCCGGCGCAGGTGACAGGATGAACACCACGACCGCGGACCTCTACATCCAGGACGTCACGCTGCGGGACGGCATGCACGCTGTCCGGCACCGCATCAGCCCAGCTCAGGTCGGCCGCATCGCCGCCGCTCTCGACGCAGCCGGCGTCGACGCGATCGAGGTCGCGCATGGCGACGGCCTCGCCGGTGGCAGCCTCACCTACGGTCCGGGCAGCAACAGCGACTGGGAGTGGATCGAGGCCGCCGCGAACAACATCCGACGGGCGGTGCTGACCACGCTGCTGCTGCCGGGCATCGGCACCATCGCCGAACTCAGGCGCGCCCACGCCCTCGGCGTCCGCTCGGTCCGCGTGGCCACCCACTGCACCGAGGCCGACGTCGCCGCCCAGCACATCGCCACCGCGCGCGAGTTGGGCATGGACGTCTCCGGGTTCCTCATGATGAGCCACATGGCGCCGGCCGCCGAGCTGGCCCGGCAAGCCGTGCTCATGGAGTCCTACGGCGCGCACTGCGTCTACGTCACCGACTCCGGCGGCCGGCTGACTATGGACGGCGTCCGCGAGCGCGTCCGCGCCTACCGCGACGCCCTCAAGCCCGAGACGCAGATCGGCGTCCATGCCCACCAGAACCTCTCCCTCGCCGTCGCCAACTCCGTCGTCGCCGTCGAGGAGGGGGCGACCCGGGTGGACGCGTCCCTTGCCGGGCAGGGCGCCGGCGCCGGCAACTGCCCGATCGAACCGTTCGCCGCCGTCGCCACCCTGCAGGGCTGGGTCCACCACTGCGACCTGTTCGCGCTGCAGGACGCCGCCGACGATCTCGTCCGTCCGTTGCAGGACCGTCCGGTCCAAGTCGACCGGGAGACGCTGACCCTCGGCTACGCGGGCGCGTACTCCAGCTTCCTGCGCCACGCCGAGGCCGCGTCGGTGCGGTACGGCATCGACGCCCGCACCATCCTGCTCGAGGTCGGCCGCCGAGGCCTGGTCGGCGGGCAGGAGGACATGATCGTCGACATCGCCCTCGACCTGGCGGCGAGCAAGTGAGGACCCAGGCATGTGCACCTACATCAACAAGCAGACCGACATCGCCGGCAGCGGAAAGGGCGCGGACGGTTGGTTCCCGCTCTCCCGCCTGACCGTCGCCTTCGACCACCCCGTCGCCGCGCAACTCGGCCACGCGGTCCTCGTCGACATCCAGGATCCGCACACTGGCGGGCGCATCGCTCTCGAACTCGACATCGCGTCGGCCACCGCACTGGCCGAGACACTGCAGGCCGCCATCGCCGAAGCACAGCTGACCGGTCTCGCGGAGTAGCCGCCCCCGACAAGGAGAACGCCATGTGGAACAGCCTCGACACCGGCGCACAGGACGGGCTGCTCGCCGAGGTGATCGCCATCCCTGCTCACAACGGCGACTGGATCCACGCCTACTGGGCGCGCCCCGCCGGTCCCGGCCCCCACCCCGCAGTGGTGGCCGTGCACCACATGCCCGGGTGGGACGAGTACTACCGCGAATTCACCCGCCGCCTCGCCGCACACGGATACAACGTGATCTGCCCGGACCTTTACCACCGCTTCGGGCACGGCACTCCGGACGACGTCGCCGCCCGGGCACGGGCCGCCGGCGGGCTGTCTGACGACAGCGCGGTGGGCGACCTCGTCGCGGCGGCCGCGTACCTGCGCGCACTGCCGTCGAGCAACGGCAAGGTCGGCATCATCGGCACCTGCTCGGGCGGCCGGCACGCGTACCTAATTGCGGGCCGGCACCCCGACGCCTTCGACGCGGTCGCCGACCTGTGGGGCGGGCGCGTCGTCATCAGGCCCGAGGAGCTCACCGACACCATGCCGGTGGCGCCGCTGGACTACACGCAGAACCTCACCGCGCCGGTGCTCGGCCTGTTCGGCAACGAGGACGCCAACCCCTCGCCGGCCGCCGTCGACACGCTGGAGGCCGAACTCACCAAGCACGGGAAGGAGTTCGAGTTCCACCGCTACGACGACGCCGGGCACGGATTCTTCTACCACGACCGGCCGGCCTATCGGCAGCAGCAGGCCATGGACGGTTGGGACAAGGTCTTCGCGTTCTTCGCCAAGCACCTCACCTGACGCCGGAGCCGACCGGGTGAACGCGGCCGGTCGCCCCTAATCCGCCGAGCCGTGGAGCAGCCCCCGCGCGCTGGCCGTCGTCGGCGACCGCCACGTGACCTGAGGTGGCCCGCGAGCAGCTGTGACGCGCCGGAACTGCCCCCAAGTGCGCCCGGTGCGACATGACCAGGAGATCAACCACGTACGTCCTGTGTTGCCTGACCAGGAGATCAACATGACAGAACAGACCATGAAGGCGGTCCACCTGTTCGAGCACGGCGGCCCTGAGGTCCTCACCTGTGTGGACGTGCCGATCCCCGAGGTCGGCGACAACGAGATCTTGATACGCGTGCGTGCCACAGCCGTCAGCAGCTGGGATCTTCGTTACCGGTCAGGCAACCTGCCGGCGGATCCCCTTCCGGGACGACCACCGTGACTGCTGCCGTTCCAATTCGGCCGGGACGCGGCCGGCGAGGTCGTGGCGACCGGCGCGAGCGTCACACGATGGCGCTCAGGTGATGGGGTGACTCAGATGCCGCACCCGCCGTGTGGCAGATGCGCGATGTGCATACGAGGCATTCGACAACCTGTGCCTCGACACCGCATACCCGGGTCATCAGGTCTTCGGCGGGTACGCCGAGTACATTGTGCGCAATCAGGACGCCGTGCTGCCCGTCCCCGACGGTGTCGACTTCGAGACGGCCGCGGCCGCGCTGTGGACGTACACCACGCCGGTCAACTGTGCCATGCGACGAGCTCCCGTCAGCCTCGGCGACACCGTGGTCATCAGCGGCGGGATGGCCACCACATGCGCCCAGCTGGCGATGCTGAGCGGAGCCACCGTCATCGGAACCACCACCAAGCGCGACCGCGTCGACTAGCTCAAGGCGCTCGGCTACGACCACATTCTGTACTCCAGCGACCCCGACATGCCCGGCCAGGTCAAGGGCCTGACCCACGGTCTGGGCGCGAACGCGTGGGACTGCGTCGGCGGCAACGACTTCCTCCGGCTCTCCGTCTCCTGTACGCGGCTCGGCGGAACGATCATCGTACTGGGCGCGCCGTTCAACGAAGGGATTCGATCTCAAAGTGGACGGGCTCGCGTTCATCTTCAAGGAACTGACGGTCGTTCCCACCCGGCGCGATCAGCACCTGTGCATGGAACTGCTGGCGGCCGGAAAGATCAACCCGGTCATCGACCGTGCCTTTCCCCTGGCGTCGGCGGCTGAGGCACACGCCTACCTGGAGAGCTAACGCCAGATCGGCAAGGTGCTCCTCCTGCCGTGGCAGCCCCAACGCAACCCACCGGATCGAGAATCGAGAGGTCCAGCCCGTGTCAACTCCCACCCCTGCCGTTGTCGTAACCGGAGCGAACAGCCCCACTGGACGTGGCCTACTGCCCCGCCTCGCCAAGCAGGACATGCGCGTTACAGCGCTCGTCCGGACCGCCCAGGACCTGCCCGCCGACGAGGTCATCGACGACTGGACCCGGTCGCGGCGAGCGGTCGACGCACTGGCCAACGCGTCGGTGGTGGTCCATCTGTGCGGGGTGTTCGTGGCTACCGAGTGGGACAGCTACGAAGCCGGCACTGTCGCCACCACCCGTAGGGTCGTGGAGTCGGTCAACCCCGCGGCGCGGCTCCTCTATGTGTCGTACGTCGGCGCGGACCCGGCACACGACAACTGGTACATCAAGGCCAAAGGCCAGGCCGAAGACCTGCTGCGCACCGTCCCGGACAGTGTGATCTTCCGGATCCACGCGCTTGTCGGAGGGCGCGAGGCACCCTTCCCCTTCGAGTTGCTGTTCCGCCAGACCGCCGCGGACGCTCCAGTGCGCGTCTTCGGCGACGACACGCACCGGTGGCGTCCCATCCTTCTGTCCGACGTGCTCGACGCACTGACGAACGCCGTCCTGGGCCAAGGCAAGGCCGGCACCTACGACCTGGTCGGCCCGAGCGAGTTCGCGGTCGCGGACATGCCCGAGCTGATCAATGGGCATCGCGTGCCGATCGAACGCACACCGGTTCGGCAGGCCGCGTCCGTAACCGGGCTGCCGCAGACTGTCGTCGACCTGCTCGCCCACCCCTACCCGCCTTCCGCCCCGGACGCCGTGGCCGCGGACTTCGGGCTCTCCCTCACCCGTCCGGAGACGACTTGGCCGCTCGTTCACCCCTCACACGCCTGACGCCACAGGAACCTCCGTCCGATCACCCGACGACCTGGTCAGGGCCGGGGCACGGGGTCGGCGCCGACGGGAGGGAGAGTCTGCTCGACCGGCCCGAAGGGGGACACCTTTTCTCGGGCTGCACCCAGGTCGGCGTCAGTGGACTCTGCTGCGCAACGACGACTTCGGAGTGGTTGAGGTAGACCTTGCCGTCCACGACCGTGACCGGATAGGTCTTGACGGGGAAGGTGGCGGGAAGCGAGCAGGCCTTGCCGGTTGCGAGATCGAAGCGGGCGAAATGCAGCGGGCATTCCACCTTGCCGTTCTCGACCCAGCCTTCTGCCAAAGACGCGTCGGCATGACTGCAGGTGTCACCGATCGCGTAGTACTGCCCCTTGGAGACAAACACCGCGACGGTTTCGGGAAGCTCGGTGTGTCTGAGGCGGAGACCCTCGTCGTCAGGCACGTCCGCGGCTTCGCACAGATAGAGAAGCTGGGTTGTCGTCGGGGTTATCACATCCGTTTCGTCATCCTTGGCTCCGCTGGCTTGGGTAACAGAGTCGTTCGGTGCGCTCGGGGTAGTCGACCGCGAAGGCCATGGAGACGCTTCCGCCCATCGCATTGCCGACGTAGCTGGCTCGTTCGATGCCGAGGGCGTCCATGAGGTCGCGCAGCATCCGCCTGCGGATGGTCGTCGCCGCCTCAGAGACCTCGGTGATCGGTTCCGACTGGCCGAAACCAGGCATGTCGACCAGAAGCGTCCGGTGCGACGTAGCGAATGCCTCGAAGTTCCCCGAGAAGTTGGACCAGGCGCTGGCGCCCGGCCCGGCCCCGTGGAGCATGATCACCGCCGGTCCCTCGCCGGCCTCGTGGTAGTGGACGCGGTAGGGGGCCGGCCTGGACGAACTTGCCGGTGTTCACGTCATTGAGAACTGTCACGCTGTCTCGTCGGTGTGGGAGGACGCCGGGAACCGGCGGTGTGGAAGGGAGACGGACGGGGGGTGGAATCCGCCCGTCAGAAGAAGATCGAGATGCCGCGAGGCAGGACCGTGGCGTCGAGGTAGATCTCGCGCCGGGCGAGTCTCCAGGATCCGTCGACACGACGTACGCGATCGATGCGGCGGCCGGCCCACCACGCCTCGTCTCGCAGTTTGCGGGCCTGGCGCACCAGGAACATGCTGCGGGCCTCGACCTCGTCCGAGCCCGGGATCTCGTCGACGACGACGTTGGTGACGAGATGGCAGGTCATCGACGCGGGGAGCTCGGAGTGCGAGTAGCCGGTGTTGTCCTTGGCCACGCGCACCCGGAGCATGTCCAAGTCGTCGCGAATCACCGGATGCCCGGCGGGCTCGACGTCACCCTGGAGGTACTCCCGCAGCGGCATCACGTACTCGACGTCCTCGGTGAAGAGATCGAGCCACTCCGTGAACCGGCGCTCGTCGAGCAGATGGGCCTCCCGGGCGAGCAGATCCTCGATCTCTCGCTTCAGGTTCCAGTCGGTCACGGTGATCAGCCCCGCTCCATCAGTTCCAGCCAGTACCGGTAGAACTGGCGTTGGTTCACTTCACTGGGGTTCGGGCCCACCTGCCCGGGCAGCTCGCGAGGCCCGTCGGCCTCGTGGCCGAGTTGCATGCCATAATTGAAGGGCCGCTTCCAGTTCTGCTCCGGCGCGCAGGCGTCGACGATCCGCTCGAAGTTCTCCACGTCGTCCGGAGCTACGACACCGGCCATGTGCTGGCCCTGGTAGACGCGCTGGACGGCAACGTCCTTGACGACCTGGGGTGCGTCGCGCTCCACCATGGTCCACTGCCAGGTCTCGTGTGCGCGCGCACCGCGGGGATGGAACAGCATGAAGTGCCGGCCGATCATCGGCGAGATGAACCCCATGAGGCCCAGGTTCGGGAAGAGGCCGGCGTGCATGAACGCGTACGGCTTGTTCGGACGGTCCTTCAGGACCTGCTGCATGCGCTGGTGCCGATGCTCGATCCACTTGACGGCATCCGGGCCGAGCCGCTGTGCCTCCGCGTAGTCACGCTTGTACGCCTCGTTGTCGGCTATGAGCATGCCCATGCCGAAGGGGGCGTTAGTGCCCACACCGGTGCTGCCCTCGTAGAGCCTCGACCCCACGCCAGCCGGGTAGTCGATGATCGGCGTCATGATGCCCTGCTGCATGAAGTCCTGGATCACGCCGAGCCAGGCCACGTGCGTCGCGGCGAAGACGTGGTAGGTGTCGCCGATGAAGTTCTCCGACGCCAGCTTCCAATTGCCCGGGGAGTGGTACCGGTGGAATCCCGGCAGCAGTTCGAGACCGCCCAGGTCCAGCGACAGGACGAAGTGCTCCAGCCACCAGCAGGCATCCTCGCCGATCCAGGCCTCCAGTTCGGGGGCGTCAGGGTTGAAGGTGGCGAACAGCAGTCCGTGGAAGTTCGCGACCTTCGCGACCTTCTCCAGGCCTAGCCGCGACTTGTCCATACCGTTGGGATAGACGGCCTCCTCGAGGGGCGCACCGGTGAGGGTGCCGTCGAGGCCATAGCTCCAGCCGTGGTAGGAGCAGACGAATCGGCGGCTCTTCCCGCGGTCGAAGAGGCAGACCTGGTTGCCCCTGTGGGCGCACTTGTTGACCAGGACGTTGATCGAACCATTCCGGTCCCGGGTGACGATCACCGGGACCTCGCCCATGTAGTTGGTCACGTAGGTACCGGGCGTCGGGACCATGTCCTCGTGCCCGACGAGGAGCCAAGCGCGCCCGAATATCCGAGCGGCTTCGACGCGGTGCACCTCGTCGTCGAAATGGATGGCGGGAGCGACCAGTCCGTTCTTCCAGTCGACGAGTTCATCGAGTTCGTCGATGATTGTCATGAACCCTTCCCCTTTCGAGGCGTAGCGAGGGACTTCGTTTCCGCGATCGCCGATGGATACGCGCGCTCACATCCCGGGCCAGGGCGTCGGCCTGCGCAGGAGCTCAAGTCGCTTGTCCGTCAGAGAAGGTCGTGCCGTCGTACCGGGGCAATCGGCTGCGACCGCGTCTCCGTGGGAGGCACTGTAGGAGCAGGTCCTGTTATGCGTCTATAGAGATATTGAGCATCGGTTCAATATGTGTCAGGTATTAAAACTCAATTTATGGGCTTACCGAACGAAGTGGGTAGTCGGCACGTCCCGAGGCGCCGACCCGCCACGCCCGCCGTCCGGCCGTCCGTCCGTCCGGCTGTCCGTCCGTCCGGAAACGACGGTGGCGCGGCCGTCGGCGGTGCGTGTCCGGTGTGATCAGCCGGCGCTGGTGAGGGCCTGGGCCGTGTTGGTGCCGTAGCCCCGTTGCACCCACACGTCCACAACCGTCGGGCGGCCCGACCGAACGGCCTTCACAGCCTGGTCGAGGACCGCCGGAAGGTCCTCCTCCGCCGTCACGGGGCCTAAGACATCGTCTCATTTGGTTAGTCTTCGGTAGCAGATGAGGGTGCAGGCAATGCTGGTGAAGGCCAGGAAGTGCTCGGCCTTGCGCTCATAGCGC
>JODI01000082.1 GCA_000720805.1 Streptomyces violaceoruber
GCCGTCGAGGAGGGCCAGGAAGTCAAGGAGGGCGACCTGATCGTCGTCCTCGAGGCCATGAAGATGGAACAGCCGCTGAACGCCCACAAGTCCGGCACCGTCAAGGGCCTGTCCGCCGACGTCGGCGCGTCCATCACCTCCGGCGCCGCGATCTGCGAGATCAAGGACTGACACCCGGGCACGTTCGACACGCCCGGCGGACTGATTTCTTCACTTTCAGTCCGCCGGGCGTCTCGTTGCCCCGTCCGGTGTCCCCTCCGACACGGGCGGCTCCGCCTGACACGGGCGACTCAGTTCGAGCGGGGGCCCCTGTCGCGGGCGCGACCAGGCACGCACGACCCGCACCCCTACGGCGACCGGGCTCCGGCGACCGATCTGCCCGGCCCCTGCTTCCCTCCCCGGCACGCCCTCCGGCGCCCCTCGACGCCCCCTGGCGCCCCGGCCCCCCTAGCGCCGTCGGAGGTCCGCCACCCTGGCCCGTTCCGCGCCGGGAGGCTGCTCGCCGAGGACCGTGGCGGTGCGCAGCCCCGGTCCGCCGCCGGGTACCTGGCCGCGGCGCGGGCCCGGAAGGGGCACGTCCCGGCGCTGTTGCCGGCGCGCCGGGGCTTGCTCACCCCCCGGGTTCTCCGACGCTCCGGTCACGGCGATCTGCACCCCCTGGTCGGCGAGTGCCTGCAGCTCGGTGGCCGCGCGGTCGTCGTGGGCGGGCGGTTCGTCCGTCACAAGACGCGTGATGAGGTCGGTCGGCACGGTCTGGAACATGGTGTCGGTGCCGAGCTTGGTGTGGTCGGCGAGGACGACGACCTCGGCTGCGGCCTGCACCAACGCCCGGTCCACGGACGCCGACAGCATGTTGGACGTGGACAGCCCGCGCTCGGCGGTCAGCCCGCTCCCGGACAGGAAGGCCCGGGAGACCCGCAGCCCCTGGAGGGACTGTTCGGCACCGGAGCCGACGAGGGCGTAGTTCGAACCGCGGAGCGTGCCGCCGGTCATCACGACTTCCACCCGGTTGGCGTGGGCCAGCGCCTGAGCCACCAACAGGGAGTTGGTGACGACGGTCAGCCCGGGGACCCGTGCGAGCCGGCGGGCCAGCTCCTGCGTGGTGGTCCCCGCCCCGACCACGATGGCCTCGCCCTCCTGGACGAAGCTCGCGGCGAGATCGGCGATGGCCGTCTTCTCGGCGGTCGCGAGATGGGATTTCTGCGGAAAGCCGGACTCCCGCGTGAAACCGCCCGGCAATACCGCACCGCCATGCCGGCGGTCGAGGAGTCCTTCTGCCTCCAGTGCGCGCACGTCCCGCCGTACGGTCACTTCGGAGGTCTGGACGACGCGGGCGAGCTCACGGAGCGACACGGCCCCGTTCGCTCGCACCATTTCGAGGATCAATTGGCGACGTTCTGCAGCGAACACGAAACTGACAGTAACCCCAACGACCGTCTGGTTTCAGCTGTTTGCGCCGAATAACAGAAGTTGTTCGCACAGCGGGAGGGGGAGTGGTATAGGGCCCATTCCCCCCGCCTATGCCGCACGCATGCTCGACAACTCCCTGTGACCAGCGAGGAATCGCTTTCGGTCGTCCGGAGGATCTCAGACTTCGTCGCCGGACTTCCGGGTGTGCAGCTGCCGTGCCACCTCGGCGATCGACCCCGAAAGGGAGGGGTACACGGTGAATGCGTTCGCGATCTGTTCGACCGTCAGATTGTTGTCGACAGCGATCGAGATGGGGTGGATCAGTTCCGAGGCCTTGGGCGCCACGACGACGCCGCCCACCACGATCCCGGTGCCGGGCCGGCAGAAGATCTTGACGAAGCCGTCCCGGATGCCCTGCATCTTCGCGCGCGGGTTGCGCAGCAGCGGCAGCTTCACCACCCGGGCGTCGATCTTCCCCTCGTCGACGTCGGACTGGCTGTAGCCGACGGTGGCGATCTCGGGGTCGGTGAAGACGTTGGACGAGACGGTCTTCAGGTTCAGCGGGGCCACCGCGTCGCCGAGGAAGTGGTACATGGCGATACGGCCCTGCATCGCCGCCACCGAGGCGAGCGCGAAGACACCGGTCACGTCACCGGCGGCGTACACGCCGGGAGCCGTGGTGCGCGACACCTTGTCCGTCCAGATGTGGCCCGACTCGCGCAGCTTGACCCCGGCCTCCTCCAGCCCCATCCCGGCGCTGTTCGGAATGGCACCGACGGCCATCAGACAGTGCGAGCCGCTGATGACCCGCCCGTCGGCCAGCGTGACCTCGACCCGGTCGCCGACCCGCTTGGCGGACTGGGCCCGGGAGCGCGCCATGACGTTCATGCCGCGCCGCCTGAAGACGTCCTCCAGCACGACCGCGGCGTCCGGGTCCTCACCCGGCAGCACCCGGTCCCGCGAGGACACCAGCGTGACCTTCGACCCGAGCGCCTGGTACGCCCCGGCGAACTCGGCACCGGTGACACCGGACCCGACCACGATGAGCTCCTCGGGCAGCTCGGTCAGGTCGTACACCTGCGTCCAGTTGAGGATCCGCTCCCCGTCGGGCTGGGCGTCGGCCAGCTCACGCGGATGACCACCGGTGGCGATGAGCACCGCGTCCGCGACGAGCGTCTCCTCGCTCCCGTCCGCGGCGCGCACCACGACCTTCCGCGACCCGTCGAGCCCCTGCATGCCCTCCAGCCGTCCGCGCCCCCGCAGCACCCGGGCACCGGCCCGCGTCACCGAGGCGGTGATGTCGTGCGACTGGGCCAGCGCCAGCCGCTTCACCCGGCGGTTGACCTTCCCGAGATCGACGCCCACCACCCGGGCGGCCTGCTCCATGGGCGGGGTGTCGTCGGCGACGATGATCCCCAGTTCCTCGTACGACGAGTCGAAGGTGGTCATCACCTCGGCCGTGGCGATAAGGGTCTTCGACGGCACGCAGTCGGTCAGCACCGACGCCCCGCCCAGACCGTCGCAGTCGACGACGGTCACCTCCGCGCCGAGTTGGGCGGCCACCAGGGCCGCCTCGTATCCGCCGGGTCCGCCACCGATGATCACGATCCGAGTCACGTACTCCATTGTCCCGCACGCAACACCATGCCTCCGCCCCGGGGCCCCAGCCGCGGCCACCACAGGGACTCACGAGACCGCTGAGGCACCCGAGCCCCCTGCCGTACCCTCGACCCATGTCGCTCTACGCCGCGTACGCCGGCAACCTCGACGCGCGGCTGATGACCCGCCGCGCCCCGCACTCGCCGCTGCGTGCGACGGGCTGGCTGAACGACTGGCGGCTGACCTTCGGCGGCGAGCACATGGGCTGGGAGGGCGCCCTCGCCACCATCGTCGAGGCCCCCGGCGCCCAGGTCTTCGTCGCGCTGTACGAACTCGGCCCCCTGGACGAGGACTCGATGGACCGCTGGGAGGGCGTGGGCCTGGACATCTACCGCCGTATGCGGGTACGCGTCCACACCCTCGACGGCCAGGAACCGGCCTGGACGTACGTCCTCAACGCCTACGAGGGAGGCCTCCCCTCGGCCCGTTACCTGGGCGAGGTGGCCGACGCGGCGGAATCGGCGGGCGCACCCCACGACTACGTCATGGAACTCCGCAAGCGCCCCTGCTGAGGCCCTCCGCCCCGCCCCGCCGGTTGGAAACGACAAGACAACGATCGGCATCCGGCCACTCTGTCATCTACGCGCGTAGGCCCGAACCGGCTACCCTCGTCCGCGTGAACGCATCTCTTCTTCCGGACGACCTCCAGGGCGACCCGCACGCCGCCGCCGACGCCGCCGCCGCGCGACTGCGCGAACTGACCGGCGCCGAGACCCACGACGTCGCCCTCGTGATGGGCTCCGGCTGGGCACCGGCCGTGGACGCCCTGGGTGCTCCCGACGCCGAGTTCCACGTCACCGAGCTGCCCGGCTTCCCGCCGCCGGCGGTCGAGGGCCACGGAGGCAAGATCCGCTCGTACACCATCGGCGACAAGCGCGCCCTGGTCTTCCTGGGCCGCACGCACTTCTACGAGGGCCGTGGCGTGGCCGCCGTCGCCCACGGCGTCCGCACCGCCGTCGCCGCCGGCAGCAAGACGATCATCCTCACCAACGGCTGCGGCGGCCTCCGCGAAGGCATGCGCCCCGGACAGCCGGTCCTGATCAGCGACCACATCAACCTCACCGCGACCAGCCCCGTCATCGGCGCCAACTTCGTCGACCTCACCGACCTCTACTCCCCGCGCCTGCGCGCCCTGTGCAAGGAGGTCGACCCCACGCTGGAGGAGGGCGTCTACGCCCAGTTCCCCGGCCCGCACTACGAGACCCCGGCCGAGATCCGCATGGCCCGCGTCATCGGCGCGGACCTGGTGGGCATGTCGACGGTCCTGGAGGCCATCGCCGCACGCGAGGCGGGCGCTGAGGTCCTGGGCATCTCCCTGGTGACCAACCTGGCCGCCGGCATGACGGGCGAACCCCTCAACCACGAGGAGGTCCTCCAGGCCGGCCTCGACAGCGCGACCCGGATGGGCTCCCTGCTGGCGCAGGTGCTCGGGCGGATCTGAGGATTGCCCAAGGGGGTGCCGGGTGCTGTCGTACGGCGGCTGCGGGCCCGTGGGGGCTGGTCGCGCAGTTCCCCGCGCCCCTAGGGCGCAGTCACGCGTGCCACGATGGGCCGTTGGCCGCGTACGGCGAGCAGGGGACGGGGTGGGGCGTGTCCGCCCGCAGCGGCCGACGTCCGGCGCCGGGCACCACTTGAGGGACCGAGCCGCCGGACCGAGGACGGACACCCCCCACCCCGGCCTCGACCCACAACGCACGCACACGCGCTGCACAAGCCCCCACCGGAGCCGCGCAGGCCGCCGCAGGCCTCAGGGGCGCGGGGAACTGCGCAAAACGCCCGCCCCCACCGAACCCGCACACAACGACAACGAGAGGCTGACCGAACCGTGCACGACGATCTCATCGCCCGGGCCAGGACCTGGCTCGCCGAGGACCCCGACCCGGACACCCGCGAAGAGCTCGCCAGGCTCCTCGACGCCGACGACGTCACCGAGCTCACCGCACGCTTCAGCGGCACCCTCCAGTTCGGCACCGCGGGCCTGCGCGGCGAACTCGGCGCCGGCCCGATGCGCATGAACCGCGCCGTCGTCATCCGCGCCGCCGCCGGCCTCGCCGCGTACCTCAACGCCAAGGGCCACCACGACGGCCTCGTCGTCATCGGCTACGACGCCCGCCACAAGTCCGCCGACTTCGCCCAGGACACCGCCGCCGTACTGACCGGCGCGGGCCTGCGTGCGGCCGTACTCCCCCGCCCCCTCCCCACCCCCGTCCTGGCGTTCGCCATACGGCACCTCGGCGCGGTCGCCGGCGTGGAGGTCACCGCCAGCCACAACCCGCCCCGCGACAACGGCTACAAGGTGTACCTCGGCGACGGCTCCCAGATCGTCCCTCCGGCGGACGCCGAGATCGCCGCCGAGATCGCCGCGATCCGCACCCTGGACGACGTCCCCCGCCCCGGCACCGGCTGGGACACCCTCGACGACAGCGTCCTCGACGCCTACCTCGCCCGCACGGACGCCGTCCTCGCCTCCGGCTCCCCCCGAACCGCGCGCACGGTGTACACGGCGATGCACGGCGTCGGGAAGGACGTCCTCCTCGCCGCGTTCGCCCGCGCGGGCTTCCCCGCCCCCGTCCTCGTCACCGAGCAGGCCGAGCCCGACCCGGACTTCCCCACCGTCGCCTTCCCCAACCCGGAGGAGCCCGGCGCGATGGACCTGTCCTTCGCCAGGGCCCGCGAGACGAACCCTGACCTGATCATCGCCAACGACCCGGACGCGGACCGCCTGGCGGTCGCGGTCAAGGACGACAGCGACTGGCGCATGCTCCGCGGCGACGAGGTGGGCGCCCTGCTCGCCACCCACCTGGTCCACCGCGGGGCGCACGGCACCTTCGCCGAGTCGATCGTCTCCTCCTCCCTCCTCGGCCGTATCGCCGAGAAGGCGGGCCTTCCCTACGAGGAGACGCTCACCGGCTTCAAGTGGATCGCCCGCGTGGAGGGCCTGCGCTACGGCTACGAGGAGGCCCTCGGCTACTGCGTGGACCCCGACGGCGTACGCGACAAGGACGGCATCACGGCGGCCCTCCTGATCACGGAACTCGCGTCCACGCTCAAGGAGGAGGGCCGCACCCTCCTCGACCTCCTGGACGACATCGCGGTCGAACACGGCCTGCACGCCACGGACCAGCTCTCGGTGCGCGTGGAGGACCTGTCCCTCATCACCGACGCGATGCGGCGCCTGCGCGAGCGGCCCCCGGCACAACTGGCCGGTCTCACGGTCACCCGCGCCGAGGACCTCACGGAGGGCACGGACACGCTCCCGCCCACCGACGGCCTGCGCTACACGCTCGACGGCGCCCGCGTCATCGTCCGGCCCAGCGGCACGGAGCCGAAGCTGAAGTGCTACCTGGAGGTGGTTGTCCCGGTCGCGGCACACGCGGACCTCCCGGCGGCACACGCGAAGGCGACGGACCTGCTCTCGACGATCAAGCGGGACCTCTCCACCGCGGCAGGCATCTGACCACCGCCGCCGGTCCGCACGGGCACCTGCCGAGGGCCGGCGGCCGAGGGGCACTCACCGGCGGCGGTCGACGATCACTCACCGGCGCCTGGCGAGGGCCTGCGGCCGAGGGGCACTCACCGGCGCCTGCCGAGGGGCACTCACCAGCGGCGGCCGACGATCACTCACCGGCGGCAGGCCACCCGAACAACGGCGGATCTCCACCGCACACCGGCGAGTTCGATGGCACGCCCGCGAGTTCGACCGCACGCCGGCAGGTTTCCACCGCACACCGGCGAGCTCCACCGCACGCGGGCAAACTCCTCACACCGGCAAGTTCGACCGCACCCCAGTGGGTTTCCACCGCACACCGGCGAGCCCCACCGCACGCGGACGGATTCCTCACACCGGCGAGCTCGCCCGCACGCCGGCAGGTTCCCACCACACACCGGCGAGAGCAGGATTCCACCCGCACGCCGACAGAGCCCCACCACACGCGGGCGAGTCCTACCACACACCGACAGACTCCCACCGGACGCCGGCGAACTCGACCGGACACCGCCGAGTTCGACCGCACGCCGACAGAGCCCCACCGCCACCCGCCGGGACGTCACACCGCCAGCAGGACCGCCAACAGCACCGCACCTGCCCCCGCCGGCGCCAGGATCTCGTAGGCCCACCGCACCACGACCTCACCCTGCGCCGGCTTCTCCGCCCTCCGCGCCTCCAGCACCTCGCGCAGATCATCCATGACCTGGTCGCTCTCCGCCCGCACGGGCCCGTCAGGCACCGCGCCACGCCCCCCGGACAAGCTCGCGCGCCCCCCGCCGAGCCCGCCACCCCCCAAGCCCGCGCTCCCCTGCCCGCTCCGCCGGGCCTCCTGCCGCGCCGCCTTGTTGCGGGCCCGCAGCGAGACGGGAATGGCCCACAGCTGGAACTTCGCGCCGGACTTGGTGAGGGCCTCGTTCGAGTAGCCGGAGCGCAGCGCGTCGATCTGCCCCCAGGGCAGCACGATGATCCGGAACGGGTTGCGGATGCGCAGCCGGTCGTCTCCCACGTACACCGCGGGCCGCAGCGTGAACGCGATCACCAGCGGCACCACGAGCAGCAGCGCGGCCAGCGCCCGCCACGGAGTGCTGCCCTCCCCGGCGACGATCGCGTCGATGCCGAGCCAGCAGGCGATGGCGAGCAGCAGAACACCGGCGGCGATGCCCGCGGCGGACCGGTGGACCCGGTCCTTGTACTCGGGAACCGGCGGCTGCGGCGCGGGTGGCTGGGGCTCCGGGGTCGTCATGACTCCGATTCTGCCCGACGCCTCCGCGCCCCCCGCACCCGACGCCACCCACCTCCCTCGCATCCCACCCTCCACCCACCACCCACCAGGCCAACCGCCACCCCACACCGGCCGCCCCCCGATACCCAACCCACCCTGTACAGCCGCTACGCGCGTAGATATGCTCGTCTGGTGACCATGCCCACCACTGCACCGAACGCAGCTCATGCTCTGGCCGACGTCACCGCGTCCGACAGCACGCTGCGCAGTTACCTGCACGGACTGCCCGGCGTCGACGCGGTCGGCCTGGAGGCGCGCGCCGCCTCGCTCGGCACCCGTTCCATCAAGACGACCGCCAAGGCGTACGCCATCGACCTCGCCATCTCGATGGTCGACCTGACGACGCTGGAAGGCGCGGACACCCCGGGCAAGGTCCGGGCGCTCGGCGTGAAGGCGGTCCGCCCCGACCCGACCGACCGGACGGCCCCGTCGACCGCGGCCGTCTGCGTCTACCCCGACATGGTGGCCACCGCCAAGCAGGCCGTCGCCGGCTCAGAGGTCAAGGTCGCCTCGGTGGCCACCGCGTTCCCCGCGGGCCGCGCCCCGCTCAGCGTGAAGCTGGCGGACGTGCGCGAGGCCGTCGCGGCCGGTGCCGACGAGATCGACATGGTCATCGACCGCGGCGCGTTCCTCGCGGGCAAGTACATGAAGGTGTACGACGAGATCGTCGCGGTGAAGGAGGCCTGCGGCACCGACGCCCGCCTCAAGGTCATCTTCGAGACGGGCGAGCTGTCGACGTACGACAACATCCGCCGCGCGAGCTGGCTCGGGATGCTGGCCGGGGCGGACTTCATCAAGACGTCGACCGGCAAGGTGGCGGTGAACGCCACGCCCGCGAACACCCTCCTCATGCTGGAGGCGGTCCGCGACTTCCGCGCCCGCACGGGGGTACAGGTCGGCGTGAAGCCCGCCGGCGGCATCCGCACCTCCAAGGACGCGATCAAGTTCCTGGTCCTGGTCAACGAGACCGCCGGCGAGGACTGGCTGGACAACCACTGGTTCCGCTTCGGCGCCTCCTCACTCCTGAACGACCTGCTGATGCAGCGTCAGAAGCTGGCCACCGGCCGCTACTCCGGCCCCGACTACGTGACGGTGGACTGACCCCCATGGACATGCAATTGCAGACATCGGCATTCGCATACGCACCCGCACCCGAGTTCCGCTCGGTCGTCGACATCGCCCCGTCGTACGGGCTGTTCATCGACGGCGAGTTCACGGAGGCGGCCGACGGCAAGGTCTTCAAGACGGTCTCGCCGAGCACGGAGGAAGTGCTGTCCGAGGTCGCCCAGGCCGGCACCGAGGACGTCGACCGGGCTGTCAGGGCCGCCCGGAAGGCCTTCGAGAAGTGGTCCGCGCTGCCCGGCTCCGAGCGCGCGAAGTACCTCTTCCGCATCGCCCGGATCATCCAGGAGCGCAGCCGCGAACTGGCCGTCCTGGAGACCCTGGACAACGGCAAGCCCATCAAGGAGACCCGCGACGCCGACCTGCCCCTGGTCGCCGCGCACTTCTTCTACTACGCGGGCTGGGCCGACAAGCTCGAGCACGCCGGCTTCGGCGCGACCCCCCGGCCGCTCGGCGTCGCCGGCCAGGTCATCCCCTGGAACTTCCCGCTCCTGATGCTGGCGTGGAAGATCGCCCCGGCACTCGCGACCGGCAACACGGTCGTCCTGAAGCCCGCCGAGACGACGCCCCTCTCCGCCCTCTTCTTCGCGGACATCTGCCGCCAGGCGGGCCTGCCGAGGGGTGTCGTCAACATCCTTCCGGGATACGGCGACACGGGCGCCGCGCTCGTCGCGCACCCCGACGTGAACAAGGTCGCCTTCACCGGCTCCACGGCCGTCGGCAAGGAGATCGCGAAGACCGTCGCCGGCACCCGCAAGAAGCTCACCCTCGAACTCGGCGGCAAGGGCGCCAACATCGTCTTCGACGACGCCCCGCTCGACCAGGCCGTCGAGGGCATCGTCAACGGCATCTTCTTCAACCAGGGCCAGGTCTGCTGCGCGGGCTCCCGCCTGCTGGTCCAGGAGTCGATCGAGGACGAGCTGCTGGACTCCCTCAAGCGCCGTCTGTCCACCCTGCGTCTCGGCGATCCGCTGGACAAGAACACGGACATCGGCGCCATCAACTCCGAGGAGCAGCTCACCCGCATCACCTCGCTCGTCGAGCAGGGCGAGGCGGAGGGCGCCGAGCGCTGGTCCCCGGCCTGCGAGCTCCCGTCGTCCGGCTACTGGTTCGCCCCGACGCTCTTCACGAAGGTCACCCAGGCGCACACCGTCGCCCGGGACGAGATCTTCGGCCCGGTCCTGTCGGTCCTCACCTTCCGCACCCCGGACGAGGCCGTCGCCAAGGCCAACAACACCCCGTACGGCCTGTCGGCGGGCATCTGGACGGAGAAGGGATCGCGGATCCTCGCCGTCGCCAACAAGCTCCGCGCAGGCGTCGTCTGGTCCAACACGTTCAACAAGTTCGACCCGACCTCGCCGTTCGGCGGGTACAAGGAGTCGGGCTTCGGCCGCGAGGGCGGCCGCCACGGCCTGGAGGCGTACCTCGATGTCCGATAAGACCGACAAGACCGAGCAGCTGCGACTCAGCGTCTTCAAGACCTACAAGCTGTACGTCGGCGGGAAGTTCCCGCGTTCCGAGAGCGGCCGGGTGTACGAGGTGACCGACGCAAAGGGCAAGTGGCTGGCGAACGCGCCCCTCTCCTCCCGCAAGGACGCCCGTGACGCGGTCGTCGCCGCGCGCAAGGCGTTCGGCGGCTGGTCGGGGGCCACGGCGTACAACCGGGGCCAGGTCCTCTACCGCGTCGCGGAGATGCTGGAGGGCCGCAAGGGCCAGTTCGTGCACGAGGTCGCCGACGCGGAGGGCCTGTCGAAGTCCAAGGCGGCCGCGGTCGTGGAGGCCACCATCGACCGCTGGGTCTGGTACGCGGGCTGGACCGACAAGATCGCCCAGGTGACCGGCGGCGGCAACCCGGTCGCGGGCCCCTTCTTCAACGTGTCCTCCCCCGAACCGACGGGCGTCGTCGCGGTCCTTGCTCCGCGGGAGTCGTCGTTCCTGGGCCTGGTCTCGGTGATCGCCCCGGTGATCGCGACCGGCAACACGGCCGTCGTGGTGGCGTCCGAGCGGTCCCCCCTGCCGGCCCTCTCCCTCGGCGAGGTCCTCGCCACCTCCGACGTCCCCGGCGGTGTCGTCAACGTCCTCTCCGGACGTACGGCCGAGATCGCCGCCCCGCTGGCGGCGCACCAGGACGTCAACGCGATCGACCTGGCGGGCGCCGACGAGGTTCTCGCCAAGGACCTGGAGATCGCGGCGGCCGACAACCTGAAGC
This sequence comes from Streptomyces violaceoruber, assembly GCA_000720805.1. Taxonomy (GTDB): domain Bacteria; phylum Actinomycetota; class Actinomycetes; order Streptomycetales; family Streptomycetaceae; genus Streptomyces; species Streptomyces cellulosae_A. Next base: position 11,170 of record JODI01000082.1, read on the forward strand.
GCGTCCTGCGTCCACAGCCTGTGGACGACTGGTCGGCGACACCCGGCATCGACCGCATGACGGCGTTCCTGGAGACCAAGACGGTCTGGCACCCGACGGGTTCGCTGGGCGCGTCCGGCTCGTCGTACTGAGAGCCACCCCGAACCGAAGAGCCGCGCCCTTCCTCCGTCAGGTGAAGGGCGCGGCTCTCCGTACTCGGGGACCCGCCGGTGATTCTGCTGAACCGAACGCCAAGGACTGCGCGGGTTCTGGTCCGTGCTGTGCGGCCGAGAGGTGTCAGGCGAGGGTGAGGAAGAGTTTTTCGAGTTCGGCTTCGCTCATCGGGGGTGCGTCCTCGTCGGCGGCGGCCATGCACTGGCGCATGCCACTGGCGACGATTTTGAAGCCGGCACGGTCCAGGGCGCGGGAGACCGCGGCGAGTTGAGTGACGACGTCCTTGCAGTCGCGGCCGGCCTCGATCATGGCGATGACACCGGCGAGCTGCCCCTGGGCGCGACGGAGGCGGTTGAGAACGGCGGTGCTGGCTTCCTCGTCGACCTTCACGGGCGGCTCCATCCGAGTGGGTTCCTTACGACCGATGGTACCCCCTGGGGTATCGGTGGGCCCGGGCGGGACCGGGCCACCGGGACGGGGAGCGGTCAGTCGTGGGAGAAACGCATATCGGGCACGACCCTGCGCAGCCACGCGGGGCTCCACCACGCGGCACGGCCGGTGAGGCGGAGCAGGGCGGGGAGCAGAACGAGCCGGATGAGGAAGGCGTCGAGGAGAACGGCGGTGCCGAGGACGATGCCCATCTCCTTGGGCGGGAGCGGCTCGGCGAGGGCGAAGGTGAAGAAGACGGCGACCATGACGCCCGCTGCCGCGAAGATGACGCGGCCGGAGTGAGCGAGGGCCGCGGTCATGGCCTTACGGGGGTCGCCCGTGTGCTCGAAGTGCTCCTTGGCTGAGGAGAGCAGGAAGACGGTGTAGTCCATGGCGATGGCGAAGATCATCGCGAAGAAGAAGACCGGACCCCAGCCGTCCAGGAATCCCTGCGGGTCGAAGCCGAGCAGCCCGGAGCCGTGGCCGTCCTGGAAGATCAGCCGGGCGACACCGAAGGCGGCGGCGGTGGCGAGGAGATTGGTGAGCACCCCGAGGGCGGCGATCAGCGGGGCCTGCAGGGCGATGAGCAGCAGGACGAAGCCGAGGGCCAGGATGACGCCGATGACCAGCGGGGCCTTGTCGTCCAGGGCCTGCTTGAGGTCGATGTTCTCCACGGCCGCGCCACCGACCGACGCCTGGCTCGGGAGTTCGGCCCGGAGACTCTTGACGGTATTTGTCAGTGACGCGTCGGAGGGGTCGGCCGACGGCATGGCCTGGATCAGGATCCAGTGCGAGCCGTCGGCGGCCGGCTGGGCGGGCAGGACGGCGGCGATGCCGTCGGTGGCGGCGAGGGCGCGGGCCGTGGCCTGTGCCTGGGCGGTGGGCGTGACGATCTGGAGCATGCCGGGGGCGCCCTCGCCGAGGGCCTGCCGCACCATCTCGTAGCCCTGCCGCGAGCTGTCGCCGGCGGGGACGACGGTGATGGACGGCATCGCGGTCTTCAGCCCGGACACCGGGACGGCGAGCGCGACCAGGACCAGCACCGCGGGCACCCCGTAGCGCAGCGGGTGACGCCACAACCGCTCGCCCCAGGCGCCGAAGCGGGGGGAGACGACCTGGTCGGTGCGGGTGCGGGGCAGGGCGAGCCTGTTGACGCGCGGGCCCAGCTTGCCGAGGACGGCGGGCAGCAGAGTCAGCGTCGCGACGAGCACGAAGACGACGGAGAGCATGATGCCGACGGCCATGGTGCGGACCGCCGGGGCGGGCACGAGCATCACGGCGGACAGGCTGACGAGCACGGTCAGTCCGGACAGCAGGACGGCCTTGCCCGCGGTGTCCATGGTCTCCGCCACCGCGCGGCGTGGGTCGCCGTGGCGGGCGAGGGCGCCGCGGAAGCGGATGACGAGGAAGAGCGCGTAGTCGATACCGAGCGCCAGGGCGAACATCAGGGCGAAGTCCATGGCCCAGATGGAGATCGGCGTGACATGGCTGATCAGGACCAACGAGCCCACGGAGGCGGCCAGCCCGGCCATGGTGAGCAGCAGGGGCAGGCCGGCGGCGACGAGCGAGCCGAAGGCGATCACCAAAACCACCAGGGTGACGGGCCAGGACAGGATCTCGGCGTGGATCATCGCGTCCAGGTTGGCGGTGTTGAAGTCGCTCCACAGGACGGACGCACCGGTGGCCCGCACGGCGATGCCGTCGGTGGACAGCGCGCGCAGCGGATCCTTGAGGTCGTCGGAGGCCCTCACCATGTCGTCCGGGCCGGCCTCGGCGCCGCCCAGCAGCACGGCGGTCCTGCCGTCCCGGCTGACCGTCACCCCGGCCCGGGGCTGGACGACCTCGGAGATCCGGTCGTCGGCGGTCAGCAGCTCGGTCGCCTTGGCGAGCACGGTCCGCACGGCCGGGTCGGTGACCGGCCGGTCGGCGTGGACGACGACCTGGATCGCGGTGGAGCCGGTGCCGCCGAAGTGCCGCTGGGCCAGCTCACGGACCGCGACGGACTCCGATCCGTTGCTCTGCCAGCCGGCACCGGACAGCGCGGTGGTCACCTGCGGCGCGAAGACACCGAGCACGGCGACCACGATCACCCACCCCGCCAGGACGGTCCTGAAGTGGCTCGCCGTCCAGTCGCCGAGGCGCCCCAGCGGGCCGGACGGGGAGGGTGGGGCCGCGGCCTTCGGGGCGTGGTCGACGCTGGTCATAGGTCCTCCTGAGATACCCCGGGGGGTAATGGCGTGCGGCGAGCGTACACGATACCCGGGGGGGTATTGTTGAGAGCGTCGGCATGCTTGCCCATCAGGGGAGAAACCATGAGCTACGACCGCACCGTCAGCCTGACCAGCGACTTCGCCACCACGGTCGACGCCGTACGCGAAGCCCTCGCCGCCCAGGGCTTCGGCGTCCTCACCGAGATCGACGTCACGGCCACCCTCAGGGCCAAACTCGGCCACGACATGGAGGACTACCTGATCCTCGGCGCCTGCAACCCGCCCCTGGCCCACCGCGCCATCGAAGCCGACCGCGCCATCGGCCTGCTGCTGCCCTGCAACGTCGTCGTGCGCCGAGAGGGCGACCACACACTCGTCCAGGCCCTGGACCCGAACACCATGGTCACCCTCACCGGTCTGCCCGCCCTGCGGCCCGTCGCACAGGAGGCCGCCGCCCGCCTGGACACCGCCCTCGCCTCGCTCGCCTGACCGCCGGCGAGAAAGCGACTTACGAGATCACCTTCGACCGGGGTGGTTCAGTGGCTGAACATCCCGGCCGCCTCACCCAGCACCGGGATGCTGCCGATCGACGGCGCCTGAGCCACCGGCCGGGTCAGCGCCTGCGAGGTCAGCGGCTTGAAGTCGCCCACCTGGTGGGGCGGGTGCGCATCTCACCGGCGACCGGACCGCTGTCCGCGGCGGCCGTCACCACCCCTGATCCCAGGGCCACGCCGGCGGTCGCGAGGACGACCAGGGCGCGCCGGGCGGTCGGGTTCGGGAGGGACGCGTGTCGGGCCATCGTTTCTGCCACCTTCGCCAGCACAGGGTAATCGGACTGCCGCGAAGGGTAGTTGAGATGTGACGCACGCTTCAAAGCCGCCCCGCGGGGTCGGCAGGGCGTACGGAATGCGTCAAACTGGTGTCCCGTGAGCATCCTTCCCCCTCCGCCCGCCCGTGTCGTGCTGCTCTGCGGCCCCTCGGGCTCGGGCAAGTCCCTCGTCGCCGCCCGCTCCGGGCTTCCCGTGCTGCGCCTCGACGACTTCTACAAAGAGGGCGACGATCCGACGCTGCCGCTGGTGGCGGGGAGCTCCGACATCGACTGGGACCACCCGGACTCCTGGGACGCGGACGTCGCGCTCGCCGCGATCATGGACCTGTGCCGCACGGGTCGTACGAAGGTCCCCGTCTACGACATCGCGCTCAGCGCCCGTACCGGCGAGGAGTCGGTCGACGTGGGGCGGACGCCGCTGTTCATCGCGGAAGGCATCTTCGCCGCCGAGATCATCACGCGCTGCCGTGAACTGGGCGTGCTGGCCGACGCGTTGTGCCTGAGCCGCGGTCCGGTGAAGACCTTCCGCCGGCGCTTTCTGCGGGACCTGAGGGAGGGCCGCAAGTCGGTGCCGTTCCTGCTGCGCCGCGGCTGGCGCCTGATGCGCGCGGAGCGTTCCATCGTGACCCGCCAGACGGCGCTGGGCGCGTACGCCTGCGACAAGGACGAGGCCCTGACCCGCCTGGCCACGGCCGCGACAGGCCCCCGCCCGGCGAGGACCCCGGCCGCCTGAGCGAGTTCGGCCCCTTCACCGTCGTAGGACCGGCAACCGGTCCGCGCGAAAGGAAGGCCGATGCCTGGCGCACACACCAAAGCGGGACTGGACGGACCCCCCGGCCCTCCAGTCCCGCTCCTGGTGCTCCCCCGTGCTTCCCCCGTTGGTCCCCCGTGACCCCCGTTGGTCCCCCGTGACCCCCGTTGGTCCCCCGTGGCCCCCAGTTACCGCTCCCCCGTACTTACTGCTCCCCCGTACTTACTGCTCCCCCCGACCCTCAGGCGACAAGCTCCCCGAAGGCGTTCTGCTCGTCACGGTCGAAGCTGAGGACCTCGTCCTCGCGCAGCCGGCGGAGCGACCGCCAGATGCTGGACTTCACCGTGCCGACACTGATGTCGAGGATCTCCGCGATCTCCGGGTCCGTGCGGCCCTCGTAGTAGCGCAGGACCAGCATGGTGCGCTGGAGTTCGGGCAGCCGGGCCAGCGCCTGCCACAGGACCGCGCGCAGTTCGGTGCCGCGCATCGCGTCCGTGTCGCCGGGCGTCTCCGGCAGTTCCTCGGTCGGGTACTCGTTCAGCTTGCGGCGGCGCCACGCGCTGATGTGCAGGTTGGTCATGGTGCGGCGGAGGTATCCGCCGACCGCCGCCTTGTCGCTGATCCGGTCCCACGCCTTGTACGTCGAGAACAGCGCGCTCTGCAGCAGGTCCTCGGCCTCGAAGCGATCGCCGGTCAGGTGGTAGGCGGTTGCGTACAGGGAGGCGCGGCGCTCCTGGACGTAGGCGGTGAACTCCACCTCCGACAGCGAGCGACGCTCCCCCGAGCCCTCCCCGTACGCGGTTCCCCCGTGCGTTTCCCCCGTGTGTGCGTCAACCACCGTCATGTACCCGGTGTGCTGACGCCCGGTGCCGCGAGCGCACCCCCGCTGGCTCACGGCACCGGCCTTCTCGGAACCCCGGCCCCCGTTCACGTCGTGGAGCCGCGTGATCACTGCGCTAGTGCTGGTGCTGTGCAGCGTGTTCATCTCGCGCCCCCCGTCGTGGACTTACCCGGTGTTTCGCTCTGGTGTTCCGGTGTTGCGTCCTGCTTCCTTGCCTGTGCCAAAAAGATTGCCGGGGCCACTTCATCGCCGTGTCCGCCGACTGTCACAGACCTGTCACAGGCCCCCTCGGGGGTCGCTCCGGGCGCGGCGCGGGTCCCCGCACGGGTCCCTCGGCGGTCCCCCGCAGACAGGAGCGGCGAAAGCCCGGGAAAATACAGGTGGCGACCGGTATTCCTCCAGGTGTCGCAGCCCCGCCCCGCCATGGGTCAGAATGACCCCCGTGCCTTCCCTGTTGCTGATCGAGGACGACGACGCCATCCGTACGGCCCTGGAGCTGTCTCTGACACGCCAGGGACATCGGGTTGCCACCGCTGCCACCGGCGAGGACGGCCTGAAGCTGCTGCGTGAGCAGCGGCCGGATCTGATCGTGCTGGACGTGATGCTGCCCGGCATCGACGGCTTCGAGGTGTGCCGGCGCATCCGGCGCACCGACCAGCTGCCCATCATCCTGCTGACCGCGCGCAGCGACGACATCGACGTCGTGGTCGGGCTCGAGTCCGGTGCCGACGACTACGTGGTCAAGCCGGTGCAGGGCCGGGTCCTCGACGCCCGGATCCGGGCCGTGCTGCGGCGCGGCGAACGGGAGGCCAACGACGCGGCCAGCTTCGGTTCGCTGGTCATCGACCGTGCGGCCATGACCGTGACGAAGAACGGCGAGGACCTCCAGCTCACTCCGACCGAGCTCAGGCTGTTGCTGGAGCTGAGCCGGCGGCCGGGCCAGGCACTGTCCCGTCAGCAGTTGCTGCGGCTGGTGTGGGAGCACGACTACCTGGGCGACTCACGGCTGGTGGACGCCTGTGTGCAGCGGCTGCGCGCCAAGGTCGAGGACGTGCCGTCGTCCCCGACGCTGATCCGTACGGTCCGTGGTGTCGGCTACCGGCTGGACACTCCTCAGTGACCCAAGCGCACGGGGGGATCCGGGGCTGGGCCGCGGATCGCAGGGGAGTGTGGTCGAGGCTGCGGTTCACCAGTCTGCGGCTGCGGCTGGTCGTGGTGTTCGCGCTGGTGGCGCTGACCGCCGCGGTGTCCGCGTCCGGGATCGCGTACTGGCTCAACCGCGAGGCCGTGCTCACCCGTACCCAGGACGCGGTGCTGCGCGACTTCGAGCAGGAGATGCAGAACCGGGCGGGCGCGCTGCCGCCGAACCCCTCGCAGGACGAACTGCAGCACACCGCGGGGCAGATGGCCAACAGCAGTCAGCGCTTCAGTGTGGTGCTGGTCGCCGAGGACGAGAGCGGCACGACCGTGTACGGCAACTCCGGTGCCCTGAACGGTTTCACGGTGCAGGACGTGCCCGAGTCGCTGCGCGCGGCGGTGAACAGGAAGCAGCCGGTCAGCTCCGCCAACAAGTACGCGTACCACCTCTACTGGCAGCGCGTGGTGCTCAACGGCACCCCGTATCTGGTGGCGGGTACGAAGGTGATCGACGGCGGGCCCACCGGCTACATGGTCAAGTCGCTGGAGCCGGAGGCGAAGGACCTCAACTCGCTGGCCTGGTCGCTGGGTATCGCCACGGCGCTCGCGCTGATCGGCTCCGCGCTGCTCGCGCAGGCCGCCGCCTCGACCGTGCTGAAGCCGGTGCAGCGGCTCGGGGTCGCCGCGCGCCGGCTCGGCGAGGGAAAGCTGGACACCCGGCTGAGGGTGTCGGGGACGGACGAACTCGCCGATCTGTCACGGACGTTCAACAACGCGGCCGAGGCGCTGGAGAAACGGGTGGCCGACATGGCCGCCCGCGACGACGCCTCCCGGCGGTTCGTGGCCGACATGAGCCATGAGCTGCGGACGCCGCTGACCGCCATCACCGCCGTGACGGAGGTGCTGGAGGAGGAGCTGGAGATGGAGTCCGGGTCCATGGACCCGATGATCGAGCCCGCCGTACGACTCGTCGTCAGCGAGACGCGGCGGCTCAACGACCTCGTCGAGAACCTCATGGAGGTCACGCGCTTCGACGCGGGCACCGCGCGGCTGGTGCTGGACGACGTGGACGTCGTCGACCAGATCACCGCGTGCATCGACGCGCGGGCCTGGCTGGACGCGGTGGAGCTGGACGCCGAGCGCGGCATCCACGCCCGTCTCGACCCGCGCCGCCTGGACGTGATCATGGCCAACCTGATCGGCAACGCGCTCAAGCACGGGGGCTCGCCGGTGCGGATCGCGGTACGGGAGTCCGACGAGGACGGCGCGAAGGTCGTCATCGAGGTGCGGGACCACGGGCCCGGCATCCCCGAGGACGTCCTGCCGCACGTCTTCGACCGGTTCTACAAGGCCAGCGCCTCCCGGCCGCGCTCCGAGGGCAGCGGCCTGGGACTGTCCATCGCCCTGGAGAACGCCCACATCCACGGCGGCGACATCACCGCCGCCAACTCCCCCGAGGGCGGCGCGGTGTTCACGCTGTGGCTGCCCCGGGACATGGACGAGGCCGACGAGGGCGAGAAGGCCGAGGGGGACGCCTGATGACCGTACGACGCCTGCTGGCGCTCCCTGTGCTCGCCGTGCTGCTCACCGGGTGCGGGATCCGGGCCACGGAGGTGCCGACCGACTTCGGGCCCGCGCCGTCCCGGGTGCGGTGTTCGCTGGCCGAGCCGGACCTCTCCACGCAGGCCTCGCGCGGGCTGCCGGTGCAGGTGTTCCTGCTGTGCGGCTCGTCCCTGGTGGCCGTCGACCGGACCGTGCGGGTCCCGGACGGTACGGCGGACTCCACGCGGCGGGTGCTGGTGGCCCAGGGGCTGCTGGACGAGCTCGCCGCGACGCCGTCGACCGCGGAGAAGGAGGCCGGCTACACCACGGACGTACACGGCGGCATGACGGTGAGCGGACCGCGCCCCAAGGACCCGGTGGACGCCCTCCGGCTGAGCAGCCCGCCCGGCGAACTCACCTCCTACGCCCTCGCCCAGCTGGTGTGCACCTTCTCCGACTCTGCGGCGGCGGAAGGCGACGGCTCGGTCGTCCTCGGCGGCCCGGGCGGCGCGCCGGCGCGCCGTTACGCGTGCACGGACGAGGTCCGCACCCGGCCGGGTGGCACGGAGCCGCCGTCCGCCGAGGTGACGAGCGGCTGACGTACGGGTGTGGTGCAAGCCTCATGCACGTACCTGTGGGTATCCCGGAACCGATCGTGCCGGAGGCCGCGTCTAGGGGGGCGTGCAGCGTCAAGGCTCCATCGGCGGCAGCGCCGCGATCAGCGTCCGTGTGGCAGGGGGTGTCCTCCTTGCCGCACATCTCGCGTTCGTCGCCTGGTACACGCTGCGGCCGTTGGACGTGCCCTATGTGATGCCGCCCAATCTGCATCCGCTGGCCGGACTCCGGTCGGATCTGGCGCTGGGCCGGATGGAGGCCGCCCGGCGGATCGCCGGGGGGCTCGGGCTGCTGGCCCCGCTGGGCGTGCTGCTCCCGCTGGCACACGGCAGGCTCGCCGTCTCCCCGCTCGCGTCCCTGATCCGTACGACCGCCGCCGGCGCCCTGATCTCGCTGGGCATAGAGCTGTTGCAGACCGGGGCGCCCGGGCAGCGCGTCGACATCGACTCGCTGCTCCTGAACACGGTGGGCGTGGCTCTGGCGCACGCGCTCCTGGTCCCGGCCTCCCGCTCCTGGATCCGCCGCAGGAACGAGCGCGCCGAGCATCGAGCCGTTCGCCAGGAGGACCCGTCTCAGGGTCGGACCCCGACGATTCCCAGGGTCGGGATCGCACCATAGAGCGACGCTTCGTCCCCTTCGTCTCCGTAGCTTTGATGTCAGACGGGGTGGTCACTCGGACCGCCTCAGACAGACGCTCACGAAGGAGCCGCAATGTCCCGCCTCGCCCGCCCCACCAACGGCCGCATGATCGGCGGAGTGTGTGCCGCGCTGGCACGGCGCTTCGGCACCTCCGCGACGACGATGCGCGTCATCTTCGTGCTGTCCTGCCTGCTGCCGGGCCCTCAGTTCCTGCTCTACATCGCGCTGTGGATCCTGTTCCCGTCCGAGGAGAAGGCCGCCCGCACGGCCTGGTGACCGTGCGAGCGCGTACGCCGGTGGGGCGCACCCTGTGTCCGGAGGGGTGCGCCCCACCGGCGCGTTCGTAGGCGGTGCGGGTCAGCCCAGCGGGAGGCCCTGCGTGGGCAGGCCCTGCGTGGGCAGGCCCCCACCGACGGGGAGACCACCGAGCAGACCGGAGACCGGTGCGGCCGGCCCCTGGGCGGCCGGCTGCACCGCGGACAGTCCGCCCGCCAGCGCCGGCCGCGCCTGGCCCAGCGCCTCGGCGCCGCCCGGCAGAGCCTTGGTGAGGTTCTGGGCCGGGAGCGTGTGGGAGACGGTGTCCAGCGCCTGGGTGGCGTCCGGCACCGCGGGGGCGGCGTTCGCGGCACCGGCACCGGCGGCGGCGAAGGCGGCACCGAGAGCGGCGACACCGAGGGTCTTGGCAGCAGACTGCTTCATGAAATGCGTCCTCGAAATGGGTTTACGGGATGTGAGCGGTCCACGACCGTAAACATGCCGAGGCGGCCGCCGCAAACATCGGAATGCGGACGGATGGTGAGAGCCCGCCCGCGTTCCGTACTCCGTTTTCCCGCGAATCAGCCCTCTTCGCTCACAGAACCGCTGGTGGAGGCGGTCTGCTGGAACAGCCATTCGGACTTCAGCTCGGCATATCCGGGCTTGATGACGTCATTGATCATGGCGAGTCGTTCATCGAAAGGAATGAACGCTGATTTCATCGCATTGACGGAGAACCACTGCATGTCGTCGAGCGTGTAACCGAACGCCTCGACAAGGTGCTCGAATTCCCCGCTCATGCTGGTGCCGGACATCAGACGGTTGTCGGTGTTCACGGTGGCCCGGAAGTGCAGCCGGCGCAGCAGCCCGATCGGATGTTCCGCGTACGAGGCCGCCGCCCCGGTCTGGAGGTTGGAACTGGGACACATCTCCAGCGGGATCCGCTTGTCCCGGACGTAGGAGGCGAGCCGCCCGAGCTCGACCGAGCCGTCCTCGTGGACCTGGATGTCGTCGATGATGCGCACACCGTGCCCGAGCCGGTCGGCGCCGCACCACTGCAGGGCCTGCCAGATGGACGGCAGCCCGAAGGCCTCGCCGGCGTGGATGGTGAAGTGGTTGTTCTCCCGCTTGAGGAACTCGAACGCGTCGAGGTGCCGGGTGGGCGGGTAGCCGGCCTCCGCTCCCGCGATGTCGAAGCCGACCACGCCCAGGTCGCGGTGGCGGTTGGCGAGTTCGGCGATCTCCAGGGAGCGGGCCGCGTGCCGCATGGCGGTGAGCAGGGCGCCGACCCGGATCCGGTTGCCGCCCGCGCGAGCGAGCCGCTCCCCCTCCCGGAAGCCCTCGTTGACGGCCTCGACGACCTCCTCGAGGCTGAGTCCGCCGTCGAGGTGCTGCTCGGGGGCGTACCGCACCTCGGCGTAGACGACGCCGTCCGCGGCGAGGTCCTCGGCGCACTCGGCGGCGACCCGGACGAGCGCGTCCCGGGTCTGCATCACACCGACGGTGTGCGAGAAGGTCTCCAAGTACCGTTCCAGCGAACCGGAGTCGGCGGCCTCCCGGAACCACACGCCGAGCTTGTCCGGGTCGGTCTCGGGGAGTTGGGTGTACCCGGTCTCCCGGGCGAGGTCGGCGACGGTGCCGGGACGCAGCCCGCCGTCGAGATGGTCGTGCAGCAGCACCTTGGGCGCCCGGCGGATCGGGTCCGCGCTCGGGGTGGTCCCCGTCCGGTCAGTCTTGCTCGTCATTTCCGCACCCTAACTCCTACGCGCGTAGATCACCGGGTGTACGAATCCGTCGATACGTAACGGTGACCGCCCGGACCAGTGTCGTACACCCCCCGCTTCTGACACTGTTCTGTCATGGCACAGCAAGCGACGCCGGTTCGCACGGCCCGGCTGGGGCGGGCGCTCGGTCCGGAGCCGACGGCGGTGAGTGGGGTGGTGCTGCTTCTCCCGGGCGGCGACGAGGTCTCCCACCGCAGGCCCTCTTCCATGTTGGCGGCCGCGTCCGTACGCGCGCTGGGCCGCCGGATCACCCGCGCGGGTGGCGAGGCGGGCCTCGCGGCCCATGTCGTCCACTACCGCTACCGCGGCTGGAACGGCAACGAGGCGCATCTGGCACACGACGCGACCTGGGCCACGGAGGAGGCCGTACGACGCTACGGCGACGTCCCCGTGTGCCTCGCCGGGGTCGGCATGGGCGCGCGGGCGGCGCTGCGCGCGGGCGGGCACGAGGCCGTCAACTCCGTGGTGGCGCTGGCGCCCTGGCTGCCGGAGGAGGACGTGGCGGCGCCGCCCGAACCGGTGAAACAGCTCGCGGGGCGGCGGGTGTTGATCGTGCACGGCACGAATGACGAACGTACGGATCCCGAGTTGTCCTTCCGGCTGGCGGCGCGGGCGAAGAAGGCGAACCGGGAGGTCTGCCGGTTCGAAGTGCATTCCGACGGACATGGGTTGCATCAGCACCGGGACGAAGTGCACGCCCTGGCCGAGGACTTCGTGATGGGGGCGTTGTTCGGGAGAACGTTGTCGCGGCCGGTGGAGGACGCGCTCGCGGCTCCGCCTCCTCTGGGGCTTCGGATGCCGCTCGCCTCCGGCTTCGGACGGTCCCTTCGCCGTTGATCCCGGGCCCGGCGGAGCCGGGGAGGCGGGATCCGCTTGTCGACACAGCCCGGCGGCCCTGGGGCCCTTCTGATGGATCTCCGTGGGAGAAGGAGCGGCGTCCGGTGCGTGCGATCGCCGTGCGGCGTGGAGGGTCATGTGGCGGAGCCACCTGGCCCTTCGCGCCGCATGGTGAGCGTGCGTGCCGGGCGTCGCGACGCCGCGGAGATCCATCAGAAGGGCCCTAACCCGGGAGCAGGTTGCCGCGCCTGGAGAGCAGGAACTTCTTGAAGGCGGCCACGGGTGGGGTGTCCGGGTGGCCGTCGAGCCAGGCGACGCCGATCTCACGTGCCGCTCGGGGTGCGGTGACCGTCAGTTCCACGACGCCCGGGCGGGGGAAGGCGGGTGGAGGCAGAAGCGCGACGCCGAGCCCCGCGGCCACCAGGCCCCTCAGCGTCTCGGCCTCCTCCCCCTCGAAGGCGACCCGGGGTTTGAAGCCCGCCTCCTCGCACAGGTCGTCGGTGATGCGGCGCAGTCCGTAGCCGGGTTCGAGGGTCACGAAGACCTCGTCGGCGGCCTCCGCCAGCCGGACCCGTCTGCGGGTGGCGAGGCGGTGGTCGGCGGGGACGACGAGACGGAGTTTCTGTTCGTCGAGGCGGCGGGCGACGAGGTCGGGGGCGTCCGGGACCGGGGAGGTCAGGCAGAGGTCGAGTTCGCCGGCGCGGAGCTTCTCCAGCATCGCCTCTCCGTAGTTCTGGACGAGGCTGAAGCGGACGCGGGGGTGGTCGGCGCGGAAGGCGTGGAGCAGGCCCGGGACCGTCTCGGCGCCCATCGTGTGGAGGAACCCGAACGCGACCTTGCCGGTGGCGGGGTCGGCGTCGGCGCGAACCTCGTCGGCGGCGCGCTCGATCTCGGCGAGGGCGCGTTCGACGAAGGCGAGGAAGGTGCGGCCGGCGGGGGTGAGGGAGACCGTGCGGCCGTGGCGGGCGAACAGGTCGACACCCAGGTCCTGCTCGAGGCGGACCATCGCGCGGGACAGGGTCGACTGGGGGACCTGCATCTCCTGGGCGGCCCGGGTGACGTGCTCGGTACGGGCGACTCCGGCGAAGTGGGCGAGGCGCGGGGCCAGCAACATCACCATGTCTTCTGTGTCACTGGATGGTGACAGGCGCGCCTGTGAGCTCTGCTGATGCTCCATGGGAACGATTATGGCAAGTTCGTGCATTGGACGGATGACCTGGGCCGTACGTAGTTTCGAGGCATGTCTCCCGCCAGTACCGGGGCGTCCACCGTCGTGGGCGCCGTATCGTCTGCCCCTGCTGTCGACTCCCGTGTGGCCCCGGGCGGCCCCGGCTACCGCCGGATGAGTTTCGCCCTCTTCCTCGCGGGCGTGGCGACCTTCGCGCTGCTGTATTCCACGCAGGCCCTGCTGCCGCTGATCTCCACCGACTTCGGGGTGGCGGCGAGCGAGGCGAGCTGGACCGTGGCTGCCGCGACCGGCGGACTGGCCTTGTTCGTCCTGCCGATGAGCGCCCTGTCGGAACGCTTCGGACGCCGTACGGTCATGACGGCCTCGCTCGCGGTCGCGGTGACCGTCGGGCTGCTCGTGCCCTTCGCCCCGTCGCTGACCGCGCTGGTCGTGCTGCGGGCGGTCCAGGGCGCGGCGCTGGCCGGTCTGCCTGCCTCGGCGACGGCGTACCTCGCGGAAGAGGTCACGCCCAAGGCGCTGGTCACCGCGATCGGACTGTTCGTCGCGGGCAACAGCGTCGGCGGGATGAGCGGCCGGGTCATCACCGGCTGGGTCGCGCAGGAGTGGGGCTGGCGGGTCGCGGTCGCGGTGATCGGCGCGATCGCGGTGGCGTGCGCGGTGGCCTTCCGGGCGCTGCTGCCGACGCCGAGGCACTTCGTGGCGGGCTCGCTGCGGCCGCGGGTGCTGGCCCGCACGGTCCGCGACCACCTCTCCAACCCGCTGCTGCGCCGGCTGTACGCGATCGGCGCGCTGTTCATGACGGTGTTCGGCGGTGTCTACACGGTCATCGGCTACCGCCTGACCGAGGCCCCCTTCAACCTTCCCCAGGGCATCGTCGGCTCGATCTTCCTGGTCTACCTGGTGGGCACGGTGTCGGCGTCGACGGCCGGCCGGCTGGTGGGCCGCCTGGGCCGCCGCGGGGCGCTGTACGCGGGCGGCGGTACGACGGCGGCGGGCCTCCTGCTGTCCCTGGCGGATTCGCTGCCGCTGGTCCTGCTGGGCCTGGTGCTGATCACCGCGGGATTCTTCGCGGGGCACGCGGTGGCGTCGTCGGCGGTCAGCAAGACGGCGACGAAGGGGCGGGCGCAGGCATCGGCGCTGTACCAGTCGGCGTACTACATCGGATCGAGCGCCGGGAGCACGGTGGGGGCGGTCGCCTTCCACGCGGGCGGCTGGGCCGGAACGGTGGGCGTGGGTCTGCTGGCGGTGATCGGCGTCGTGACGATCACGGTACTCGGGTCGCGGGCTGCACGGGTCGCTGCGCGGCGGGAGCCGGTACCGGCGAGCTGAGGGCGTTCCCTCCCGTCCCCTTCGCCCCTCCCCTCCCCTCCCCTCCCCTCCCTCTCCTCGCCCCGGCTCGGCTCGGCTTCGCGCGAGCGGGGGCAGTCACTCCCATCGCTCCCAGGGGCTGCTGCCCCTTCGACGCCATCACGAGGCTCCGCCCCCTGGACCCCGCGCTCCTCAAACGCCGGAGGGGCTGACTTACGCAGCGCTTCCGGGGGCGCCTCCTCCGGAGGTTGGAGACGAGGACCGTCAGGCCCGAAGGGAGTCTCGGGGCGCAGCCTCCAGCCGAGGGGTCGCAGCCTCCAACGGGGACCAGGGGCAGAGCCCCGCGAGGGGGGCAGGGGACGCGGTCCCCGTCCGGGCCGGGGCGTCTCCGTCCGGGCCGGGGCGTCTCCGTGCGGGCCGGGGCGGAGCACCTGGGGCCGAAGGGGCGGGGCACCTGCGGAGGGACGGGTAGGGGCGGTGTGGGGGCGAGAATCCCTCGGGTCCTCGGGCCTCAGCTCCTCCCACCTGCCCGTTTCCTCACTCCCCAGGCCATTGTCAGTGGCGTGCGATAGCTTCCGAAGTACTGGGGCGCAACGGTGCGCAACGACAGAACGCCACAGGGGCGGGTGGACGACGATGACCGACGGTACGGCGACAACGGCGACAACGGCAGACCTCGACGTCAGGCTCGAGAAACACCGAACGGAGCTGACCGGCTACTGCTACCGCATGCTCGGCTCGTCCTTCGAGGCAGAGGACGCGGTCCAGGACACCATGGTCCGGGCCTGGCGCAGCTACGCGAAGTTCGAGGGCCGCTCCAGCCTCCGCTCCTGGCTCTACCGCATCGCGACCAACGTCTGCCTGGACATGCTGAGCGCCGGCAACAAGCGCGCCCGCCCCATGGACCTCACGGAGTCCACCCCCCTCGCCCAGGCCGCCCTGTCCCCCCGCCCCGACCACACCTGGCTGGAACCCATGCCCGACACGCGCATGCTCCCCGCTGTCGAAGACCCGGCGGAGGCGGCCGTGGCCAAGGAGTCCGTGCGGCTCGCGTTCATGGCCGCCCTGCAACAACTCCCGCCCAAGCAGCGCGCGGTGCTGATCCTGCGCGAGGTGCTGGCCTGGAGGGCGAGCGAGGTCGCCGAACTGCTCGACACCTCCGTCGCGTCGGTCAACAGCGCGCTGCAGCGGGCCCGCGCGACGCTCGCCGAGCGGGATCAGCACGGCGCCGACGCGGCCGTGTCCGACCCGCTGGACGAGGAGCAGCAGAAGCTCCTGGAGCGCTACGTGGCGGCGTTCGAGGGCTACGACATGACGGCGCTGACGGCTCTGCTGCACGAGGACGCCGTCATGACGATGCCGCCGTTCGACCTGTGGCTGACCGGCCACCAGGACATCACCGGCTTCATGACGACACTCGGCGCCGCGTGCGCGGGTTCGCGTCTTCTGCCGGTCCAGGTCAACGGCCTGCCCGGGTTCGCCCAGTACAAGCCTGACCAGGACAACGGCGGCTTCGCCCCGTGGGCGGTGCAGGTGCTGGAGATCTCAGACGGGCGGATCACGGGGTTCCACTGCTTCCTCGACACGCAGCGCTGGTTCCCGCTGTTCGGGCTGCCCCTCCACCTCGATGCGGAGGCCGACCAGGTCAAGGAGGGCGTGTAAGCCGGGGTCGGGGTCACGCAGCCGGATCCGGCCCCCGGCCCGCTTGGCGGCGAGCTGCAGTCGCGCCAGCAGGTCGACGGTCCCGAGCCCCGGCGGTCCGAGGCCCGCGACATCGCACAGCACGACCTTGGCCCGGGTGTCTTCCAGCAGCGTCCGCACGTCGTCGCACAGCCCGGCCACTTCGTCACGGGTGACGGGGCCGGTCAGCACGAGTACAGCGGGTGTCATGGCGTCCACGATCGGTAGACCGGGCAGGCGGGCGTAACTCATCGCGGCCGGCGCCCCGGCCGCGGCTGACCACTGTTCACGGACCGGGATCACATTGACCTGCGGCCCTCCTTCCCCGGAGGGTTACCTGTATGCCCCAACCATCTGCACCGCCCTGGATACCGCACGGCCTTCTCACCCCTGAGGAGGTGCCGTGCAGGGAGTGCTGACGGGGTTCGCGGTCATCGCGGTCGTCATCGGCGTCGGATACGTCATCGGCCGCGCCGGTCACCTCGGCGAACACGGCCGCGAGGTACTGACCAAGCTCGCCTTCCACGTGGCCTCACCGGCGTTGCTGTTCACCACGCTGGCCCGGGCCGACCTTTCGGTGATCTTCTCCAGCCGCCTGCTGGTGACCGCGCTGAGCACGGCCGCCGCGGCGGGCGTCTTCGTCGCGGCGGGGGTCGTACGGGGCTGGGGCGTGGGGCGTACGACGATCGGCGCGCTGTGCTCCAGTTACGTCAACTCCGGCAACCTCGGCATCCCGATCGCGGTGTACGTCCTGGGCGACGCCTCGCTGGTGGCGCCGGTGCTGCTGTTCCAGCTGCTCCTGCTCACGCCGATCGCGCTGACGATCCTGGACCTGTCGGGAAGGGACGGCGAGAAGGGCCCGCTGTGGCAGAGCCTGCTCACCCCGCTTCGCAACCCGATCGCGCTGGGCTCCCTCGCCGGAGTCGCGGTCTCGGCGGCCGGCGTCCGCGTCCCCGCCCCCGTCATGGACCCCGTCACCCTGATCGGCAACATGTCCGTCCCGGCGGTTCTGCTCGCCTTCGGCATCTCCCTGTGCGGCAGCACGATGCCGGGCCGCGGCCCGGACCGTCAGCTCGTGCTGCTGTCGGTCGCGTTGAAGGCGTTCGGCCAGCCTGCGGCGGCCTGGGCCCTGGCGGCGGGGGTGTTCGGACTGCGCGGGTCCCCACTCCTCGACGTGGTGGTGACATCGGCGCTGCCCGCCGCGCAGAACCTCTTCACATACGCGTCCCGTTACGGGGTCGGCGAGCGGCTGGCCCGGGACTCGATCCTGGTGTCGACCGTGTTGTCGGTGCCGGTGCTGGTGGTCGTCGCGGCCCTGCTCGGCTGAGGCCGGGCACGCGGAAGGGCGGGGCCGACCTGAGCCCCGCCCGTCCGGACCTCCGCGACGACGACGAGAGCCGTCAGGCGATGCGTTCGAGCACCACCGGCGACGCCGAGAACCCGGTCCCCGCCGCCCCGATGTCGTACGACCCCTCCACCGCCTGGAGCGCGTACTCGAACCGCTCGGGCGTGTCCGTGTGGAGGGTCAGCAGGGGCTGGCCCTCGGTCACCGTGTCGCCCGGCTTGGCGTGCATCTCCACGCCCGCGCCTGCCTGGACCGGGTCCTCCTTGCGGGCGCGGCCCGCGCCGAGGCGCCAGGCGGCGACGCCGATGTCGTAGGCGTCGAGGCGGGTCAGGACGCCCGAGGCGGGCGCCTTGATCACGTGCTGTTCCTTCGACGCCGGCAGGGGCGCGTCCGGGTCGCCGCCCTGGGCCGCGATCATGCGCCGCCAGACGTCCATCGCGGAGCCGTCGGCGAGGGCCTTGGCCGGGTCGGCGTCCCGGACGCCCGCCGCGTCCAGCATCTCGCGGGCCAGAGCCAACGTCAGTTCCACCACGTCGGCCGGGCCGCCGCCCGCCAGGACCTCCACCGACTCGCGGACCTCCAGGGCGTTGCCGGCGGTGAGGCCCAGCGGGGTCGACATGTCCGTCAGGAGCGCGACCGTCTTCACGCCGTGGTCGGTGCCGAGGCCCACCATCGTGGAGGCCAGTTCGCGGGCGTCCTCCAGGGTCTTCATGAAGGCGCCGGTGCCGACCTTCACGTCCAGGACCAGGGACCCGGTGCCCTCCGCGATCTTCTTCGACATGATCGACGAGGCGATCAGCGGGATCGCCTCCACCGTGCCGGTGACGTCGCGCAGGGCGTACAGCTTCTTGTCGGCCGGGGCCAGGCCGTCGCCCGCCGCACAGATCACCGCGCCCGCCCCGTCCAGTACGGACAGCATCTCCTCGTTCGAGAGCAGTGCCCGCCAGCCCGGGATCGACTCCAGCTTGTCCAGGGTGCCGCCGGTGTGGCCGAGGCCGCGGCCGGACAGCTGCGGGACCGCCGCGCCGCAGGCGGCGACCAGCGGGGCCAGCGGGAGGGTGATCTTGTCGCCGACGCCGCCCGTGGAGTGCTTGTCGGCCGTCGGGCGGGACAGGGACGAGAAGTCCATGCGCTCGCCGGAGGCGATCATCGCGGCCGTCCAACGGGCGATCTCGCGGCGGTTCATGCCGTTGAGCAGGATCGCCATGGCGAGTGCGGACATCTGCTCGTCGGCCACCTCCCCGCGGGTGTACGCGTCGATGACCCAGTCGATCTGCTCGTCGCTGAGCTCACCGCGGTCCCGCTTGGTGCGGATGACGGAGATGGCATCCATCGACAACAGCGCCATGGCTTTCCTTCCGGACGTTCAAAGAAGTGCGCGGCCCCTGGGAGCAGCCCTGTGGGGCGACTCTGCGGGGCCGCACGGTAGTTACCTGGTGAGATGGCCCGGCCCGAAGGCCTGCGGCAGCATCTGGGACAGGGGCAGGATGCCCGCCGGGGTCTCCAGCAGCAGGTCCGGGCCGCCGAACTCGTACAGCAGCTGGCGGCAGCGGCCGCACGGGACGAGGACCGCGCCCGTGCCGTCCACACACGTGAAGTGCGTGAGGCGGCCGCCGCCGGTGTTCCGCAGCTCCGAGACCAGCCCGCACTCGGCGCACAGGCTCAGGCCGTAGGAGGCGTTCTCGACGTTGCAGCCGGTGACCGTCCGCCCGTCGTCGACGAGGGCGGCCACGCCGACCGGGTAGCCGGAGTACGGGGCGTACGCCCGGGACATGGCCTGGCGGGCCAGCTCGCGCAGCGCCTCCCAGTCGACGTCGGCCGGCCCGGTCACTTGCCCTGGCCCTTCCGGTACGGCATGCCGTCGGCCTTCGGCATCCGCAGGGACTGTGCGGACAGGGCGAGCACCAGCAGGGTGACGACGTAGGGGGTGGCCGTGACGAGCTGGCGCGGGACCTCGTTCGTGGTGGCGTACCAGAGGAACATCAGGGCCGCGATGACGACGGTGATGACGGCGGGGACGTACTTCTTCTTCCAGGCGAGGTACGCCGCCCCGAACACCAGCAGGATCGCCAGCAGCAGGATCAGCGCATGGACGTTCACCGTGCCGCCGCGCAGGTTGAGGCTGTCGGTGTAGCCGAACAGGCCGGCACCGAGGGCGAGGCCGCCCGGCATCCAGTTGCCGAAGATCATCGCGGCCAGGCCGATGTAGCCGCGGCCGGCGGTCTGGCCGTCGAGGTAGACGTTCGAGGCGACGATCGACAGGAAGGCGCCGCCGAGCCCGGCGAAGCCACCGCTGATGATCACGGCGATGTACTTGTACTTGTACACGTTGACGCCGAGGGACTCCGCCGCCACGGGGTTCTCACCGCAGGAGCGCAGCCGCAGCCCGAAGGCCGTGCGCCACAGCACCCACCAGCTGAGCGGGACCAGGGCGACGGCGATGACCGTGAGCGGCGACAGGTCGGTGACCAGGCCGCCGAGCAGGCCGCCGATGTCCGAGACCAGGAACCAGTGCTTGCTGTTGAGGGTGTCCAGCCAGTCGGTCAGGCCGGGGATGCTGAAGTCACCCAGCGAGTCGATCGGCGGCGACTGCTTGGAGGACCCCTGCGGCGCGTTCTCGAAGGTGAACTTCGACAGGTACCGGGTGGCGCCCAGGGCCAGGATGTTCAGGGCCACACCGGAGACGATGTGGTTGACGTTGAAGGTCACGGTGGCGATGGCGTGCAGGACGGCGCCGAGGGCACCGCCGATGATGCCGAAGACCACGCCCGTCCATGGGCCCCACTGGTAGCCGGCCCAGGCGCCGAACCAGGTGCCGAGGATCATCATGCCCTCGAGACCGATGTTGACGACGCCCGCGCGCTCGGCCCACAGGCCGCCGAGGCCGGCGAGGCCGATCGGCACCGCGAGTTCCAGCGCCGTGGACATCTGGCCGGTCGAGGTGATGCCGTCCGCGCCGGTGATCAGGCGGACGACGGAGGTCAGCACCAGTACGCCCGCGATGACGAGCAGGAGTACGGGGAGCGGCATGCGGCGGCTGCGCTTGCCGGGCTGCCGCGCCTGCGGCTTCGCTGCGGTCGCGGTGCTCATCGGGCCGCCACCTCCTTCTGGGTCTTCTTGGTGTTCTGAGCGGCGGCGGCCAGTTCGGCGCCGACCCGGCTCTGCTGGCGGCGCAGACCCCACTGACGTACGAACTCGTACGAGATGACGACCGCGAAGACGATGAGGCCCTGCATGATCGTGGCGATCTCCTTCGGGTACGCCTCCGGGGTCGCGTAGTCGAGGGCGGGCGAGGCCTTGTCGAGGAAGGCCCACAGCAGGGCGGCGAGGGCGATGCCGCCGGGGTTGTTGCGGCCGAGCAGGGCGATGCCGATGGCGGTGAAGCCGAGGCCCGACGGGAAGCTCAGGCTGTAGGTGTGGCTGTCGCCGAGCAGCAGCGGCAGGCCGGACAGGCCCGCGATGGCACCGGAGATCAGCATGGAGATCAGCACCATGCGCTTGGCGTCGACACCGGAGGCCGCGGCGGCGGTCTCGGAGGCGCCGGTGGCGCGCAGGTCGAAGCCGAAGCGGGTCCGGTTGAGGACGAGCCAGTAGCCGACGCCGAGCAGGACGGCGAGGAAGACCAGGCCGTAGATCTCGCCGACGTCCGCGCCCAGATTGATGCCCGGGAACCAGCCGGACTTGTGCATGATGCCGGTCGTCGCGTTGTTGCCGACCTGGACGCCCCACACGTTGGTGAGGGTGACGTAGCCGATGACGGCGCTGGCGATGGCGTTCAGCATGATCGTCGCGACGACCTCGCTGACGCCCCGGGTGACCTTCAGGACACCCGCGATGCCGGCCCAGAAGGCTCCCGTGCACATCGCGACCAGGAGCAGCAGCGGGATCTGCAGGAAGCCCGGCAGGGCGACGTTGGCGCCCACCACGGCCGTCATCACCGCGGCGAGGCGGTACTGGCCGTCGACACCGATGTTGAACAGGTTCATGCGGAAGCCGAGGGCGACCGCGATGGCGGCGATGTAGTACAGCGACGCCTGGTTGATGATCAGGACCTGGATGTCCGAGTACGGCAGCTGCTGCACCATCAGCGCGTACGGCTCGAACGGGTTCTTCCCCGAGGCGAGCAGGACGACCGACGTCAGCACGACCGCCAGGACGAGCGCGATGACCGGGCCGGCCACCGCGAGGAGCACCCGCTCCTTGTCGAACTTCTTCATCGGGCCTCGTCCTCCGGACCGGCGTCTGCCTCGTCTTCAGTGGCGGTCTCTACGTGCTCAAGGTGACCGGACGCGGCACCCGTCATCGCCGAGCCCAGCTCCTCCGGCGTGATGGTGGCGGGGTCGGCGTCCGCGACGAGCCTGCCGTCGTAGATCACGCGCAGGGTGTCCGACAGGCCGATCAGCTCGTCCAGGTCGGCGGAGATCAGCAGCACGGCCAGGCCCTCGCGGCGGGCCTGACGGATGCGGTCCCAGATCTGCGCCTGGGCGCCGACGTCCACACCGCGCGTCGGGTGGGCGGCGATCAGGAACTTCGGGTCGTGGCTCATCTCGCGGCCGACGATCAGCTTCTGCTGGTTGCCGCCGGAGAGGGAGGCCGCGGTGACGTCGATACCGGGGGTGCGGACGTCGAACTCCTCGACGATCCGGCGGGTGTCCGCCTGGGCGCCCTTGGGGTCTAGCCAGAAGCCCTTGGCGTTGGGCCTCTCGGTGACGTGGCCGAGGATGCGGTTCTCCCAGAGGGGGGACTCCAGGAGCAGCCCCTGGCGGTGGCGGTCCTCGGGGATGTAGCCGACGCCCTGTTCGCGGCGCCGGCGGGTGGGCCACGGGGTGATGTCCTCACCGAGGAAGGCGATGGTGCCGGAGTCGGCACTCTTGGTGCCGATCAGTGCGTCGATGAGCTCGGTCTGGCCGTTGCCCTCGACACCGGCGATGCCCATGACCTCGCCGGCGTGGATGGTGAAGGTGACGTCGTCGAGGACGCGCTTCGCCTCGCCCGCGGAAGCGAACTCGGTGAGTCCCCCGGCGGAGGGCTCGTCCTCGAACCCGAGGGATCCCCCGCCGGTGGCGAAGACGGTGAGGTTCCGCACCTCGATCACGGCCCGGTCGGTGACGGTCGACTCGGCGGTCTCGGGGGTCGGGAGTTCGCTGCCGACCATCATCTCCGCGAGCTGACGCGGGGTCGTCTCGGACGGGATCGCCGTGCCCACGGTCGTCCCGCGGCGGATGACGGTGATGTCGTCGGCCACGGACAGCACCTCACCCAGCTTGTGCGAGATGAAGATGACGCAGAGGCCCTCGGACTTGAGCTCGCGCAGGTTGGCGAAGAGCGCGTCGACCTCCTGCGGGACGAGCACGGCGGTCGGCTCGTCCAGGATCAGGGTGCGGGCGCCGCGGTAGAGGACCTTGAGGATCTCCACGCGCTGACGGTCGGCGACGCCGAGGTCCTCGACGAGGAGGTCAGGGCGGACACCGAGGCCGTAGCGGTCGGAGATCTCCTTGATCTTCTTGCGGGCGGCGCCGCCGATGCCGTACAGCTTCTCGCTGCCGAGCACGACGTTCTCCAGCACCGTCAGGTTGTCGGCCAGCATGAAGTGCTGGTGGACCATGCCGATGCCGCGGGCGATGGCGTCGGCCGGGGACGAGAAACTCACCTGCTCGCCGTCGACGGCGATGGTGCCCTCGTCCGGCTTCTGCATGCCGTAGAGGATCTTCATCAGGGTCGACTTGCCGGCGCCGTTCTCGCCGACCAGGGCGTGCACGGTGCCCTTGCGGACCGTCAGGTGGATGTCGTGGTTGGCGACGACACCGGGGAATCGCTTGGTGATCCCCGCGAGCTCTACCGCGACTGTCGACTGAGCGGTGAGCGGAGGGCTGCTGGACGCGTCGATGGCGCACTCTCCTCGGGAAAGGGGTCGCCCTACGCGCGTAGCGCCCCTGCTTTGAATAGTGCCCGGACCTGATCGTTCCCGTTCAAGTACCTGATCCGTTCCGGGCATTGTGCCGCGTGAACGAGGCGCGGTGAGCCATGCTCCCCGCGCCCGGTTCCGTGGCCGTAACGCTGCCATTACAGCGCCCTTTTGACCATGCCCCCGACAGGCCCACGGCCGTGCGGTCGCGAGTGGGTCAGGAGGTCTTCACCACGATGGTGCCGTTCTTGATGCCCTCTTCGGCCTTCTTGACGGCGGCCTGGATGTCCGCGTTGTTCTTGAAGGCCGGGTTGGACTGGGCGATGCCCACGGCACCCGACTTGAGGTCACCGCGGATCTCGCCGGAAAGCGGCTTCTCGTCCTTGATGACGGACTTCGAAAGGTCGTAGACCGCGCCGCCGACGTTCTTCAGGGCCGAGGTCAGGATGGAGTCCTTGTACTTCGCCAGCGCGCCCTGCTTGTACTGGTCGGAGTCCACGCCGATGGCCCACACCTTGTGCGCGGCCGCGGACTTCATCACACCCTGACCGGACAGACCGGCGGCGGCGTAGATCACGTCGGCGCCTGCCTCGATCTGGCCGTTGGCGGCACTCTCGCCCTTGTCCGGGCTGGAGAAACCACCCTCCTGAGGCGTCTGCGTCAGGTACTGCGACTCGATCTTGATCTTCGGGTCCACCGACTTGGCACCCTGGACGAAGCCCGCCTGGAACTTGTGGATCAGCGGAATGTCCACACCGCCGATGAAGCCGACATGGTCCTTCTTGGTCGCCTTCGCGGCGGCGACA
>JODI01000083.1 GCA_000720805.1 Streptomyces violaceoruber
ACCGCCGCCATCTGGCACAACCGCAACACGGGCCAAGCCATCACCCGATCACTGACCGCCTACGACCACTGACCAAGCCTTCGGACTTACTCGTCTAGGCCA
This sequence comes from Streptomyces violaceoruber, assembly GCA_000720805.1. Classification (GTDB taxonomy): domain Bacteria; phylum Actinomycetota; class Actinomycetes; order Streptomycetales; family Streptomycetaceae; genus Streptomyces; species Streptomyces cellulosae_A. The sequence continues at coordinate 103 of JODI01000083.1, forward strand.
CGATGTACGTGGGCATGCGCGGGACCGCCGGACGCAACGCGCCCCAGGTCCGGGCCGCCGCGGACTACGCCAAGGAGCGCGTTGTCGACCTGCGGGCCGTCGAACTGGACGTCAACTCCGAGGACTCCGTGGACGCCGCGGTCGAGCAGACGTCGATCGTCGTCCCCGGCTCCTGCACCAGGCCCGCGCCGTGACGGAAGGTACGAACCCGGCACGAACCCGGTACGAACGACGACGTCCGGGCCGGCCCACGAGGGCCGGCCCGGACGCCGTACTACCTGACCACTCGCCACGTGGCTACGTGACCACGTGGCAAGGAGATCAGACCAGGTCGAACCGGTCCAGGTTCATGACCTTGTCCCACGCGGAGACGAAGTCCTTCACGAACTTCTCCTTCGCGTCGTCGCTCGCGTAGACCTCGGCGAGCGCGCGCAGCTCGGAGTTCGAGCCGAAGACGAGGTCGGCGCGGGTACCGGCCCACTTGAGCTCGCCCGTCGCGGCGTCGCGGCCCTCGAACGTGGTCTGGTCCTCCGACGTCGACTTCCACGTCGTGCCCAGGTCGAGCAGGTTGACGAAGAAGTCGTTGGTCAGCGACCCGGGCGTCGTGGTGAGGACGCCGAGCTGCGACTGCTGGTGGTTCGCGCCGAGGACGCGCAGGCCACCGACGAGGACCGTCATCTCGGGTGCGCTCAGGTCCAGCAGGTTCGCCTTGTCGAGCAGCAGGTACTCGGCCGGCAGGCGGTTGCCCTTGCCCTGGTAGTTGCGGAACCCGTCGGCGGTCGGCTCGAGCGCGGCGAACGACTCGACGTCCGTCTGCTCCTGCGTGGCGTCGACACGGCCCGGCGTGAAGGGCACCTGGACGGCGAAGCCGGCCTCCTTGGCGGCCTTCTCCACGGCGGCGGCGCCACCGAGGACGATCAGGTCGGCCAGCGAGACCTTCTTGGCGCCGGAGTTGAACTCCTGCTGGATCCCTTCGAGGGTGCGCAGCACCGTCGCCAGCTGGTCGGGGTCGTTGGCCTCCCAGCCGCGCTGCGGCTCCAGGCGGATACGGGCACCGTTGGCGCCGCCGCGCTTGTCGCTGATGCGGAAGGAGGAGGCCGACGCCCACGCGGTGGACACCAGCTGCGAGACGGACAGCCCCGACTCGAGGAGCTTGGTCTTGAGGGTCGCGATGTCCTCGGCGTCGATGACCTCGCCCTCGGCCTCGGGCAGCGGGTCCTGCCACACGAGGGTCTCCGCCGGGACCTCCGGGCCGAGGTACAGCGACTTCGGGCCCATGTCACGGTGGGTCAGCTTGTACCAGGCGCGGGCGAAGGCGTCCGCGAACTGGTCCGGGTTCTCGTAGAACCGGCGCGAGATCTGCTCGTAGACCGGGTCGAAGCGCAGCGCCAGGTCGGTGGTGAGCATCGTCGGGAGGTGCTTCTTCGACGAGTCGTGCGCGTCCGGGATGATCGCCTCGGCGTTCTTTGCCACCCACTGCTTGGCGCCGGCCGGGGACTCGGTGAGCTCGTACTCGTACTCGAAGAGGTTCTTGAAGAACCCGTTGCTCCACTGGGTCGGCGTGCTGGTCCAGGTGACCTCCAGACCGGAGGTGATCGCGTCGCCGCCCTTGCCGGTGCCGTAGGTGCTCTTCCAGCCGAGGCCCTGGTCCTCCAGCGAGGCGGCCTCGGGGTCGTCGCCGACGTGGTCCGCGGGGCCCGCGCCGTGGGTCTTGCCGAAGGTGTGACCGCCCGCGATCAGGGCGACCGTCTCCTCGTCGTTCATCGCCATCCGGCGGAACGTCTCACGGATGTCCCGGGCCGAGGCGATCGGGTCCGGGTTGCCGTTGGGGCCCTCCGGGTTGACGTAGATCAGGCCCATCTGGACGGCGCCGAGCGGGTTCTCCAGCTCGCGGTCGCCCGTGTAGCGCTGGTCGTCGAGCCAGGTGGTCTCGGGGCCCCAGTAGACGTCCTCCTCGGCCTCCCAGACGTCCGGACGACCGCCGCCGAAGCCGAAGGTCTCGAAGCCCATCGTCTCCAGGGCCACGTTGCCGGTGAGGATCAGCAGGTCGGCCCAGGAGATGCTCTGGCCGTACTTCTTCTTGACCGGCCACAGCAGACGGCGGGCCTTGTCGAGGTTGGCGTTGTCCGGCCAGCTGTTCAGCGGGGCGAAGCGCTGCTGGCCGGCGCCGGCACCGCCGCGGCCGTCGCTGATCCGGTAGGTGCCGGCGCTGTGCCAGGCCATCCGGATCATCAGCGGGCCGTAGTTGCCGAAGTCGGCCGGCCACCAGTCCTGCGAGGTGGTCAGCACCTCGGCGATGTCCCGCTTGACGGCCGCCAGGTCGAGGGCCTTGAACGCCTCGGCGTAGTCGAAGTCCTCGTCGAGGGGGTTGGCCACGGCCGGGTTCTTCGCAAGGATCTTCAGGTTGAGCCGCTCCGGCCACCACTGGCGGTTTCCGCCGCCCTGCGTCGGGTGCGGCGCGCGCCCGTGCGCGACCGGGCAGCCGCCCGTCTCCTCCGGCTTCGGATCGGTGACGATCGCGTCGTGGTTCTCGGTCATGGGGGATTCCTTCCGGACAAACTGGATCTCGGTGCTCAGGAACTACGGGCGGTGGAACAGGAGGGGCACAGGCCCCAGTAGATGACCTCGGCCTCGTCGATGGTGAAGCCGTGGTCCTCCGACGCGGTCAGACAGGGGGCCTCGCCGACCTCGCAGTCGACGTCGGCGACGACACCGCAGGACCGGCACACGACGTGGTGGTGGTTGTCCCCTACGCGGCCCTCGAACCTGGCCGGGCTGCCGGCCGGTTCGATGCGGCGTATGAGCCCTGCCGCGGTGAGGGCGTGGAGTGCCTCGTACACGGCCTGGAGGGAGATGTGGCCCACACGGTCGCGCACTCCGGAGGCGATCGCCTCGACCCCGAGGTGGTCGCCGCCCCGGACGGTCTCGAGCAGCGCGACACGAGCGGCCGTCACCCGCAGGCCCGCACCGCGCAGCTCATCTGCGGTGATCGGTCTCCGGGGTGAAGTCATGCGGCCAACCTACCCTCATAAACACGAACGGTTCAAGAAATGGATTGGTTCCAATTCTTGGGTCATGCCGAAACCAGGGCCGCCGCCCTTGGCAGGTGCGGCCGGGCGGGCAAACGCGGGCGTGGAAGCCGGCCGCATGCTGTGTGCTGCTGTCCCCTGCGGCGCGGCCGTCGCCGTCCTCCTCCCGGGCACCCTCGGTGCGTGCGACACGGCTCCCGAGCGGCGCGACTAGGTGTGGGACGCGGTGACCGCCTTCGAGCGGGCGCTTGGCGACGGCGCGTACGACCGCCTGTGTCCGGCCCTCGCGCCGGGACGCCGGACGAGGTGGAACAGACGGCCGGCAGCCCCTGCCCGAAGGCGCTCGGCGAGGAGCCGCCGCCCCCGGCGATGCCGTGCGGCTGGTGGACGCGGGAGACTGACGGCTGCCCGGCGTTTCCCAGCGCTCCCGGCTTTCGCGTCGCTCTCACCGTTCCCACCGTTTCCACTCTTCTCACAGTCCTCACCCTTCCCACCTGACCGTGAGGTCCCCGCGTGGCAGGATCAGGCGGCATGGAGGCCTCCCCTGCGGTACGCGGGCTGCGCGCGGCGGTGTTCGCGGCGCTGTGCGTGCTGCTGGCCGCCGGGGGACACGTGCTGGCCACCGGTATGGCGCCGCCCGTGTGGGTGCAGGCGGCGGGCTTCCTCCCGGTCTTCGCGGGCGCCTGTCTGCTCGGCGGGCGGGAGCGGTCCCTCGTCGCCATCGGCGGTGCCACGCTCGTCGCGCAGGGCGCACTGCACCTGGCCTTCGGCACCGTCCGGCCCTGGGCTGCGGCGACGGTGCGCGACCAGGGCGCTCCGACGACGCGCGGTGCGTACGCCCGCACAGCCGTGCACGGCATGCGCGGTCCCCACATGGTTCACCCGCACACCGCGACCGCGCACACCATGGCCTCGCACACCACGGCCTCGCACACCATGGGCGCGCACGCCATCGCCTCGCACCAGATGGGCGCCCACGCCCTCACCCCGCACGCGACCGTCGCCCATGTGTCGGCCGCCGTCCTGCTGACCTGGTGGCTGCGGCGCGGCGAGGCCGCGCTGTTCTCACTGCTGCGCCGGACCGCCACGCTGGTGCCCGGCCTCGCCGCCTGGTGGGGGGTGCGGCGCGGAGCGCGGTACGTGCCGGCCACCCCCCGCCGCGGGCACCCGGCCACCGCCGCCCCGCGCACCCTCCGCCCGACCCTGCTGCGCCACGCGGTGCAGCGGCGCGGTCCGCCGGCCATGACTCCGTACACCGTCTGACCTCCACCCCCTCCGCTCTTCCCTTTCCTTCCTTCAGTACGGAGATCCACCCACCCATGTCCTCGGCCAAGCCCTCCGCCCTGCCCTCCGCCCGGCCCCGCGCCCGCTCCACGCTGCGCCGCGCCGGACTCGTCACCGCCCTCGCCGCCACCGGCGTCCTGACCGCCGCGGGCGTCGCCTCCGCGCATGTCACCGTCCACCCCGAGACCTACGCCAAGGGCGCCACCGACGGGGTCCTGTCCTTCCGCGTCCCCGACGAGGACGACTCCGCGTCCACCACCGAGGTGCGGCTCTTCCTGCCCACCGACCACCCCCTCCTCGGCGTCCTGGTCTCCCCGCACGACGGCTGGACCGCCAAGGTGACGAACACCAAGCTGAAGACACCGGTCAAGACGGACGACGGCACCATCACCGACGCAGTCTCCGAGATCACCTGGACCGGTGGGAGGATCCGTCCCGGCCAGTACGAGGACTTCGACGTGGCCTTCGGTCAACTCCCGGACGACACCGACGCGTTGACTTTCAAAGCCCTGCAGACCTACTCCGACAACAAGGTGGTCCGCTGGATCGAGGAGGCCGCGCAGGGCGATGACGAACCGGAGAACCCGGCGCCGGTGGTCAAACTCACGGCCGGCGCGGCCGGCTCAGCCCATTCGGCCAACTCGGCTGACTCCGCGTCGACTTCGGTTTCCACTTCGGCTTCGGCGAGCGACTCGACCGCCCGGGGGCTCGGGATCGCCGGGCTGGTCGTCGGTGTGCTGGGCTTGGCGGCGGCGGCGTTCGCCGTGCTGCGCGGACGGGGGCGGTCGGCGTAGAAATTGTTCGAATCAGCCGCCCGTTTCGTCGAGCGCGTACGGATGCGAGGATGAGGTGCCATGACGGCTGGGTGGTGTTCTCGCGCCGTGCGGGCCGCGGTGTTCGCGGCCGTCTGTGTGCTGCTCGCCGCCCTCGGTCACGTCCTGATGTCCGGCAGCCAGGTACCCGCCCGGGTCCTGGCCGCCGGATTCGCCGCGACCGGTGTGGCCGGCTGGAGTCTGGCCGGACGTGAACGCGGACTTCCGCTGATCGTGTCCCTCGTTCTCGCCGCGCAGACGGCCCTGCACTTCTCGTTCTCCCTCGCGCAGTCGGCGACGGAGGCTGCCCCGCCCCGTAACTCCATGGGGCTGGACCACATGGGCGCGGACCCCATGAACCACATGCAGGGCATGGGGGACGAGACGGGCGGCGGCGCGTCGTCCTTCGGCATGCTCGCCGCCCATCTGCTCGCCGCGCTGCTGTGCGGGCTGTGGCTGGCGCACGGGGAGCGCGCCGCGTTCCGCATCCTGCGGACCGTGGCCGGACGGCTGGCCACCCCGCTGCGCCTCCTCCTCGCCCTGCCGGTCACCCCCGACCGCCCGCGTCCTTCGGGCCGGCGCCCCCGTTCCGACCGGGCGCCCCGTCTTCTCCTTCTCGTCCACGCGATCACCTCTCGCGGTCCTCCCGCGGGGACGGCCGTCGTCTGACGACAGCCCGTGTCCCGGGGCAGCCCTGTGCGCGCCTCGGGTCTCGGCCGTACGTACGCCCCTCGGCGCCGTACGGCCTTTCCCCACACCCACCGGACCGCCGCGCCCGCATGCGCACGGGCGGCCCGGACCCCGGATGACCGCGAAGGACACCTGGTGATCACTTCTGCCGCGACCGCGCCCCCGTACGACGACGACCCCACGCACTCGGCCGACGCGTCGGCGACCGCCTGGGCGCTGGCCGCCCGAACCGGCGACCCGGCCGCCGTCGAGCACTTCGTCCGCGCCCTGCACCGCGACGTCCTGCGCTACATCGCCCACCTCTGCGCCGATCCGCAGGCCGTGGACGACCTGGCGCAGGACACGTTCGTACGGGCGCTCGGCAGCCTGCATCTGTTCGAGGGCCGTTCCTCCGCCCGCGTCTGGCTCCTCGCGATAGCCCGTCGCGCGGTGGTCGACGGCTACCGGTACACCGCCGCCCGGCCCCGGCACTGCGACGCGCCGGACTGGCAGTTGGCGGTGGAGCGGGCCCAGCCCCGGGGCCTGCCCGGCTTCGACGACGGTGTCGCCCTCCTCGACCTGCTGGCGACCCTGCCCGAGAAGCGCCGGGAGGCCTTCGTCCTCACCCAACTGCACGGCCTGCCCTACGCGGAGGCGGCGGCCCTGAGCGACTGTCCGGTCGGTACGGTCCGCTCGCGGGTGGCCCGGGCCCGCTCGACCCTCATGGCCCTCCTGGCCGCCTCGGACGAACCCCCGGCCCTCGCGGCCTGAACCGGCCACCGGCCACCCACCGCCTCGGTCAGCCTCACCACCGCGCCCCGGTCACAGGCGCAACCGCCCGGCCCCCGTCAGCCCCGCAACCGCGTCCGCACCACCCCCGCCGCCGCGCCGATCGCCGCAACCCCCGCCAGTCCCGCGAGCCCCGTGCCCGCCAGGGCGAGCGCCTTGGCCGGGCGGCTCGGCGGGGTGGGGCGGGCGCCGGGGGCGACGCCGTACGCGCTGGCCGGGGTGTCGCCGCGGGCCTCGGAGGGCAGGGCCGAGGCCAGCAGTTCGGCCACGTGCACCGCCTCGTGGCCGCCGCTGTCGAACTCGTGGATCTGGGTGCGGCAGCTGAACCCGTCCGCCAGGACCACCGTCTCCGGCGCCTCCTGACGCAGCCGGGGCAGCAGTACCCGCTCCGCGCTCGCCCGGCTGACGTCCAGGTGTCCGCGCTCGAAACCGAAGTTGCCGGCGAGTCCGCAGCAGCCGGACTCCAGTCGCTCCACGTCGACCCCGGCGCGGTGCAGCAGCCGTTCGTCGGCCGACCAGTCCAGCACCGCGTGCTGGTGGCAGTGCACCTGCGCGACCGCGCGCGCGGAGCGGTCCGGCACGTGCGGGGGTTCGTACCCGGGGGAGTGCTCGGTGAGCAGCTCGGCGAGGGTCACCGTCTGGTCGCGCAGCCTGCGTACGTCCTGGTCGCCGGGGAACAAGTCGGCCGCGTCCGACCGGAACACGGCCGTACAGCTGGGTTCGAGGCCGACGACCAGGCCGCCCGACCGGACGTGGTCGGCCAGGTGGCGTACTGTCCGGGACAACACCCGCTCGGCTACGGACAGTTGGCCCGTCGAGATCCACGTCAGCCCGCAGCACAGCGGTTCGTCGGGCAGTACCACCCGCCAGCCCGCGTGCTCCAGCAGCCGTACGGCCGCTTGTCCGACGTGCGGATGGAAGTGATTGGTGAAGGTGTCCGGCCACAACAGGACGGTGCCGCGGACGGCTCCACGGGTGCTGTCACCGTCATCTCCGGCCGCCCCGTCGCCGTACCGCTCGTGCCGCCGCGTGAACCACTGCCGCAGCGTCTGACCGGCGAACAGCGGCACCTCCCGGTCCTCCACCCCCGCCATCGCGACGGCCGCCTTCGACAGCGGCGATGTGTGCGTGAGCGTGTTGACGACCGGGCCGAGCCGGGCCCGGCCGACCGCCTGGGCGAGGGCGGGGAGCCAGCCCATGGACAGGTGGGCGCGCGGCCTGCGCCACGGGCGGCCCTCGTAGTGGTGGGAGAGGAACTCCGCCTTGTACGTGGCCATGTCGACGTCGGCCGGACAGTCCTTCTTGCAGCCCTTGCACGCCAGGCACAGGTCGAGCGCGTCCCGCACCGCCTCCGACCGCCAGCCGCCCTGGATCGCGCTGTCCCCGTGTCCGTCGAGCATCTCGAACAGCAGCCGGGCCCGCCCGCGCGTGGAGTGCTCCTCCTCCATGGTCACCTGGTACGACGGACACATGACCGCGCCGCCCTGATTGGTGTGCTGCCGGCATTTGCCCACGCCCACACACCGGTTGGCGGCCTGGGCGAAGGACCCGCCGTCGTCCGGGAAGCGGAAGTGGAGATCGCGGGGATCGTACGGCGCCCAGTCGCCGCCCAGGCGCAGGTTCTCGTCGAGACGGTACGGCGCCACGACCTTGCCGGGGTTCATCCGGTCCAGCGGGTCGAAGACGGCCTTGAGGCGCCCGAACGCCTCCACCAGGTCGTCCCCGAACATCCGCGGCAGCAGCTCGCCGCGGCTCTGTCCGTCCCCGTGCTCACCGGAGAACGATCCGCCGAACTCGGCGACCAGGTCGGCCGCGCGCTCCATGAACCGCCGGTAGGCGGTCACCCCGTCGGCGGTGTACAGGTCGAAGGGGATCCGGGTGTGCACGCAGCCCTGGCCGAAGTGGCCGTAGAGGCTGGGCCCGGTGTCGCTGAGGTAGCCGAACTCCTCGTACAGGCCGCGCAGTCGGCGCAGGTAGTCGCCGAGCCGGTCGGGCGGGACCGCGGAGTCCTCCCAGCCCTCGAAGGTGTCGGGCCGGCCGGGGATGTGCGCGGTGGCGCCGAGGCCGGCCTCGCGGACCTGCCACAGCTCGTCCTCGCGCCGCGGATCCTCCATGAACGCGACCTCGGCGTCGTGCTCCGACTCGTGCAGCGCGTCCAGCATCCGGTGTGCGCGTTCGTCCGCCTCCTCGATGGTGTCCGCGCCGAACTGCACCATCAAGTAGGCGTTGCCTTCGGGGAGTTCGCCGAGCGCCTTCGGGTTGAGGTGCTTGATCTGTTCGTCCCGGACCAGCCTGGCGTCCACGCCCTCCAGCGCGATCGGCTCGTACGGCAGCACCGCGGGCACCGCGTCGGCGGCCGTGTCGATGTCGGGGAACCCCAGCACCACCAGCGTGCGTTCCTTCACCACGGGCACCAGTTCGAGCTCCGCCCGCAGGACGGTGACCAGCGTGGACTCACTGCCGACGAGCAGTCCGGCCACGTCGAAGCGGTGCTCCGGCAGCAGGGAGTCGAGGTTGTAGCCGGACACCCGGCGCGGGATGTCCGGGAAGCGGTGGCGGATCTCGTCGGCGTAGGTGTCGCGCAGGGCGCGCAGTTGCCGGTAGACGGCCGCCTTGAGGTCGCCCTGCCGCTCGATCTCGGCGTACTCCTCGTCGCTGGTCTCCCCGCACCAGAAGCGGGTGCCGTCGTAGAGCAGCACCTCCAGGCGGGCGATGTTGTCGACGACCTTGCCGTGGGCCTGCGCCGTGGCCCCGCAGGAGTTGTTGCCGATCATGCCGCCGATGGTGCAGTTGGCGTGGGTGGCGGGCTCCGGTCCGTAACGCAGCCCGGTCGGCGCGAGCTGCCGGTTCAGCACGTCCAGCACGATGCCGGGCTGTACGACACAGGTGCGGGCGTCGGTGTCCACCGACTCCAGCCGGTCGCAGTACTTGGACCAGTCGATCACCACGCCGGCGTTGGTGCACTGCCCGGCGAGGCTGGTGCCGCCGCCCCGGGACAACACGGGGGCGCCGTGCTCGCGGGCCACGGCCACCGCCTCGGCGGCGGCCTCGGGGGTGTGCGGGACGACCACGCCGATCGGGGTCTGCCGGAAGTTCGAGGCATCCGTCGCGTATGCGGCCCGGCTGCCGGAGTCGAAGCGGACCTCGCCGTCCACCCGTTCGCGCAACGTGGCCTCCAGCGCGCCCGCGTCGACCGGCGGTGCGGCCGGTCGCCCGGTGACGGGGTCGGGCAGGTCCAGCGCGCCCATGGGATGCCTCCTTCGCGGTCGGCGCGGCAGCGGCGCCCGTGCCGGGGCACGGGGCGACCGGGTACCCCACCACGGCGCCGACCACACGGTGCCTGTCCGCCGCCCGTTCCGGCAGGCGCCCCCTGTTCGCCTACTCGGCGTCGGACGGCTCCGCGACGTCGGGCAGCAGCGCGCGCATCGCCTCGCGCTGGGTGGGGCCCATGATCCGGCCGAGGGCCTGCACGACGGTCTCGGAGAGCGGCTCGGAGACCTCCGTCAGCAGGCGCCGGGCCTTGTCGGTGAGCGTGACCTCGACGCCCCGCTTGTCGCCGCACACCGACTTGCGGGTGACGAGACCGGCGTGCTGGAGGCAGGCGATCTGGTAGGTGAGGCGGGTCTTGGGGCGGCCCAGGTACTCCGCGATGCGTGTCATGCGCAGGCCCTCCGGCACTTCGGCCAGCAGGCACAGGACCAGGAACTCGTCGTGCGAGACGTCGAGCCGTTCCTTCACCACCGCGCGCACCTGCTGTTCCACGGCTCCGGTCGCGGCGAGCAGCACCATCCAGGCCCGCAGCTCGGTGGGCAGGAGTCCGTCGGCGGACATGGAGGGACATGCGGGCAGATCGGCCATGGATTCGATTCTAGCGGTTGTCCAAGTTTGAATAATTGGGTAGCTTGCTGTCATCCAAATTTGTACGACAGAGAGCAGGCAGTCATGACCACCACCGTCGAAACCGGAACCTGGCAGCTCGACCGCACCGCCTCCACCGTCGCCCTGCGGCACAAGACCATGTGGGGCCTGGTCACCGTGAAGGGCACCTTCACCGATGTCTCCGGACAGGGCGAGGTGCGGCCCGACGGATCGGCCGTCGGCACCCTCACCCTCGACGCCGCTTCCCTGGACACCAAGCACGCCAAGCGCGACAAGCACCTGCGGTCCGCCGACTTCTTCGACGTCGAGAACCACCCCGTGATCACCTTCGCGGTCCGCAGCGCCGAGCTCCGCGACGGCGGGACGGTCCAGGTCGTCGGTCAGCTGACCGCCCGCGGCATCAGCAGGCCCCTGTCCCTGACCGCCCGCCTGGTCTCATCGGACGCCGACGCGCTCACCCTGGACGCCGAATTCACCGTGGACCGCTCCCAGTTCGGCCTGGGCTGGAACCAGATGGGCATGATCCGCGGCCTGACCACGGTCGCCGCCACGCTCAAGTTCACGCGGACCGCGGCCTGATCAAGGTGCTCGCACGCGAGGTCGCCGCGCGGGAGGTCGATCAGGAAAATCCGCAGCCGCCGGGACGCCCTCAGTACACGTCCCGTACGTACCTCTTCGCCGCCGCCAGTTGCTTCACCCACGCCGACGCCTCGGCCTCCTCCAGCCCGCCGTGTGCGACCGCGATGTCCCGCAGGGCCCGGTCGACGTCCTTGGCCATCCGGGAGGCGTCGCCGCACACGTAGAAGTGGGCGCCCTCCTGGAGCCAGCGCCACAGTTCGGGGCCGTGCTCGCGCATCCGGTCCTGCACGTACACCTTGTTGCGCTGGTCGCGGGAGAAGGCGGTGTCCAGTCGGGTGAGGCAGCCCTCGTCGAGGAGTCCGGTGAGCTCCTCCTCGTAGTAGAAGTCGGTGGCGCGGTGCTGTTCGCCGAAGAACAGCCAGTTGGGCGCCCGGTGCCCGAGCGCGCGCCGCTCCTGGAGGAAGCCGACGAACGGCGCGACCCCGGTACCCGGGCCGACCATCACCATCGGCGTGGACGCGTCGGCGGGCGGCCGGAAGTGCGGCGAGCGCTGCACGAACACCGGCACCTCGGTGTCCGCCTCGGCGTCCGCGAGGAACGGTGAGCAGACCCCGCCGCGGGGGCGGCCGTGCAGGTTCTCGTAGCGCACCACGGACACCGTGAGCGAGATGAGGTGCGGGTCGGCCAGCGGGCTGGACGATATGGAGTACAGACGTGGCTGCAGGTTCTTGAGGACGTCCGCCCAGTCCTGCGCGTCCGCCCGCACCGGATGCTCGGCGAGCACGTCCACCGCCTGCCGTCCCCAACTCCACTGTGCCAGCCCGTCCTTGTTGTCGGGCCGCAGCAGCCTGCGCAACTCCCGGTCGTCACGGACGCGTTCGGCGACGAAGCGCAGCAGGCCGGGGGTGATCCGCGTGATGTCGAGCCGCCGGTGCAGGGCCTCGGCGAAGGGCAGCTCACCCACCCCCTCCAGCGACACGGGAGTCGCCCCGTCGACCCCCGTCACGGTCAGCCACTCCTCCACCAGCGCGGACGAGTTGACCGGCCGCACGCCGAGCGCGTCCCCCGCCTCGTACGTCAGCTCGGTGCCGCTGGTGTCGAAGGTGAACCGCCGGACCTCCTTGCCCGCGCCCGCCCCGCTGAGCAGCCGGTTGCCGACGAGCCGGGCCGGGGTGACCGCGGGCCTGGCGGCACGGGCGGGCTTCACGCCCGGGGCCGCCTCGGCCGTCCCGGCCCTCTCGGCCGTCCCGGTGCTCCCGGCCCTCTCGGCCGTCTCCGTCGAGGAGGTGCCCAGCGCGGTGACCACCTGGTCCAGCCAGGTCCCGGCCGAGGACTCGTAGTCGGGCTCGCAGTCGATGCGTGGCGCGAGCCGCACCGCGCCCAGTTCGTCCAGCCGCGCGTCGAGCCGGCGCCCGTGCCCGCAGAAGTCGTCGTACGAGGAGTCGCCGAAGGCCAGCACGGCGTAGCGGACGCCGTCAAGGCGCGGGGCCTGCTGCCCGGCCAGCGTCTCCCAGAACCCGGAGCCGTTGTCGGGCGCGTCGCCGTCGCCGAAGGTGCTGGTGATCACGAGCAGGTCGGCACCGGACGGGAGTGCGCCCGGCTCGGTCTCGTCCATCCCGACGAGCCGCGCCCGGTGCCCTCCGGCGGACAGCCGGTCGGCGACGGCCCCCGCGAACTCCTCGGCGTTGCCGGTCTGCGAGGCCCACAGGATGACGACCTCACGGCCGGGCTGGGTGCTGGGCTCGGCGGCCGTGCGCGAGTACATGCCGGCGAGGACACCGTCCACCCACAGCCGGTGCTCCGGACTGAAGGGCGCGTCCGGCGGGAGCACCGGAACGCCGGGGGCACCGGAGTTGATGCCCGCGAGGAAGCCGGTGAGATAGAGCCGCTCCTGAGACGTGAGCACGGGCGGCGGGGCCGGAGCGATCCCGAAGGGGTCGGCGCCCGGGGTGACGGCGGTGGGGACGACGACCTCGGCGGGCGGCGCGGCCGGTGCCGCGACCCTCGTCAACGACACCGCGCACACCTTGAACTCCGGCTGGAACGACAGGGGATCCACCGCGTCGCTCGTCACCGCGTTGACGCTCAGGTACTCCCCGAACAGGTCGTTCCAGTGGAACGGCGCGAAACAGGCCCCGGGCCGGACCCGGTCCGTGACCACCGCGGGCAGCACGGCCCGCCCGCGCCGCGAGGCGACCTCGACCCGGTCGCCGTCCACGATCCCCAACTCCCGCGCGTCCTCGGGATGCAGCTCCACGAACGGCCCGGAGTTCAGCTTGTTGAGCTTGGCGACCTTCCCGGTCTTCGTCAGGGTGTGCCACTGGTGCTGCACCCGCCCGGTGTTCAGGACGAACGGATAGTCGTCGTCCGGCATCTCGGCCGCGGGCAGATGCGGCCGCGCGTGGAAGACGGCCCGCCCACTGGCGGTCGGGAACCGCAGCCCGCCGTCACCGGACCGGTACCGGATCGGATTGCGGTCGGGGCCGTCCTCCGCGGCGGACGGCCACTGCACGGGCGTCGACCGCAGCCGTTCGTACGTCACCCCGCGCAGGTCCCACCCCGTGACGGGGTTCCAGAAGCGCCGGATCTCCTCGAAGACGTCCTCGGCACTGTCGTACGAGAACCCCTTCTCGTACCCCATCTCCCGTGCGACGGCCGCGATGATCCGCCAGTCCGCCATCGCCTCCCCGGGCGGGTCGGACGCGGCCCGGGTCAGGGTGAGGTTGCGCTCGCTGTTGACGAAGACACCCTCCGCCTCGGTCCACATCGCGCCGGGCAGGACCACATCGGCGTACGCGTTGGTCTCGGTGTCCCCGAACACGTCCTGGGTGACGACGAACTCGGCGGCCTCCAGGCCCTCGATGACGGTGCGGCGGTTGGCGACCGAGGCGACCGGGTTGGTACAGATGATCCAGCAGGCCTTGATCTCCCCCTCGGCCATCTTCTGGAACATCTCGACGGTGCCCTTGCCCACCCCGTCCCCCCGCAGGGTCCCCGGCTCCAGCTCCCACACGTCCTCGGCGAACGCCCGCTCCTCGTCGACGAGCACCGACCGCTGCCCCGGCAGCCCCGGCCCCATGTACCCCATCTCGCGCCCGCCCATGGCGTTCGGCTGGCCGGTCAGGGAGAACGGCCCGCTGCCCGGCCGGCAGATGGCGCCGGTCGCCAGATGCAGGTTCACCAGGGCGTTGGTGTTCCAGGTGCCGTGCGTGGACTGGTTGAGCCCCATCGTCCAGCAGCTCATCCACTCCCCGGCCGCACCGATCAGCCGGGCCGCCTCACGCAGGTCGTCCTCGGCCAGCCCGGTGATCTCGGCGACCGCGGCCGGCGCGTAGTCGGCGAGGAAGGACTCCATCGCCTCCCAGCCCTCGGTGTGCGCGGCGACGAACTCGGGGTCGGTGTGCCCGTTCTCGACCAGCAGGTGCAGCAGCCCGTTCAGGAGGGCGAGGTCGGTGCCCGGCTTGACCTGCAGAAAAAGGTCGGCCTTCGCGGCCGTGGCGGTGCGCCGCGGATCGACGACGATCAGCTTGGCCCCCGCCTTGACCCGCTCCATCATCCGCAGATACAGGATCGGATGGCAGTCGGCCATGTTGGACCCGATGACCAGGAAGACATCCGCCCGGTCGAAGTCCTCGTACGATCCGGGCGGCCCGTCGGCACCCAGCGACAGCTTGTATCCGGCACCGGCACTCGCCATGCACAGCCGCGAGTTGGACTCGATCTGGTTGGTCCGCACGAATCCCTTGGCCAGCTTGTTCGCCAGGTACTGGGCCTCCAGGCTCATCTGCCCGGAGACGTAGAAGGCGACCGCGTCCGGCCCGTGCTCGTCGATGATCGCGCGCAGCCGGCGTGCCGTGTCGGCGATCGCGTCGGCCACCGGCACCGGGACCGGCTCCTCGCCCCGGTCGTCCCGCACCAGCGCGCTGGTCAGCCGCCCCGGCGCGGCGAGCATCTCGGCCGTGGTCGCGCCCTTGGTGCACAGCCGGCCCGCGTTCGCCGGGTGCGCCTTGTCGCCGGACGCCTTCAGGACGGTGCGCCTGCCGTCCGGCCCCATCCCGACATCGAGCACCATGCCGCAGCCCACACCGCAGTAGGAGCAGACGGTCCGCACCTGTTGCGTCTGCTGCGCCTGGGGGGTCGTCGTCATGCCTTCGACCGTACGAATTGCCCGTTACGCCGATGTGACACGGCTTGATCACGAGGGGTTACGCCCGCTGCACAGCCGTCCTGCTGTCGGTGTGAGGTGCGCCGATGTGAGGTACGCCGGTCGGAAGCGCGTCGGGGTGGCGCCGGTGTGAAAGGTGCTCGATGTGCGGCACATCGACATCGCGGAGCGTGTCGCATTGGGCCGAACGGGTGACCATGCGTAAGAATTGCCCGATGCAGACAGCAGTGCGAGCCAAGGACGGAGCATGCCGGTGAACAGCCACGATGTCACCGACGAACAGTGGGAGGGGCTCGCCCAAGTCGTACCGCTGCGAGGCCGGGACGCCTGGCCGTCCTCGGTCGACCACCGGTCGATACCCGAGGCCGAGACCGAGCTGCGGCGCCGCTTCGTCGTCCTGCGCGTCACCGTCTTCGCGGACGCCCGCGAGGTCGCCGAGACGCTGATGGCGGGCGTCCCCGTCCTGCTCGACCTCACCGCCGCGGAGACCGAGGTCGCCAAGCGCATCCTCGACTTCAGCACGGGCGTCGTCTTCGGCCTGGCGAGCGGAATGCACCGCGTCGACCGGAACGTGTTCCTGCTCACACCGGCCGGCACGGAGGTGACCGGGCTGATGGAGGGGGCGGGGGTTCCTGGGGTATGAGGGTGTGAGGGTGGGGGAGGCGTGAGCGGGCTGAGGGCGTCAGCGGAGTGGGAGTGACGGCGGGGGAGCCGGACCACGGGTTGATCCCCCGATCGTAGGAAGGGCGCCGCGACGGAACGATTCGCCCGGCCGGCGGAGCCATAGCGTCCGCATATGACCGTGCCCTCCGCGCCGCCCCGGCGTCCCTTGTCCTCCCCGGCCCCGCCTCCCGGCACCGCCGAGGGCCGTCCGGACCGGCCGCGCGTCACCGAGCTGCGGCTGTCCGCCTTCGCGGGGCATCGCCGGGCCGACCTCCCGCTCGGCCCTCTCACCCTCTTCGCCGGGCCCAGCGGCTGCGGCAAGAGCAGCGCGCTGCGGGCCTACGAGGCTCTCGCCCGGCTCGGCGGCGGCACGCCGCTCGGGGAGGTGTTCCCCGACCCGCTCGCCTGGGTGCCCGACCGGGCCCGGCCCGACGCCCAGGGCCGGCGCGGCTTCCGCATCGGCTGCACGGCCGACGGCCCCGAGGATCCGATCCGGCTCGATGTCGCCGTCCAGGCCGAGCCCAGCCTGCGTATCGCGGGGGAGCGGCTGTCGGTCGGCGGACTGGTGCTGCTGCAGACCGCCCTGCGTGACCCGAACCGCCGACAGGTGGAGGCCGCGTGGCACACGGGAGGGCAGACGCCGGTCACCCGCGCGTCGCTGCCCGACGACCGGCTCGGCACCGCCCTGCTCCCGCTGCGCGTGGCCGGCAGGACGGACGGACAGCGCCGGGTCCTCGCCGCCGCCGAGCAGATGGTGGTCGCCCTGCGCTCCGTCTTCGCCTGCGATCCACGGCCCGGCCGGATGCGCGCCCCCGTACCGACCGGCTCGGGGCGGTTGCTCTCCGGCTGCGACAACCTCGCCGACGTGCTGTGGCGCACGCAGGCCGAGTGCGCCAGACGGCACACGCAGTTCGTCGCCGCGGTCCGCACCGGATGCGCCGGCCCCGTCACCGACGTGCTCGCCGAACCGCTCGCCGACGCGACGGTGCGGGCCCTGCTCGACCGGGGCGACGGCACCCGTACGGACTGCGGGCGGCTGGGCGACGGTGAGCTGAGATATCTGGCGCTGGCACTGGTGCTGTTCACCGGGCCCGGGGTCCTGGAGGTCGACCCGGCCGGTGAGGTGCCCGCGGCCCTGCAGACGCTCACCGTCCTCGCCGACAACCTCGACCGGGCCCTGGACCCCGGCCAGCGCGCCGAACTGCTGCGGCTCGCCGCCCGTATGTGCGACCGCGGCCACATCCGCCTGGTCGGCGCGGTGAGCGACGCGTCCTGGGCCGCCGGAGCGGAGGGTGTCACGGTGGTACACCTGAGGCCGTGACAGAACCTCTCGACGTGGCGAAACTGCAGCGCAGGCTGGCCGAGTTCGCGGCGGCACGCGACTGGCAGCCGTACCACACGCCCAAGAACCTCGTCGCCGCGCTGAGCGTGGAGGCCTCCGAACTGGTCGAGATCTTCCAGTGGCTGACGCCCGAGGAGTCGGCTCGGGTCATGGAGGACCCCGACACGGCGCATCGTGTCAGGGACGAGGTCGCCGACGTACTCGCGTATCTGCTCCAGCTGTGCGAGGTGCTCGGCATCGACCCGCTGGCGGCACTGGACGCGAAGATCGACCGGAACGAGCGGAGGTTCCCGGCGCCGTGACCGCACGACCCCATCGGGAGGAATAGCCAACTCCACTTTCACTTTCAGTAGTCAAAACCCCGTCCGAAACCGATTCGTTGTCCGAAGATGTCAGCCTTCCTCTGGCTTTTCGTCTCAATCGACCTCACTCTGGGTAGTGAACAAGGGAGTTCGGGCGGACGTGTCAAGGGCACGTCGGACAGACGGGGGCAGCGCATGGACGCTGTGCGGCTCATCCTGACGAGCAGGCGCGCCCTGGCGGGCAGCGGCGACGCGCCTCAGGTCATGGCGGCGGTGTGGCAGGCACAGGCCCTGGCCCAGGCGATAGGGAGCCGGTTAGCGGTCGCCGGCCCGCCCGAACTGCGGGGTGAGGCACTGGGGCTGACGGAACTGGCGGGCAGAGGCTGCGGGGTCATCGACCGACCCGACATCGACACCGAGGCGCTGCTGGCAGCCCAGCTCACCGACCTCGGCGACGCCCGCCAGGCCCTCACGTACCTCGGCGGCCTGCTCGGCGAGGTGGGCATAGCCCTGGTCGGCCTCGCCTCCGCCGCGGACGACGAGACCACGTACTGGCAGTGCATGGAAGCGATCGACGCGGCGGACGAGTCGAGAGACAGGGTGACGGAGATGCTCCGCAGATTGACGGACAGGGACGAGGCGTTACCGGCGTGACAAGCCCCGGCGAACCGCGGCCGTCCACACCGCCGTCCACACCGCCGGCCACTCCCTTCGGTCAGCTGGTCGGCCCCGGCACCAGCACCAGCCGCCGCTGCGGTCGGCCCCGGCCCCGGCACCAGCCCCCCGCTGCGGTCGCCCCTGGCCCGGCGTTGACGCGTGACCGGTTGACGCTTCCACCCGACCGGGAGTCACAGTGCCCGGGGGACCGCCGCGCTCGCCCGTCGCCCCGGCATGCAGGATGGGAGCATGGATCTCCGCATCTTCACCGAGCCCCAGCAGGGCGCCGACTACGACACCCTCCTCACCGTCGCCAAGGCCACCGAAGACCTCGGCTTCGAGGCGTTCTTCCGTTCTGACCACTACCTCAAGATGGGCGACGCGGACGGCCTCCCCGGCCCCACCGACGCCTGGATCACCCTCGCCGGCCTGGCCCGCGAGACCAAGCGCATCCGGCTAGGCACACTGATGACCGCCGGAACGTTCCGGCTGCCCGGCGTGCTCGCCATCCAGGTCGCGCAGGTCGACCAGATGTCCGGCGGCCGCGTCGAACTGGGCCTGGGCGCCGGCTGGTACGCGGAGGAGCACACGGCGTACGGCATCCCCTTCCCGAAGGAGAAGATCGCCCGCCTGGAGGAGCAGCTGGCGATCGTCACCGGTCTGTGGGCGACCAAGCTCGGCGAGACCTTCGACTTCCACGGCACCTACTACGACCTCAAGGACTCGCCCGCGCTGCCCAAGCCCGCGCAGGCCAAGATCCCCGTCCTCATCGGCGGTCACGGCGCCACCCGTACCCCGCGGCTGGCCGCCCGGTACGCCGACGAGTTCAACATGCCCTTCGGCTCGTTCGAGGACTGCGAGCGCCAGTTCGGCCGGGTCCGGGCCGCCGCCGAGGAGGCAGGCCGCCGGGCGAACGAGATCACCTACTCCAACGCCCTCGTCGCCTGCGTCGGCAAGGACGACCAGGAGGTCGCCCGCCGTGCCGCCGCGATCGGCCGTGAGGTGGACGAGCTCAAGGAAAACGGCCTGGCCGGCACCCCGGCCGAGGTCGTCGAGAAGATCGGCCGCTACGCCGAACTCGGCACCGAGCGGTTCTACCTCCAGATCCTCGACCTCTCCGACCTGGACCACCTGGAGCTGATCTCGTCCCAGGTGCAGGCTCAGCTGTGACAAGCCCGCGGCCGGAACCATGGCCTCCACGACAGGTGATGTGATCCGGATGCTGCTGGGTGTCGGCCCCTGGAGCACCCCGTGACGCGCACCACGAACGGCACGGCGAACAGCCCCGCACAGGGGCCGCAACGGCACCGCGAACGGCACCGCGAAGGGCACCCCGAATAAACGAAAGCGCCGGTCGGCAGGGGTGTGGGATCGTATGACCGTCGTCCTGCCGGGCCCCCGGGGTCACCGTCCCCGGGGGCTCGCGCACGTACGGCACCCTGTCTCATCCACCGGCCGGAGAGGCCTCCCAGATGTTCCTGACGATCAGTACCACCGGCACCCCACAACGCCCCGCCACCGACCTCGGCCACCTGCTGCACAAGCATCCCGAGAAAGCGCAGGCGTTCTCCACCTCCTACGGCCAGGCGCACGTCCTCTACCCCGAGGCCGACGCCGAGCGCTGCACGGCGGCGCTGCTCCTGGAGGTCGATGCGGTGGCACTGGTCCGGCGCGGCAAGGGCAAGGGACGCGGCGGCGCCCCGGACGCGGCCCTCGCGCAGTACGTCAACGACCGCCCGTACGCGGCCTCCTCGCTGCTCGCCGTGGCGCTGAGCGGCGTGTTCTCCAGCGCGATGCGGGGCGTGTGCAACGCCAGGCCCGAACTCCCGGACCAGGCAAGGCCGTTGCGCATCGAGGTGCCCGCGCTGCCCGCCCGGGGCGGCCCGGAGCTCGTACGGCGTCTCTTCGAGCCGCTCGGCTGGACGACGACCGTGGAGCCGGTGGCACTGGACAGCGAGTTCCCGCAGTGGGGTGACTCGCGGTACGTGCGTCTCGTACTGGAGTCCGAGACGCTGACCCTCGCAAAGGCGCTGCGCCACCTGTACGTCCTGCTGCCCGTGCTCGACGACGCCAAGCACTACTGGGTGGCGTCCGACGAGGTCGACAAGCTCCTGCGCGCCGGTGAGGGCTGGCTGCCCGCGCACCCGGAGCAGAAGCTGATCACCAGCCGATATCTGGCCCGCCGCTGGTCGCTGACCCGGGAGGCGAGGGAGCGGCTGGAACTGGTGCGGCTGGCCGAGACCGACGACAGCGAGGTCGAGGAGATAGACAACGCGGTCGAGGCGGAGAGCGAGGCCGAGGAGAAGCCGACCCCGCTCGCCGTGCAGCGCAGGGAGGCGATCCTCGCCGCGCTCGGCGCGTCCGGCGCCGCCCGGGTCCTCGACCTCGGATGCGGGCAGGGTCAGTTGGTGCAGGCGCTGCTCAAGGACCCGAGGTTCACCGAGATCGTCGGCGTCGACGTGTCGATGCGGGCCCTCACCATCGCCGCCCGGCGGCTGAAACTGGACCGCATGGGAGAGCGGCAGGCTTCGCGTGTCCAGCTCTTCCAGAGCTCGCTGGCCTACACCGACAACCGGCTCAAGGGGTACGACGCCGCCGTGCTGAGCGAGGTCATCGAGCACCTCGACCTGCCCCGGCTGCCCGCCCTGGAGTACGCCGTGTTCGGCGCGGCCCGTCCGCGCACGGTCCTGGTGACCACCCCGAACGTCGAGTACAACGTCCGCTGGGAGTCCCTCCCGGCCGGCCATGTCCGGCACGGCGACCACCGGTTCGAGTGGACGCGTGCGGAGTTCCGCTCCTGGGCCGAGAAGGTCGCCCGACGGCACGGATACGGCGTGGAGTTCGTCCCCGTCGGACCCGACGACCCGGAGGTGGGCCCGCCCACCCAGATGGCCGTTTTCGACATCGGCACCGCGGTGACGAAGACCGGGGACGAGAAGACGAAGACCGCCGACGAGCAGACGAAGACCGCCGACGAGCAGACGAAGACCGGCGACGAGAAGGAGGCGACGGCAGCATGACGATGACGACGATGACTCAGGAGGGACGGGCCCTGCCCGTCACCGACCTCTCCCTCGTCGTGCTGATCGGCGCCTCCGGTTCCGGCAAGTCGACTTTCGCCCGGCGGCACTTCAAGCCCACCGAGGTGATCTCCTCCGACTTCTGCCGCGGCCTGGTCTCCGACGACGAGAACGACCAGAGCGCGACCCGGGACGCCTTCGACGTCCTGCACTACATCGCCGGCAAGCGCCTGGCCGCCGGCCGCCGCACCGTCGTGGACGCGACCAGCGTGCAGTCGGACGCCCGGCGGCAGCTGATCGACCTGGCCCGGCAGTACGACGTGCTGCCCATCGCCATCGTGCTCGACGTGCCCGAGGAAGTGTGCGCCGAGCGCAACGCGGCCCGCCGCGACCGCGCCGACATGCCGCGCCGGGTCATCCAGCGGCACATCCGCGAACTCAGGCGCTCGCTGCGGCACCTGGAGCGCGAGGGCTTCCGCAAGGTGCACGTCCTGCGGGGCGTCGAGGACATCGACAAGGCCACCGTCGTCACCGAGAAGCGCTTCAACGACCTGACCCACCTCACCGGCCCCTTCGACATCGTCGGCGACATCCACGGCTGCGCCTTGGAACTGGAGGCACTGCTCGGCAAGTTGGGCTACGTCGACGGCGTCCACCCGGAGGGCCGTACCGCGGTCTTCGTCGGCGACCTCGTCGACCGCGGCCCTGACAGCCCGGGAGTCCTGCGCCGGGTCATGTCGATGGTGGGGTCGGGCAACGCCCTCTGCGTCCCCGGCAACCACGAGAACAAGTACGGCCGTCACCTACGCGGCCGCAAGGTCCAGCACACCCACGGCCTGGCCGAGACCATCGAGCAGATGGAGGGCGAGAGCGAGGAGTTCCGCACCCGGGTACGGGAGTTCATCGACGGGCTGGTCAGCCACTACGTGCTCGACGGCGGCAGACTGGTGGTCTGCCACGCAGGGCTGCCGGAGAAGTACCACGGCCGCACCTCCGGCCGGGTCCGCTCGCACGCGCTGTACGGCGACACCACCGGCGAGACCGACGAGTTCGGGCTGCCGGTGCGCTACCCGTGGGCGGAGGACTACCGCGGCCGGGCGGCCGTGGTCTACGGCCACACCCCGGTTCCGGACGCCACCTGGCTCAACAACACCATCTGCCTGGACACCGGTGCCGTCTTCGGCGGCAAGCTCACCGCGCTGCGCTGGCCGGAGCGCGAGCTGGTCGACGTACCGGCACAGCGGGTCTGGTACGAGCCGGCCAGGCCGCTGCGGTCGGAGGCGCCCGGCGGACAGGACGGACGCCCGCTCGACCTCGCGGACGTGCACGGCCGCCGGGCCGTGGAGACCCGGTACCAGGGGCGCGTCGCGATCCGCGAGGAGAACGCGGCGGCGGCCCTGGAGGTCATGAGCCGCTTCGCGGTGGACCCGCGGCTGCTGCCGTACCTTCCGCCGACCATGGCACCGACCGCCACCTCGCACCTCGACGGCTATCTGGAGCACCCGGCCGAGGCGTTCGCGCAGTACCGGGAGGACGGCGTCGCGCGGGTCGTGTGCGAGGAGAAGCACATGGGCTCGCGGGCGGTGGCCCTGGTGTGCCGCGACGCGGAGGCGGCGAGGAAGCGGTGGGGGGTGGACGGGCCGACCGGGTCCCTCTACACCCGCACCGGCCGCCCCTTCTTCGACGACGAGTCGGTGACGGAGCAGATCCTTGCCCGCCTCAGGTCGGCGATCGAGGAGGCCGGCCTGTGGTCCGAACTCGACACGGAGTGGCTGCTGCTGGACGCCGAGCTGATGCCCTGGTCGCTGAAGGCGCAGGGCCTGCTGCGCAGCCAGTACGCGGCCGTGGGCGCCGCCTCCGGTGCCGTGTTCCCGGGTGCGCTGGCCGCCCTGGAGGGCGCGGCGGCGCGGGGCGTGGACGTCTGGGACCTGCTGGCCCGCCAGCGCGAACGAGCCGGCGCGGCCTCGGCGTTCACCGACGCCTACCGCCGCTACTGCTGGAGCACCGACGGTCTGGACGGCGTACGCCTCGCCCCGTTCCAGATCCTCGCCGTCCAGGGCCGCAGCCTCGCGGCCCTGCCGCACGACGAGCAACTCGCCCACCTCGACCGCCTGGTGGAGCACGACGCGAGCGGTCTGCTGCAGACGACCCGCCGCCTGTACGTCGACACCGGCGACCCGGAGTCGGTGCGGGCGGGCGTCGACTGGTGGCTGGAGATGACCGGCCGCGGCGGCGAGGGCATGGTCGTCAAGCCGGTCGGCGCGGTCGTCCGCGGCGAGCACGGTCGCCTGGTGCAGCCCGGCATCAAGTGCCGGGGACGGGAGTACCTGCGGATCATCTACGGCCCGGAGTACACCCGCCCCGAGAACCTCGCCCGCCTCCGGGGCCGTTTCCTGAACCACAAGCGCTCCCTCGCGATCCGCGAGTACGCCCTCGGTCTGGAGGCCCTCGACCGGCTCGCCGAGGGGGAGCCGCTGTGGCGGGTCCACGAGGCGGTGTTCGGGGTGCTGGCGCTGGAGTCGGAGCCGGTGGACCCGCGGCTGTGACGACCGCCTGAGGCCCGCGAGGCGGCCGTGAGGATCGATTTCCGGCCGAGTCTCCCGACCAGGGGGCGCTCGGCCGGGCTTCGCGCCCCGTGGCCTCACATGCCCCTGGTTAACCGCCAGTTGCCGTGCTAACTTCGCAGGTCGGTCAGGTCAGGCAACCGGCTCATGGGGGACAGTCGGTGGAGACAGGCGCGGGGTTGGACAAGCCCATCGAGGATGTTGTGCGCCCGGAGGCCGCCGTGCGCCCACGTGGACTGCAGCTCATGGCCGACCTGACCGACGGCCTGTGCGAACTGAGCTGCACGGAGGACGCCCAGGCGCGTATCCAGTTCGCGGCTCTGCTGGCCGAACAACTGGGCCGGCCGGTCGACGTGCGCGGGGTCCGTCAGCGCGAGGACGTGGCCGCGCTGGTGCGCGCGGCCCTGAACGTGGCGGGCGGCGAGCACGTACTCGTCGGCGTGGTCCGCATCCTCGAAGGCACCCCGGCGGGCGACGATCTCGACCGGTTGATCGCCCCCGCCCCGGCCGCCGTGCCCGACGCCCCCTGGGGACCGCCCGGCCCGATCGGCCGCGACGACGAGAACAGCGCCCGGGCCGTCCTGGCCAAGGTCGACCTGCCCGCGACCCGGCTGCGGGACGACCTCGTCGAGGAACTGGGCGGCCTCGACCTGCCCATCGGCCTGGCCCCGGACCAGCTCTTCGGACACGTCCTGGAGTGGAACACCCAGCCCGACGGTCTGCCCCCCGCCGTCCTGCTGATGGACCACGCGGCCCGGCTGGCCGCCGCGCCGGGCCACCGGTCCGCCCTGGCCGGCTGGGTCGACACCTGGGCGTCAGGCGCCGGCCTCGTCGAGGAGCTCGAACGGCGCAGGGGCGCACGCTCCGCCCTGGCGAGCGACCCCGACATCCCGCGCTGCCTGATCGTCGCCGTCGAACCGGCCCGGGACGGCAGCGGCGAGATCGTCGTACGCCCCTGGCTCAACACCGTGCCCGGTCACTGGCACCCGCAGCCCGGCGACCCCTCCACCACCACCCTCGACGGCCTCGGCGCGGCCGTCGAACAGGCCCTGCGGCAGGGCGCACGGCTCTGGTCGGCCCCACGCGATCCCGGTCCGGGCGGACGGCTGCAGTCGTTGCCGTGCATCGAGTTCGTCCTGCCGTACGAGCTGCTCAACCACGATGTGGCCGGCCTGACCCACCAGATCGGTGACGGACTGCCGCTGCCGCTCGGTCTGAAGTACGGGGTGCACCTGCGGAGCCTGGAGCGCATGCGCAGCGACGACGCGCAGGTTCGGGAGCAGTGGCGGGAGCGCTGGCGCACACTCCGGCGGCACGGTGTCACGGTGCACGGCTGGAGTGAACCGGACGGCCCGCGTCTGAAGGCATGGCAGGCGGTGCTCGCGGGGGAGAACAGACATACGGCCGTGGTGCTGGACGCTCCGGCCGACCGTCTGGCCCTGGAGGCACTCAAAGCCGCCATAGCGGAGGGGATCGGGCTGGCGGTCTGGGATCGCAGAGGAGTTTTCGACGAGGAACGCCGAGAGGTGGTGACCGCCGTGTTCGCCGCCGTGCCGACCCCCGCGCAGATTCCGATCGCGTTCCACCGACTGCGGCAGAGCGCCGAGTTGCACGCCAATGGGCCGGGCCGGCTCCTGGGCCGCAACATCGGCTTCTTCTGGGACGACCCCACTCGACTCGTTGACATCGATCCCGGCGATCTCGCCGGCGAGGAGGCACCGGCATGAGCGCGCACGAGCAGACGGCCCCGAACGGCTGGCGCGTCTTCCACGCCACGGGCCGCGCCCCCGCCGTCCCGCCCCGCCTTCCGGAGCCCCCGCCGTGGCGCCGGTTCCGCGGCGGCCCCGCCCAGCCCGCCCCGCCGGACGACCCCGAGGCCGCCCAGCGCCGCCTGGGCCCCGGGGACATCACCCCGCAGCTCGGCACCGACGAGATCGACACCGTCAACGCCGCCCTGCTGCTGCGCCGGCCGCTGCTGGTCACCGGCCCGCCCGGCGTCGGAAAGTCCACCCTGGCCTACCTGATCTCCCGGGAGCTCGGCCTGGGGCGCGTCCTGGAGTGGAACATCGTCAGCCGTACGGCACTGCGGGACGGTCTCTACGTCCACGACGCCATGGGCCGCGCCCAGGCCATCGCCGCCTGGCAGGCAGGTCTGCGCGGCGCGGCCGAGAACACCGAGAACATCCAGAACACCGAAGAGGCCGCATCGGTGGGCGTCAACTCCGGTCCGGCGTCAAGAGTTTCCCAACTTCCCCCGTTCCTGGGTGACTTCATCACCCTGGGTCCCCTCGGCACCGCTCTGCTGCCCTACGATCGTCCTCGTGTGCTCCTCGTCGACGAACTCGACAAGAGCGACATCGACCTGCCGAACGACCTGTTGCACGTCCTGGAGAACGGAAGCTATGACGTCCCGGAACTGGTGCGCGACGCCGCGGACGCCGCGAGCGTCCACACCAGCGATCCCGGGGGCCGTGCCCAGGTGGACAACGGTCGGGTCGAGTGCCGGGAGTTCCCGGTCGTGGTGATCACCAGCAACGGAGAGCGTGAATTCCCCGCTGCCTTCCGTCGGCGCTGCCTGCCGCTGGAGATGCGCACACCCAGCCGGGAACAGCTTCTGGCCATGGTGGAGGGGCACCTGGGCACCCGCCCGCAGGGCGCGGAGGACCTGGTGGACCTGTTCGTACAGCAGGTCCAGGCCGGCGGCACACACTCCCTGGACCAACTACTCAACGCTGTCCAGATGACTACCGCTGGTGGTTTCCAGGCGCGTACCGACGGGCGTAAGCTCGTGGAAATGCTGCTCCGCGACCTCGCGAAGGGCCGCTGAATGACCGGCTTTCCCAGGGAGCGCGCGTCCGGGCTCGGCGACGGAGGTCCCGTATCGGGGTCGTCGCCTCCTTCGGCGTTCTCCGAGTCCGTCGAGTACGCGCGTGAGCAACGGACGCGGGTCCCCGCCGACCTGGAACCGACCGCACCGGCCCGCGTCGACCCGTACGCCGAGGAACACGCCGCGCCGCGCTGGCAGGAGGTCGCCGACGCGGTGTGGCTCGCCGCGTACTGGTCCCGCCACGGCCGCCCGGCCCGCGCCGGCGGGCACCCCGGCCCGGCCGCCCCCACCGCGGTCGCGGAAGCCGGCCCTGCCCCGCACACCGACGACACCGACGAGGACGTACGACGCCCCGACCCGCCCCGGACGGATCAGGCCGGCGACGAGAGCTCCACCGTCCCTTCGGTCGCCGACTTCGATCGGCCCGCGCCGCGCACGCTCCCGTACCTCACCGACTTCGCGGACCTCAGGGATCTCCCCCCGCTTCCCCAGCCCCCGGACACCGTCCTCGCGCCCAACGGCGGCGCCCACGGCGGCCCGTCCGCCGGGGCCCGGCGGTTACGGGATCCCGACGGCCCCTACGCACTGCACGTGGGGCTTCCGCTGCTGCCCGCCGACGAGACGCCCGCACAGGGACCGGGCCGGGCCACCGCCCTGCTCGCACGGGCACTGCACCGGCTGGCCCGGCGCATCCCCTCCCGCGACACCCTCGAACTCGACGAAGAGACCACCGCCGAGCAGGGAGTCGTCGACGGCATGTGGCTGCCCTTCCTCCGCCCGGCCCGCACCGCCGTCTTCGACCTGGTGGTGCTCATCGACGACGCGCCCACCATGCGGATCTGGGAGGACGCCGCCACCCGCCTCGCCGAGGCCGCCGAACACAGCGGCGCCTTCCGCGGCGTGCGCACGGTCCGGGTGACCGTCCCCCGCACCGGAACCGCCACCCTGCGCCGGACCGCGGGCCGGCCCGCCGCCGACCCCGCGGAGCTCCTCGACGGACGCGGTGACCGGGTCTTCCTCGTCGTCACCGACGGCCTCGCGCACGGCTGGGCCGCGCCGGCCGCCGACGACCTGCTCGGCCGGCTCGCCCACGCCGGCCCCACCGCGCTCGTCCACCTGCTGCCGCCGCACCTGCGCCACCGCACCTCCCTCTACCCGTACCAGGCGGTCCTGGAGGCCGGCGGTTTCGGTGCCCCCAACAATGGTCTGGCGCACTGGGCGCCGCCCGGCGGCCCCGACCCGCTGCGGCCGCTGCCCGCCGCCGGTGACGGCTCCGTCCCGGTGCCGGTCCTCTCCATGAAGGCCGGCTCCGTCGCCGCCTGGGCCGACCTCGTCACCGGGGAGCGGGGAGTACGCCGCTCCCTGCCGGTCGTCCTGGCCGGAGCCCTCACCAAGGGCGCCCCCGCCCCCGGTCTGCGTGCCCCGCGTTTCCCGCGCGCCGCCACCGCCGCCGTACGCCGCTTCTGCACCCTCGCCACCCCGGCCGCGCGTCGGCTCGCCACTCAACTGGCCGCCATTCCGTTCGAGTTCGACCTGATGGAACAGCTGCGCCGGCGCACCATGCCGGAGACCGGCCCCGACCACCTCGCCGAGATCCTGATGGGCGGGCTGATCGACTGGGACAGCGGCGGTGAGGGCCGTCCCGAGTTCGCCGACGGGGTCCGCGAGGCGTTGCTCGCCACCACCACCCGTAGCCAACTCGCCCGTACCGTCAGCGTGGTGGGCGACCTGCCCGCCGCCGGCGAACGGGGTGTCGCGCTGCGCGCCGCCCTGCGCGATCCGCTCGGCGCCCGGCTGCCCGACCCGGCGGAACGCGGCTGGGCGCGCAGCGAACTCGCCGTGATGCGCGCGCTGTCGGGGCCCTACTCCGAGCGCGCCAAGCGCATCGAACCCAACGTCTCCCAGCTCGTAGCCGGTACGGCCGAACGGGTGGGCGCCGGTTTGGCGGCCGGTACACCCACTGAGGTGAACCGGCCGGGCGACACGAAATCGCCCGGTGGAACGGGCACTGTTCCAGCGTCGAACAATTCCGACGAAACTGGAGAATCCGTGCCGAGCCCGGTAATCGACGCGACCCGCAACAATGCCTCGGAGGACGAGCAGCTCATGACGAGCACCACGACCACCACGCCCGCCATCATGGTGAACGTTCCGCTGCGGAACACCTCGTTCGTCGGCCGGCAGGCGCTGCTCAGGGCCGTGGAGGAGCAGCTCGGCGCCCAGGACACCGCGGCGGTGCTGCCGCACGCGCTGCACGGACTGGGCGGCGTCGGGAAGTCCCAGCTGGCGCTCGAGTACATCTACACCCACCAGCGCGACTACAAGGTGATCTGCTGGATCCCCGCCGAGCGCGAGAGCCTCATCCTCGCGGCGCTCAGCACGCTCGCCGCCCAGCTGGGTGTCGCCCCGACGTCGCAGGAGAGCGTGGGCGCCCCGGCCGCCAACACGGCCGTGCCCGCCGTCCTGGAAGCCCTGCGTACGGGGGCGCCGTACGACAACTGGCTGCTGGTCTTCGACAACGCCGAGGACATCGACGTGGCGCGGAGGTACTTCCCGCCCAACGGCCCCGGGAAGGTCATCGTCACCTCCCGCAACCGTGCCTGGGAGCGGGTGGCCACGCCGCTGCCGGTGAACGTCTTCGAGCGCGAGGAGTCCGTCGAGCTGCTCCAGAAGCGCTCCCCGGACCTGTCCGACGAGGACGCCGACCGGCTCGCCGAGGCGCTGGGCGACCTGCCGCTCGCGGTGGAGCAGGCGGGCGCCTGGCGAGCCGTCACCGGCATGCTGGTCCAGGAGTACCTGGACCTGCTCCAGCAGCGCAGCCTGGAGATCCTCGAACTCGACAAGACCCCCGACTACCCGACGTCCGTGGCGGCCGCGTGGGACATCTCGCTGACGCGGATCGCGGAGAGCAACCCGGGGGCGCGGCAGCTCCTCGACATCTGCGCGAGCATGGCCCCTGAGCCCATCCCGCGGTCCGTGCTGCGCGGCGGCCGCGGCGTCAGCATCACGCCCGACGTCGACCCGCTGCTGCGCGAGTCGATCAAACTGAACCGCGCGATCCGCGACCTCAGCCAGTTCTCCCTGGTGAAGGTGGACCCGCGGACCAACACCCTGCAGATGCACCGCCTGCTGCAGACCGTGCTCCTGGCCAAGCTGGGCCCCGAGGAGCGGGAGAGCATGCGCGGTGCCGCCCACCAGCTGCTGTCGGTGGCCAAACCCGGCAGCTACTCCTCGTCCCTGGAATGGCGCGCCTACCAGGACCTGCTGCCGCACGTCCTCGCCTCGCAGGCGGTGACCAGCACCGACGACTGGGTGCGCGAGCTGGTCTACGACACGGTGCTGTTCCTCTACTACTGGGGTGACCACACCGGTGCCGCGGACTTCGGCCGCCAGGCCTGGAACGCCTGGCTCGCGGCCTCCGGCGAGGAGGACATCTACGTCATCCGGATGTCGAAGCGGTTCGCGTTCCTGCTGCGCCAGATCGGTCAGGTCGCCGAGTCCATCCCGCTCACCGAGAAGGCGCTCGAGGTCTCCCGGAACATCCAGGTCGAGGCCGAGGAGATGATCGACTCCCTGTGCGACATGGCCGACGCCCGCCGCTACCAGGGCCGGTTCGAGGAGGCCCGGGACCTGGGGCAGGAGGCCACCGAGCTGGCACGTCCCCAGTTCGGCGCGGAGGACCCGACCACCCTGCGTGCCGTCCACAGCTGGGGCGTCGACCTGCGCCTGTGCGGTCAGTTCCAGGACGCCCTGGTGCTGGACCAGGAGAACGCCCGGCTGCGGGACCAGATGTTCGGCCCCTCCAACTTCCTCACCCTCAACTCCCTCAACGCCCTCTCCATCGACATGCGGGAGAGCGGCGACTATCCGGGGGCCCGCGACTTCCAGGAGGACGCCTACCGCCGGGCACGGACCGCGCTCGGTGAGGAGCACCCGCTGACCCTGCGCATCGCCCGCAACCTCGCCGTCTGCCGGCGCCGCGACGGGGCGCTGGGCGAGGCGCGCAAACTCTCCGAGGACACGCTGCGGAGTTTCGTCGCACGCTATGGGGCCGAGCACTTCGACTCCGTGTCCACGGCGCTCAACTACTCCATCGACCTGCGCCTCGCGGGGGACCTCGACAACGCCCGCAAGCAGGGCGAGGAGGCCGCCGAGCGCTACGGCAGGCGCCTGGGCCGGGAGCACGCGTACACCCTGCTGAGCAAGGCCAACCTCGCCGCCACCTTGCGCGCGCTGGGCGCGCTCGACGACGCCGGGGAGCTGGAGGACGCGGCGGCCGCGGTCCTGACCGAGACGATCGGGCCCCGGCACGTCACCACCCTGACCGTCGCCATCGGCCAGGGCAACACGGCCTACGCCCGTCTCGACTTCGAACGGGCGCACCGGATCGACGAGGCCAACCTCCCCCTGCTGACCGAGGCCGCGGGCGAGGACCACCCGCTCACCCTGTCCCTGACCGCGAATCTCGCCCTCGACCTGCGCGGCCTGGGCCGCGGTGCCGAGGCCGACGAACTCCAGCGCAAGGCCGTGGAGGGCTTCACGCGGGTGGTCCGCGTCGACCACCCCTGGCTCCTCGCAGCCCGCCAGCGCCGCCGCATCGAGTGCGACATGGCCCCGATGCCGCTGTAGCCGTCCCGGCGAGCGGGCGGGACGGCTGCCGTTGGGACGGGGACCGTGCCGTCACCGGCGCCCTCGGCGCGCGGGTTCGCGGGTACGGGATCTGCCGTGCCCGAGGTGCCCGGGGTGCTCGGGCCTGCGGTACGGGAGTCCGACGTGCGGCAGGCGCCTGCACCGGGGTCGCCTCGGCGGACGTCGCGGTCGTGGTGCCGGCCGCGTCCGCGCACGACAACGCCGCCGGTCGCGAAGCTGCCGGACCATCCGGCCTACCGGCAGATCATGGCGGTGTTCGCCGCGGCCGACGCCCCGCCGCGGCCGACGCCCCGCCGCGGCCGACGCCCCGCCGCGGCCGACGCCCCGCCGCGGGCGCGGGCGGTCTGCGAGGCGATGGCTCCGGAGATCACGCCCAGCAACGTCAACAACGTCCGGCCGAAGCTCAAGCGGCTGGTCGAACGCGGCAGCCCAGACCGACCAACACCGTTCGAGGCAGGCGCGGTGAACAGGAATGGATCCACGACCCACTCCCGCTCACTGTGGGGGAACGGTACTTTGCCGTCCACGGGCTCTTCATCCGGTCTGCCCACAGGGCGGGATGTCGGCCGATCGACAGCTCCGGGGGTCTGTATGCGTTGGATCGGCAAGCGACGGAACGGCACTCCGGAGTCCGGTGAGTCGGCGGCCGAGGTGGTCGCGCGGTTGCGGGAGGGCAGTGCCTCGGCCGAGCAGGACGGTCGGCAGGGCAGGCCCGGCAAGGCGGTGAAGCGGTACCGCGAACTGGTCGTTCGTGCGACGGCCGCGCCCGGCCCCGACGACCCCGCCACCCTGGCCCTGCGGCACCAACTCGCCCACTGGACAGGGGAGTCGGGCGACCCGGAGGGCGCGGTGCAGCTGTTCGCGCAGCTCCTCTCCGACCGTGAGCGGCTCCAGGGGCCCCGGCATCAGGACACCGGCCTGGCCCGCCACCAGCTCGCGCACTGGCACGGCCGGGCAGGGCGGGCCGAGGAAGCCGTACGCCGTTACGAGGAGATGCACCGCTCGGCCGAGGAGGAGGACCGTACCGAGGCCGCGCTCAACCTGCTCTGCGACATGGGCCACTGGCAGCAGCAGGCCGGCGACAACGCGGCCGCGCTGCGCACCTTCACCCGGATGCTGAAGACCGCCGAGGGCGAGCTCGGTTCGCAGCACCGGCTCACCGGTATCGCCCGACAGCGTTATGCCGAACTCGCCGGCGGGCTGCCCTTCGGTCATGAGCGGGGGCACGACAGCCTGGAGGGGCTCGTCGCGGCGGCCGCGGAGATCGAGCGGAGCGGTGACCTGCGGAGGGCCGCCCGCATGTACGGTCAAATAGCGGAGAAATGTGAGGAGCTGTACGGCGCGGGCAGTGACCGGACGCTCGGCGCGCTGGTGTCGCAGGCGAAGGTGGCCATGCAGACGGATGACCCAGAAGGCCTGGCCGACGCCGTTGTCTGTTTCGGGAAAGTGCTCGCGTGCATGGAGCTACGGGGAGAGGGCCCGGGTTCTCCCGAGTACGACACGCTGTCCCAGCAACGCGATGGACTCACTCGGGCAGCCGGGACGACGGAATTGCACATCGGCGACACGGCGGGAACCCTGCTCGCCAGGCAGGTGGAGGCGGCACCCGCCACGGCCTTCGGGTTGCTGGCACGCGAAGCCCGCGCCCGGCATATCGCCCGGGTCTTCCCGGTCAGCGGTGATACCGATGACACGCGACCGCACCGGGTCAGCGTCGCGCAGTGGCGCACCGTGATCCAGCACGTGGCCGACCAGGGGTGCGAGGCCCGCGCCTTCTACTTCGCCCGTGCGGACCGCCGGCCGATACCCGAGGAGGTCGCTCTGTGCGAGCGGCTGGGGCTGCTCGGCGTCTACGTCTCCAGTGAGGGCGCCGGCAATGTCAACGTGCAGGCTTACTCCTTCCGGGACGGCACGGCCCATTCGGTGTCGCTCGTCGTGGTGGACGACGAGCCGGCGGAGCCGGAACCCGCCCCCGCGCGTGCCCAGGGTGGTCCCACCGACGTCCATGCCGAAGCCGAGGCCCTGGGGGAGTGGAGGCAGGTGGCGCGGGCCACGTCCGCGCGGACGATGGAGGATCCGGCGGCCTTCGGTCCCTACGAGGTCCTGGAGCGCGTCGGGGAGGGCGGGTTCGGTCGCGTCTACCTCTGTCAGGATCCGGACGGCGTCATGGTGGCGGTCAAGACCCTGCACGCGGAGTACGCGGCCGACTCCTCGATCCGGGAGGGGTTCACGCACGAGGTGCACGCGGCCCGGCGGGTCAGCGGCCGGTTCACCGTGCCCGTGATCGCCGCCGACACCAGCGGCGAGACCCCCTGGATGGCCGTGCCGTTCGTGGCCGCGCCCTCGCTGCAGGAGGTGGCCGAGCGGTGCGGCGCCCTGGATACCGACACCGTCCGCGTCATCGGTGCGGGCATTGCCTCCGCGCTCAGCGCCATTCACGCCGAGGGCATCGTGCATCTCGACCTCAAACCCGCGAACGTGCTGCTGACCGAGGACGGACCCCGGGTCATCGACTTCGGTATCGCGCAGATCGAGCGGCTGACCGAGCCCCGGAGCGGGTTCGCCGGTACGTACGCCTACGCCTCGCCGGAACAGATCCGGGAGCACCAGCAGTTCACCCCGGCCAGTGACGTGTTCTCCCTCGGTACGCTCCTCGCCCGCCTCGCCCTGGGGCGCCTTCCCTGGGGCAGGAAGGTTCTCGCCGTGATGAGCAACATCTGCGACGGCACGCCCGACCTGGGGGGTCTGCCCGCCGAACTGGAGCAGGTGGTGCGGTCGTGTCTGCGGGCCGATCCGGCCCGGCGGCCGACCCCTGCCGAGGTCGCCGCGGCCCTCGCGGTCGGCCCTGCGGGCGCACCCCTCGGACCGGAGGCGGAACGCTGGGCCCGGCCGCCCCTGCCCGCCGAGGCAACGACCCTCATCCGCGAGCACGCCGCTCTCCCGGCCACCCGCCGCTTCGAGACGCTCGTCCACACTCGGCTCGAAAAGCCGGACGACACCACGGTCGCCGCACGGCCGGCGACGGGCGGCGACACCAGTGACACACCACCCGAGGCCCGCACCCCCGACACCGCGGCCCGGGACCTCGAAGCCCAAGTCCTCGCCTGGGAACGCGAAGGCGGCTCGAAGCCGACCGACCAGGTACGCCGGGAATGCGGCGCCTTCGCCGCGGAGGCGCGCTCCCGGCTCGGCGAGGACCACCCCCTGGCCCTGCGCCTCAAGGTCTCCCACGCCATGCTCGGCTGCGACGGGACAAGCGGAACGGCTTACGCCGAACGCGTCGTGGACGAGGTCGCCGTACGTCTCGGTGACGGCCATCCCACGGTCCGGGACGCTCGTACGCTGCTGGCGGCGCTGAGGTCCGCCCAGCCGGGCTGAGAGCCGCGTGCCACGGCCTGCTTCGATCAACTCGTTCTTCTTGCACCGCACTTGATCACGCGGCGTCTCCGCGGGCATGAGGGTGAGGTCTGCGGTGTGGTCGACGGGGAAGTCGAGGGTTGCCAGCTGGGCGAACAGGTCGGCGGCGTCCTGGCCGATCGCGGGCGGGCACTCGGCCGGCACTGGGACGAACGCTGGAGCAGGAACTCGCCCGCCTGGAGTCGCTGCCCCTCAGCCCAGGTCCGCCACCGGTGTCGGCGTGGTGCCGTCCTGGGGGTGCGGGGGCGGGGGCGCGTCGGGGGCCCGGACCGGTTCGGGGG
>JODI01000084.1 GCA_000720805.1 Streptomyces violaceoruber
GAGTAAGGGGGCGGGGTGGGTGTGGGCGGGAGCGCCGCCGCTCTCGCGGAGTCGCCGGCCGCGACCCCGGGGTGTTCGGCTCGCTCCTGCGCGCGTTTCCTTACCTGCTGGTCGCCGCCCACGGCGGGTGAACAGCGGCCGGAGCCGGGGAGGTCGTACGTCTTCCGCCTTCGGCCCGGCTGTGCTTGCCTGGGGAACCGTTTCGGTGGCCGGGGCGGGAGTGGTCGTATGCGCAGGGTGTGGACCGTGGGGGTACTGCTCGCCGGGCTGCTGCTCGGCGCGTGCACGGACCCGGCGTCCGGGCCGGAGGGCCCGCCGCCGTCGCCGGACGTACCGCGCGCGTCGGCCACCACCGAGCACGGGCGGCCCGCCGCCACCGCGGGCTCCGCCCCGAGCGCTCCCGCGAAGGCGCCCAGCGTGCTGTACCTCGGCGACTCGCTGGCGATGGAGAGCCAGCTGGTGCTCGGCCAGGAGTTACGGCGGGACCTGCGCGCGAAGTACACCAGCGCCCCCTACTCCGGCACCACGTTGTGCGACTACCTGGAGGGGACGGGGGCACGCTCCCTGGTTCCGGACCGCGACAAGGCGGCGGCCCTGGTCCGGTCGCTCCACCCGGACGTCGTGGTCCTGCAGTTCTGGGGCAACGCGTGGGGCTACACCTGGTGCATGGACGGGATCACCTACGCGGGCTCCCGGAGCAAGTACTTCGAGCGGTACGCGTCCGACGCCGAGCGGCTCACCGAGCAGATCGCGACGGCCGGGGCGGGGAAGCGGCCGCGGATCGTGTGGGTGGCGCAGGGACCGGACCCGATCACCCCCGACCGGGTCCGCCGCGTCAACGCCCTGTACGCGAAGCAGGCGACGGCCTCGGGCGACCTGGTCGCCGACGCCGGGCGGACGGTGAGCCCGGCCGGGGCCCGCCAGACCTGGGTCCAGTACCTGCCCTGCACCGCCTACGAGCACGAGCACCCCGGCTACTGCACCCAGCCCGAGCGCGACCGCACCGCCCTGCACCTCGACACGGACATCCTGCACTTCTGTCTGGCGCCCACGACGTCCACGCCCCGGCCGTGCCCGGTCCGCTCGCCCGGCATCCTGCGGATCGCCCGCGAGGTCACGCGCGTGATCGGAGAACAGGTCGGCGGTCCCTGAACGGCGGTTTATGGACGGCGGTTTATGGACGGCGGTTTGTGGACGCGACGGTCAAAACACTTCGACACCGGGCCCGTTGATCCGCTGGTATGGCCCGTATGTGTGCCATGAAGACGCGTGAGGGCGAGGTCGACATCGACGACACGCTCGTCGAGCGGCTGATCGCCGGGCAGTTCCCCCGGTGGGCGGGGCTGCCCGTGCGGCGCCTGGAGTCCTCCGGGACCGAGAACGCC
This sequence comes from Streptomyces violaceoruber, assembly GCA_000720805.1. Taxonomy (GTDB): domain Bacteria; phylum Actinomycetota; class Actinomycetes; order Streptomycetales; family Streptomycetaceae; genus Streptomyces; species Streptomyces cellulosae_A. The sequence continues at coordinate 1,386 of JODI01000084.1, forward strand.
GTTTTCCGGCTCGGCACGGACCTGGTCGTGCGGCTCCCCCGGCATCCCGGTGCCGTCACCGACGTGGAGCACGAGCAGCGCTGGCTGACCCTAGGCCCGCGGCTGCCCTTCGCGTCGCCCGAACCGCTCGGACTCGGCGGCCCGGGTGCCGGATTCACGTGGCCGTGGTCCGTCTACCGGTGGCTGGACGGTCGCAGCCCGGTCGTCGGCGGCTTGGAGGAGCCCGGACTGCTCGTCAAGGACCTCGCCGCGTTCGTCGGCGCCCTGCGTCGCGTCGATCCCGTCGGCGGGCCGGCGGGCTGTCGGGGCGTCCCGCTGGCGACCCGAGGAGATGCGCGCGGCCATCGCCGCGTTGGCGGGCCGGGCGGACACCGACGCGCTGACGGCCCGGTGGGAGGAGGCGCTGCGCCTCCCGGAGTACAGCGGGCCGCCGATGTGGGCGCACGGCGATCTCATGCCCGGCAATCTGCTGGTCACCGGTGACGGCTCCGCGCGGTGATCGACTTCGCGACGGTGGGCGTGGGCGACCCGGCCGTCGACCTGATCGCCGCGTGGAACCTGCTCCCCGCACACGTCCGCGGGATCTTCCGCGACGCGGTGGGCGCCGACGAGGCCGAGTGGGCTCGCGGGCGGGGCTGGGCGCTGTCGATCGCGGTCATCGCACTGCCCTGCTACTGGGACACCAATCCGCCGGTCGCGGAGAACTCCCGCCATGTGATCGGGGAGATCCTCGCCGAGGCGGGATGACGGGGCGCGGCCGCGGTCCGCCCGCGGTCCGGGGCTGCTCACCGTCCGTCCGGACGGTTCACCCGCCCGCGTACGCCTGCTCCAGGGCGGCGATGCCGAACTTGCTCATCGCCATGAACGCCTTGGTCACGCGGGCCACCTTCGCCTGGTCCGGGTCGGTGATCATGGACTGGAGCCGGTCCGGGACGACCTGCCAGGACACCCCGTACTTGTCCTTGAGCCAGCCGCAGGGGCCGGGTTCGCCGCCGTTCTCGGTGAGCTTGGTCCAGTAGTAGTCGATCTCCTCCTGGTCCTCGCAGAGGATCATGAACGAGACCGCCTCGCTGAACTTGAACTCGGGGCCGCCGTTGAGCGCGAGGAACTTGTGGCCGTTGGCCGTGAACTCGACGGTCAGCACCGAGCCGGCCGGCTGGGGCGCTCCCTCGGGGTAGCGGGCCACCGTGCCGACGCTGGAGTTCTTGAAGACCGACACGTAGAAGTGGGCGGCCTCCTCGGCCTGGCCGTCGAACCAGAGACATGTGGTGAAACCGTCGGCTGCCATGAGTACCTCCTGGGTGTGGAACACGGTCATCTGTATCGACCGATCCTCGCCGCGGAACTCATCGGTCGAGCGGCCGACTGATCCAGGTGGCCGATGCACCGACCATCGCTGCCACACCGCACTCGGAGGCAAGCCGCCAATCAGCCATGTGAACAACGCTGCGGGCCAATACACCTAGCATCCGCACCATGACGTCTTCGCCCACGGACACGGTCCGGCCCTTCCGCCTCGACATCCCGCAGAGCGACCTGGACGACCTGTACGACCGTCTCGACCGCACCCGCTGGCCCGACGACCTGTCCGGCACCGGCTGGGCCTATGGCGTACCGGCCGACTACCTGCGGGAGCTGGTCCGGTACTGGCGGCACTCCTACGACTGGCGTGCCGCAGAGGCGCAGCTGAACGAGTGGCCGCAGTTCACCACCACCATCGACGGCGCGAACATCCACTTCGCCCACATCCGCTCCCCCGAGCCGGACGCCACCCCACTGATCGTCACGCACGGATGGCCGGGCTCGATCGTCGAGTTCCTCGACATCGTGGGGCCGCTCACCGACCCGGCCGCCCACGGTGGCGACCCGGCCGACGCCTTCCACCTCGTGGTGCCGGGCATCCCGGGATTCGGGCTGTCCGGGCCGGCCCCGGACACGGGCTGGGAGGGGGGCCGGGTCGCGGGCGCGTGGGCCGAGCTGATGCGACGCCTCGGCTACGAAAGGTTCGGGGCGCAGGGCGGCGACTGGGGCGCGGTCATCTCCCGCGAGCTGGGCCTCGCCCACCCCGACCGGGTCATCGGCGTCCACCTCACCCTGCTGCCGGGCTCTCAGGCGACCTCCGAACCGACCGACGGGGAACTCGCCGCGCTCGGCCCCGAGGAGCGGGAGCGCACCCTCCGGTCGTGGCGCCGGTGGAGCGAGTGGACCCGCGAGGGCACCGGGTACGCCGTCCTGAACTCCACCCGCCCGCAGACCCTGGCGTACGCGCTCACCGACTCGCCGGTCGGCCAACTCGCCTGGATCGTCGAGAAGTTCCGGGAGTGGACGGACTCCGAGGAACTGCCCGAGGAGGCCGTGGACCGGGACCGGCTGCTGACCAATGTGATGCTGTACTGGCTGACCGCGACCGCCGGTTCGGCCGCCCGGATCTACTACGAGCGCGCGCACCTCCAGGGCGAGTGGGCAGCCCGGCCGGCCGAACCGTCCACGGCTCCGACCGCCGTCGCCCTCTTCCCCGCCGAACTCCAGATCCCCCTCCGGCACAAGGCGGAACGCACCGAGAACATCGTGCGGTGGACCGAGTTCGAGCGGGGCGGCCACTTCGCTGCGATGGAGGAGCCGGAGCTGCTGGTGGGGGACGTCCGCGCCTTCTTCCGGCAGCTGCGGGAGAAGCCCGTGGGGTGACCGCTCTGCCCCTGGCGAATCTGCTACGGGCCTGGAAATCCCCGGGCGGGCCCCGCCCCTGACCACAGTGGAGATCACGACGACTCGATGGAGGAGTGCTGATGTTGTCTCCACTCACCTCCGGTCCGGGGGCGGCCCTGCTGCCCCGGGCCGAGGAGGGCGACACCCCGCCCACCCGGTTCGACGACCACCTGGCCGCCCAACTGCTCGCCCAGCGCATCGTCCTGCTGGGCACCCAGGTCGACGAGATCTCCGCGAACCGGGTGTGCTCACAGCTGCTGATCCTGTCCGCGGAGGACCCGCGCACCGACATCAGCCTGTACATCAACAGCCCGGGCGGTTCCGTCCACGCCGGCCTGGCCATCTACGACACCATGCAGCTGATCCCGAACGACGTCTCCACGCTCGCCATGGGCTTCGCGGCGAGCATGGGCCAGTTCCTGCTCAGCGTCGGCGCGCCCGGCAAGCGCTACTCGCTGCCGCACGCGCGGATCATGATGCACCAGCCGTCGGCGGGCATCGGCGGCACCACCGCGGACATCGAGATCCAGGCGGACAACCTGGAGTTCACCAAGCGGACCATCGAGCGGCTCACCGCCGAGCACACCGGCCAGAGCCCTCAGACCATCTCCCGGGACGGCGACCGGGACCGCTGGTTCACGGCCGAGGAGGCCAGGGAGTACGGCATGGTGGACCGGGTCGTGGAGTCCCTCGCGGACGTCCGACCGGCCGCCTCGAAGCGACGGATGGGGCTGTGACATGGGGAGCTACACGATTCCGAACGTCGTCGAGCGGACCCCGCAGGGCGAGCGGTCCTACGACGTGTTCAGCCGGCTGCTGGCGGAGCGGATCATCTTCCTGGGGACCGAGATCGACGACGGCGTGGCGAACGTCGTCATCGCGCAGTTCCTCCATCTGGAGTCGTCGGCCCCGGAGAACGAGATCGCGATCTACATCAACTCCCCCGGCGGCTCGTTCACCTCGCTGATGGCGATCTACGACACGATGACGTACGTGCAGTCGCCGATCTCCACGTTCTGCGTCGGGCAGGCGGCCTCGACGGCGGCCGTGCTCCTGGCCGGCGGGGATCCCGGGCGGCGGTTCGTGCTGGAGCACGCGCGGGTGCTGCTCGGGCAGCCGGCCAGCGGCGGACGGCAGGGCACGGTGTCCGATCTCTCGCTCCAGGCCAAGGAGATGGTGCGGATCCGCTCCCAGGTGGAGGAGGTGCTGGCACGTCATACGCGCCACGACATCGCGACCCTGCGCGCCGACATGGACCGCGACAAGGTGTTCACCGCCGAGGAGGCGGTCGCGTACGGACTGGCCGACGAGATGGTGAGCCGGCGCCTCGTGACGGTCTGAGGCGCCGGCCGGGCCGGTCAGGCGGCCAGGCAGAGCCCGCTGTACGGGGCCGTGGAGCGGCGGGTGACGCCGGCCCGCACCTGACGGGTGAGCTGACTCTGAGCCAGCGACAGCAGGTCCCCGAGGCCCAGGCCGAGGGCGTCGGCGGCGGCCGCGAGGACCTCCGACGAGGCCTCCTTGCGGCCGCGCTCGACCTCCGAGAGATACGGCATGGAGATCCGGGCGGCGTCGGCGACGTCCTTGAGCGTGCGCTCCTGGGCGAGGCGTTCGCGGCGCAGCACGTCGCCGACGAGGTCGCGCCAGAGGGGTTCCTTCCGCGCCCCCGCGTCGACGGGGGCGGGGGCCGTCGGCGCCTGGCGGGGCGGGGAGGCGGCGGGGCGTTCGGACACTGGGCGGGCGGTCCCGGGGCGCGCGGCGGGCGGGCGCAGGGGGATCACGCGGGCTTGGTTCGGCGCTTGGTTGGTCACCCTGATCAGACTAGATTCCCTGGCCCTGAGGGGAAGATGTCGGCATTCCGCTCTGGGGGGAATCGACCATAAGGTACACAAGCCCCATCGGCGAGCTGGTTCGACCACCGATTTTCCGACACCCGGCACACGACGAGCATGGGCTCCCCTACCCCGGGTAGGCGCAAGGTCGAAGGACCTGGGGCAGTCAACTGTTCCGCGGTCGGCGTGCATACGTCACCGCGATCCGGGTACTCGCAGGCCGCGAGCCCGGAGCAGGACCCGAGACAACCAAGGCCGAAGAGGCAGACGTCGAGCCGTGACTTTCGTGGGAGAGGTAATGGACACCGCCGTGATCCGGTCGGAGGCACAGGTCGTCAAGCAGACCGCCGGGACCAGGACGACGGGTGACGGACCGCTGCCGGGAGTCGAGGACCCGCGGACCGTGGCGCCGCGCGACGCGCGGGAGCTTTCCCGCCAGTTCTTCCAGCGCCTGACGCAGCTCGAAGAAGGCACGCACGAATACCAGTACGCGCGCAACACGCTCATCGAGATGAACATGTCCCTGGTGCGCTTCGCCGCCGGCCGGTTCCGCGGCCGCGGCGACGACATGGAGGACATCGTCCAGACCGGCATGATCGGTCTGATCAAGGCCATCGACCGTTTCGAGCTGGCGCGCGAGGTCGAGTTCACGTCGTTCGCGCTGCCCTACATCGTCGGCGAGATCAAGCGCTTCTTCCGTGACACCACCTGGGCCGTGCACGTGCCTCGGCGGCTGCAGGAGCTGCGCGTGGAGCTGGCCAAGGCCCGGGAGGAGCTCGCCAGCCGGCTGGACCGCGAGCCGACCGTGGCCGAACTCGCCACGCTGATGAACATCCCCGAGAGCGAGGTGGTGGAGGCGCAGATCGCCTCCAACGGCTACAACTCGTCCTCGCTGGACGCCGCGCTCACCGGGGACGGCCCCGAGGGCGGCGAGGCGGTCCTCGCCGACTTCATCGGGGTGGAGGAGAACGGGCTGCGGCTCGTCGAGGACTTCCAGTCCCTCGCCCCGCTCATGGCCGAACTGAGTGAGCGCGATCGGCAGATCCTCCATATGCGGTTCGTGGAGGAGGCCACCCAGGCGGAGATCGGCGAGCGTCTCGGCTGCTCGCAGATGCACGTGTCCCGGCTGATCAAGCGGATCATCACGCGCCTGCGCCAGGGCATGCTCGGCGAGCTGGGCTGCGCCTGACCGATCGGTCCGGCCCGGCGTGAACGAGCGGGTGCCGTCCCCATAAAGCCGTCGGACGGCTGGGGACAGCATCCGTGACGAGGCTCGAGGGGGCGGGCCCAATCGTGATGTCTCGACGGTGAGCCCTCAACTGTGGGCCAGGGAGTTCACTTCCGGCCCAGGTCCACGACGGCGCGAACCCGCTTGCCGACGGGTACCCGCTCGACGTCGATCTCCACGGCCAGCGCGTGCACGATCTCCAGGCCGTGTCGGCCGATGCGCTCGGGGTCCTTGGGGAAGCGCTGCGGCAGGGTGACGCTGCTGTCGTAGACCACGACGGCCACCGCGCCGACCGTGCCCTCCATCTCCAGGATGTAGGGCCCGTTGCTGTGCCGGTCCGCGTTGGTGACCAGTTCACTGACCACCAGGAGGATCCCGTCGTGGGTACGGGCGTCCACGTCGGCGCACCATTCTGTCCGCAGCTGCTCCAGGAAGCTCCCGGCGAAGGCCCGCGCCTCCGCGATGGATCCCGGTGCGCCGGTGTAGTGCGCTGCCCTCCGTAGCGGTTCCACGGGCACGTCGAAACCAGTCGGTATTCCTGCCCCGTCCAGGTGCTCGGTCATGCGTGTCTCTCTCGGAAGCCGGACTGGCCGGACGCTGCTGCACCAGTGCTCGTACCCCGAGCCGCGCGTCACAGTCCCCGAGTCCCCGTGACGGTCCTTACGCCGGGCCGGCGGTGATCGCCACACCCCGTACGAGGGGAGCCTCGGCCGGTTGCCGGCCGGGTGGGTGCGGCACCGGGGCACGTTCGGAGAACGGGAAGCGGGGGGCCGAGAGCGGGCAAGGGGGGGCGGGCGGCGGTCATGCGACGGGGGTGAACAGGGCCGCGGCGGTGCGCTGCATCCGCAGGGCGTCCACGGATTCCGCCAGCAGTTCGTACTCGGTGGTGTCGTCGAAGGCGGCGATCCGCACCAGCCGTCCAGCGGCCAACTCGTCGGCCACCAGCTCCTGTTGGGCCGGGTCCGCGCACCAGGTGCGCAGCACCGCCGGCACGTCGGGCACGGTGGGCGCCACGGGGACGAGGGCGCCGGCCGGTAAGTGCTCGACCTCGGGGCGGGGATCCAGGCGGTCCGCGATCCAGGAGGCACGGTCACGCAGCCACCACAGGGCGAGGGCGAGGGTGGGGGCACGGTAGGTCCCCAGCGGTACGCCGATGCGTCGGCCGCCACAGGTGCCGTACCCCGTGACATGGCACAGGAATTCGTCGTGCACGATCCACTCCCCCGCTGTTTCGCCAGACTTGGTCGGCCAGGCCTCACTTTCGATGCGGCTCATGTGCGGTACTCGGCTCATGCGCTGTGCGTGATCGGCTCTTCGCTGGACAGTGAAGTGCCCTGACAGTCGAGTATGTTCACTACTGAAACACTGTCACCACATCATTCCGGCCAGTCTCCTGGCATATTCACCGCCCGACATGGCCGAAATGCGACGGGCGCCCACCGTCGCCGTCATTACCTGAGGGGTAATCGACCCCGCGGACCGCTGCGGGCAGGGTGGAGTCACCGGGTCGCCGCAGTCGCGGATCCCGGTTCCGACCAGCAGGTACGTCCTTGATGGAGGCCGATCACCCATGCCCGCGAACACCGGCCGTTACGAGAACGCCGTCGCCCGCTACTTCGACGCCTGGAACGCCCGGGAGGCCGGGACACGCGCCAAAGCGGTCGCCGCGGCCTGGACCGCCGACGGCACGTACACCGACCCGCTCACCGATGCCGGCGGCCACGAGCAGCTCGCCGCCGTGATCGCGGGGGTCCACGAGCAGTTCCCCGGCTTCTTCTTCCGGCCGGTCGGCACGGTGGACGGCCACCACGACACGGCGCGCTTCTCCTGGGAGCTGGTGAGCGAGGCCGACGGTTCGGCACCGGTGGCCGGCTCCGACGTGATCACCCTGGCCGAGGACGGGCGGATCAAGGCCGTCCTCGGTTTCCTGGACAGGGTGCCCGCCCAAGCCTGAGGCAGGACGTCGGCGATGAGTTGCCGCGCTGTCGGCGGTCTCTTCGGCAGGAGTCACCAGAGGTGGAGACCACGGGCAGCGGAGGACGTCATGGCGACGACAGGGAAAATGTGGACGCGGAATTCACCGCCGAGCTGAGCAGAAGCGCGGTGCGGCTGGAGGAACGCCTGAGCTGATGCCCGATGCGGCTTCCCTCAGGGCGTTGCCCCTCGTAGCCGCACCGCGCTCGCGGCGCCCCCGCGCCCTCAGCCGCACATCGCCGTGACGTCCCCGCCGGTCACGCCTTGACGAGGGCGTCGATCCGCGCCAGTTCCTCCGCGTCGAAGTCGAGGTTGCGGATGGCGCCCACGCTGTCCTCCAGCTGCTGCGGGCTGCTCGCGCCGACCAGGGCGGAGGTCACCCGGCCGCCGCGCAGGACCCAGGCGAGGGCCAGTTGGGCCAGGGACTGGCCGCGGGACTTCGCGATGTCGTCGAGGGCGCGCAGGCGGCCCACCAGGTCCTCGGTGACCGCGTCCGAGTTCAGGAACGGGCTGTCGCTCGCCGCCCGCGAGTCCTCCGGGATGCCGTTGAGGTAGCGGCCGGTCAGCAGACCCTGCTCCAGCGGGGAGAAGACGATGGAGCCGACCTGGAGCTCGTCCAGCGCGTCCAGCAGCCCTTCGTCCTCGGGGCGCCGGTCGAGCATCGAGTAGCGGGGCTGGTGGATGAGCAGCGGGGTGCCCAGCTCACCCAGGATGCGCGCGGCCTCGCGAGTCTGCTCGGCCGAGTAGTTGGAGATGCCGACGTACAGCGCCTTGCCCTGCTGGACCGCCGAGTGCAGGGCGCCCATCGTCTCCTCCAGGGGAGTCTCCGGATCGGGGCGGTGGGAGTAGAAGATGTCGACGTAGTCCAGGCCCATCCGCTGCAGGCTCTGGTCGAGCGAGGACAGCACGTACTTGCGCGAGCCCCACTCGCCGTACGGGCCGGGCCACATCAGGTAGCCGGCCTTGGTGGAGACGACCAGCTCGTCGCGGTAGGACGCGAAGTCGGCCTTCAGTGCCTCGCCGAACGCGGACTCGGCGGCGCCGGGGGGCGGGCCGTAGTTGTTGGCCAGGTCGAAGTGGGTGACGCCGAGGTCGAAGGCGCGGCGCAGGATGGCGCGCTGCGTCTCGACCGTGCGGTCCGCCGGGCCGAAGTTGTGCCACAGACCGAGCGACAGCGCGGGAAGTTTCAGCCCGCTGCGTCCGGTGCGCCGGTAGGGCATGTCCGCGTAGCGGTCGGGGTGTGCGGTGTACAACGCGACTCCAGAAGGTTGGCACGGCGATACCTGGTTCCCTGAGAACCGTGCTCACTCTCTCGTGACCTGGGGGCAGTGGTCCAACAGAAGAATCCGATGGGATTCAGCGGATAGGCTTCTCAATCATGGAACTCCGCCATCTCCAGCACTTCGTCGCGGTCGCCGAGGACCAGCATTTCACCCGGGCCGCCGAACGGCTACTGGTCTCCCAGTCGGGGCTGTCCGCCTCCATCCGGGCCCTGGAGCGGGAGCTGCAGACCCCGCTGTTCGTGCGGACCACCCGCCGGGTGACGCTCACACCGGCCGGCCGGGCGCTGCTGACCGAGGCGGAGCGGATTCTCGCACAGGTGCGGTCGGCTCACGAGGCGGTGGCCGCGGTGCAGGGCGTGCTGCGCGGCATGCTCGCGCTCGGGTCGGAACAGTGCATAGCCGGCGTGCACGTCGCGGGGCTGCTCGCCACGTTCCGGCGCCGGCACCCGGACGTGGAGATCTGTCTGCGGCAGGCGGGCTCCGGCGCGCTCGCCGAGGAGGTCGCGGCGGGGCGCCTGGACCTGGCGTTCGCCGTCCGGACGGCCGCGGAGCACACCGACCAGTTGCGCACCGTACCGCTGACCAGCGAGCCGATGACGGTGCTGTGCCATCCCAGCCACCGCCTCGCGCGCGCCGGCGCGGCCGTGACGCCTCAGGATCTGGGCGGCGAGATCTTCGTGGACTTCCATCCGGACTGGGGTCCGCGCCGGACCACCGACGCCGCCTTCGCCGCCGCGGGCGTCCGCCGGAGCGTCGCCCTGGAGGTCAACGACGTGCACAGCCTCCTGGACCTGGTGGACGAGGACCTCGGCATCGCCGTCGTACCGCGGCACTTCCGGCACAAGCGCGAGTCGCTCACCGCCCTCCCGGTCAAGGGCACCGGCGAGACCGTGTACGAGACCGTCGCCCTGCTGCCGCCCGCGCAGGCCACCAGTCCAGCGGCCCGGGCACTGATGGCGCTGCTGGAAACGGAGGGCGGCCTCCTGCCGGCAGAGGGCGCATGACGGCGGCGGATGCGCGATGGTGGATCCCATGCATGCCAAGGACATCCTCATCGACGCGTACAGCCGCATCCAGGAAGAAGTCCACGCCACCGTCGACGGGCTGAGCCCGGACGACCTCAACGCCCGGCCCGCCGCCGACGCCAACTCCGTCTCCTGGCTGGTCTGGCATCTGACCCGGGTCCAGGACGACCACATCGCGGACGCCTCGGGGCTCGACCAGGTCTGGCTGGCACAGGGCTGGGAGAAACGGTTCGGCCTCGACCTTCCGCGCCGTGACACCGGATACGGGCACAGCTCCGCGAAGGTCGCCAAGGTGCGGGTCGACTCCGGTGACCTGCTGACCGAGTACTACGACGCCGTGCACGAGCAGACGCTCGGGTATCTGCGTGGGCTGACCGCCAAGGACTTCGAGCGGATCGTGGACGAGCGCTGGGATCCGCCGGTGACACTGGCCGTACGGCTGGTCAGCGTCCTGTCCGACGATCTCCAGCACGTCGGACAGGCCGCCTACGTCAGGGGGCTGCTGCGCAGCGCGGCTTCGTAGCCCGGCAGGACGACGTCCTCGATGAGGGCCTTGCGCTCGTCGAACGGGACGAACGCGCTCTTGAGGGCGTTCACCGTGACCGTGCGCAGGTCCTCGACCGTCCAGTCCGCCCGCTCCACCAGCAGCGACATCTCCCGGGTCATCGTCGTGCCGGACACCAGCCGGTTGTCGGTGTTGACGGTGACCCGGAAGCCGAGGTCCTTCAGGGCCGTGATCGGGTGCTCGGCGATCGAGGCGGCGGCGCCGGTCTGGAGGTTGGAGGTCGGACACATCTCCAGCGCGATACGGCGGTCACGGACCCAGCCCGCGAGACGGCCGAGCTTGCCAGCCGCGAGGTCGGGGATGTCGTCGGTGATGCGGACGCCGTGCCCGATGCGCTGGGCGCCGCACACCTGGAGCGCCTGATGGATGCTGGGCAGACCGTGCGCCTCACCGGCGTGGATGGTGAACGGGACGTTCTCGCGGCGCAGATGCTCGAAGGCGGCCAGATGGTCGGCGGGCGGGAAGCCGTCCTCGGCGCCGGCGATGTCGAAACCGACGACGCCCGCGTCCCGGAAGGCGACGGCCAGGTGAGCGGTCTCAAGGGTGCGGTCGAACATCCGCATCCCGCACAGCAGCGTGCCGACACGGACCGGGGTGCCCGCGGCGGCCGCCTTCGCCATACCGGCCGCGAGACCTTCCTGAACGGCCTCGACGACCTCGGGCAGGGTCAGTCCGCCCCTCAGCATCAGCTCGGGGGCGTAGCGCACCTCGCCGTACACGACACCGTCCGCGGCGAGGTCGAGCACATACTCCTCGGCGGTGCGCAGCAGACCCTCGCGGGACTGCAGCACGGCCAGGGTGTGCTCGAAGGTGTTTATGTAGCGCACCAGGTCACCTGAGCCCGCGGCCTCGACGTACCAGGCGGCCAGCTCGTCCGGGTCGGTGGTGGGCAGCCGGTGGCGGACCGCGTCCGCGAGTTCCACCAGGGTGGCGGGGCGCAGGCCGCCGTCGAGGTGGTCGTGCAGGACGGCCTTGGGCAGCCGGCGGAGGGTGTCGGTGTCGATGCGGGGCGCGGTCATGTGCGTGGTCCTCGGCGGTGGTTCTCGGCGGTGGTGCTCGGCAGTGGTGCTCGGCAGTGGTGCTCAGTCGGTGGCGGGCTGGAGCAGGTCCCAGCGGTTTCCGTACAGGTCCTGGAAGACGGCGACCGAGCCGTAGGGCTCGTGGCGGGGCTCCTCCAGGAAGGTCACGCCGGCGGCGCGCATGCGGGCGTGGTCGCGGGCGAAGTCGTCGGTGTGCAGGAAGAACCCGACGCGGCCGCCGGTCTGGTCCCCGACCCGGGCACGCTGGGCGTCGTCCTTGGCCCGGGCCAGCAGCAGATCGGTGCCGTCCTGATGGGAGCCGGGCCGTACGACGACCCAGCGGGAGCCGTCCGGGCGCGGGGTGTCCTCGACGAGGCGGAAGCCGAGGGCCTCGGTGCAGAAGCGGATGGCCTCGTCGTAGTCGTCGACGACGAGGGTGACCAGGGCGATGCGTCTCATCGGGGCCTTTCGGAGCCTTGCGGGGCCGGGAGGGCTTGCGGGGCTGCGGATCGCGAGCGGGTGATTGATCGACGGGAGACGTTATACGTAAAACGTACCCGACGCCAGTCAGCCCTGCGGATGAGACCGCGGGGAGCAGGGAACGGGCCGGGGGGTGCGTGGAAGCGGTGACTCCGTGCGTGGCAGGCTGGTGATCACGTCGGAGCCACGGGCTCCGCCGCCCCCCGCCCGTACTGCCGTACAGGAGTCGCGCGTCATGACCGAACTGCCGAAGTCGACCGGTGCCCCGGCCCACCAGAACGTCACCTTCCCGAGCGGCGGTACCACCGCGCACGGCTATCTGGCGCTGCCGCCGTCCGGACGCGGCCCCGGCGTCATCGTCATCCAGGAGTGGTGGGGCCTGACCGACCACATCGCGGACGTCGCCGACCGGCTCGCCCGGGAGGGCTTCGTCGCCCTCGCCCCCGACCTCTACGGCGGCAACGTGGCACACGAGAGCCAGGAGGCCCTGCGGATGATGCAGGCCCTCCCGGTCGCGCGCGGGGTGGAACTGCTGTCCGGCGCGGTCGACCATCTGCTGTCCCTGCCCGAGGTCACCTCGGACACGGTCGGCGCGGTCGGCTTCTGCATGGGCGGCGGCTTCGTGCTGTACCTGGCCGCGGCCGACCCGCGAGTGAGCGCCGCCGTGCCGTTCTACGGCGTCATCCAGGGCGAGCTGCCCGACTTCTCGGGGCTGAAGGCGCAGGTCCTGGGGCACTTCGGTGAACTCGACCAGAGCATCCCGGCGGAGAGCGTCGACCGGCTCGCCGACGCCATCCGGGAGCAGTCGGGGATCACCCCGGACTTCCGTCGCTACCCGGCCGACCACGCCTTCTTCAACGACGGCCGCCCGGTCCACGACGCCGAGTCGGCCGCCCGCGCCTGGGAGCGCACGGTGCCGTTCCTGCACGAGCAGCTCGGATGAACCCCTCGTAGGGCCGGACCGCGGACGGCCGCTGCCCGGTCGGGCTGCGGGGGCCGCTCAGACGACCGGCTCGCCGATGCCGAGCAGGTTGCCCTCGCTGTCGCGGAACCAGGCGGCGCGTTCGCCCCGGGCACCCTTGCTCGGGTAGTTCCCGTCGATCTCCGCGATCCCGTCCCTGGTACGGAACCCGGGCACGTCGACCTCCTCGAACACCACGCCGCGTTCCTTGAGCCGGGACACGACGGTGTCGAGGTCGTCGACCTCCCATCCCATCTGGGTGAAGGTGCCGCTCGAGGCTCCCGTCGACCGGAACACGGCGAAGTCGGTGCCCCCGCACCGGTACAGCAGTCCGCCGGGCCGTTCGTCGACGGGCTCCAGACCGAGCTTCTCGGCGTAGAAACGCCGGGCCCGGTCCAGGTCCTGGGCGGGAAGCCTGGTGGCCACCCGCCCCCTGGCCAGAATGTCGCTGTCGTCTGCGTTCATCTCTCCACTGTGCCGCGAGCCTGGGCCGCAGGTGAGACGAGGCGAGGCGAGGCGACCGGCGCGTGCCGCCACGATTGCCTCACCTCGTGGTGGGACCTAGGGCCGGGGACCCTTGTACAGGGCCGCGAACAGGCCCTGAACCCGCTCGCCGTCCGGCTGCTGCCAAGGGCCCGCGACGTGGCCGATGGCGCCGGGCGGGACGAGGGACGCGCCCTGCGGGGCGGGGTGCAGGACCCGGTGGAGGCGGAGTGTGGCGCCCTCGGGGAGGGACAGATCGGTGCCCTCTTCGTCGTCGGCGACGGTGAGAGTGCCCGAGGCGAGGGGGACCTCCGTCGCGCAGGACCGGGTGACGTCGTGGTCCGGGGTGTCCGTGGCGCTCTGGGCCTGCGCCTGGGCGGTGCCCTCGATCAGGGCGAGCAGCTGGGTCACCAGGACCGGGTCGTGAGTGCCGTCGTAGGCCCAGCGGCGGCCCAGCACCCCGTGCTCCATCGTGCCGACGAGGGCGTGCTCCGCGTCGGCGAGCGGGGCGCCCCGGTAGGTGAGGGGCACCAGGTAGGCGGCCGGGTGGGGGCCCGAGGTGTCCGTGGCCACCATGAACTCGATGCCGACCTCGCCCTTCGGGTCGTCCAGCCGGAAGCCGCCCGCCTTGGACAGCCGGGGTTCGTCCGGACCACCCGCGTACCAGGGGCGGGTGGGCAGCCAGGCGGTGAGGAGTTCCAGCTTGGTCGGCTTGAGGGTGGTGTGGTGGATGACGGCCATGTGTCGCGTTCTCTTTCCGTGGGGCGGATGTCGGGCCCTCACTCTGGGCCACTGCCGGTGCGGGGCTCAACCGGCTTTCCGGCGGAGCCCGTCGAGTGCGGCCAGCTCCTCGTCGGTCAGCCGCAGGGCGCCGGCGGCCACGTTCTCGACGAGGTGGTCGGGGTTGCCGGTGCCGGGGATGGCGAGGACGTGCGGGCCCTGGTGCAGGGTCCAGGCGATACGGACCTGGGCGGGGGTCGCGTCGTGGGCCCGAGCGACGGCGAGCGCCTCGTCGTCGTGGGCGGTGGTCGTCCCGTTCGGTCCGGCCTCGCCCGCGACGGCGTAGAACGGCACGAAGGCAATGCCCTGTTCCGCGCACAGGCGCAGGAGTTCGTCGGCGGCGGGGTCGGGGCGGTCCAGCGCGTACTGGTTCTGCACGCACACCACGGGCGCGATGGCCTGCGCCTCGGCGAGGTGGCGCGGCTCGACGTTGGAGATGCCGAGGTGCCGTATCAGGCCGGCCTCGCGGAGTTCGGCGAGGGCGCCGAAGTGCTCGGCGATCGAGTCGTACTTGGGCATCCGGCGGAGGTTGACCACGTCGAGGTGGTCGCGGCCGAGCTGGCGCAGGTTCTCCTCGACGTGGCCGCGCAGGTCCTCGGGGCGGGCCGAGGTGCCCCACTCCCCCGAGTACCTCCGGAACGGGCCGACCTTGGTGACGATGACCAGGTCGTCCGGGTACGGCGACAGCGCGCTGTTGATGAGTTCGTTGGCGGAGCGCAGGGTGGAGAAGTAGAAGGCGGCCGTGTCGATGTGGTTCACACCGAGCTCGACCGCCTTGCGCAGCACGGCGATCGACCGCTCCCGGTCGCTCGGCGCCCCGAGGTGGAAGGCCGCGCTGCCCGTCAACCGCATCGAGCCGAAGCCGATGCGGTGGACGTCGAGGTCGCCGAGTTTCCAGGTGCCCGCCGCGTCCGCGGTGATCGTTCGGGAGGTCATCGGCGGATTCTGACATACGCCCGGCAGACCGCCGTTCACCGTTCACCACCGTGGGCCGGGCACCTCGGCAGCACCGATCGCCACCGTCAGCAGTACAGATTGCCACCCGGTGACACCCCGAGGATCTGCGCGAACTGCTGGTACTTGGACACCCGGCTCTGCACCTGCGCCGGGTTCTTGCCGTCACACTCCAGGGAGCCGTTGATGCTGCGGATGGTCTGGCCGAATCCGGCGCCGTTGACCATGGCGTTGTGCGGGGTCATGGTGCCGGGTCCGGACTGGGTGTTCCAGTACCAAAGGGCCGTCTTCCAGGCGACGGCCGCGTCGTTCTGCACCAGCCAGGGGTTGTTCAGGAGGTCGATGCCGAGCGCGTCGCCCGCGGCTTTGTAGTTGAAGTTCCAGCTGAGCTGGATCGGGCCGCGCCCGTAGTACGCCGCCTGCCCGGCCGGGCAGCCGTACGGCTGGTTCCAGTCGCAGTAGGTCGGGTAGTTGGCGGTGTTCTGCTCGACCACGTACACCAACCCGCCGGTCTCGTGGCTGACGTTGGCGAGGAAGGCGGCGGCCTCCTGCTTCTTCACGGTGTCGCTGCCGGTGGTGGCGAAGCCGGGGTAGGCGCCGAGGGCGGCGGTGAGGCCGCTGTAGGTGTAGAACGCGTTCCGGCCCGGGAACATCTGGTTGAACTGCGCCTCGCTCACCACGAAGTTCCCGACGGGCGTGGAGCCGCCGTCGCAGGCGTAGGGCTCCCAGTACCAGGTGCTGATGGTGGGGTCGTAGCCCGGGTTGTCGTGTTCGGCGATGTAGGCCTTGCCGTCGGTGTAGCGCACGATGTCGCCGGTGGCGTACGACCTTCCGGCCACCCAGCTCGGATAGCTCGAGCACGCGGCGGCGGACGCGGGAGCCGCCGGCAACAGGACCGGCACGGCACCGCCGAGGGCGAGAGCGGCCACCACGGCGGAGATACGGCGTCTCGACACAGGATCAACTCCTTTGCGGAGCACGGCCGCACCCGGACAAGGGCAGGGCGGAGCCGGGCCTTGTGCGCACGTGCCGGACGGACCGGTCACGGCGTGGGCGCGGCCGTGGTGGGGGGTGTGGCAGCTCACTCAACCGCTTTGGTCTGTACCAGTCAAGGGTGTAGACCAGTCAAGTGGCCGCGTCCCGGGTCATCGCAGGTGGGGAGCGGGTCGGCGCGGTGAGAAGGTGCCCTGCCTCAGCTCAGCGGCTTCTCCAGTACCGCCTTGCGGTGGCTGAACGTTTCGATGGAGTAGCGGCCGTGGTAGCTGCCCATGCCGCTTTCGCCCACTCCCCCGAACGGAAGGTCGGAGACGGTGAGATGGGCGAGCGGGAGGCCGTAGCCGAGGCCGCCGGAGGAGGTCTCGTCGGCGACGCGGCGCCGGGTCTCGTCGGACTGTGTGAAGACGTACAGGGCGAGGGGCTTGTCGCGGTCGTTGATGAAGTCGATCGCCTCGTCGAGGCCGGGGACCGTGACGATCGGCAGGATGGGGCCGAAGATCTCCTCCCGCATGACGGGCGACGCGGGGTCGACGTCGGCGAGGACGGTGGGCGCGAGGTACTTCGTCGTACGGTCGCCGGTGCCGCCCACCACGACCCGGCCGGAGTCGAGCAGGCCGGACAGGCGGTCGAAGTGCCGTTCGTTGACGATGCGGCCGTACTCGGGGGAGGCGGCGGGGTCGCTGCCGTACAGCGCCTCGACGGCACGGGCGAGGAGCGGCTCCAGGGCCGCCGCGGTCCGCGGGTCGGTCAGCACGTAGTCGGGAGCGACGCAGGTCTGCCCGGCGTTGAGGAACTTGCCGCGGGCCAGCCGGCCGGCGACGACGTCCAGGTCGGTGTCGCGGTCGACGAACGCCGGGGACTTGCCGCCCAGTTCGAGGGCGACCGGGGTGAGGTGCTCGGCGGCGGCGCGCATCACGACGCGGCCGACGGTGCCGTTGCCGGTGTAGAAGATGTGGTCGAAGCGCTCGGCCAGCAGGGCCGTGGTCTCGGGGATGCCGCCCTCGACGACGGCGACCGCGTCGGTGTCGAGGTACGCGGGCAGCAGCCGGGCCAGCGCGGCGGAGGTGGCGGGAGCGAGCTCGCTCGGCTTGGCGACCACCGCGTTGCCGGCCGCGAGGGCGCCGACCACGGGGGCGAGCAGGAGCTGTACGGGGTAGTTCCAGGGCGCGATGACGAGGACGACGCCGAGCGGGTCGTGGCGCGTCCAGGCCCGGGCGTCGTCACCGAGGTGCGCCGGGACCGGGGCCGGCTCGGGGCGCAGCCAGTCGGTGAGGTGGTCGAGGGTGTGGTCGATCTCGCGGACCGTGAAGTCGATCTCGGTGCGGTACGCCTCGGTGGAGCTCTTGCCCAGATCGGCGTGGAGGGCGGCGGCGAGATCGGCGCCCTTCTCCGTGAGCATCTCGCGCAGGCGGCGCAGTTGGGCCGTACGCCACTCGACGGGTTGGGTACGGCCGGTGCGGAAGGTGGCGCGCAGCCGGGCCACGACCTCGGTGGGCTGCTCGGGGACGGGGTGGTTCACAGTGCCTCGCTGGGGTGCGCCGGGCTTGCGGCCGGCAGGACGGATCCCGACGGCCGGAGCGTGTCGGGTGTATATGCCAACCTTCCAGGTGCCCAAATAAATTCCGACCACCGGTGACCCGGTTCCGGTGAGTCGTGTGTCACGGACGCGCGATTTCCCGGCGTCGGCGTTCGAGATACGCGCGTTCCACCGGGTTGCCCGTCCGCCGGGCGGCCTTCTCGTACGCCTCCCCGGCCTCCGCGTGCCGGCCCAGGCGGCGCAACAGGTCGGCACGGACGGCGTGGAAGACGTGGTAGGCGTCGAGGTCCAGCGCGTCCACCAGGCCGAGGGCAGCTCCCGGCCCCTCGGTCTCGGCGACGGCGACCGCCCGGTTCAGGGCCACGACCGGGCTGGGGGTGAGGGCGAGCAGCTGGTCGTAGAGCTGAAGGATCTGCCCCCAGTCGGTGGCGTCGGCGCTCGGGGCGTCGCTGTGGACGGCCTGGATGGCGGCCTGGACCTGGTAGGGCCCGGGGTGGTTCCGGCGCAGGCAGCGGCGGACGAGTTCCTGGCCCTCGGCGATCAGTGCGCCGTCCCACCGGCCGCGGTCCTGTTCGGGCAACGGTACGAGCCCGCCGTCCCCGTCCTGCCGGGCGCTGCGCCTCGACTCGACGAGGAGCATCAGCGCGAGCAGCCCGGTGGCCTCGGGCTCGTCCGGCATGAGGTCGGTCAGCAGCCGGCCGAGGCGTACGGCCTCCGCGCACAGCTCGGGCGAGCCGCCGTACCCCTCGTTGAAGATCAGGTAGACCACGGCCAGGACGCCTCCGAGGCGGTCCGGGAGGTCGGCGTCGCGGGGCACGCGGTACGGGATCCGGGCGTCGCGGATCTTCGCCTTGGCCCGCACCATCCGTTGGGCCATGGTCGGCTCGGCCACCAGGAAGGCACGGGCGATCTGCTCGGTGGTGAGCCCGCCGAGCAGACGCAGGGTGAGAGCGACCCGCGCCTGCGGGGCGAGGGCGGGGTGGCAGCAGGTGAAGATCAGACGGAGCCGTTCGTCGCGCACGGGGCCCTCCTCGGGCGGCGCGTCGCGGGTGTGCAGCAGGAGTGCCTCGGCCTGACGCTCGTCGCGCTTCGCTTCCCGGCGCAGCCGGTCGACGGCGCGGTTGCGGGCGGTGGTGATGATCCACCCGGCCGGACTCGGCGGCATGCCGGTCTCCGGCCAGCGTCGCACGGCCGTGGTGAAGGCGTCCTGGACCGCTTCCTCGGCGAGGTCGATGTCGCCGAGGAAACGGACGAGGACGGAGACCGCACGGCCGTACTCCGCACGGAACACGGCCTCGATGTCGAGCGGCATCACGCCTCGCCCATGAGGGGGCGCACCTCGATCGGGAGCGTGGTGGCCCAGGCCGCCCGACGGCCCCAGTGCAGGGCGGCGTCCAGGTCGGGCGCCTTGATGAGGCAGATGCCGCCGAGATACTCCTTCCCCTCGGCGTACGGCCCGTCGGTGATGAGCACGTCGCCGCCCTTGGGGCGCAGTACGGTGGCCGTCTCCGGGCCGTGCAGTCCGCCGGCGAACACCCAGGCCCCGGCGTCGCGCAGCTCCTGGTGGAAGGTCTCCAGGTTCCGGCCGATCTCCGCGAGCCCCTCGGCGGAGGGCGGCTCGCCCTCGCTGGGGGTGATCACGCTGAGCAGGTAGTACTTCATGACGGCCTCCACGGCGTCGTAGGAGCGTTGTGTCACCTCCTACACGAACGACCCGCCCCCGGATCGACATCATGCACCGCGTCACCGGAAGAATCTTCCCCATGACCGCACCGCACCCCCTCGTCACCCACGCCCACCGCCTGGCGGACGACCTCCTCGCCCCGCACGCCGAACGCGTCGACCAGGAGGGCGTGCCCGCGAGCCACCTCCGGGCGATCAGGCGGTCGGGACTGCTCGCGGTGAACGCGCCCGCTCAGTACGGCGGGGCACCCGCCGCCGTAGCGCGCGAAACGGCGGAGATCCTGGCCGGCGCGTGCTGCTCGACCTGGTTCGTACAGACCCAGCACCACACGCCCGTGGCCACGCTCTCCGGGAGCGCCGGCCCCGCACGGGAACGGCTGCTGGGCCCGCTGGCGCGCGGCGAGCTGTTGTCCGGGGTGGCCTACGCCCACCTGAGGGCGTACCCGCGCACGCCGGTCCGGGTCACACGCGACCGCGGCGGCCGACGCTTCGACGGCACGGTGCCCTGGTACACCGGCTGGGGCCTCAACGACGTGATGCTGCTGGCCGGGGTGACGGACGGCGGCGAGGTCCTCTTCGCCTTCACGGAGGCCCGCGAGCAGCCGGGCCTGCGCGCGTCGGCCCCCATGCGCCTGGCCGCTCTCACCGCGTCCCGCACGGTGTCCCTGGAACTGGACGGCTTCTGGCTGCCCGAGGAAGCCGTGGTCCTGCGACGCCCGTACGAGGACTGGGCGGCGACCGACCGCCCGAAGACGGTGAACGCGTCCCCGGCGGTGTTCGGCATCACCGAGGCGGCCCTCGCCCTGCTGGACGACGACACGGCCGCCCCGCTCCGGGCCCGCCTCACCGACATCCGCGCCCAGGCCTACAGCCTGGCCGACCACCCCACGCCCCACGAGCACCTGGACGAACGCCTGACCCTGCGCACTCGGGCCCACCAGGTGATGCAGGCGGCCACCACGGCGGCGCTGGTGGCCGGAGGCGGCCGCTCGATGACCCTGACGAGCAAGCCCCAACGCCTCGCGCGGGAGGCCTTGTTCCTCATGGTCCAGGGCCAGACGACGCGATCACGCAGGGCCCACCTGGAAGCGCTGGTGAGCGGTCCGGCCTGACGGGCCCGGGGCCGTGTCGACAAGCGGCTCCGCCGCGTGGGCGCGTCGAGCCCCCACCGCGCCGCGGACGCCGGGGCGCGTACGGGGCCGCCCCGCTCAACTCGCGAACGGCACCTGCGCCGACGGAACGTTCCGGTCGCCGTGCGGATGGCTCCACAGGCCCTGCGCGGCAAGCCGCGGCAGCACCCCTTCCCCGAACCAGTACGCCTCCTCCAGATGCGGATAGCCGGAGAAGATGAACTCCTCGATCCCCAGCGAGGCGTACTCCTTGATCCGCTCGGCCACCTCCTCGTGGCTGCCCACCAGCGCCGTCCCCGCTCCCCCGCGCACCAGTCCGATCCCGGCCCAGAGATTGGGATAAATCTCCAGCCCGTCCCGGTCGCCGCCTCCGTGCAGGGACAGCATCCGCTGCTGCCCTTCGGACTCGCTGCGCGCCAGCCCCGCCTGCACGGACTTCACGGTCTCCGCGTCGAACCCGGCCAGCAGCCGCTCCGCCTCCGCCCAGGCCTGCTCGGAGGTGTCCCGGGCGATGACGTGCAGCCGGATACCGAACCGCAGCGTGCGCCCCTGCTGAGCCGCCAGCCCCCGGATCCACGCGATCTTCTCGGCGACCTGCGCCGGCGGCTCGCCCCAAGTGAGGTACACGTCGGCGTGTTTCGCGGCGACCTCACCGGCGATGGGCGAGGACCCCCCGAAGTACACCTCGGGAACCGGATCCGGCACCCGCGCCAGCTTGGCGTCCTCGACCTGGAGGTGCTCGCCGTGCAGATCGACGGTCTTGCCCTCCCACAACCCTCGTACGATCTCCAGGAATTCACCGGTACGGCGGTACCGCGCGTCCTTGTCGAGGAAGTCACCGTAGGCACGCTGCTCGTGGCTCTCGCCGCCCGTGACGACGTTGAGGAGCAGCCGTCCGCCGGTCTGCCGCTGGAAGGTGGACGCCATCTGCGCGGCGAGCGTCGGCGAGACGAAGCCCGGGCGGAAGGCGACCAGGAACTTGAGCCGCTCGCTCTGCTGGGCGACCATCGCGGTGGTCAGCCAGGCGTCCTCGCACCAGGCGCCGGTGGGGGTGAGCGCGCCCTCGAAGCCCAGGTCCTCCGCCGCGCGGGCGATCTGGCTGAGGTAGGCGACCGTCGGCGGCCGGTCCCGTCCGGAGGCGGTGGCCGGGGTGCCGTGGCCGCCGCCGACGACATGGCGGCTGTCGCCGTTGGTGGGAAGGAACCAGTGGAAGGTGAGGGACACGGGGGTCTCCGTTCTGGAAGGTCTGCTACAGGAGGCCGTGGCGGGGCGGCCGCGTGCCGCTGAGCACGTACCGGCCGATGTGCTGGATCTTCCAGCGGGCGGGGTCGTGCAGGGTGTGCGTGCGGGCGTCGCGCCAGTGCCGGTGCAGGTTGAGGGAGTTGAGGGCGGACCGGGTGCCGGACACCTCGAACAGGGCGTCCGCCACCTCCACGGCGGTCTGCGCAGCGTGCGCCTTGGCCGCGGCGACCGCGACGGACGCCTCGGCCGCCGTGTCGTCGGTGAGGTCGGCGCGGGCCGCGTCCACGCTGCGGGCGGCCTCCCGCAGCAGTGCGTCGGACGCTCGTACCTGGACGGCCAGTTCACCGAAGCGCTGGATCAGCAGCGGGTCCTCGGCCGCCGTCTCGACTCCGCTCTCGAACCAGGGACGGCTCTTGGTGCGGACGAACTCGGCGGCCTCTGCCAGCGCTCCCCCGGCGATGCCCGCGTCGATGGCCGCGTGCAGCAACTGGGCGACCGCGCCATGGAGTTGGGGGCCCTGGAAGGTGAGGTGGTGCGGGATCACCCGGTCGGCCGGGACGGGGACACCGTCCAGGCGGACGGTGCCGCTGGCCGTGGTCCGCTGGCCCATGCCGTCCCAGTCGTCGATCACCGTGAGGCCAGGGGCACCCTGCGGGACGTAGGCGACGTGCAGGTTGTCGTCCTCGGCGCGGGCCAGTACGGGGATCCAGTCGGCGAAGAGGGCGCCGGTGGAGTAGTGCTTGACGCCGGTGAGGGTGTACGAGCCGTCGGGGGCCGGTTCCAGGCGGGTGCGGATGTCCTGGACGTGTCTGGTGCCCGCCTCGGACTGGGCGTTGCCGAAGCGGCGCCCCGCGAGCACCTCGCCGAAGAAGAACTCCTGCTGCTCCGGCGTGCCCTGACGGCGCAGCACGTTGACGTACACGAAGTGGCTCTGCGGGATCTGGGCGAGGCTCGCGTCGGCCGAGGCGAGCAGCCGGAAGATCTCCGCCAGGGTCTCCTGGCGTACGTCCGCTCCCCCGTGCTCCGCGGGCACGGTGACCGCGAGGAGTCCGGAGGCGGACAGGCGGTCCAGCTCCTCACGCGGCAGGCGGCGTCCGGTGTCCCGCTCCGAGGCGCCGGCGCGGAACTCGTCGGCGAGCAGGCGGGCCACCGTCAGGGCCTCGACGTCGTCGGCGATGACTTTCGCGGTCACGGTGTCAGCCCGCCGCGGCCAGCAGGGGGGTGCGGCCCAGGGCCGTCGAGAACTGGTCGAGGACCTGGGTGAGGGCCTGGATCGCGGTCGGGGCGACGGTGAGGGTGCCGTCGTCGTGGGCGGTGATGTCCTTGTCGAGGGTGAACCAGCCCTGCACGATGTGGCCCGCGCCCATCGAGCTGAGCACCGGGCGCAGGGCGTAGTCGATGGCCAGGACGTGGGCCGTCGTACCGCCGGTGGCCAGCGGCAGGACGGTCTTGCCGGCGAGGGCGTACTGCGGGAGCAGGTCGAGGAGCGCCTTGAGGACGCCGGAGTAGGCCGCCTTGTAGACGGGGGTGCCGATGACGACGCCGTCGGCGCGCTCGAAGAGCTCGGTGGCCTCGATGATCGCGGGGTGCCGGAAGTCGGCGCCGAGCAGGGCTTCTGCGGGGATGGTGCGGACGTCGAGGGGGATCACCTCGTGGCCCTGGGCGGCGAGGCGGGCGTCGAGATGGCGAAGGAGCTTTCCGGTGCGGGAGGAGGCGGAGGGGCTGCCGGAGACGGACAGGACGGTGGCCATGGGTCCTCTTTCGGGGAGGCCGGGGCGCCCGCGGATGGCGGGCGCCCCGAAACGGGTGGTCAGGAGTACCAGGTGGGTTCGGGCAGTTCGCCTTCGAGGACCCAGCGGCCGACCTCGCGTCGCTTGTAGGCGACCGGGTCGTGCAGGGTGTGGGTGCGGACGTTGCGCCAGAAGCGGTCGAGGCCCTCGGCGGTGGTGGTGGAGCGGGCGCCGGTCACCTCGAAGATGCGCTGGGAGATCTCCAGGGCTACGTCGGTGGCGCGGGCCTTCACGGCGGCCACCCGTACCTCGAAGTCGCCGCGGGTCTGCTCGGTGACCGCGTCGGGGTCGTCGTGCAGCTTCTGCCCCTCGGCGGCGACGGTGTCGGCGAGGGCCTCAACCGCCCAGAGCTTCGCGGTGAGGTCGCCGTAGGTGTCGATGACGTACGGCTCGTCGACCGCGCGGTCGTGGCCGCCGTGCAGCCAGGGCCGCGTCCGGGTCCGGGTGTAGGCGGCGGCCGTCTCCAGCGCGCCGCCCGCGATGCCGAGGTAGAAGTTGACGAAGACCAGTTGGATGGTCGGGACGTTGAGGGAGTTGTAGGTGCGCGGCTGGAACTGCTTGTCGACGTATCCGGCCGCCGACGACCAGGGCGTGCGGACCCCGTCGATCGTGACGCCACCGCTCTCGGTCAGGCGCTGGCCGATGTTGTCCCAGTCGTCGTGGAAGGTCAGACCCTCGGAGTCGGAGGGCACGATCGCGAAGACGTGGCTGTCGGTGCCCTCCAGGACGCCTTCGAGGACGGTGACGTCGGAGACCTTGCTGCCGGTGGAGAAGGACTTGCGGCCGGTGAAGACCAGGTCGTCGCCGTCCTCGGTGACGATCACGTCCTTGTCGCGGGGGTTGACGGCTCCGCCGAAGAACCAGCGGTTGCGGGCGGCCTCCGCCTCGACGTGCTCCCACTGCTCGCGGGTGCCGACCAACCGGGCGGCCCAGTTCCACAGGTAGTGGTAGCCGAGGAGCTGGCCGATGGAGCCGTCGGCCTTGGCGACCTCGCGGACCACCCGGTAGGCGGTCGGCCAGTCCTGGCCGGCGCCGCCGTGCTCCGGGGGGCCGAGCAGGGTGACCAGGCCGGAGTCCTTCAGGAGCTGGACCTCGGCGTACGGGGTGGCGCCCGCGCGGTCGCGGGCGGCGGCGTCGGTGGCGAGGACGGCGGCCACCTCGGCGGCACGCGCGATCCATTCCTCGGCGGTCGTCGGGGCGGGGCGCGTCTGCCAGTCGGTGGGCGTGACGGTGCTCATGGGTGTCTGCCTCTTTCGCGGTGCGGCGCGGACGGTCAGGCGTGGGAGGCGGCGAACTCCGGTGATTCCTCCGGGAGTTGAGCCTCCAGCTCGCGTACGAGCGGCAGCACCCGCTTGCCGAAGTACTCGACCTCCTCGTGGTAGTGCAGGAAGCCGAGGAGCAGGAGGTCGACGCCGAGCTTCTTGTAGGCGACGATCCGCTCGGCGATCTGCTCGGGGGTGCCGATGAGGCCGGTACGGAAGCCGTCGTTGTACTGGACCAGGTCCTCGAAGCTGGAGTCCTGCCACATGCCCTTGCCGTCGGCGGCGGACTGGCCGGCCTGCTTGACGGCGGCACCGAAGCCCTCGACGGCCTCGGAGTCGGCCTGGGCGACGATCTCGCGGAGGGTCTCGCGGGCCTCGGCCTCGGTGTCGCGGGCGATGAGGAAGCCGTTGAGCCCGAACTTCGGGGGCGTACGGCCGACTTCGGCGGCGGACCTGCGGACGTCCGCGAGCTGCTCGGTCACCCCGTCGAAGTCCTTGCCGTTGGAGAAGTACCAGTCGGAGACCCGGCCGGCCATGGCGCGGGCGGCGGTGGAGTTGCCGCCCTGGAAGATCTCGGGGTGCGGGCGCTCGGGCGTGTTGAGGGGCTTGGGTTTGAGGGAGAAGTCACGCAACCGGTAGAAGTCACCGGCGAGTTCGGTGTGGTCCTCGGTCCAGATCTGGCGCAGGGCGCGGATGAACTCCTCGGAGCGGCGGTAGCGCTCGTCGTGCTCCAGCCAGGGCTCGCCCAGGGCGGTGAACTCGCCCTTGAACCAGCCGGAGACGACGTTGACGGCGAAGCGGCCCTTCGACAGGTGGTCGGCGGTGACACCGAGCTTGGCGAGGACGCCGGGGTGCCACAGGCCGGGGTGGACGGCGGCGATGACCTTCAGGCGCTCGGTGGCGAGCAGGAGCGCGAGGCTGAAGCTGGTCGACTCGTGCTGGTACTCGGCGCCGTAGCTTGCCATGTAGCGGACCTGGCTGAGGGCGTAGTCGAAGCCGTTGTTCTCGGCGAGGACGGCCAGTTCGCGGTTGTAGTCGTATCCCCAGTCGGTGCGCTGCTCGATCCTGCTGGTGACGAGTCCTCCGCTCACGTTGGGGACCCAATAGGCGAATTGCAGGGGCGCTGCGGGCATGCGGAACTCCTGTTGCGGAATGCGCGGGAATTTTCGGGAACGCCGAATCGAATGGGCGGGAAAGACCGCGGGATTCAGGTGGCGATCTCTGGATGCCGGCCTGGATTCAGGCGGCGTGAAAGGGAGACACGCAGGCTGCTGTCCCGGTCAGGGACAGCGCGGGTGCGCGGGAGGGGCGGCGGATCAGACCGCGAGGCAACAGGAGGCGCTGGAGACGCGCGCGAGGTCGACATGGCGTCGCCGCGTGAGGTCCAGTCGCATCTTCATGTCGTCGATGGTGGCAGTCGGCGGCGAGGGCCGTCAAGGAAAACCCGACCGGTCTCGTATCCCGGACCATTGAATTTCACGAACGTGTGACAGGGAAACCCTTGAACGGTCCGTGGAATCACCCGCATTCTGCTGCCGTGCGCACCGAACAGCTGGAATACATCGCCGCGGTCACCCGGCTCGGCTCCCTGCGCCGGGCGGCGGAGGAACTGCGCCTGTCGCAGCCCGCGTTGAGCGAGACCGTCCGGAACCTGGAGCGGGAACTGGGAGTCGACCTCCTGGAGCGCAAGCGGTCCGGGGCGACGATGAGCGCCGAGGGCCGGGAGCTGCTGCCGTACATCGCCCAGGTGCTGGAGGCGGTGGACCGGCTGCGGGGGGCGGCGGGCGAACAGCACCGCACCAGCCGCATGGTGCGCGTCGGCACCGTGAACGCGGCGACCGTCCCCCTTCTGGTGCCGGCCGTACGGGAGTTCCGCGCGGCGCATCCCGTCACCCAGGTCGAGGTGGTGGGCGCACAGCAGGCGGAGATCCACCGAGCCCTGGCCGAGGGCGGTTTCGACCTCGGTCTGGTCAACCACCTGGACGGCGACGACGTACCCGCCGGCTTCGAGTCGACGCGGTTGCTGCGCGGGCGCCCGGTGGTGTGCGTGCGGCCCGACAGCCCCCTCGCGTCCAGGGACGCCGTGTCGGTGGACGACCTCCTCACCGAGCCGCTGATCGCGATGCGCACCGGATACGTCATGCACCGTTATGTGCATCGGCTCCTGGCCGGCCGCGACCCGTTGTTCTCGTACTCCACGGACGGCGCGGAGATGGGCAAGCTGATGGTCGCCGAGGGACTGGGGGCGACGGTTCTGCCGGACTTCAGCGTGATCGGCGATCCGCTGGAGCGGCTCGGCACGATCACCTACCGGCCGATCGCGGGCGACACGACCCGGGTACTGCTGATGCTGCAACGCCGCAAGGCCGAGTCCGTGCCGCGCGCGGCACAGGACCTCCACGACGTGTTCGTACGCCGGGCCCGGGAACTGGGCGGGACATCGGCCGACCGCTGAGACGCGCCGAGCGCCCGCCGCGCCCCGCCCTTCCGGAATGACCCGGACGTGCCCCGTCATGCTCGGAGCACCTCTGCACGGGGCGCTGTCGGGCCCGCGCGAGCCAGGACCGGCATGTCAGGCCTGAGCGGCCTCCACCTCGTCCCGCGCCGGGACCACCACGAGGAACGCGTCCGACTTCAGGTCCATCACGACCGTCGCGGGCTCACCCTCGGCGCGCCGCGCCGCCGCGTACTCCTCCGCCGGCCACGATCCGCGCGGAGCTCCAGCAGGAAACCGCTCCAACACCTTCGCGCCCATAGCGGCAGCCACCTCCAGCTCGATTCTTCGGCTCTCTCCGTCATCTCTCGTACGGTTCGGCTGCCCGGGAACGGCCCCGGCATGTGCCCGTACGGCAACCCGGCCGGAACACGCGGCAACCCCCCCGTAAACCTCCACAACCGGCTCGGGGCGCGAGACGGAACCCCTCCCACTGCCCACCACTACACATAAAGGGAAAATAAGCGCAGAATAAAACGAAAGCGGCGCTTACCGCACACCGCACCAGGTGGTCAGGCCTGCAAGTCGAAGGAGACGAATCATGGCCAACGTCTCGCACACCAGAGGTGACATCACCACCCACCCCGACGCTCCGGAAATGCGGGACCGCTACGCCCGCATGCTCGGCGGTCGCGATGTGGCGCTCGTGGACGGACCGGTGTTCCTGCTCGGTCTGTACTGCGCCGCATCGCCCTGGATCCTCCACTACACGACGAGCCAGCCCAGCCTCGTGACCCACAACCTGATCGTAGGCATCGCGATCGGCCTGCTGGCCCTGGGATTCACCCGGGCCCCGGAGCGCATGTACGGCCTGAGCTGGGCCATGTGCGCACTGGGCGTGTGGATGATCGTGGCGCCGTGGATCGTCGGCGCGGGCCCGGACGCCGGGGTCGTCTGGAACAACGTCGTTGTCGGCGCCCTCGCCGTGATCCTGGGGCTGATGTGCATCGGTACGGCGGCAAGGAGCGCCCCGCGGCCGTAGGAAGGGCGGACACAAGTGCCGGTCCGCATCCCGCGGACCGGCACTCTCGTCTCCGTCCGCGGGCTGTCAGGGAGCCGGGACCCGCCACGGCTCCTGGGGCGGCTGGGCCGCCGGTCTCCAGCAGGGACGTCAGGTTGGACAGCAGCGCCCGCCGGCCGCCGGACACGCCGGGGAGTTCGCCAGCGTCGTTGAGATCCGGGCCGGCGCGCACCGGTGTCAGCGCAGCAAGCCCTCCAGTCGGTCCCGGTGAGCGGCGACCCACTCCCAGGCGTCGCGCACCTCGTCGACGGCCCCGGCCTCGCGCAGCCCGGCCATGGCCCGTTCACCTCGCCGCGCCCCGTCCTCGATGCCACGCCAACACCGGTCCTGCCACCACAGGATGGTGCCGACGAGATCGCCCCGCCCGTCGAGGCCGTACGCGTCGCAGATCAGCCGTATCCGGCGAGCCACCTCCGGTACGTCACCCACACCGGGCCCCAGATCCAGGTACTGCCAGCAGACGTGGGCGACGTCGTGCACGCGCTCCCCCGGAGCGGCGAGGTCCCAGTCGACGAAGGCCACCGGACACCACCGGCCGCCCTCGACGGCGTACACCGTGTTCTTGGGGGCGAGGTCGTTGTGGCACACGACGTCCCGGCCCTCCGCGAGCGGTGTGCCGTGGGTCAGGTCGTGGAACGCGCGGACCAGCCGGGCCACCCGCACGAGACAGGCGTCGGTGCGGGCGGCGGCACGGTCCGCCGCGGTCAGGGCCGCCCGCCCCTCGATGTACCCGAACGTCTCCCGCCCCTTCTCGTCCGTCCCCAGAAAGCGCGGCGCACCCACCCACCCGCGCCGCCCGAACAACGCGAGCAGGTCCCGTACGTACTCCGCCCGCCGGGACGGTGTGCGCCGCACGGTGGCCCCGACCCGCACGACCTCGTTGACCGCACCGCCGCCGAGCACCGACTCCTCCACAGGTCCTCCCGGGTCCGCCTCTGCCTCGTCCGCCGCAGCTGGAAGGGTACGCGAGGAAATCCGCCGTCCCGGCGCGGAGGCTGCCCGCGGACGCCGGGGGATCGGGAGCGGCGGACCGGGCGTCGGTGCCGGGTCCGCCGCTGATGTCGGGCGGATCAGGTGACGTTGAGCGCCGTGTCGTCGACGACGAAGGACGTCTGGAGCCTGGAGCCCTCCGTGCCGGTGAACTTGACCGTCACGGTCTGCCCCGCGTAGGCGCCGAGGTTGACGCTGCGCTGGGTGTAGCCCGCGGCCGCGTCGAGGTTCGAATACGTGGCCGGTGTGCCGAGCACCGTGCCGGAACTGTTGAGGACCTGCACCTTCAGGGTGTCGTAGGCGGTGCTGGTCGTGGTCTCCGCGGTGTCGATGTGCAGGTAGAAGCTCAGGGTCGCGGAGCAGCCGGACGGGATGGCCGCCGACTGCGCGAGAGTGTCCGTGGCGGCGGTGCCGTTGCCGTCGAGCCAGGCGTAGTACGAGCCTGAACGGGCCGCCTGCCCGGTGGAGTTGGTGATGACGCCGCTCGTCGCCGTCCAGGTGCTCGCGCCGGACTCGAAGCCGGTGTTGCCGAGCAGCTGGGCGTCGGCGCAGGAGGTTCCTCCGTCCCCGGTACCGCCCCCCTCGCCGCCGCTCGCGCCGGACAGCCACTCGGTGGCGTTCAGGGCGAGGGCCGCGTTGGTGGCGCCGGTGTCGTTCCAGCCGTCGTAGAGGGTGTTGCCCGACTGGCCGGTGCCGTCGTCGATGGGCGAGCTGTCGCCCCAGAAGGCGACGCGGCCGCTGCCGAAGGTACTTGTGGCGAAGAAGGCGCCGGTGTTGCCGGAGTAACCGCTGCGGTAGAGCAGGCCCTTGACGCCGGCGTTGTCGGCGGGCTTGAGCGTGGCGGTCGTGCCGCTGGCGATGAGGCTCTTGGTGACCGTGCCGAAGGAGCCGTGCAGCACCGGGTTGCCGCTGTCGCTGATGGCCGCCGGATAGCCGGAGCTGATGCTCAGCGAGTCGATGGAGAAGCCGAAGGGGTCGGTCGAGTCGACGCTGTTGTCGGTCATCAGGTCGTTGAGGATCTCGACCGCGTCCTCGCCGTCGTTGTTGCGGTCGGCGCCCGTGTGGTCGGAGATCATGAACAGACCTCCGCCGTTCTTCACGAAGTTCATGATCGCGGTCTTCTCCGCCGTGGTGAACAACGTGTTCGGTTCCGGCAGGACCAGGGTGTCGAAGTTCGACAGGTCGGTCGCCGAGGAGCCGCCGTAACTGAGACCGGCGCCCGAGGGCAGCGTCTTGAGGCTGTAGTCGCCGGTCTTCTGCAGGGCGACGCCCCAGGAGGACAGCGCGCCGGTCCAGTCGGTCTCCGCGGACGGGGAGGAGTCCTGGCCGAGCGGGTCGGGCTGGCTGGTGGAGACGATCCAGTCGGCGTTGCCGGCCGTCTCGGCGTGGGCGTTGTCGAACAGGATGCGGTGGGGGGTGGCCGCGTGCGCGGATGTCGCGGTGACGGCTGTCTGGACGGTGACGCCCGCGGCCAGAAGGCCGAGCGCGGCAAGAACGGTTCCGAGTCTGGCGCGGGACAGGATGAGTCCGGGCATCCGGCGTACCTCCGTGGGGGTTGGGGAGACGATGCGGTGCGGGAACCGGACCTACGCGCGTAGACAGTGGGCACTTCTGCGCGCGTAGAGCATCGGCCGTACGAGGGTCCGCGCGGCCGAATATTTGAACCGTACATGGCAACCCAGGGCCGGAACAGGGATCCTCCCACCGCCGGACCAGACGTTGACCATGCCTTGGCCAGGGGTTGGCGCGCAGGCGGACTGTCCCTGCCCCCAAGGGGCATAAGCACTGGTGCGGGGTCTTGACGAAGAGGGGCGGAGATGGAGATCGACGGCATCATCAGTGCCATCATCATCGGCATCGTCATCGGTGTCCTGGGCCGGCTCGTGGTCCCGGGGCGCCAGCGCATCGGCATCCTGTGGACGATCGCTGTCGGCATCGTCGCCGCGCTGATCGGCTCGGCGATCGCCGGCGCCTTCGACGTGGCCGACACGAACGGCGTGGACTGGATCGAGTGGCTCATCCAGATCGGCCTCGCCGCTCTGGGCGTGAGCGCACTGGACCGCTCGCGGGCCCGCCGCTGACGGCGCGCGCCGCGCGAACGGAAGGCCACGGAAGACCGGGGACACAGAAGACAGAGGACACAGGACGGCGCGTCGGCGGGAGCCGGCGCGCCGTGCGCGTGTGATTGGCGTACTTCCCTCGGTCGACGCTGCAGCGTGGCGCCTTGGTGGCGAGGGCGCGTGACCGGCAGGCCGATGTCCGCGGCAGAGAGGGAGGAGGGAGTCCAGCCGTACGCCTCGACCGGTGACGAGGCTACGCGCCGTGGATGTACGGCATCGTCGTGCTCAGCGGCTGGAAGCCGAGGCGTTCCAGGATGGGGCGGCTCTGGGCGGAGGCGTCGACCTGGAGATAGCGGTAGCCGCGGTCGAGGGCGGCGCGGGCCCGGTGTGCGACGAGCGCGCGGTAGATGCCCCGGCCGCGCCAGCCCTCGACGGTGCCGCCGCCCCACAGGCCGGCGAACCGGGTGCCGGGGACGAGTTCCATACGGGCGGCGCTCACCGGTGTGTCCCCGTCCAGCGCGACCACGGCGACGACGGAGTCGGGATGCTCCGTCAGCCGCGCGAGCAGCTGGTGCCGCAGCCGGGAACTGTCGGTGCCGAACGCCTTGGCGTGCACGTCGGCGACGAGGTCGACGCCGGCCCGGTCGGTGACCGGCAGGAAGCGGATGCCCTCGGGAGGGCCGGCGTCCAGGGGCAGATCGGCGACCTCGCCGATCATCAACGTCTCCTCGGGCTCGGGAGTGAAACCGGCGGCTTCGAGCCGCTGCCCGAGGTCCACGGGCAGGTCGTGTCCGTAGAGCTTCCACTCGAAGGCGAGGCCCAGCGCGTGGAAGTGGGCGATCTGCTCGGCGATCGCCGCGTCGGCGGACGAGTCGTCGAGGTCGGACCAGACCACACCGTTCCAGCCCAGCGCCGAGGAGACCTGGCGGACCACCCGCCCCACCCGCTCGATCCGGGCATCTGGGTCGTCCGCCTGCGCTCCCTCACGCATGTCCCGGTCGTACAGGGCGAGTACCGCGGTGTGATCCATGCGCTCACTCCACCACCCTGAGGCCCCCGGGGCAACATCATTCAAGGCCGCGCGCGCTCAACGACACCGACCCGCCACGTCGTTCACATGCTCCATCGATCACCGCCGCGGGGCAGCCGCGCCGTGGACGCCCTCCGGCCGCGTGGTCGCGCGGTCATACTCGCGCTCGGTCCGTCCGCCCACGTTCCAGCACCCGGGCGCCGGCGCCTCACCACCCGCCCCCCACCACACGCACGCACCCCACCGAGGGCCCCGGTCCGGCCCCCGCACGCGGCCCCTTGACCTAGACGAGTAAGTCCGAAGGGGCCGGGTGCATTAAGCGAGGGTCTCGTTGGTCCGTTTGTGACGACAGACCTCGAAACCCTCGCGACTGCACTGT
>JODI01000085.1 GCA_000720805.1 Streptomyces violaceoruber
GCACCGCCCCCCGTACTCCCCCCGGAGCCGCACATGTACCCGCCTCGCACCCTCCCGCGCCCCAGAACCCGCACCGGACGCCGAGCAGTCTCCACAACCGCCGTGCTGCTGGCCGCCCTGGCCGGAACCCTGCTGCCCGCCGCCCCGTCGCAGGCGGCCGACACCAGCGTCACCGTCGACTTCGCCACCGCCGGAGGTGCCCCGACGTACCACGCCTCGGGGATGATCTACGGAATGACCCCGAACGGCTCGCTGCCGCAGGACCACTTCTTCAAGGACATCAAGTGGCACTTCATGCGGGCCGGCGGCGCCCAGCTCAACAGCGGCGGCTACGCCACCAGCCTCGCCGACTACCAGACCCGCTGGAACTCCACCCTGGCCCAGTACAAGCGCACCGTCGCCCTCGGCGGCACGTTCGTCCTGCTCCCGCACGACCTGTGGGGCGCCGACAGCACCACCACCCAGGGCTGGCCCGGCGACAACGGTGACTGGACTCAGTTCGACAACTTCGTCACCCAGCTCATAGGCGACGTCAAGGCCAACAACATGACGGTCCAGTGGGACCTGTGGAACGAGCCCGACAACGCGCCGTTCTGGGGCGCGTCGCAGACGCAGTACCTGCAGATGTGGTCGCGCTTCTACGCCAAGGTGCGCGCCGCGTTCCCGAACCAGCTGATCGTCGGCCCCAGCATCGCCGGCCAGCCGAACTCGTCCAACACCTGGTGGACGACGTACCTGAACTACGTCAAGGCCAACAACGTCGCCCCGGACATCTACAGCTGGCACGACGAGCCCGGCGACCCGGCCACCGATGTCGGCCGCGCCAACTCCACCCTCTCCGCGGCCGGCCTGACCAACACCCGCCCGTACCAGATCAACGAGTACGCCACCCTGTCCATGCAGTCGCCGGGCGGCGGTGCCTGGTTCATCGGTCGCCTGGAGCGGGCCGGCGCCGACGGCCTGCGCGGCAACTGGGCCTCCGGCACCGCCCTGCACGACGACGAGGCCAACC
The DNA here is from genome assembly GCA_000720805.1 of Streptomyces violaceoruber. Taxonomy (GTDB): domain Bacteria; phylum Actinomycetota; class Actinomycetes; order Streptomycetales; family Streptomycetaceae; genus Streptomyces; species Streptomyces cellulosae_A. The sequence goes on from JODI01000085.1 coordinate 1,013, forward strand.
TGCTCACCAAGAACAGCGCCGGCCAGTACCTGCCGCTCGGCGAGTGGTTCATGTACCGCTACTACGGCTCCCAGACCGGCAACATCGTCAACCTGGTCCCGGGCACCGGCACCGACGGGCTGGCCACCAAGGACAACACCGCGGGCAACGCCAAGATCCTGCTCGGCAGCAGCGGCAACACCGGCAACGTCACCGTCAACCTGACCGGGCTGAACACCACCTCGGTCGTGGCGAACAGCCAGGTCCGCGCGGTCGTCCAGCGTGTCCCCTACAACGGCGGCGCGGCGGTCACCGGCCCGGTCACGATCTCCGACACCACCCTGACGGTGAGCGGCAACGCAGCCTCGGTCAGCATCCCCTGGACGAGCGCCAAGGACGGTTACACCGTCACCCTGCTCCCGCCGTCCAACACCACCGTCTCCACGGTCGCCGTGAGCGAGAACAGCGGTCAGTGCCTGGACGACACCAACCTCAGCACCGCCAACGGGACGCAGTACCAGCAGTACTCCTGCGAGGGCGGCTACCAGCAGATGCTCGACTTCAAGCCGGTGAGCGGCAAGACCAACACGTACACGGTGGTCGACGAGCTCAGCGGCAAGTGCCTCGACGTCTCCGGGGCGTCCACCGCCGACGGCGCCGCCGTCATCCAGTACACCTGCAACGGCGCCACCAACCAGCAGTTCACCCTCAACCCCGTCACCGCGCTCGGCAACGCCCAGGACTACCAACTGGTCGCCGTCCACAGCGGCAAGTGCGTCGACGTCAGCGAGGTCTCGACCGCACCCGGCGCGTTGATCCACCAGTGGACCTGCGACCCGTCGAGCGCGCTCGGCACCAAGAAGAACCAGATCTGGCGACTGCTCGGCAAGGGCTGAGGCCCGGGGGCCCCTCGCCAGGCCGGTCGAGGGGCCCGGCGGTCGCCCAACGCAGCAGTACGTCTCTGGCCGCCGGCGTGTCCTCCTGCTGGGCCCGCCGCATCGCGCGCTCCCCGTCCCGCGGCCTCGTGCGCGCCTCACCCCGAGCCGGCGAGGGCCGAACGGGTCGTAAGAGGCGCGTTGGACAGCGTCCGGAGTGCTTGCGAAGCCTTCAGCCGTGATAGTGAACAGCGGCACCGCGGACGCGAAGCCCGAGCCCCCACCGGGCCCGAAACCCTGCGTGAGCACGACCTGCGTGCGCCCTTGGTGACTCATGAAAAGACCCCGGCAGACCGAGTTCTTCCACGTGCCACGCCGTCGATTGCTGCTCTCGGCGGCCCGGTCCTCGGTGGCCGTGATCCTGTCGGTGGTCGTCTATTGCCTGGTGCCGCTGGACAGGGAGCTCGACATCGGCACCGCGATCGCACTGGTCGTGACTCTCGTGCTGTTTGGGGGCGTGGTCGCCTGGCAGGTGCGGACCATCATGAGATCCGACCATCCACGACTGCGCGCCGTCGAGACGCTGGCCACCGGCGGGCCGATCTTCCTGATCATCTTCTCCGCGGCGTATGTGCTTCTGTCCAAGAACCAGGCCGAGTCCTTCTCGGAGGCGTTGGGGCGCGACGACGCCTTGTATTTCACCGTCACCGTGTTCGCCACGGTCGGCTTCGGGGACATCGTTCCGATGACCGGCGCGGCACGGATCCTGACCATGGCGCAGATGCTGGCCGACGTGGTCCTGGTGGGAATGATCGCGCGCATCCTGCTCAGCGCCGTCCGGATCGCGGAAGACGCCCGGTCGGACGGTTCCCGCGAGCCGCCGGACTCGGAAGAATCCGGTTCCTGACCCGGACCGGGGCGACGCGTCCGAGTTACCCGCATGGGCGGCGCCGACATGCCTGCGGGGGAACCGCCTGCCAGGCTCGGAACCGCGCCGCTCGCATCGAGGGCGGGGCGTTCCGGCTTCGCCGAAGCAGCCGACGAGAGCACCGACGAGGTCCGCGTCGCGAGGAGGCGGTGCGCATGCCGGTCGCCAGGACCGGGTCCGAAGCCGCCTCGCCCCCGGACCCCCTGACTCTTCGCAGCCGTGCCTACCTCGGGCTTCTGGTGATGGCCGCGCTCATCGGTGTTCCCGTGTCCGCGGCGGCCTTCGGCTTTCTCGCGCTGGTCGGCAGACTCCAGCCGTTGATCTACACGGATCTGCCCGAGGCGCTGGGGTTCGGTGGCACCCCGGCGTGGTGGCCGTTGCCGCTGCTCGCCGTGGGGGGACTGCTGGTGGGACTGATGGTCCAGTACCTGCCGGGACACGGAGGCCATGAGCCGACAGCCGGATTCAAGGCCGCCGGCGTGCCCACCCTCAGGCAGCTCCCCGGCGTCTTCCTCGCCGCCCTGGCGACGCTCTGTTTCGGCGCCGTCCTCGGGCCCGAGGCCCCGCTGCTGGCGCTCGGCGGCGGGCTCGCCGCCGGAGCCGTGCGCCTGGTCAGACACAACCCGCCGGAGCAGGTGACCGCGGTGCTGGGCGCGGCGGGCAATTTCGCTGCCATCAGCTCGTTGCTGGGTTCCCCTCTGCTCGGGGCGTTTCTCCTGATGGAAGCCTCAGGACTGGGTGGGCTGACGATGGCGCTGGTGCTGCTGCCCGGTCTGCTGGCCGCGGGCATCGGCGCGCTCGTGTTCGTCGGACTGGGATCCTGGACCGGGCTGGGCACCTACTCGCTGGCGCTGCACGACGTCCCCCAGGCCATGACCCCGACAGCGGCGGAATTCGGCTGGGCTCCGGTCATCGGACTGTCAGCGGCACTCGCGGGCGTGGGCGTCCGACGGCTCGCCCTCCGGCTCAAGACGCACGTGGTCAGGCGACGGCTGCCGGCCACGATGGTCGTGGGCCTGGTCGTGGCGGGGCTGGCGATCGCCTACGCGGAGAGCACCGACAAAGCGGCGACCGACGTGTTGTATTCCGGGCAGACGGCGCTGGATCCGCTGCTCACGCACAGCGCGACGTATTCGGCGGGCACGTTGTCGCTGCTGGTGTTGTGCAAGGGCCTCGCCTATTGCGCATCGCTGAGCGGTTTCAGGGGAGGCCCGATCTTTCCCGCGATGTTCGTGGGAGCGGCGGGCGGCATGCTGTTCTCCCACCTGCCGGGGCTGACCCTCGTCGCGGGGTTCGCGATGGGTATCGGAGCGATGACCGCCGCGATGCTGAGACTTCCGCTGGTCTCCGTCCTGCTCGCCACCCTGCTGATCGGGGCGCAGGGAGTCACGGTCATGCCGCTGGTGATCGTCGCGGTCGTGGTCTCGTACGTCGCGACGGCGAGACTCACCCCGCCTCCGGAACCAGAACGGGCCCCGGAACCAGAACCGGCGCATGAACGGGAACGGGCGCATGAACCGGTACAGCAACAGGGGCCACGTCGGCAGCAGCCGTGAACGCGGATGCCGCCGATTGGTGATCACTTCCGATCAGCGGTTGAGTGGAGGGTGTCGCCCGGTCAACCCGCCTCGTGGACAGTTCGACAAGGAGACACTCATGGCCAGTCATGTGAGCGGAACTCGTTCGGGCGCCGCTCGAAGGACCACCGGTCTCGTCTTCGCGAGAGGACTGCTCGCGTTCGCCGGGGTCATGATGGTCGTCGGCGGCGTCCTCAACGTCCTGCAAGGCATCACCGCCATCGCCAATGACGAGGTCTTCGTCGCCACGCCCAACTACGCCTACCAGTTCGACCTCACCAGCTGGGGCTGGATCCACCTGGTCCTGGGCGTCCTCGTCACGGTCGCCGGTCTCGCCCTCTTCACCGGCGCGACCTGGGCCCGCGTCGTCGGGGTGGTGCTGGCGAGTCTCCTCATCGTGGCGAACTTCATGTATCTGCCCTACTACCCGGTGTGGTCCGTCGTCCTCGTGGCGTTGCACGCCTTCGTCATCTGGGCGCTGTGCGTCGCACCGAGGCGCTCCGATGCCCGGACCTGAGACGTCGTCGCATCAGCCGCCCGCCGAACGGGCCGCCAGAGGCAAGGCGGCCCGTTCGGACGCGCCCCGCTCCAGCCATGCCCGGTTCGCACCGCACCCCAAGCGACCGGATCCGGTGGAGCTCATCGAGACGCAGTCGCAGGCGCGGCTGCCGGAACTGGTGCCGATCCGCTACGGCCGGATGCTGGAGTCCCCGTTCCGCTTCTACCGCGGCGCTGCCGCGATCATGGCGGGAGACCTGGCCGAAACGCCCCGCACGGGGATCACCGCGCAGTGCTGCGGGGACGCGCACCTGCTGAACTTCCGGCTGCTTGCCTCACCCGAGCGGCGTCTGATGTTCGACATCAACGACTTCGACGAGACCCTGCCCGGCCCCTGGGAATGGGACATCAAGCGCCTGGCCGCCAGCCTTGCCATCGCGGGCCGGGCGAACGGCTACACGGACCTGGAGCGCGCCGACATCGTGCGGGCCACCGTACGGTCGTACCGCGAGGCGATGCGCGGATTCGCCGGCATGCGGGACCTCGACGTCTGGTACGCCCGGATCGACGCCGACCGGCTCCAGGCGCTGGCGGCGCGGAAACTGGGGGCGCGCGGCCGCAGGCGGATGACGCGGACACTGGCCAAGGCCCGCACGCGGGACAACCTGCGGGCGTACGGCAAGCTGACCCGGCTGATCGACGGCAAGCGCAGGATCGCCCCCGATCCACCGCTGATCACACCGATCGACGACCTTCTGCCGGGCCGGGAGCGCGACTCGGTCGAGGCGCAGATCCGCGGGCTCATCGAGCGCTACGGCCGGAGCCTGCAGTCGGACCGTCGCCACCTGCTCCAGCAGTACAGACTTGTCGACACGGCCCGCAAAGTGGTGGGAGTCGGCAGCGTCGGCACCCGCTGCTGGGTCATCCTCATGCTCGGCCGGGACGACGACGACCCGCTGCTGTTGCAGGCCAAGGAAGCCGACCCGTCCGTGCTCGCCCCCCACGCCGGTGCGAGCGAGTACGACAACCAGGGGCAACGCGTCGTCTCCGGCCAGCGGTTGATGCAGGCCGCCAGTGACATCTTCCTCGGCTGGGAGCGGGTCACCGGCCTCGACGGGCGTCAACGTGACTTCTACGTCCGCCAGTTGCACGACTGGAAGGCAATAGCCGAGCCCGAACTCATGGTGCCCCGCGGCATGCGGGCCTTCGGAGAGATCTGCGGCGCCACTCTGGCCCGCGCCCACGCCAGATCCGGGGACCGTATCGCCATCGCCGCGTACCTGGGCCGCTCGGACGTCTTCGACCGGGCGCTCACCGAGTTCGCCGAGAGCTACGCCGACCAGAACGAACGGGACCACCAGGCCCTGGCCGACGCGGTACGCGCCGGGCGGGTCGGCGCCGAGTCGGGGTGAGCGTGTGACCTCGCCCAGTCGTCGAAGCTGTTGAGCGCCGGGTCGAGTCGCGCACCCTGTTCAGCTCGCTGGCGCCGGCATCCTCACCCGCGACGTCGGCGGCACGCCTCCACCGAAGACGTCAGTGCTCCGGGCTCAGTACTCCAGCTCGGGCCGGAGCGGGCCGCCGACGGCGTGGAGGTGCCGCAGCACCTGGGCGTAGGAGTTGAACAGACCGGTCTCGTGGTAGGCGATGTCGTGCCGGGCGCAGAAGGAGCGTACGAGCCGCTGGGCGGGACGCAGGCTGGGCCGGGGCATCGAGGGGAACAGGTGGTGTTCGATCTGGTAGTTCAGCCCGCCGAGCGCGAAGTCGGTGAAACGGTTGCCACGGATGTTGCGTGAGGTCAGCACCTGCCGGCGCAGGAAGTCGATCTTGTCGTCCTTGGCGAACATGGGCATGCCCTTGTGGTTGGGCGCGAACGAGCACCCCATGTACAGCCCGAACAGTCCCTGGTGCACGGCGAGGAAGACCACGGCCTGGAGGGGGGAAAGGACCAGGAACAGCGCGGCGAGGTAGCCGACGAGATGGGCCGTGAGCAGTCCTGCCTCGGCCAGCTTCGTCGACCGGGAGGTCGTCGTGCCGGTGCGCTCCAGCAGTGCCCGTACGCCGGCGACGTGCAGGGCGAGCCCTTCCAGGAGCAGCATCGGGAAGAACAGCCACGCCTGGTGGCGGCCCAGCCAGGCGTACGCCCCGGTCCGGACCCGGGCCTGGTCCTCGGTGAACGCGATCGCGCCGTCGGCGATGTCGGGGTCGCGGTCGACGTGGTTGGGGTGGGAGTGGTGCCGGTTGTGCTTGGAGATCCACCAGCCGTAGCTCAGCCCGATCAGCAGGTCGGCGTGCACCCGGCCGAGCAGGTTGTTGACGCGCTTGGAGGCGGCGATCTGGTGGTGCCCGGCGTCGTGCCCGATGAACCCGGTCTGGGTGAACATCACCGCGAGGAAGGCCGCGGTCACCAGCTGCCACCACGACTGCCCGATCAGGGCGAACGCGGTCCATCCGGCGGCCAGCAGGAGCAGGTTCCCTCCGACCTTGAGGGAGTAGTAGCCCGGGCGCCGCTTCAGCAGCCCGCTCTTCTTCACCTCGCGGGACAGCGCGGCGTACTCACTGCCCCGGCTGCCGGGCTGGAGTGTGGTCGTCCCGGCGGGATCCGCCGGGCCAGGACCAGTACCCCGGTCGATGATGTCAGTCGTCACTTGTCTCCTTCGAGACGGCGAGAAGTCGGACCACGCGCGCTCGCGTGGTCCGGGCTGCTGGTCGTCTGCCGCCGAAGAAAACCCCCGAAGCGACGAGCACCCGCTGTCAGAGCTTCACGGGCGCTCCACGGTCGTAGATGTCAACCACAACCACCCACTCCAACGGTCGGGGCGCGAGGAAGGTTCCCGTCGGGCGGGACGGGTCCCGCGGGGGAGCGCCGGCAGGCGGCGCCGGAGGCGTCCGGGGCCCCTGCCACCCCCTGGAACGCGTCACCCTGCCCCGCTCGCGCGACGAGAACGAGACCTACGACACCATGCTGCGCCCCGCGCGGCGGCGGCTGGACATCGAGGAGGTACGGCTGTCCCGGCGTCGCGCGGCGGAGAAGAGCGTGGGCAGCGGGGCTACCGGACGAGCTCCCAGTCCTGCGAACCGTCCTGCGCCGCGGCCTGCAAGGTCAGCGGCGCCCCGGCGGACGCGCCGGTCAGGTACAGCCCGGTGTTCTTGACCGCCTGCAGTCTGTAGAACCCGTCGCTGGTCCTGACGAGGTTCCAGCTGCCGGTGGCGCTGTTGTCGACCCACTGGCCGATCCGCTGGCCGGCCGTCGCGTTCCCGGTCCAGATGGCGGCCGCGCGGCCGCCCGACTTGTTCAGCAGGGTCGTGCCGCCGTTCGGCTCGGTGACCACATGCCAGTACTGGGTGTCATCGTTCGCCGCCGACCCCGGATCCTCCAGGACGACGTCGGGAACGTCCCCGTTGCCGATGTTCGCGTCGTTGGTCTTGTTCCCGGTGCCGATCACCTGGTCGGTCTTGCGGTTCACCAACTGGTAGTACGCCCCGTCGGAGTGGCCGAGGTCGACCTCGGCGTACGCGAGTGTGGACGTGCCCTGGTTGTTGAGGATCGCGAGCCGGCCGGTGCCGTCGACGTACTGCAGGTTGCGGCTGTAGCCGGCCGGGGAGGTCGTCTGGTACTCCTTCCAGACCCCGTTGCCGCGTCCGCTGTCGTTGACCCAGACGTTGCCGCTGCCGGCCGCGTTGTACACCAGGCGCCCTCCGGGAAGCCTGATGACGACCGGACTGCCGCCGGTCGCGAGAGCGTGCGAGCCGGTGTCCACCGGCAGCGAGGTGACGCCGTCGCCGGTGGGGGAGCCGGTGTAGAACTTCAACGGGTCCTTGGCGATCTGGTACCTGGTGTTCGCTCCGCCGCCCCAGTACTCGTAGGTGAGGAGCCACTTGCCGTCCGTCATGCGGACGACGTTGGCCATCCCCGGACGGCCACCGCCGATCTCCGTCTTGCCGCCGCCCATGTCCTGGGTCAGTCCGGCGATGTCGACGACGGGGGCGCTCCACGCCGTGCTGCGGCCGTCCCAGGTCTTGTGGACGAGGATCTGGCCCAGCGAGTCCTTCGCCGTGTCGTTCGCGGGGTCCAGGGTCGGGACGCCGGTCGTCGCGTCGAAACCGGTGTAGTCGTTCTCGTCGGAGTAGTAGCAGACGAGCCGGCCCTTGTAGACCATCAGGTACGGCTCCCACAGCGGATCCGTCTGCTTGCCGGTGTTGGCGTTCGCGATGTTCTGGCCGGTCGCGCCCGCGCTGCCGCCCTGCCAGCCGCCGGCGGCGATGACGTTGACGACCTTCCAGGTCACGCCGTCGTCGGTGCTGGAGTACAGGGCGATCGCCAGGTTCTTGCGGTCCCCGTCGTTGGTCGGCGTCCAGTTCGGGTCGGCCGCCTTGTGTTCCTTGTAGTAGTAGTCGTCACCCGACACGACACTCGCCAGCAGCAGCGTGCCCTGCTTCAGGTTCCCGACGTCCTGCGGAAGGGTGTAGAGGTAGGGGTTCGTCCAGTTGCTCGTGTACTTCGCGTACTGCGGGTCGCTGGAGAGGTACGCCGGAGCCTTCACCTCCGACAGCGGCTGCCACGTCGTTCCGTGGTCGTCGCTCTTGTAGACGGGGAGTGTCTGCTGGTCCGCGCTGCCCGTCGCCGGTACGACGGTGGACTTCTCGAACGACGCGACCAGCCGGCCGCTCGGCAGCTGCGCCGACTTGGGGTAGATCGCGCAGTTGCCCCGCCCCTTCAGGCAGGGATCGCTGCCGAGCTGGTACAGGATCCCGCCCGTCGGGTTGTACGCCTGCGCACTGGCCATGGGTATCGCCAGCATCGCGGATGCCGCGGCGAAGGTTCCCAGCGCCTGCCCCAGTCTTCTTCTCTGCATAGCCCCTCCTCGGGGGACGACCACGGTGATGCCTGCAAGGGGTGGATCAAGAGGGTGGTTCAAGGGGTGGATCAAGGGGTGGATCAGGAGACGAACACGCGGACGTCCCAGGCGCCGAGGTCGAGCGCCGTTCCCGCGGGGAGGGCCGTGTCGGCCAGGGCGTCGGTGAGGTCCACCGGAGCGGGGACGCTCGCCGGCTCCCAGCTCCAGTTGTGGGCGATGTGGACGCGGCGTCCGTCGGGGGAGGTGCCGCTCGTCACGGTGACGGAGGCCGGGAGGTCCCGCCAGGCGCTGGCGGAGGCCGGCGCCAGCCACGTGGCGAGCGCCTGGGCGAGGTCGTGGCCGGGGACGGTGCCGACGCAGGTGACGCGACCCGCCCCGTGCTGCCGGGTGGTGACCGCGGGCCAGCGGCCGAAGTGCGGGTGGTCGTACGTGACCAGCACATCGGCGTCGGTGACGGTCAGACCGTCCGCCCAGCGCGTCGCCGTCGCGCCCTCGGGCAGGTCCAGCGGCCCGCCGGGCGTGGAGCGCACGGGGATCTCCGCCGCGAGGTTGCTGAATTCGTCGTACGTCACTCCCGCGGCGCCGGTCAGCCGCCCGGGGGCCGGTTCCTGCCGGGCCCTGGCCTCGTGGTCGGCGTAGCCGGTGCGCGGGCCGAGGACCAGGTGGCCGCCCGCCTCCGCGTAGGCCGCGAACCAGTCGAGCGTCGAGTCGGCGGCGAGGTACAACGCCGGGACGACGAGGACGGGGTGGCGGCGGACGGCCTCCTCGGGCGTGATGCCCTCGCTCCCCCAGCCTTCGCGCGGGTCGTGGAGCTGGCGGACGTGGACGATGCGGACCTGGCGGTCGGCCTCGAACGCGCCGCGGTAGAACGGGTCGAAGATACGGTGGTAGGCCTCCGGGTCCGGCTGGCCGTCCGGCTTGGCCAGCGGCGGGTACTTCTGCATGAGCCACTTGCTCGGCGTCGAGTACACCATCGTGATGTCCGCGTCCGGTTCGAGACCGGCGACCAGGGGACCGGCCATCTCGAACTCGGCTCCCAGACGGGCGAGTTCGGCGTACGTGCGGCCGGGGCGGCCGGTGTGCGGCAGGATGCCGCCCCAGTACGTCTCCGCGCCGAAGTGCAGGGTGTGCCAGTGCCAGTACTCGATCATGCGGGCCCCGCGTCCGACGAGCGCCCAGGCGGCCTGCCGCCACTGCCCGTCGTAGGCGGGCCGGTTGTCCCACGGGAAGCCGATGGAGCCGGCGTTGGTCTCGGTGACCAGGAACGGCTCCTGACGGGAGGCGAACATCCAGTCGGCGGTCTGGTACAACGACCACACGCCGGTCGTCTTCCAGCTCTGCTCGTGGTCGTCGGGGGTGGGATCGGGCAGCAGGAGCCCGTCCTGCATGTCGTAGTAGGGGTTGCCGGAGGCGATGTCGAGACGGTCGGTCAGCTCGTCGTCCTCCACCGCGGGGCGCTTGTAGGAGATGCAGGTGGTGACGAAGTGCTCGGGCCGGGCGTACTCGCGGACGATGTCGGCCTGCCAGCCGATGAACTCGGTGACCTGGCGGGCCTGGAACTCCCGCCAGGCGACGTCGTACTGCGGCTGGGCGTTGCCGTCCGGGGTCCACAGGTCCGCCCACGTGGACAGCCGGTGCGACCAGTAGACCAGGCCCCACTCGCGGTTGAGGGTCTCGACGTCGCCGTACTTGGCCCGCAGGTGGTCGACGAAGCGCTGGAAGACGCCGTGGTTGTGGAGCAGTTCGTTGCCGGGTTCGTTGTCGACCTGGAAACCGATGACGGCCGGGTGGTCGGCGTACCGGGCGACGATCTTACGGATCACCCGCTCGGCGTGGAACAGGAACGCCGGGTGCGTGAGGTCGACCTCCTGGCGGGCGCCCCAGCCGATGCGCTCACCGGTGTGCCGTTCGCCCGTGATCTCCGGGTACTGCCGGGCCAGCCACGGCGGCACGGCGTACGTCGGCGTGCCGAGGACGACGGAGATGCCCCGTTCGTGGGCGCCGTCCAGCACCGGCTGGAGCCAGTCCAGGTCGAAGCGTCCGTTTTCCGGCTCCCAGGTCGACCACACCGACTCGCCGACCCGGATGACGGTCAGATGCGCGTCGGCCATCAGGTCGAGGTCGGTCTTGAGACGCTCGTCGGGGCGGTCGGTGCCGTAGGGGGGCTGGTATTCGTGGTAGTACGCGGCGCCGAAGAGGACGCGGGCAGGCAGAGCCGCCATGAAGGAAACCTCCGAGGAAGAGTGGGACGAGGGCTGCGCCCTCCTGTGTGACACGAGGGACGCGCGCCCTACTGCTTGACGCCGCCCGCGGCCAGGCCGCTCTGCCAGTACCGCTGGAGCATCAGGAAGGCCACGACGAGGGGCAGGATCGAGATCAGGGAGCCGGTCACGACCAGCGCGAGCATGTCGCTGCTGGAGCCGGCCCCGCCGTTCTGCGCCTGCGCGGCCCAGGAGGACAGGCCGACCGTGATCGGATACAGGTCCGGGTCGTTCAGCATGATCAGCGGCAGGAAGTAGTTGTTCCAGGTCGCCACGAGCGTGAACAGCAGCACCGTCACCAGGCCGGGGCCCAGCAGCCTGAGCACGATCCCGAAGAAGATCCGGGCCTCGCCGGCGCCGTCGATCCGGGCGGCCTCCAGGAGGCTGTCCGGGACGGCGTCCTGGGCGTAGATACGCATGAGGTACAGGCCGAACGGGTTGACCAGCGAGGGCAGGATGATCGCCCACGGGGTGTTGACCAGCCCCGCCTTGGCGAAGAGCAGGTAGGTCGGGATCGCCAGGGCGGTGGTCGGGACCATGACGGCGCCGAGGACCAGGTTGAAGGCGGCCCGGTCGCCGCGGAAGCGGAACTTGGCGAAACCGTATCCGCCGGCGGCGGCGAGCAGCGCCGCCCCGACCGCGCTGACACCCGCGTACAACACGGTGTTGAGCAGCCAGTGCACGAAGACCCCGTCGTCCTGGGTGAAGGTCTTCTCGACGTTCGTCAGCAGCTGCGGGGCGTGCGAGAACCACAGGCCGAAGCTGTTGAACAGATCCTGGGCGCTCTTGGTCGAGGCGATCAGCAGCCAGAACAGCGGGAGGAGGAAGTACGCCAGAACCGCCAGCATGGCGATCGTCAGCGGGGTGCTGCGGCGGGCCCGGCGCTTTGTGGCGGGAGCGGTGTGAACCCGTTCCGTCGCCTTGGGCGCGACCGGGGCCGCAGGGGTGGTCGTCGTCACGGGGTCCTCCTGCGGTTCGCGGTGAGCAGGACGGCGTAGGAGGCGATCACGATGACGAGGCCGAGGAGGAAGGACACCGTGGCCGCGTAGTTGACCTGCTGGCCGGTGAAGGCGAGCGTGTAGGCGTAGAGGTTGGCGGTGTAGGAGCTGCTGATGACGTCGGGCGCGATCTTCATCAACAGGCTCGGCTCGTTGAACAGCTGGAAGCTGCCGATCACCGAGAACAGCAGGGTGAGCAGGATGGCGGGACGCAGCGCCGGCAGCTTGATGGACCAGGCGGTACGCCAGGCACCGGCCCCGTCCATCGAGGCCGCCTCGTACAGCTCGTGCGGGATCGTCCGCAGGGCGGCGTACAGGATGATCATGTTGTACCCGACGAACTCCCAGGTCACGATGTTCGCCAGGCTGCCGAGCATCCAGCTGTCGCTGAGGAAGTCCGGGACCGGCAGGCTCAGCTTCCGGCTCAGCTGGGCGAAGGGGCCGAAGTCCGGTCCGTACAGATAGCCCCACATCAGGGTCGCGACCACGCTCGGGACGGCGTACGGGACGAAGATGCCCAGCCGGATCACCCGCGCGAGCCGCAGCAGCCCGCTGTCGAGCGCGAGGGCGAACAGCAGCGCCAGCAGCAGCATCAACGGGACCTGGATGACGAAGAACAGGGCGACGCGTCCGACGCCGTGCAGGAACTGGGAGTCGCCCAGGGCCTGGACGTAGTTGTCGAAGCCGACGAAGGCGGTGCCGCCGATCAACCGTTCCTGGAACAGGCTGAGGTAGCCGGCGTAGCCGAGGGGCGCGAGGAACAGCAGCAGGAACAGCACCATGAACGGGGCGACGAACAGGGGGCCTGCCGAGCGGCGCCGCCCCCTGGCGCGGGCCGTGGTGGTGGCGGTGGTCATCTCAGCTCCCCTTGACGGTGAAGCCCTGGTTCTTGGCGTACGTGGTCAGCCGTGTCTGCCAGGTGCCGAGCGCGCGGACGGTGTCGGTCTTGTCGGCGAGTGACTTGCCGACCGTCTCGGTCCAGTCGGTCGCCGCCTGGTCGAGGAACGGGGGCCACTGGAAGGAGGCGTTGACGGTGGAGCTGATGTCGGCGAAGACCTGGTTGACCTTCTGGCCGCCGTAGAAGGTGGGGGCGTCCCCGACGAAATCGGCGTCCGTGAGCAGGGACTTGGTCGCGGGGAAGAAGAACTGCTCGGTGGCGAACATCTTCGCGCTGGCCGGGTCGCTGTTGAGGAACTGCGCGAACTGGGCCGCAGCGATGGGGTTCTTGGTCGAGCGGATGACCGCGGTGGTCGAGCCGCCCCAGTTGCCCGAGCTGGGCTTGGCCGTGTCCCACTGCGGCAGCGGGGCCGCGCGCCACTTGCCCGCGGTGGCCTTGGCGGAGCCGGAGAGGAAGACGGGACCCCAGGCGGCGGTGATCCAAGTGGCGTACTTGCCCTTGTTGAGCGCCGCGTACCAGGCGTCGGTGAAGTCCGGCTCGACGCCGATGACGCCCTCCTTGGCGAGCCCGCCCCAGAACTCGCCGAGCTTCCTGGAGACGGCGTCGTCGACACTGATCGAGATGTCGCTCTTGCCGGAGGTGGCGTACGGCTTGGCGCCCGCCTGCCACAACAGGCCGTGCCAGGCGGCGACTTGGTTGGCCGCGAGGTTGGTCAGATACACGTCGGGGTCGGCCTTGTGCAGCTTGCGGGCCGCGGCCGCGAACTCGTCCCAGGTCTTCGGCACGTCGATGCCGTGCTTGTCGAAGATGTCCTGCCGGTACAGCATGCCCATCGGCCCGGTGTCCTGGGGGATCGCCCAGACCTCGCCGTCGCTGCCGCTGACCTGGCCCCAGGTCCAGTCGACGAACTGGCCCTTGAGCGCGGAGGCGCCGTAGGGGCGCAGATCCAGCAGGCTGTTGGTGATGGTGAAGGTCGGGATGGCCTGGTACTCGATCTGCACCATGTCCGGAGCGCCGCTGCCCGCCTTCAGCGCGGTGCGCAGCTTGGTGTACTGCGGGGTGCCCTGCCCGGCGTTGACGACCTTGATCTTGATGGCCGGGTACTTCTTCTCGAAGAGCGCGACCTCCTTGTCGATGTTCGGGACCCAGGTCCAGAACGTCAGCTCGGTGGGCGTCTTCATCGCCTTGTCGATGTCGGCCTGGCTGACCGGCTTGGCGGCGGCGGAGGAACCGCCGGAGTCACCGCCGCCGCACGCCGTGAGAGCGGCGCCCAGGGACAGGGCACCCGTCGCGGTGAGGAACAGCCGACGGCTCATCGGGGAGGGGACGGGCAGGGACGTGGATGTGGAGCTGAATGTGCGCATGGTGGACTCCCGCCGGTGGCGAAGGTGAGGTCACGCCTGGCGCGGGCGCGCGCACAGGCATGGGGGAAACACACGGAGGTGACGACCGGGGGCGTGAAGCCGATGTGGTCGGACGGTCCGGGGAGGGTGTTCAGACAGGGGTACGGAGACGTGGATCAGAGTCTGCTGTGTCTGTTGTGTTCAGAGAGGGCCCGGCGCCTGTTCGACCAGGACGTGGGCGTGACCGGTACAGCGGCTCGTGCCGGGAGCACGGGTCGGCCGCGAGTTCTCGCTGAACGGGCCGAATGGGTGGTTCAAGTCCGAGGGGACGGGCCTCCGTTCGGCAGCGACGGACGGTGCGTGCCCCCACGCGGGCGGGAGGCGGTACGCCGTCCGCGGGCCGGGGTCGTCCGGCTCGGCGGAGGCGCGGTGGACGTTCGGACGATGAGGTCGACCGGTGGGTCGCTGGGCGGCAGGGGCTCCGCGTCCGGGTTCTCGATGGTGTGCACCAGACGCTTGAGCCCCTCCTGCGCCACGGTGTCGAACGGCTGCCGCACCGTGGTCAGCGGAGGTGTCACATAGGCGGCGACCGGGATGTCGTCGAAGCCGACGACGCTGACGTCCTCCGGCACCCGCCGGCCTGCCTCCGTCAGCGCACGGATCAGGCCGATCGCCATGTCGTCGTTGGCGGCGAAGACCGCGGTGACGTCACGGTTCTCCGCCAGTGCGCGCCCCGCCCGGTACCCGGACCCGGCCGACCAGTCGCCCTCGGCGACCGGAGGGATCTCCCTGTCATGGTCGGCCAGTGTCGCTCGCCACCCTTTCAGACGGTCCCGGGCGGCGTACCACCGCTGCGGTCCGGCCAGGTGATGGACCGTCACATGCCCGAGGGCCAGCAGGTGTTCGGTGGCCGTGCGGGCCATCAGGTCGGCACCGTCCCCCGCGGTCAGCACCGTGGGAGCGGTGACCGGTGAGGGTGCGCCGAGGACGAGGACCGGTACGTCGACGCGGAGGGACGACTGTCCGTCGACCCCTTCCTCGTCGATCGGTTCGGAGATGACGATGCCGTCCACGCCCTGATCGAGGAGCGAGTCCACGGCACCGGCGAGGCCCGCCGGGTCGCCTTCCATCGTGTTGACCACGCGCAGCGCGTATCCCGTGTCCCGGACGACCCGCTCCACCCCCATGAGCAGCGAGGCGGGTCCGTACAGGGCGGTGCCGAGCGTGACCACGCCGATCGAGCGGGTCCGCCCGGAGGCCAGTGCCCGGGCCGCGTTGTTCAGCCGGTAGCCGAGCTGTTCCGCGGCTTCCAGCACGCGCCGGCGTACGTCGGCGGAGACGTACGGCTCGTCGTTGAAGACCCGCGACACCGTCTTCTGCGACACCCCGGCCAGGCGGGCCACGTCCACGCTGCGGGGCGTGGCCGAGCCACGGCCCCGTCCTGTCTCTCGCGTCATGGTGCCTCCGGATCGCCGCGCCGCAGAGCCTGATGATGCCACTCCTGCTGGCTGACTGCGTAGTCATGTCTACGCAGTCATAGGACACTCGTCAAGAGTTCGGAACACATCCGTAACCGGAGGAGGTGGGAGCGACGGCAGGGCGAGGGACGAGAGGGCGAGCGACGACAGCGGCAGCGGTCCGCCCAGTGCTACGAGGTGAGGTCGAGCAGACCCCTGCGGGCGGCCTCGGTGACGGCCCCCGCGCGGTTGTCGACGCCGAGCTTCCGGTAGATGCGCACCAAGTGCGTCTTGATCGTTGCCTCGCTCAGGAAGAGGGACTCGGCGATCGAGCGGTTGCTGTGCCCGTCGGCCATCAGGCGGACGACCTCCTTCTCCCGGTGCGTCAGGTCGGTGGGCGGATCGACCGCCCGGCCGACGAGGTCGCCGACGATCTCGGGAGCCAGCCCCATGCCCCCGGCGGCGGCACTGCGCACGGCCCGGAACAGTTCCTCGGGCGGACCGGCCTTCAGTACATAGCCCCGGGCGCCCGCTTCGAGCGCGCGGACGACATCGGCGCGGCCGGAGTAGCTGGTCAGCATCACCACCGGCCGGCCGGGCGCCTCGGCGGCCAGCCGCCGGACCGCTTCGATCCCGTCCATGCCCTGACCGGCGCCCGCGAACCGCAGATCCATCAGGACGACGTCGGGCGCGTGTTCGAGGGCCAGATGGACGGCCTCCTCGCCACTGCCCGCCTCCGCGACCACGTCGAGGTCCGGTTCGCCTTCCAACAGGGCCCGCAGGCCGGCCCGGACCACCACGTGGTCGTCCGCGATCAGGAGACGGAGCGGGGTTTCGGCCCCGGGGCTGGTCATCGGGCCATCACCGACGGCACCGGCAGGCTCGGGCCGACCGGTGAGCGGGCGGGCAGCCTGGCCCGGACCCGGGTCCCCCGGCCCGGCACGCTCCCGACGTCGAGATCACCGCCGTACTCGCGCAGCCGCGCCCGTGCCGCCGGAAGCCCCAGTCCTCGGTGCGACAAGGAAGCACCGCCCGTCCGAGAACCGCCTGCCGGCGAATCGCCCGCACGGGAACCGGTGATCTGGGACCCACTGGCCTGCGAGGGGACGAAGCCGATGCCGTCGTCACTGAGCTCCAGTTCGACGCGGTCCTGGTACTGATGGAGCGTCACCAGCAGGTTGCGGGCCTGTGCGTGCTCCCGTACGTTCGCCAGCATGCTCTGTGCCACCCGGAACAGCGTGGTGGCGGACTGGGCGTTCAGCTCGGGGCGTGCGGTTCCCACTGCCCGGAACCGCACCCGGGCGGCCGTTCCCTCCTGCTGCGCGCGCTCGCACAGCAGCCGCAACGACCCTTCGAGACCGGCCTCCGCGATCGTGGTCGGCGTGAGGTCGCGGATGATGCGGCGGGTCTCGGCGAGCCCCGCGTCCAGGCCGTCGGCGGCCGCCCGCATCCGGGCCCGCGCCGCGTCGGGCCGCTCGGTCAGATCCCGCTCCGCCGCGTGCAGCAGCATCAGATTCCCGGCGAGTTCCTGGGCGAGCGTGTCGTGCAGGTCTCTGGCGATGCGCTCGCGTTCCTTCAGCACACCGGCCCGGCGCTGCTCCTCCGCCAGGATGTGACGGGTCCCTTCCAGCTCCTCCAGCAGCCGCCGGCGCTGCACGGCGTCGCGCTGCAGTGCCCGGTACAGGGATACGGTGCCCCAGACGGCGGCCACGGGGATCAGGACCAGCTCCGGGTCGAAGCCGCCGCCGGTACGCGTCAGGCGGCCGATCAGGACCACCGTGATCGCGACCAGCACCGCGGTGGCGGACCGCTGGCCCAGGGCGCGCAGTGATACGCACGCCACCGGGACCGCGCACCAGGCGTACGCCCCGGTCAGCGGTGGCGGGGCCAGGAGCATGAGGACCGTCCAGAGCAGCAGCAGCGCCGCGACCCAGGAACGTCTGACGCGCGGGCCGAGTCTCTTCCACAGCACCAGACCCGTCGCGTATCCCACGGCGAGCAGCCCGCTGACGATCACGATGTGCCAGCACAGCGCGCTCTGCAGACGTGTGAGCCGGACCAGGGCGGCACCGACGACGGTGAAGAGCACGAAGTGCGGGATCCGGCCCGGAGCGAGCCGGGTGCCACGCGTCGACGGCGTGCTGCGGGCGGGGTCGCGGTCGGCCACGACAAACCCCCTGGTGGATGATCCACTCGGACAGGGCGTCCGAGTCTATCCGCCCTGTGTAGGGGTCATGTGAAGATCAGAGGCGGCCCGCCGGACGCCGCTCGGTGCGCCGGCCGGCGTCCGCCCGTCCGCTACGCGCCCGGGTGCAGGCCGAGCCGGCCGGGCGTGGGGTCGCCCTCGACCTCGCCGAAGTACAGCGCGAAGGTCTGCTTCCAGCGCTCGACCGCGGCCCGGTCCGCCATGAAACGCGGGAAACCGTCCACGTTGCCGTTCGGGTACTCCCAGATCGGCTTCAGACCCGCCGGGGGAGTCACATCGGTGCGTACGGACCAGCCGTTGTAGGACGCCTGCTGCTGACCGGTGGACAGCTGCCAGTTGAGGTAGAGCTTGGCCGCGGTCGGGTTCTTCGCCTGCTTCAGGATCGCCGCCCGCTGGCCCCAGGCCATGAACGGGTGGCCCTCGGGGACGACGAACCGCGTCGGGGACGAGGCCGGAGCGGTCAGCGAGCCCGAACCGCCGACGCCGATCGCCTTCTGTCCGGCCGCCACCGCCTCTCCCGGCGAGTTGCTGCCCCGGGCGAACCGTACGTCCTGCGCGGCGAGCTTCGCCACCCAGTCCCAGCCGTACTTCCGCGCGTACAGCGAGTAGAGGTAGAGGACCGCGTCGTCGTCGTGCGGGTACGACGAGGCGATCCTGCCCTTCCACTTCGGGTCGACCAGGTCGAGCGGGGTGCGCGGGGCGTCGGAACCGACCGCGGCCGGGCCGTACATGAAGCTGAAGGCGATCGCGCCGATGGCCACCCAGGCGCCCTGCGGGTCCTTGAACGCGTCGTACACCTCGGAGAACCCGGCGGGCCGGTACCGCAGCAGCCGGCCCTGCTCCTTCCAGCGGGTGAAGTCCTGGAGGGTCTGGAGCTGTACGACGTCGGGGACCAGGGTGCCGGTGGCGAACTGGTTGTCGACGCGGACGTCGTGGTACTTGCTGTAGTCGACGATCAGCGTCAGGTCGATGTCCGGGAAGCGGGCCTTGAAAGCCGCCTTGGTGCCGTCCTGCTGCGTCGGGGTGTCACCGCCGGCGTAGATCACCAGCTTGCCGCCCTCCGCGAGCGCGGCCCGGTAGAGCTCGTCGAGCGTCCTGGTCTCCTCGGGCCCCGCGGAGCCACGGGACGTCACGGAGACGTCGGATGCCGAGGCCGCCTGCGCGCCGAGCGCGCCGACCCCGAGGGCGGCGCCCGCACCGGTGGCGAGGACACGTCGTCTGCTGGGGAAGCTGGACACGTCGAGGAGACCTCTCTGATGGGGGGTGTCGAACAACGCCCGGCGCCTGGGCACTGCCATGGTGACCCGGCGCGGAGAGTCTTCGCGTCGCCCGTTCGCAGTGATCGGGTCCGCGAAGGACGTAATCCGCGTTCAACCGATCGGTTGAACGCCCCCCTGTCGGAGAGCGGGGGCGCGGGCCTGTCCCTTGTCCCGGAGCGGGGTCGCCGGCCTGCTCCGGCAAGTGCTCCGCGGGGAATCGTCCGCGCGGGGCAGGGTGGCCGGCGGGTGGTCGTCAGGCCGGGAAAGTCGCCGTGTGGTGCAAGTCGTCAGGTGGTGATGTCGCCAGGTGGTGAAGTCGCCAGGCTGCGGAACGGAGGCAGAGCAGCCGGAATTCACCGGCGAGTACGCCGCACGGGTCGTGGACGCCCGGGAGTCGGGCCACCAGGCCGGCAGTGGTGGTCCAGACGTCGGCCGCCGTTGCGGGACAGCTCGGCGGTGACGTTCGGGCGCCGGTCAGATCCGGCGAGCGGTGGACCAGGGTGCCGGGCACCTCGCGGTCCGTCGCAGCGTGGCGACCGTGATCCCCCTTCGGGGCAGCGGCGAGCCGGCGTTCCCTGCCGCGCCGCCATGCCCCGTCCTCGCCCACCGCTGACGGGGCATGCATGGGGCCCGGGGCCCGGCGCGTCACCCGTCCGTGCTCATCCCTCGTTGCCGAGTGCGCTGCGGACGGCGTCCCGGGTGCGGTCCATCAGGGCCGCCAGGGGGCCGACGGCCAGGTTCTTCGCCGCGGACTCGGTGCCGGGGTGGGGGTGGGTCGGGGCCAGCTTCTCGGCCGTCCTGACCGCCGTCGCCATCGACGCCAGACGGGCCTTGTCGGCGTGGCGGCGGACGTGGATGAACTCGTAGCGCTCCTCGGCCCGCGCGTGGGCCGACACCTCCGCGCGCAGCGCCCGCAGTTCGGGCAGGAACTCGGGGTCGTCGGTGTCCATGCCGTCGAGTCGGGACAGGAGCTCCTTCGCCTCCCGTTCCTCCCTGAGCCGGGCCTCCACGACGGCCGCGCCGCCGGGCACCGAGCTCCGGGTGAAGGGGTGGACGATCTCCTCCTCGGCCGTCTCGTGCACGGCGAGCAGCCGGACCAGGCGGCGGAAGGCCGCCCGGCGCTCGTCACCGGACGTCCGCTCCACCTCGTCGAAAAGGTTGCGGATGTCGCCGTGCTGGCGCATGAGCAGGGCGACGACGTCCGCGTCGCTCGCGGCGATCCCGGCCATGTCAGCTCCTCTCCCGGGAGGCGAGGTCGGGGTGCTCGCCCTCGGTCTCGATGCGGTACTCATGCCCGAACATCTCCCGGTGCTGGGCCATCACCTGCTCGCTGGGCGGCTCCTCGCCGCCGTGGACGGCCTCCTGCATCCGCGTGAACCGCTCGTGCGCGTCCCGGACGTAACCGGTGCCGAGCGTGGTCAAGTCCATCTGCGTGTCCAGCAGTTCGCGGACGTACGCCTTGTTCGGCTCGAAGGTGAGGACGTTCGGCAGCTCGGGCGCGAGGATCTCCTGCGGTTCCCGGGTGTCATGACGGCGCATCAGATCGCAGGCGATACGCAGGTGTTCGAGCTCCATGTTCAGATGGAGCTCCCAGATCGCCTTCACCTTTGGGTCGGACTCCTGCTCCATGAACGAGTGGTAGAGGTAGCACTCGTTGTACTCGTGGTTGACGAGCTGCTCCCACCACGTCTCGCCCGGGTCGACCAGGGACTCGTAGTGGGTGACGTGCTCCTCCTCGATGAGGGCGATCTCCTGGTAGAGGCGGCGGGCGATGGGCTCCATGTACTGGGGGCCGACGTTCATGTAGAAGTTCATGGTCTGCTGCTCCGCCGACATGATCGTCAGCGCGTGCAGCCGGGACAGCGGGTTGACCGTCGAGCGGTCGTACGGCTCGCGCACGTTGTCGGCCGGGTGACGGTGGTGGAACTTCGTCGGCCGGCCCGGCATCACCTCGGTGAGGTTCTCGACGATGGCGTCCGCCTTGCGGTGCTCGATCATCTCGTAGAGGTTGGCGTACCGGAACAGGTGGTCGAAATCCTCCAGGACGCCGAACTCGTACGCCTGCTTCAGATACGGGTCGGGCTCGTGGCGGGCGATCCAGCCGGTGAGGTCGACCGCCACCTGTTCGTAGGCGATGGTGGTCTCCAGGACGGACGCGAGTCCGGGCAGCAGCCAGTTGACCGCCTTCTGCTGCTGTTGCTCGATGTAGCGGACCTCGGCCAGTTGGCGTTTGACGTCGGGGTCGGGACAGTGGCGGGCGAACTGGTGGCTGAAGAGCACCGCCTCGACCTCGATGCCGTTCATGGCGATGATGCGGCAACGGGTGTACGGATCGCTGCGGTCGGGGTCGATCGGTTCGACGTCCAACTCCCGCCAGCTGCGGAGTTGGCGGTCCAGGGGGATTCCTTGGTGCTCAAGGGGATTGAAGCCCATGGTGGTCTCCTCCTTGGTCTCCTCCTTGGCGACGGCCGGAAGGTGCGTACTGGGTACTGGGCCGAGTCGTCCCCGGGTACCCCCGCCCGTCTGCTCCGAAAAGCCGGGGGCGGGGTCAGAAGCGGCAGCAGGCCACCGGCGCGAACCGGTCCCTGGCTTCCCGCGTGCCCGGCGTACACCGGGTTTCCGGCGTGCGTGTGCGCGGCTGCGGGTGCCTCAGGGCGAGCGGCGTATCCCGGGGCGAGCGGCGTGCTCGGGGTGTCCGCTGTACCCGGCGTCCACAGGGTCCTGGCTTGCCCGGGGTGTCCGATGTACCCGGCGTCCACCGGGTCCCGGCATGCCCGGGGTGGGTCGGGTTGCCGGCATGACCGGTGTGCATCACTTGCCCGGGGTGGGTCGGGTTCCCGGCATGACCGGTGTGCGTCACTTGCCCGGGGTGCTCGGCCCTGCGTGGTTCAGGAGTGCGACTCCTGGGGTGCGGGCCGGTCGGCGGTCTGCCGGAAGGTCTGCTTGATCTGGCGCAGACGGAGCTCCTCAAGCGTGTCCAGCTGCCGCTGGGCACGTTCGAGGAGGGCGTCGAGGTGTCCCGGGTCGAGGCGCGGGTCGGCGCCGGTCAGCCGGTGCAGGGTCCGCCAGCCGGCCGCCTTTCCCTCCACGCCCAGGCGCAGCAGCTCCAGCTCCAGCATGGGGGAGAGCGGTGAGCGGCGGACGAGCCGGCCGTTGGCCTTGAGCCGACCCGCCCTCTCCGCCAGACGGCCCGCGACGATCTTGTAACGGCGTACGGGCACCTCCAGAGACCGCATGATCGTCAGCAGGCTCGCCCGGTCCTCGGCTATCTCGTCGGCGACCGGCCGCACGGCGTCGGCGAGCGCCGGGTCCCGCTCCGCCTCCGCTTCGGCCAGTAGCCTTGCCCGGTCGACGGCGAGCGTGGCTCCGGCGAGGTGATCGTTGAGGTAGATGCCGAGCAGGTCGGTGTCGGTTCGGTACGGGCGATCATGCATCGGGCCGCTCCCTTCCGGGGTCGAGGTCCGTGTCCGGCCGGCTACGTGTGAGTGCGGGTGGGGCGCGGTGTCGAGTACCCCGAGGAGACCTGCCGAACTCCGCGGCGCGGTGGGTTGGGCCTTCTGGTGCACCGGGCGGCGCGTCTGACGGGCACGGGTGCGGGGGGAACCGTTCGGCCGTGTGGGGGCCTCCGGCGAGTGCGCAGGGGCACTCGTCCGTGCCCCTCCCGATTCCGTCCCCGGCCCGAGTCCCACTCCCGTCCAGCTCCCGCGCCGGATCCGGTCCCCCTCCCGGTCCGGGGCTGGTGCCTGGCCTGCTCCCGCGCAGGGTCCCCGCTCCCGCTCCGGCGTGTGGGCCCGCTCCCGCTCCGGCGTGTGGGCCCGGTCCCGTCCGAGCGTGTGGGCCCGGTCCCGTCCCGGCTGGGGTCCCGGTCCCGTCCCGGCTGGGGTCCCGGTCCCGTCCCGGCTGGGGTCCCGGCCCCGTCCAGGTTCCAGGTCCCGGCCCCGGGTACACGGCCCGCGGCCGGCTCCCGGTCCGGCACCCGATCCCCTTCCTGCTCAGGACCTGGTCCCGGCTGTGGTCTCGGGCCCCGCCTTGATCGTCAGTGCTCGGAGTTCAGGTAGTCCTCGCCCGCCTCCGCGACGGTACAGCGGACGCGGCCTCGGCCGGGAAACGGTTCGACGCCCGAACCCGGCAACCCCCACCGCGTCGGCAGCGACGAGATGAGTGAAATCCCGTCCCCCACAAAGGGAGTTCACTCATGCGCACTCATCTCGGGCGTCTGGTCGCCGTCGTGGCCGCCGTCCTGGCCGTCCTGGCGGCGGCGCCCGGCTCGGCGGCCTCGGCCGCGTCGGCGGCACTCACGCAACCCACGGCATCCACGGCTACCACGGCACGGGCCGCCGACGACTGGAACCCGCCCGCCGAGCTGGCCCAGCCGCTGAACGAGGTCTGGAACCACGTCCAGTCGACCTACCCGGACCTCTACGGCTTCCGCAACTACGGCTGGGACCAGGTCATGGCCAACAAGGGAAGCATCAACTACTGCGTCCGCTGGGACTCCGACGCCCCGGTCTCCGCGGCCCTGCGGGACCGGGTCCACGCCGCGTTGAGGACGCAGTTCGCCAAGTGGACGGCCGCCATGGTCGAGGGCGGCAAGGGCCACAACGCCTGGCCCTACACCAGCGTGCCCGTCAATGTCGTCGGCTGGGCGGTGAAGGACCGCTCGACCCTGCAGTGGACCGACAACTCGGTCGACATCTACGCCGGGAACCTCGACGGCGGCGGCGCCCCGCAGTGTGCGCCCGACTGCGGCCGCTTCTTCCACCAGGACGGCGACTACTCGAGGTGCCCGGGCGGCGCGGCCCGTCACTACGACCAGTCGCTGTGGCTGACGAAGGGCTTCCAGGGCGGCGCGGGCGGCGACTGGGGTCAGCGCGTCGGCCAGGAGTACTTCACCGGCGCGCTGAACCAGGAGAACATCCACATCTACCTGCACGAGGTCGGCCACACCTTCGGCCTCGACGACTTCTACGACTGGACCCCGACCGGCCAGTGCTGCTTCCTGATG
This sequence comes from Streptomyces violaceoruber, assembly GCA_000720805.1. Classification (GTDB taxonomy): domain Bacteria; phylum Actinomycetota; class Actinomycetes; order Streptomycetales; family Streptomycetaceae; genus Streptomyces; species Streptomyces cellulosae_A. The sequence goes on from JODI01000085.1 coordinate 25,153, forward strand.
AAGGCGGGCAGCGCCACCCGGATCACGGAGTTCGACACGTGGATGCTCCGCGACTTCTGGCGCCACCTCAAGAGCCGTTACGGTCTCTGACCTCGGGCGATGAAGCGGACGGGCCCTCGCCGGCGATGGGAACCATTGGGTGATGGCCGCGCCGCGGGTGTTCGACCGGCGGGACGAGGACGGTGTGGTCCGTCCCGCCGGACGCGAAGCCCGCGGCAGAGCACCACACGGCCGTGCGGGAAGCCGCCGGTGGGTGCCCGGTCGCCGCGACCGCCCTCGACGAGACCGGCTGAGCGGGCTGAGCCGTCCGGCCCGCCGTACGCTCCGCGGGCCCGGACGGTGGCGTAGCTCTGCGAGGGGCCGTCCGGCTAGCCGACCATGGTCTGGGTGCCCAGTACGGCGAGCAGTTCCAGCCGTTGAGCGTCCTCGGTGCCCGGCTCGGCCGTGTACACCAGAAGGTGCAGGTCGCTGCCCGCCACGCGGAGCACGTCGCAGTCCAGGGTCAGCGTACCCACGTGCGGGTGCTCGATCGTCTTGCGGGAGGACTCGAGCCGGCCGACGACACCCGCGTCCCACAGCTCGGCGAACCGTTCGCTGGCGGCCCGCAACTCCGTGACGAGTCGCTGTAGTTGCCGGTCGGCGGGATATCGGGCCGCGGTGGCGCGCAGTTCCGCGACCATGCCGGTCTCGAAGTCCCGCCGCTCCTGCGGAGTGTGCCGGACACGGGTCGGCGCGCCCGTGAAGTTGCGCCACACACCGTTGCGTTCGAAGCCGCGCAAGCCGGACGCGTCGCCCATCAGCGCCGCGTACATCGGATTGGCCAGCAGCAGCGTCATGGCCGCGTCGGAGACCCCGACGGGCGTGTCGACCAGCCGGTCCAGCAGCCGTTGAAGACTGGGCGTGAGATAGGCGGGCACGGTTTCCGGACCCGGCGGGACCAGCCCGGCCAGCCGGAACAGGTGCGCGCGCTCTTCCCCCGACAGCCGCAGCGCCCGCCCCAGCGCCTCGACGACCTGCCCGGACGGGTTCGCCGCCCGCCCTTGTTCGAGGCGGGTGACGTAGTCGACGGAGATCCCGGCCAGCAGGGCCAGTTCCTCGCGCCGCAGCCCGGCCGCGCGCCGGTGGCCGCCGGTGGGCAGCCCGGCCGTACCGGGGGAGACGCGGTCGCGCCAGCGCCGCAGCGCCTGTCCGAGTTCCGTCGTCGTCATGGCCCCAGTGAACACCGTCCGCCGGGCGGGTGCCTGGTACCCGCAGTCCCAGGAAGAAGGGTCATCTGGCTGACCGGCCCGGCGGGCCGGAGTCTGGAGGCATGACGACAACACTGATCACCGGAGCGAACAAGGGTCTCGGCTTCGAGACCGCCCGACGCCTCGTCGCGGCGGGCCACACCGTCTACGTCGGCAGCCGCGACGCCGAGCGCGGACGCCGGGCCGCCGAACGGCTCGGCGCCCGCTTCGTCCTGCTCGACGTCACCGACGACGCCTCCGTCGAAGCCGCGGCGAAGACCGTCGAGACCGACGGCGGACTCGACGTCCTGGTCAACAACGCCGGAATCGAGGCGAGGGGGGAGGGCAACACCGTGGTCGGCGCCGCGGACGTGACCGCCGACCAGATGCGGACGGTGTTCGACACGAACGTCTTCGGCCTGGTCCGCGTCACCCACGCGTTCCTGCCGCTGCTGGAGCGCTCGGCCGCACCGGTCGTCGTCAACGTCAGCAGCGGCCTGGCCTCGCTGACCGCGCTCAGCGACGCGTCCCACCCGGCGCACTTCTACCCGGGCGTCGCCTACCCGGCGTCGAAGACGGCGGTCAACGCGGTCACCGTGCAGTACGCGAAGGCGTTCCCCGGCATGCGGATCAACGCCGTGGAGCCCGGCTACACCGCGACGGACCTCAACGGGAACACGGGCACGCAGACCGTCGAGGAGGGCGCCGAGATCATCGTACGGATGGCCCAGGTGGCGCCCGACGGACCGACCGGCGGCTACTTCGACGCCGAGGGCCCGCTGGCCTGGTAGGGAACACTGACCGCCGCGAGAGACGGTCCGGTGCCGCGACGGCGTCCGGCGGGAGCCGCAGGTCGCCCGCGGCGATGTTCTCGGACAAGGGGGCCGGGTCGCCGTGCCCGGTATCGACAGGGTGCGGTCGTAGCGGGCCGGCGGAGGCCGTCGCGGCCCAGCCCGGCCAGGTGGTCCGGCCGGCCGGTCAGCATCGGGTGTCGGTGACGCGGCGGCTCGCCCGGGGGCAGGGCGGCCCGCTCGGCGCCCGGGAAGCCTCGTGTCAGAGCCACCCCCTATTCTTCCCGGCATGACAGATGACCTGCTCGATCACGCCAGGCCCGGGCCGCTCACCCGTCTGCGGACCGAGCAGTTGGCGCTGACGGACGGACTGCCGGACGACCCGGTCGGTGTCTGCGCGGCGGTTCGCAGCCTGTTCATCCAGCCCTTCGACGCTCTCCCGCTCGGTGTCCCGGAGGCCCGGATCGCGGAGAAGGACATCCGCCCGGTGAGCGAGCTGATCGCCGCGCTGACCGCGCTGGACCCCGCCCCACTGCACCGGCCCCGGATGCCGCACAAGCGGGTGGTGGGCAGCTGCCGTCATTTCGCCACGCTGGCCTGTGCGTTGCTGCGCGCGCGGGGGACACCCTCCCGGGCCCGCTGCGGCTTCGGCACCTATTTCGTGGCGGGCCGCGGGGTCGACCACTGGATCACCGAGTACTGGAAGGACGACGAGCGGCGCTGGGTGCGCGTCGACACCGAACATCTGGACAAGGACTACGTGAAGCGGCCCGAGGACCTGGCGCCGGGCGAGTTCCTCACCGGCGGCGAAGCATGGCAGCGCTACCGCCAAGGTCTGGTCGACCCGCGGATGTTCGGAGTCGTCGGTACCGAACACGCCTGGGGGCCCCACGAGATCAGCGGCAACACCGTGCGCGACCTCGCAGCTCTGGGCAAGCGGGAGATGCTGCCCTGGGACGAGTGGGGGCGAATGACCGAGGCCTACCAGGGCGGCACCGGGCCGGAGTACGACGCACTCATGGACCACGTCGCCGAGACCTGCGCCGCCGGGGAACCGGCAGCGCTCAGGCGCCTGTTCGGCCACGACGACCTACGGGTGCCCGCGGACCTGACCGGCTGACCGGGTCCGTCGCGGGAAGCGCTCAGATCACCCCGTCGGCGCGCAGCGCCGCGATGTCCTCGCGGCCGAGTTCCGTGAGAATCGCCTCCGTGTGCTCGCCCACCGCCGGTACCGGATCCATGCGCGCGGGCAGACCCCCCAGGTCCGCCGGCGGAAGCAGCGCCTGCACCTGGGCGCCGCCGGGCACGCCGACCTCGCGCCAGCGGTCGCGGGCGGCCAGCACCGGGTGGTCGAGGAACGCGGCGACGTCGTTGACGCCGGCGCACGCGATGCCGATGTCGTCCAGCTCCTTGAGGATCTCCTCGGCGCCGGAGCGGGCGACGCGCTCGGCGACGACGGCGTTGAGTTCCTCGCGGTGGGCGACCCGGTCGGAGCCGGTGGCGAAGCGCGGGTCGTCGGCGAGCTCGGGCCGTCCGAGGAAGCGGGCGCAGAGGGCGGCCCACTCCCGCTCGTTCTGGATGGAGAACAGCACGTCCTTGCCGTCGGCGGCCGTGAAGGCGCCGTACGGCGCGATGGTGGCGTGCTGGGTGCCCAGACGCGGGGGCTGGGTGCCGCCGTAGCGGGTGTAGTAGGCGGGCTGGCCCATCCACTCCGCCAGCGCCTCGAACAGGGACACCTCCACGGGGTACGCCGTGCCGGTGGTGGCCCGCGTGTACAGGGCTGTGAGGATGCCGCTGTAGGCGTACATCCCGGCGGCGATGTCGGCGACGGAGATCCCGGTCCGGGCGGTCTCCTCGGCCGTTCCGGTGAGCGACACCAGCCCGGTCTGGCACTGCACCAGCAGGTCGTACGCCTTGCGGTCGGCCCAGGGGCCCGAGGTGCCGTATCCGGAGATCGTGCACGGGATGAGCCGGGGGTGGCCCGCGCCGAGAGCGTCCACGCCGAGACCGAGGCGGGCGGCGGCGCCCGGGGCCAGGTTCTGTACGAACACGTCGGCGCGGTCGAGGAGTTGGTGCAGGACCTCGCGGGCCCGGGGGTCCTTCAGGTCCAGGGTGAGCGATTCCTTGGAGCGGTTGAGCCAGACGAAGTAGCTGGAGTGGCCGTGGACCGTCGTGTCGTAGCGGCGCGCGAAGTCGCCGTCGCCGGGCCGCTCCACCTTGATCACCCGGGCGCCGAGGTCGGCGAGCTGACGGGTGGCATAGGGGGCGGCCACGGCCTGTTCCAGGCTGACCACCGTGATCCCGTCCAGGGGGCGGCGCTGCGGGAGGCTCATGGGGCCCATTTGTACGGGCGCCCGCAAGCGGCTGTCAACGGGACGCCGACGGTGGACATCCCAGCTGACCTGTACTTTTCCCCTCCCGTCGCCGGGAGGAGGACGTGCGACCCGAAGGCTTCAGGCCGGTGCCCCCAGCGTCTCCACCGCTCGCACGAGCGGGGCCAGTTCGGGGTTCCGGGCGGCCTGGTCGAGGGCCTCGCGCAGGGCGGCCTCGTTCGTGGGGCGGGCCTCTTCCAGCAGGGTTCGGCCCGCGTCGGTGACGTCCGTGTAGATGCCGCGACGGTCGGTGGGGCACAGGTAGCGGGAGAGCAGCCCGCGGTCCTCCAGTCGGGTCACCAGGCGGGTGGTGGCGCTCTGGCTCAGGACCACCGCGTCGGCGACCTGCTTCATCTGGAGATGGCCGCCCACCCCGTCGTGCTGGCGGCCGAGCACGTCGAGCAGGGAGTACTCGCGCACGCTCAGGTCGTGCTTCGCCTGCAGAGCCCGCTCGATGTGGGCCTCGATCCTGCCGTGCAGCAGGGAGAGGGCGCACCAGCCCTGTGCGAGGGCGGTGAGGGCGGGGTCCGTGGCGGTCATGGGGGTTGCTCCTCCGTCCCGAAATGAGTGACCTCCAGGATATGACATCAATGAAAGTTCCGGCGCATGCGCTTATAAGGCGCATGCAAGTAAGGTGATGGTGCGCAGCGGGCCCGCAGCGGGTCCGCAGCGACTCGGCCGACGGTCACCGCGGGGGATGACGGAGAGCGAGACGAGTACCGGTGACCGCCGGGCGGGTCACGGCCGCGCCAAGGCCCGCATGGCCAGCGCCACTTGCAACCTGAGTCGGCCCTGAGGCGTGCGCACCGGCCAGCCGAGCTGGTGCTCGGCGTGGGCCAGGCGGTCCTGGAGCGTGGAGTGGTGGACGTTGACCTCCGCGGCGGCCGCCCGCAGGCTCGCCGTCGAGGCGACCGCGTACAGGGTGGTGAGCAGCCAGGGCGTGGCCGCGGCGGCCGTTTCCAGGTCGCGGACGTCCGGCGGCGGATCGGCGCCAGGTACGACGAGGCCGGCCAGCAGGGCGACGCCGCCGAGCGCGTCGGCGTACACCACCCGCTGACCCGGGTCCTGGGGGGTGCCGTCCGCGGTGAACCGCAGGGCGGTGCGAGCCTCGGTCCAGGAGCGGGGCAGGTCGAGCACCGGGACGGCGGGGCCGACGCCGAGGCGCCCTGCGGGCAGTTCGGCGTCCGGGTGTGCGGCGATGATCCGGGGGCGGCCGTCACGCGGAGCCAGTGCGCGGGCCCGCGCCGCGGGGTCCAGGCCCAGTCCCCGCGCCGCGTGCAGGCGGACCTGGTCCGGGGCGGTGGCGTCGAGGACCGTCTCGACCAGCGCGGCGTCGTCGACGGGGGCCCTGCCCCGGATGCGGTCCAGGACGAGACGTACGGCGCCGGCCGCCCGCTCCAGGATCACCGCGTCGACCACGCTCGGCCCGGCCTCCGTGCGCTCCAGCCACAGGGCGGGCGCTCTGCCCGGGGCCAGCGCGGCGGACGGCCAGGCGGGATCGGGCGGGAGGTCCGTGTCCCGGCGCGTGCCGTCGGCCTCGACCCGGACCTGCACCCGCCGCTCGTCGTCCGCCAGCCGTGCGGGCACCCCGGCCAGCACCGCGGCCCCGCGCACCAGCGCCTCCAGCCCCGCCCGGGACTCGGACAGTCGGTCGAAGTAGGCGATGACCTGCACCGCGGCCCCGGCGTCCGGGTCCAGCGCGGTCAGCCGCCCGGCCAGCTCTTTCATACGCCCATGGTGCGGCATGGGGTCACGTTCCGTGCAGCCTTGCGGGGGATTGGTCCCGCGGGCCGGGGCGGTGCCGGCCCCCACCGAACAGCCCCTCCTCCAGCGCATCCGCCCCTCGGCCACCCAGCCCCGACCGGCCGTCCCCCGAGCCCTTGCCGTCCCCTGCCGCTCGCGCGGTGCCGGCGGCCCACGCTGCTCGCGCCTGCCGCTCGCGCGGTGCCGGCGGCCCGCCCCCGTGCCCCCGCCGCCCCGCTCAGGCGCCCAACAACCTCCGCAGCCACGCCAGATGAGCCGCTCGGGCCGCCTGGGAGAGGGCTGCCTGGGGAGCGAAGCCGTCGAAGCCGTGGAAGCCGCCGGGCCAGACGTGGAGCTCGGCCACGCCTCCCGCCTGCCAGATGCGGGAGGCGTAGGCGACGACCTCGTCGCGGAAGGTTTCGGCGGAGCCCACGTCGAGGAAGGCCGGGGGCAGCCCGGACAGGTCCTCCGCGCGGGCCGGTGCCGCGTACGCGGGTACGTCGGGGCCGCCGCGCAACTCACCCAGCAGTGCCCCCCAGCCGGTCTCGTTCGCCGTACGGTCCCAGACGCCGAGGCCCGCCATCTGGTGGGAGGACGGGGTGTCGTTGCGGTCGTCGAGCATCGGGCACAGCAGCATCTGGCCGATCACCTGCGGACCCTTGCGGTCCCGGGTGAGCAGGGCCAGGGCCGCGCTCAGGCCCCCGCCCGCGCTGGCTCCCGCGATCACGATCCGCTCCGGGTCGCCGCCCATCTCGACGGCGTGCTCCGCCGTCCATACGAGGCCGGCGTACACGTCCTCGACCGGTGCCGGATGCGGGTGCTCGGGAGCCAGCCGGTACTCGACGGACACCACGACCGCGCCCAGTTCCTTCGCCCAGGCCAGTGGACCGTCCACGCCCACCCGGTTGGTGCCGAGGATCATGCCGCCGCCGTGCACGTGGTACACGACGGGCAGCGGTCCCGCGATCGCGGGAGCGGCGGGGCGGCAGATCAGCAGCGAGATGTCGGGGGCGTTCTCGGGCCCCGGCACCGTACGGTCCTCGACCTCGAAGAATCCGCCCATGGTCAGGTCCAGGTCGGCCAGCATCTCGATCCCCGCGCCCTGGCGCACGGTGTCGATCTCGTCCGGGGTGAGACCGGGCGACACGACGTCCTTGATCAGTTCCAGGGCGGCGGCCAGTTCCGGGTCGAACGGGGGCGGGATATGGCTCATGGGTTCTCCTGACGCGAAGTGCGGCGGCTCTTGGCGAAATGATTCGCACACCGGACGCCGTCGGAGCACCGCCGTCCGGCGGAACCTCCCCGCCGTCTGGCGGGTGGCCTCCCGGCTTCCGGCCGCAGACCGACGTGACCAGCTCTTCTTTGCCAGGACATGGTCTCTTCTTCATCTTCTGTCGGTGGAAGGCATCGGAAACGCTGACGACGCTGTCGATGCCCCCACGCACCAGGAGCACCAGTGAACGTCTCTCTCACCGTCTGGCTGCTGACCGTCGCGGCTCTGTGCGCGCTCGTGGCCGCGGATTTCTTCATCGGCCGAAAACCCCATGACGTGTCGATCAGGGAAGCGGGTACCTGGACGGTCGTCTGGGTCGTCCTGGCCTGTCTGTTCGGCGTCGCGCTGTTCCTCTTCGGTGGGGCCGGGCCCACCGGGGAGTTCTTCGCCGGGTACGTCACCGAGAAGTCGCTCAGCGTCGACAACCTCTTCGTCTTCGTCCTGATCATGGGCAAGTTCGCGGTGCCCTCCCAGTACCAGCAGCGCGTGCTGATGGTCGGCGTGATCATGGCCCTGGTGCTCCGCGCGGGTTTCATCGCGGCCGGAGCGGCGATCATCTCCGCGTTCTCCTGGGTGTTCTATCTCTTCGGCGCCTTCCTGATCTGGACCGCCTGGAAGCTCATCCAGGACGCCCGCAAGGACGTGCACGAGGAGGAGTATCAGGAGAACAAGCTGCTGAAGGCGGTGGAGCAGCGCTTCGGTGTGGCCGACCGGTACCACGGCACCAAGCTGTGGATCCAGGAGAACGGCAAGCGGGTCATGACCCCGATGCTGGTCGTGATGCTGGCGATCGGCTCGACCGACGTCCTGTTCGCGCTGGACTCCATCCCCGCCATCTACGGCCTGACCCAGGATCCGTACATCGTCTTCACCGCCAACGCGTTCGCCCTGATGGGCCTGCGGCAGCTGTACTTCCTCATCGGCGGCCTGCTGCGGAAGCTGGTCCACCTCAGCTACGGTCTGTCGATCATCCTGGGCTTCATCGGCGTCAAGCTGGTCCTGCACGCACTGCACGAGTCCGGGGTC
>JODI01000086.1 GCA_000720805.1 Streptomyces violaceoruber
CTTCGTGATGCTCAACGCCCTGCGGGAGACGCACGCCGCCGAGGCCGCCATCACGCTCGCCGTCGGCACGCTGCGCACCGCGCTGCACGCCGGCTGAGAGCCCTTCCGATACTCCCCGAAGGAGAACCCCGCATGTCCACCACCCCCACCGTCCTCCTCGTGCACGGCGCGTTCGCGGACGCCGGCAGTTGGTCCGGCGTCATCGCGGAGCTGCAGAACCACGGCATCCCCGTGGTCGCGCCTGCCAACCCCCTGCGCGGACTGGCCTCCGACGCCGCGTACATCGCCTCCGTGGCCTCGCAGATCGAGGGCCCGGTCGTCCTCGTCGGCCACTCCTACGGTGGCGCGCTCATCACCGTGGCCGGCACCACGGAGAACGTGGTCGGCCTGGTCTATGTCGCCGCCTATGTCCTCGAAGAGGGCGAGAGCCTCGGCGAGTTGCAGGGACGCTTCCCGCTCTCGCCGCTCGTCAGCAACCTGAAGGAGTGGACGTACCCGGTCGAGGGCGCGGAGCCCGCGGTCGAGGTCAGCATCAAGGCCGAGGCTTTCCCGGAGATCTTCGCCGCGGACGTCCCCGCCCCCGTCACCAAGGTGCTGGCCGCCGCCCAACGCCCGCTGGCCGCCTCGGCGTTCGAGGAGACCGCGGCGGCCGCCGCGTGGCGGACCAAGCCGTCCTGGGCCCTGGTGGCCACCGCCGACCAGGCGATCAACCCGGAGGTGGAACGCTTCGGCGCGAAGCGGGCCGGGGCCACGATCGTCGAGGTGGAGGGCGCCTCCCACGCCGTGGCGGTGTCCCAGCCCAAGGCGGTAGCCGACCTGATCCGTGACGCGGTGCGCGCGACGGCCTGACGCGGAGACGGGCGATGCGGTCGGACCCCGGGAGGGTGTCCGACCGCTGTTCGTTGCACCGAGCGCTGCCCTACGCACCGACCGGTGCTCCCGCGGCGAGCGCTGCCTCCGCACCGACCGCTACTCCTGCGGCGAGCGCCCCGTTACGCGCCCCCGCCATTTCTTGGTCCGACCGCCATTTCCGCCATTTCTAGCTCTGACCGCCATTTCTTGCTCCCACCGCCATTTCTTGCTCCGACCAACTGTTTCCCGCGGTGCCCCCTGCTCCCGCGCCGAGCTCTGTCTTGCGCGCCGCCGCCATTTCCTACCTCGACCACCGTTTCCAGCTCCGACCGCCTGTTTCCCGCGCCGACCGTTTTCCTGCCCGCCCCCGTCGCGACCGCGAGCAGCAGGCCGACGGTCAGGGCAGGGGCCGATGACCACCCGGCCGCCACCAGCCCGGCCGGGCGAACCAGGTGAAGTTCATCCAGGCAGGCAGGCCCCAGCCGGGAGACCTGCCTGATGACCCGCACCCCGTCGGCCCGCCCCGTGGCGGCACACCCGCCTGTCGGCACCGCGCGGCCGGCACGCCTACCTCTGCACCCACACCCGCAACGCACCGACGGTCTCGAAGCCGTGCCGGACGGCGGTCGCCAGGTCGGTGCCGTGCTCGTAGCCGACCACCGGCAGGGCGGGGAACAGCCGGTGCACCGCCCCGAGCACGACCGGCCAGGCCGTGTCGGGGCCGCCGTCCCGGGCGAAGACGTTGGAGACGCCGACCACCTGGTCACTGCGGCTCGCCACCGCTCCGGCGACCACCCGGCCGTCGTCGGACAGTCCGGCGAGGAGGAACGTGCCTGGGTCGGCGAGCAGTTCGGGCCGGAAGAGGTCCGCGTCACCGCGCCCGTCGTCCCAGGCGAACGCCCAGGCGCGCAGCGCGTCCCGGTCGCCCGCCACGCTCCAGGCAAGCTTGGACGCGGGCACCGGCGCACCCGCCGGACGGTGGATCCACCGCGCCTCGAACAGCACCCGGAAGCCGGCCTCGGTCAGGTCGAGGTCGGCGAAGCTGTCCTTGACCGAGGCGCCGGGGGCGGCGGTGTCGATCCGGGCCACCAGCGCATCCGGTTCTCCACCCGGTACGAGCGTCACCGCGTCGGGGTAGTACGGCGGCGTACGGACGGGCGCGGCCCAGGCCTGTCCCCCGAACGCACCCGCCACCCCGTGCGACCGGCTCATCGCCGCACACCACTCGGCGTTGTTGCGGGCGGCGGCCCGGACCAGGAACTGCTTCTGTGTCGTCACGAGTGCGGATCATCGCCGCCCGTGGACCGGTCCGTCGAAGGCTTTTCGCAGGCTCGCGGCACTGCGCGACAACTCCGCGAGGAGCCTGGCGGCCAGGCCGCATCAACGCCGGTCACGGAGGGTAGCAGTCCCCTGATCACCAACCAGGAAGACGCCATGCCCCAGAACGCCGACGCCGACATGTCCGAGGCCCGTCCCGTCCCGTACCGTACGTGACCGCGACAGCGACCACGACCACGACCGATCAGGAGGCCGCGGCATGAGCACCGTACGGATCTCGCAGCGAGCCCAGGCCGTCGCCCCCTTCTACGCCATGGAGTTCGGCAAGGCGGCAGCCGCCCTGGAGGCGCAGGGCCACCATGTCGTCAAGCTCAGCCTCGGCGAACCCGACTTCGGTGCTCCTCCGGCGGTCCTGGAGGCGATGCGCGCGGCCATGGACGGCCGGCCCATGACCTACACGGCGGCGCTCGGACTGCCCGCGCTGCGGCAGGCGATCGCGCGGTTCTACGAGGATCAGCACGGCGTCGAGGTCGACCCGGCCCGGGTCGTGGTGACCGCGGGCGCCTCGGCCGCGCTGGTGCTGGCCACCGCCGCACTCGTCGATCCCGGTGACGAGGTGCTCATCTCGGACCCGTCGTACCCCTGCAACCGGCAGATCGTCGAGAGCTTCGGCGCCAGGGTCACTCTCGTCCCCACCAGCGCCGGCACCCGGTTCCAGCTGGACGAGGCGGCGGTGCGGTCGCACTGGACGGACAGCACGCGGGGGATCATGATCGCCACCCCGTCCAACCCGACGGGCACCTCGGTGCCGGCCGGTGAACTCGCGGCGATCTGCCGTCTCGCCCGCGAGAGCGGCGCGTGGCGCATCGTCGACGAGATCTACCTCGACCTCGGCGACCACGACGACCAGGGCCGGCCGCCGCGCAGCGTGCTGTCGTACGACCCCGACGCCGTGGTCATCAACAGTTTCTCGAAGTACTTCGGCATGACCGGCTGGCGGCTGGGCTGGTGCGTCGTTCCCGAGGCGCTCGTGCCGGCGATGGAGCGCCTGGCCCAGAACTACTTCCTGTGCGCGTCCGCTCCCGCCCAGCATGCCGCTCTGGCCTGCTTCACCCCCGAGTCCCTCGCCCTGTGCGAGGCCCGCCGCGTCGAGTTCGCGGCGCGGCGCGCGCTCGTCCTCGACGGCCTGGCCCGGATCGGACTGCCCGTCCCGGTCCCGCCCGACGGCGCGTTCTACGTCTACTTCGACGTCGGCGGCACCGGACTCACCTCCTGGGAGTTCTGCGAACGAGCACTTCAGGAGGCCCATGTCGCCCTCACGCCGGGGCGGGACTTCGGCACGCACACCGCGCGGACGCATGTCCGCCTCTCCTACGCGGCGTCAGCGGACGAACTGATCGAGGGCATCGCCCGGCTCGGGAAGTTCGTGGCCACGCTGGGGTAGGGCGGGGTCGTCGTACCCGGCCGCGCGGCTTCGATGTCCGGCACCCGCTGCGGATGCCCCGCCCCATCGGGACGAAGAGATCACGCAGGCAATGGATCATCCCTTCCCGCTCACCGGGTACCGTCAGGGTATGAGTCATCCACACCCCGACCTCAAAGCCGCCCCGCCCCTTCCCGCAGGAGGGTTGCGGGTCGTCGCCCTGGGCGGCCTGGGTGAGATCGGCCGCAACATGACCGTTTTCGAACACGCCGGCAAGCTGCTCATCGTCGACTGCGGCGTGCTGTTCCCGGAGGAGACACAGCCCGGCGTGGACGTGATCCTGCCGGACTTCACCTCGATCCGGGACCGGCTGGACGACATCGTGGCCGTGGTACTCACCCACGGTCACGAGGACCACATCGGCGGCGTGCCGTACCTGCTGCGCGAGCGGTCCGACATTCCCGTCGTGGGCTCCAAGCTGACACTGGCGTTCCTGGAGGCCAAGCTCAAGGAACACGGCATCCGGCCGCGCACGGTGCGGGTACGGGAGGGCGACCGACGCGGCTTCGGTCCCTTCGACTGCGAGTTCGTGGCGGTCAACCACTCCATCCCGGACGGCCTCGCGGTCGCGATCCGCACCGGCGCCGGGATGGTGCTGCACACCGGCGACTTCAAGATGGACCAGTTCCCGCTCGACGATCGCATCACCGATCTGCGCGCCTTCGCCCGCCTCGGCGAGGAGGGCGTGGACCTGTTCCTCACCGACTCCACCAACGCCGAGGTCCCCGGCTTCACCACCTCCGAGCGTGAGCTGAACCCGGCGATCGAGCAGGTGATGCGCACCGCGCCGCGCCGGGTCATCGTCTCCAGCTTCGCCAGCCATGTGCACCGCATCCAGCAGGTCCTGGACGCCGCCCACCAGCACGGCCGCAAGGTCGCCTTCGTGGGCCGCTCCATGGTCCGCAACATGGGCATCGCCCGTGACCTGGGCTATCTGAAGGTCCCGTCCGGTCTGGTCGTGAGCACCAAGGAGCTGGAGAAACTCCCCGACCACAAGATCACCCTGGTGTGCACCGGCTCCCAGGGCGAACCGATGGCCGCGCTGTCACGGATGGCCAACCGCGACCACATGATCCGCATCGGCAAGGGCGACACCGTCCTGCTCGCCAGCTCACTCATCCCCGGCAACGAGAACGCCATCTACCGGGTGATCAACGGGCTCACCCGGTGGGGCGCCCACGTGGTCCACAAGGGCAACGCCAAGGTGCACGTCTCCGGACACGCCAGTGCCGGAGAACTCGTCTACTGCTACAACATCGTCAAACCCCGCAACGTCATGCCCGTGCACGGCGAATGGCGCCATCTGCGGGCCAACGGCGACCTCGCCATCCGTACCGGCGTCGACCCCGACCGGGTCGTCATCGCCGAGGACGGTGTCGTCGTCGACCTCGTCGACGGACGCGCGTCCATCACCGGCAAGGTCCCCGCGGGCAACGTCTACGTGGACGGCATGGAAGTCGGCGGCGCCACCGAAGCGTCCCTCAAGGACCGCCTCACCCTCGCGGCCGAAGGCGTGGTCACGGTGGTGGCGATCGTCGACGCGGACACCGGCACCCTCGCCGAGGCCCCCGACTTCCTGGCCCGGGGCTTCGTCCACGACGACACCACTTTCGAGCCGGTCATCCCCGTCATCGAGAAGACTCTGGCCACCGCGGCCGAGGAAGGTGTCGGGGACGCGCACCAGCTCGAACAACTCGTCGCCCGCGCCGTGGCCAACTGGGCGTTCCGCACCCACCGCCGCAAGCCCCTCATCATCCCGGTCATCATCGACGCCTGAGCCACAGGCCGGCGGCACGCTCCGGTTCCGGTCGGGGTCTCGCAGCTGCCGGCCTCGATGTCCTCGGCACGCACCTCCCCGCCACGCTGAGCTCAGAGCCCAGCGTGGCGGCGTTGAGCGGGTATTCCAGGGGCCCGCCGCGGAAGAACCACCTCCGGTTCAGCACCCTCGAATCCCATGGGTCACCCTTCCTGTGAAGGCGTGACCATCAGCGTCTGGTCGAGTACGGAACTCCGCGCCGGTCCGCCCGAGGCCACGACCGTCGACCTGGCCCGTACGGCGCTGCGACGGCGCCTGCGCAGCCGTACGACGGCGAGGACCACTGCAGCCGACGCGATGAACCCGGCCACGGCGATCAGGCCGACCGAGTGGAGCAACTCGGTGACGGCCGCGCCGGCGAAGCAGCCGAGGAGCACATTGCCGACGCCCCGGACCAGCGACGCGAGCGAGCTGAAGAAGAGGAACCGGCGGTACGGCATCCCGGGCGCCCCTGTCCGCGGCGGCCGACCGCGTCCAGGCCGGAACGGTTCTTGGTCCAGCCGTTCGACCACCCGCTGAGAGGCGGCTTCGTCGCCGGAAGCGCGGCATGACCTGTCCCGCCCTGACTGTCCGTGCCACGCTTCCGGCCCCTCGGCAGACGCGCCGCCCTTCGCTCACGTCGAAGGGGGCCGCTCCTCGGTCGACATGCCGTGAGCGGGTGGTCCTTGTCCGTGGTTGGTCGGTTGGTCGGTTGGTCGGTTGGCCGGTTGGTTGGTCGGTCAGTGGTCATCCGGGACGGCGGTTTCGCAAAACCGTCTCCACGACGAGGTGGTAGGAGTGGTCGACGAGTTCGGCGACCAGGTCCGCCGTGACGCCCCGGCCGGCCCCTACGGAGATCCAGTGCCGCTTGTCGAGGTAGCGGCCCGGAGTGAGCGACGGGTACTGGCCTTGCAGCAGCCGCCCGTACTCCGGTTCCGCCTTGAGGGTGACGATGAGTTCGTCCGGGTCGTCGGTGACGATCAGGAAGACCTTGCCCGCCACCTTGTAGACCTCCAGCTGCTCGGTGAACGGACGCCCGTGGCAGACTCCCGGCAGCGCAAGTGCGTGTGGCGCGCGGTGTCCTGGGGCTTCCTGCCGCTGAAGGGCATGCCGGAGGTCAGGCGCGGCGGCCGTAGGAAGTCGATCCTGGATCACCCCGACCAGTTCACCCATGACGACCAGGTCCAGCTCCTTCGGCGGGGCGCTGAGCATGTGCCCAGTGGCGTACCGACTCGCGCCCGAAGGCCGTGACCCACACGAGGCCTGCGGCATCGGCCCTCAGCGGATCGGGATCGGAGGCGACAGCGCCGGCGCCGGCCTCTCGGCCGACGTGAGCCTGATGGCCCGCGACCGGGGCGGGCCGACGTCGTGCTTCCAGTTCCTGCGCGTTCCGTCCTTCGACGACCGCCTCGACACCCCGTCCATGGCCGAGCTCACCGACACGCCGATCCTCAAGGGGTCCGACCTGCCGTTCGGGTGGGACTTCCACCGGGCGGCCCGGGGCGTCGGGGTGGTCCCGATGTCTCCCCCTACGCCGCACCGGCCCGCGCCGAGGACCTGGCAGGCCTCCCGCCCGCCTACGTCGGCGTCAGCGAGTTCGACCCGCTGCGCGACGAAGCCATCGCCTACGCCCAGCGCCTCCTCCAGGCCGGCGTAGCCACCGAACGCCACCTCATCCCCGGCACATTCCACGGTTCCCACGCCATCCTCGGACCGGAGATCAACGAGTTGGTGAACGCCGCGGCCGTCACTGTCATCCAGCGCGCCCTGAAGATCGAACAGTAACCGCGATAAGCGCGGACAGCGTCATGCGCATGCCCTGCGCGGCATTGCGCGGCATTGCGCGGCTCGCGCCAGGGTGCCGCGCCGCTCGCCGGAGCAGTGGAACACCCCTCACCCGGGGCCGCCGCGCGAGACGCGGTGGCCCTGTCGGCGCCCGAGTGCACGGCTCGCTGCGGGCGGGCATCTCCCGCATCGACCGCCATCTCGAGGAGACCGACGCGTCCGCGGCCGATCTCCCACAGCGCCGAGCGGCAATACTTGGCTAGCCACAGAATCTGCTACGTTTGTGTTTTCAGCTGGCCACCCCATGGCTGGTGACACGTCAGGAGCCATCATGAAAGCCATCCTGTTCGACCGTTTCGGCGGCACTGAAGTACTGCACGAGGCGGACATCGAAGTCCCCCAGCCCGGCCCCGGGCAGGTCCGCGTCCGCGTCAAGGTGGCCGGGCTGAACGCTCTGGACGGCAAGATCCGCTCCGGGGCAATGGAGGCAGCGTTCCCCACGCCGCTCCCCTCCGTCCCCGGTCACGAGCTCGCCGGCGTGGTGGACGCCCTGGGTGAGGGCGTGCGGGACGTGAAGGTGGGTGACGAGGTGCTGGGCTGGTCGGACACCGGCTCGTACGCCCAGTACGCGCTGGCCACCACCGTGGCCCTCAAGCCCGCCGGACTCGACTGGCAGCACGCGGTCGCGTTGCCGGTGGCGGGCGAGACGGCCGAGCGGGTCCTGGACCTGCTGGGCGTCGCCGCCGGGGAGACCGTACTGATGCACGGTGCGGCCGGAGCGGTCGGCACCCTGGCGGTCCAGCTCGCCACGGCCCGCGGAGCGCGTGTCATCGCCACCGCCGGCCCCGCGAACCAGGACTACCTCACGTCGCTCGGCGCCACCGCGACCGTTTACGGCGAGGGCCTGGTCGAGCGGGTCCGGGCGCTCGCACCCGACGGCGTGGACGCGGTGTTCGACCTGGCCGGGAAGGGAGCCCTGGAGGACTCCATCGCGCTGCGCGGCGGCACCGAGCGCATCGTCACCATCGCCGACTTCCGCGCGCACCAGCTCGGCATCACCTTCTCCAGCGGTGGCCAGGAACGCTCGGCCGCCCGCCTGGTCGCCCTGGCGCAGGACGCCGCGACCGGCAAGCTCGTCACCACCGTCACCGCCTACCCGCTCGACCAGGCCGCCACGGCCCAGCAGGTCAGCGACGCCGGGCACGTCCGGGGCAAGCTAGTCCTCACCGTCGACTGATCACGCCCGCCCCTGCTTCCGCCACGCCCTCCCGCTGTCCCGATCACCACTTGGGCGTCACAGCACCGAAGGCCCCCTCATGCTGAACTCCCTGTGGACATCGGCCACCGTCGGTGGCCGACCATGGTCCTCGTCCTCGCGCTCGCCAACCGGGACTTGGTCGAGCGGCTACGCTCTGACGCGCCGCTGACCACCCCGATCCGATGACCTTCTACGGCGGCGGAGCGGTCGGCTACACCGACTACCCCACCTACACCGTCCGAGGAACCGATCTATGCCCGTCCCGACACCCCGCATCCCCAACACGGCGAGCGAGGGACCGATGAGCTATGCGATCTACCAGCTCGCCCGCGCTCACCGCGCCCGCGCCGCCGCCATACTCCGCGAGATGGACCTGCATCCCGGGCAGGAACTGCTGCTGATGCACCTCCTTGACCAGGACGGCCAGACCCAGTCCGAACTGCTCGAAAGTGTCGACGTGGACCACTCCACGATCTCCAAGTCCCTACGCCGCATGCAGGACGCCGGCCTGCTCGTCCGCGAACCGGCCGAACACGACCGGCGTGTCATGGTCGTCCACCTCACTGACAAGGGCCGTGCCATGCGCGAGCCCATCGCAGCCATGTGGCGGGCCCTGGAGGAGACCTCCGCGCAGAACCTGTCGGCGCAGCAGGCAGAGTCCTTCGTGCGCACGGCCTACGCCATCGCCGACGCGATCAACAGCCGTGCCCTTCCGGGAGAAGAGTCCACGTAACTTCCCCGTTTGCACCCCATCTGACGTGCCCCACGCGCCAGATGGGGTGAGATGCGGACCTGGGGTGCACATCACTGGGATGTGGCGGAGTCACTGCTGACTTCCGCACGTCAGGGAGAACGAGTGGTTGCGGGGCCTCAGCGTCGTTCAAAAGGCGAGCTGTCCCGGTGCAGGCAGACGTAACTCATCCGAGGGGGGCAACTCCCTCGTGCGACGGCGAGCTGTTCCCCCACACGTCCTGAACATCGAGAACGCGCCCGCCCACGACGTCGGCATCTGGGTGGGCGCAACCGGCAGCGGATCCTGCGGCTGGTCGACCGTGTCGCCGAGCGCGCCGAACCGACCCGCGCTTCGACATCGACCGCCATCGCGCGCTTCGGTGACCGCTTCTATCTGCCCAACGCCCGCTTCACCGTCCCGTCGCCGGTGAACGCCGAGTACACCGTGGTCTCCATCTCGGCGCACTCCCAGCAAGTGCCGACGTAACCCCGGACAGAACACTCTCGCGATATCCGCACAACCGAAGTCATCTCATTCGGCGAGCCGGCGGCAGCAGATGAGGGTGCGGGAGACGGCGTGAAGGCCAGATATCAAAGCGCGGCGGTCGACCCGCAGGTGGGCCGCCATCACCCCGGCCGGCCACAGGTCTCGCTCACCCGTAGCGGCGTGCAATGTGCCGAGCAGCCGGTGCGGTGGCCACCGCGAGGGTGGCCACCGCACCGCATGTGTCACATCCAGACTCGGCCGATGCTCACCCAGCGGTAATTACCGGTACCCGTACCCGTGAACCAGCCCACGGGCTGCGAGTTCTGAGTGTTGCTCTCGCAGTGGTAGCCCGAGTAGGTCAGCGTGGTGGGAGACGCCTGGAAGGGGTCCACGGTCACTTGGGGGAAGTAGCGGTTGGTGATTGTCGTGGTATCCGTGGTGAACGACGCGCACTGGCCGTTCACGCTGATGCTGTGGACCTGACCTCTGGTTCCGTCGGTGACGGCCACGCAGGCGCCCGCGTCGGCCTGGCACTGGGGCGGCTGACTCGCCGCCTGGGCCGGTCCGGTGGTCACGGCCAAGGCCGCGACTGCCGCGCCGCCTGCGGCGATCATGCTGATGGCACGCTTCTTCATGAGAGGCATACGCCTTCCCTCTTCGGCATCGTGGGCACACGTGAGACGTGCTGCCCTACGCGAAAAGTAAGTTGACGCATCATCAATCTGCTGTGTCTCGACGTCCAGGTCAACCACGTCGCGCGACAAGCCGCTTGTCGAAGACCTGGCGCCCGACGAGCCGAGGGAACCCTTCCCGCGGGTGGCGCCTCCCGCTCCACCCCGGCCACAGGACGGCGGACTGCGGACGGCGCCGACACGGCGAGGTGACCTTGCCGTCGTGCTGCCCACTCGCGGGAGTGGTCGCGCCCAGTCAGCTCACATCGAACTTCGAGGCGTTCTCGGCCAGCCAGTCGTCGAAGCTTTTCAGCGCCGGGTTGATCTTCCGCAGCCGGTTCAGATCCCGGGCACCGGTGAACTCCTGATCGAAGTCGCCGTAGTACTGGAACATGTTGCCGAGCTCCACGGCCCCCGGGAAGTCCAGGGCGCGGTAGACGTCGTAGGGCACGGGCTGGAAGCGCACCGGTTCGCCCAGCGCCGCCGCCATCTTCTCCGCGTACTGGGCACCCGTCAGATGGTCGCCGGCCAGGTGGACGGCGGTGCCGATGAATTCCTCCCCGCGCTTCAGGACGGCGAGCGCCGTCCGGCCGATGTCCGCCACGTCGACCCCGGCGAGGAGCTTGCCTTCCTCCAGCGCCAGGCTCAGCGTCAGCACACCGTCCTCGGCGCGCTGGGGGCCCAAGCCCTGGAGGAATCCCTGAAAGAAGAAGGTGGTGTGCAGGAAGGTCGTCGGCACTCCGGCCTGCGTGAACAGTTCGTTGGCCTCCCCCTTGACATCGAAGTGCGGCACGTTATAGCCGCCCTGCAGGACCGGCATACGGCCGTCCTCCAGGGGCAGCAGTTCGCGGGTGTCCTCCAGGGTGGACCAGACCACGTGGCGCAGCCCTGCGGCCTTGGCGGCCCTGACCAGGACGTTGATCTCCTCGGCCTCCTTGACCGCCGAACCGTGCGCCCAGAAGTTCGTGACGAGGAAGGCGCCGTAGGCCCCGTCGAACGCCTTGTGCACCGTCGGCTCGTCATGGAAGTCCGCCCGCACGACCTCCGCACCGATCGCAGCGAGCTCCCTTGCCGCGGGCGAGTCGGGATTCCGGGTGAGCGCACGGACCGTGAAGCCCGACTCCGGATCGGCCAGGATCGCTCGTGCGGCACCGCCGCCCTGCGCACCCGTTGCTCCGGCGACTGCGATGACCTTCTTGTTGCTCATGACAGCTGTCCTTGTCGGAAGAGGTCTTTTCGTTGACGCATCAACCAACCTATCGCGAATCGGTTGACCTATCAACATGAAGGTGTGATCGAGTCGAGATCGCTTCGCACTGCCACAGCGACGGCCATCGACGGCCGCCCAAGGAGACGCCGACTCCCCTCGCCCCTCATGCGGCGGTCAGGCCCTAGATGATCATTGACACCTCACCTGGAGCCCCGGTAATAGTTGACGCGTCATGAACGAGATTACCGGGCCTCAAGGCAGGCCGACGCAACGGGGCGGCACCAACGCCGCCCCGTACTCGGGTGCTGCGGAGCCATGGGCCGTCGATCGCCGTGAGGCACCTGTGGCCCCGGGGCACCGAACACACCTGGTCAGTCCGTCGATCCAGAAGGGCGCCATCATGGCAACCACGCCTGCCGTGCCTCTCCTTGTCCCTCCGAAACTGATCGCGACGGACCTGGACGGCACGCTGCTGCGCAGCGACGCCCGCTGGGTCCGCCTCCACAAGCAGCTCCGCGGCCTGCTGCACACCGGCCGTGTGGTCCGCGTCGACCACACCGACCCGGCCCTGCGGGCCCACGGCGTCATCTCCCACGACCGGACCGAAGCCGTCTTCGCTCTTGCCGCGGTGGCCACCCCGGTCGCCGCCCACTCCGGCACGCTACGGCTGCCCGGCCTCGACCCGAACACCACGTACCGCCTGCGCCCGCTGCCCCCGGCCGACCAGGCCCCCGGCATGGAACACGGAACCCCCGCCTGGTGCACCGGGGACGGCATCACCCTGCCCGGCAGCGTCCTGGAACGCGTCGGCATCCAGATCCCCACCCTTTACCCCGAACAACTCATCCTGCTCCACCTCACGAGCGGCCCCTCCACACCCTGAACCCTG
Source organism: Streptomyces violaceoruber (assembly GCA_000720805.1). Lineage (GTDB taxonomy): Bacteria > Actinomycetota > Actinomycetes > Streptomycetales > Streptomycetaceae > Streptomyces > Streptomyces cellulosae_A. Next base: position 12,441 of record JODI01000086.1, read on the forward strand.
ACGGTCCGGCCCCGCCCGGCCTGCGTCCTGGCTCAGGTCACCGGCCTGCTCGCGCCTGGTGACGGCGGACGGTGACCGCTCGCCGGGAGGGCCGGCCGGGGATCACGCGAGGCGCTTGCTCGGGACCGCCCAGCTCCCGCGGCGCGCCCCCGGCCGTCCTGCCGGGTGTTGTCGAGGAAGCAGCCGTCCCAGAGCGGGAGCGCGCTGAGGACGCGGTGGCGCACGCACGAGGCCATCGCGGCCTCGTCCGGGCCGGGGAAGCCGCGTGCGGCGCTGCTGTCGGCGGGCAAGGTGCAGGACTCCACCATGGTCGTGAAGCGGTGCAGGTAGTCATGCACGCGGGGCGGGTGGTAGCCAGCTCGCTCCAGCGATGTCCGCTCGCCGCGAGTGCTGTGGCACGCAGCACGAAGTCCTTGGCGCGTGCGCGTTCCCGCTCCGTCGCAACCCAATTGAACTCCGCCAGGCCGAACCCGACGGCACCGCGCCCCATGACGTTCTGGTCCTGCAGGGTCAGCAGCGCCGCGAAGCGGAAGTCCCAGTCCTCGGAGGCGAGATCGGACACGGCCGGCATCAACACGTCGATGAACACCGCGGTGGCGCCATTGGACAGGTCCAGGCCGTGGCTACCGCCGGAGAAGATGGTGCTCACCGACCTATGATGCGATCCCCGCCCTCCACCTGCTTGGAGAAGACGCATGACGGATGCGAGCACCGGCAAAGTGGTCGTGAACAGGGTGATGTCCCTCGATGGGTTCATCGCCGGTCCCGGCCACACGATGGACTGGATCTTCGAGCACATGACGTCGGCGACGTTCCCGGAGGTCATGGCGGCCACGGGGGCCATGCTCATCGGCCGGGGCACGTACGAGGTCGGCAAGCGCATGTCCGACGAGAACACCGACTACGACGGCGGGGCGCAGTTCGTCCTCACCCACCGCCCGCCCGACGAGCCGGACCCCAAGGTCACCTTCCTCACCTGCGACATCGAGGAAGCCGTGGCCACGGCACGCCGCGCCGCCGGCGACAAGAACCTGGAGATCCTCGGCGCCGACGTGGCCGCCCAGTGCCTGCAGCACGGCCTCGTCGACGAGATCCTGGTGTACGTGCTGCCGGTGCTGCTCGGCGACGGCGTCCGCTTCGCGCCGCCGGGCCTCGGCCGGATCGACCTGGAACCGTTCAGTAACGTCCAGTCGGGCGGGGTCACCATGCTGCGCTTCCACGTGCGCAAGTAGGCACGGTCGCAACTACTGGCCTGCTGTCATGGCCCCCATCCCGTGAGGCAAGTTCCCCACTCTCGCTGAACATTCACTGGCCCGACGGTGGCTGCAGTTCATGGCGAACATCGGTCGAGCACCCACCACGATCGATGCGTACGGGCGGGCGGTCGAGGACCACCTGCGATTCTGTGCCGCTGAAGGCACGGACCCGTTGCCGGCCCGGGCGGACACCGTCGCCGTCCGGATCAGGGACATGCTGGACCGGCCATCGCGTCGGCCGTCGAAGGCTCCGCCTCGGACCGAGACGGGTTGGGCGAACGCAACTATCCAGCAGCGCCTGGTCGCGGTCAGGTCCTTCTACGAGTACCTGACGGAGGACGGCCTGCGCGAGCAGAACCCGGTCCTGCCGTACGAGGCCCTGGCGGGGTCTGCGGCCGCCACGGCCAGCCTGCCCTCGCATCGAGCAAGCCCCCTGGATCCCCAACGAGGATGTCTGGCAGCGGATCCTGGCCGCCTGCGCAGCGGAGTCACTGCGCAGTCGTCTGATGGTCACGCTCGCCCATGACGGTGCTCTGCGCCGAGAAGAGCTCGTTCAGCTCGACGTCGAGGACTTCGAGCCCGCGCACCGTCTGATCCATCTGCGGGCGGAGACCACCAAGTCCACGGCGTCCTCCAGACCTTCCCCGCCGGCTACCCCTGGGCCGGCAACAAGGGGCAGCAGTTCTCCCAGATCGGCAACGCCGTCCCCCAACTGTTCGCGGCCCACCTCCTGGCCCCGCACGTGAACGTGCCACTCAACCCCGACGACTTCACTCTGGCCGCCCAATGCCCCGCGCCCCTGCCCCGGACGAGGACGACGAGCTCGACGACCTGCCCGACACGCATCCCACGCAGCCGGTGCACGACGCCGAGCAGGCCCTCCTCGGCGCCCTCCTCCTCGAACCCCACCGACTCCTTGAACTCACCGCAATCAAGCCCGACTCGTTCTCCCAGCCCGCGCACGGCGCCCTGTTCGCCGCGATCCGCACCCTGCCGGCCCCCGGCCCGGGACAGCACACCAAGGACACCAGCTGGCTCAACGCGGTACTCGCCGCAGTCCGCGAGGACACCCGCGGACTGACCGCCTCGTACCTGCACACGCTGGTCCGGGTCTGCCCATGGCCCCGGCACGCGTCCGCGTACGCGCGGATGGTCGAGGCGCGCACGGAGACGTCCGAATATCAGAAATTGCGTTCTAGATTTTCGCCCTTGCACACCAGCGGCGGTGACAGAACCCCGTTACCCGGTCACCTGAGGGACTCCACTCGCCCCCGGCGCCCCTCGCCTCCTGGGTGGAAACGGTCTGGGGTCCGCTGAAGGCCGTGCAGGACAGGGCGGCACCGGCGCACAAGAGTGACGAGTGTGCTCCTGCTGCTTTTCGTCATTCACCGTCGCGGTGCCGCTTGAGGTGACCGCAATCGTTTCCGCAGGTGAGCGCCATCGGGCCAGTGATCCTCGGCATGCCACGGTGAGCACGCCAGGGTGCACCGCGTTGAGGCCGACAAGGCCGTGTACCGAGGTCAGCAGCCTACGCTTCCAGTCTGACGGGTCGTCGGGCGGTACGACACGCCTGGCTTGATGGCATCCTGACCCGCCTTCTCTCCGTGATGATCCCTCAGTTTTTGTCAGTGCGCGCTGCTAATCAATGTGAGGAAGGGCCGCGAACCACGGCCCGCCGACGGGAGGGGACGTCATGTCGAAGGTGCCGGACGGGTTTCACCGTGTGCGTGGACACATCCGCCGTAATCCGAAGCCGCGGAGCGCGAAGCGGATGAGCGGCTGGATGATCGCCGGCCTCGCGGCCGGCGTCTGGTTATGGGGGCAGGTGTTCGGGTTCGGCGAGGCGACCGGTACGCCGCCGCCCGCGCAACCGAAGCCGGCCGTCTCCTCTCCGGCCGCCCGCTGATGGGGCGCAAGCGGTTGGGCCTTCGGCGCCCGCGCGGTGCTTCCGAGATTCTCTCGGCTGCTGTCGTGGCGCTGGCCGCCCTGGTCCTGGCCGTCCGGATAACCGCGACGGCCGTCGGAGCGCTGGGGGACGCGTGGCCGCTCCTGCTGGCTATCGTCCTGCTGGCGGGGACCATCGGTGGATGGCGCATCGCGCAAGCCATGAGCGGTCGGCGGCGTGACGCCGAGCGGCTGGCCATGCTGCGGATCACCCTGGTCGAGTTCGACGCCATGGACGACCGGCAGTTCGAGCACGCCTTGCGGGACCTGCTGGTCCGTGACGGCTGGCCGGCACGCCGCGTGGGCGGCGGCGGCGATCAGGCGGCCGACGTCATCGGTGACCACATGCAACGCGGCCGGATCGTCGTGCAGGCCAAGCACACTCGCGTCGGCGGGAAGGTGGGGTCCTCGGTCATGTACGCGGTGAAGGGGACGGCCGGCCCGGCCCACCGTGCCGACCACGCCGTCGTCGTCACCAACGCCACCTTCACCCGCGACGCCATGGCCTGGGGCGACCGGCACAGCGTCCACTGGGTCGACCGGGACAAGCTCCGACGCTGGGCGGAGACCGGTACCGCGCTGCACGCGCTCCTCGGACTGTCCGCACGCGCCCGCCGCGGCCGGTTCAAGCGCGCCGCCTGACAGGCACTTCCCCTCATCAACGTCCCGGAGGTGTGGTGTTCGACGAAGAGGGGTCACTCGACCCGCTCCTGAAGTTCCTGTTGTACGCCGTCCTTGCGCTGGCGATCGGCAAGATGGCGTGGGAGTGGCTCACGGACGACGCCAGCCGGTGGATCACCGTGGACCTGTGGGGGATCATCTCCGATCACCCCTGGTGGACCGGCTTCATCGCCGTCGGCGCACTGGGCACACTCACCCTCCTCGCGAAACTGCTGCCCTTCCATTTTGGCGCCGACACCTACGCCTACGTCGCCAGCGACGAGGACGACACCACCACCGCCGAGCCGGGCGAAGCAGTGGATCCGCATGTGCTGACCTTCAAGATGAAGCAGCTCGCCGCGATGAGCGCGACAGGCTTCGAAGAGGCGTGCGCCGAGCTCCTGGCCCGTGACGGATTCCGCAACACACGGCGGGTTGGAGGCGCCGGAGATCTCGGTGTGGACGTCAGCGCCCGTGACCACGACGACCGGCGCCTCATCTTGCAATGCAAGCAGTCCAAGGCGCCGGTCGGCTCGGGCCACGTGCAGAAGTTCAACGGCACGGCACGTCTCCATCATGGAGCCGATGTTCCGATCATGATCGGCCTCAACGGCTTCACTCAGCCTGCGATCGACTTCGCCGCACACCACGACCTCATCCTCATGGGCCGTCCTGAACTGAAGAGATGGGCCCACGGCCAACACCTGTACGAGGTGCTGGGTATCCCGGGCACGACCCAGTGACCCCAAGTCGCCCCATCCGCACTGTGCCTTCGCACCCTCGACCTGTCAGCTTCCCGCCGACCACCGAGAGGACATGGAAGCCTCCGTGTCCTGCATGCTCCGGGAGGCCTGGGAAGAGACCGGACTCGCCCTCTCCGAGGACGATTTGTCGCTCGTCCACGTCATCGACCTGCTCGACCCGGGCAGCACGATCCCTCGCAACGGGTTCTTCTTCGCCTCCTCCCGCCGGGAGGAGGCGAGCCATCCGTCGGCGAAACGGAGCGCTGCACCGAATGGCACTGGTGGCCGCTGGACGCACGCACTGCCCGAGCCGATCGTGGAACAAACCCGCGCTGCCCCGAAGGCCACGTCCTGCGGCACCCTCTACACCTTGATGGGCTGGACCTGAAGTCCCTGCCCGCAGTGCCGGACGACCCCCCATGTGTCGTCGGCCGGCCCGCTGCTTCCTTGAGACCGCCACTTCCGGGAAGGGACGCACTTCCAACATGTTCACCTCGCGGGACGAATGGGACCGCGGCTACGCCGACGGCCGCCGCTATCGCCAACTCACCGACAACGAGCGCACACTGCTGGCCACTCACGTGCCGGCACCGGACGCGGGGAGGGCCCTCGACGTCGGGTGCGGGGTCGGTGAGCTCGCAGCCCACCTGGCCGGCCTCGGCTACGACGTGGACGCCGTCGACTGGTCCGAGACCGCTCTCGCCGAAGCCCGCACCCGACACGGCGAGGTCGCTCGATGGCTTCACCTCGACGTCGAAAACGACGACGGGGACGCCTTGCACGCCGACGGGTACGCCTTGATCACCCTGCGGTTCGTGGCGGCGTTCCTCAACGACCGCGACCGCACCCTGCACGCGCTGGGCCGGCGCCTGCGTCCCGCCGGAGTCCTCGTGGTCATCACACCACTCGCGGCCGACACTCCGGCCGAGCAGCGCGGTATCGCACTCGACGAAGACGAACTCGCAGCGCTGCACAACCGCTGGGACAGCGTTGACCGCCACGACACCGAAGGGCTGGCCTTCTTGGTTCTGCGCGGCCCGCACCGGAGCCAGCCCACAGCGCAGGCCAGTCCACCCGGCGCTGGAACGCAGGCAGCACCATCCACCCCCCGGAGCCTCCAGGCCACCGTGACCGCATCCCCGCGGGAACATCACTTCCGCCTGCTGGAGCGCTACTACGACCAGGTGGAGTCGGGCCGCAAGACGGTCGAGGTACGTGTCGCCACCCCGGCCAAGGCGGCCGTCGAAGTCGGGGACACGATCGTTTTCCACGACCGCGACAGCGGCCGGGAACTCGACATCGTCGTAAAACGGGTCACCCCGTACGCGTCGTTCGAAGAACTGCTCGACACGGAGGATCCGTCGCGCATCGATCCTGACGCTCAATCCAAGGAGCTGCTCGTCACGCTCCGCAGCATCTACCCGCCGGACCGGGAAGCGCTGGGACCGCTGGCCTTCGAGTTCGACCACCGTCCCGCGCGCCCGGGCCACTCCCTGCCGATGACGCCGTCGCAGTACGCGCAGACCGTGCCCCACCACACGGTGTACGGCTGCCTGTACGTACGCGACGAGCACGACCGGCCCGTACAGCTGCGCTCGGTCTACGGATCCCGGCTCTGGCAGTTCCCGGGCGGCAATCTCGACACCCAAGGGGAAGACCCACTCCAGACCGCCCGCCGTGAAACCATCGAGGAGACCGGCCTCGACATCAGCCTGGAAGCACCGAAGTTGCTGCTGACCCATTTCCTGCACGCCGGACCCCGGCTGCCGCTGAACAAGGTCGGCTTCATCTTCGACGGAGGGCGCCTCACCACCGATCAGCTCCGCCAGATTCGCCTCGATCCCGCGGAGCACGACATGTGGGCCGTGCACGACCTGGACGGATGGCGCCAGTTGATGGCACCTCCCGCCTTCTCCCGCCTCTACGCCGTCGAACGGGCCCGGCTCGGCGAAGGCCCCGCCTACCTCATCACACACACCTGAACCACGTCGCCCTGCCCGCGAAGAAGCGACCGTGCCCGTCGAGGACATCAACGACCAAGCCCGGCCCGGCTGCGGACAGCGCCAGCTCAGCCGCTCCTACATGCCGCCCATCGCCATGTTCGCGGGGTTGGGCTTGGCGCTGGGCCTTCCGCTCTTGTACGCGACCTTTCGCTCGGTACGTCACGGCCCTGGTCGGCAGCTTCTCACTGCTCGGACCGTCACGGGCAATCGCACGGTCGATCTGAGCAAGCTGACGCAGATACGTCGAGTTCGTGTCCCCAGGAAGGCCGGCTGGTTGGACCAGTTCTGGATCAAAGACTGCCGAGGCGTCGTCCTTCTCGTGGACAAGGAGGTACTCATGGGTCCCATAGGGCAGGCGGTGGTTCACAGTTCGGGGATCTCAGGCTCGCTGGGAGCCGTGAAGATCTCTCGGCATGCGGCCGTCGGGCTCGGCCTCAACGAGCCCTCGACTGCATACCGGGCAGCTCGCGCATGTGCAGATGTTCTTCCCGGGGTTCTGACCCCCGGGGCAGTTGCCGCTCTTGGAATCCCGGCCGGCTGGATCAGCAGATCAGCGTGAGACACAGCCAAGTACTACAGCCTCACTTCCTGAGCGGTCGATCGGGTCCGGCCGGAACCGGTCACCGCCTCGGAGGCGTGATGCGGAGCAGCGTGCCGCGGCGCAAGCTCCGGAGCAGGGAGAAGGTCCTCTCACCACAACCTGACGATGCGTCAGCAAAGTCGGCATTGGGTCAGCAAGAGTCCTCCCACAGCTGCCCGCGGACAGCCACACCGGGGAATCGCCAACCTCACCGACTTGAGGCCAGCCGGCTGTTCGGACGTCGTCCGGCAGACAGGCGGAAGGCGACAGGAATTCCCTGCTCGCCTTCCGCCCAGCGGCCACCAACGCTGACGCGATCCCGCAGGTCAGCGCGCTCGCCCCCGCGGTTTCAGCGGCACCGGCGGAAGCTCGGGGGCGCGCAGCGGATCCCCGTCATACCCCTTCACCTCCCCGAACCTCGACCCTTCCATCCAGTCCCGACGAGCCTGAACGATCTCCTCCTGCGACCGTCCGATCCAGTTCCAGAACATGATCAGCTCCTCCTCGAACGGCTCGCCGCCCAGCAGCATCAGGCCCGCGTCCGACTCGGCGCGCAGCGGGAGTTCGCGGCGGCCGCAGCCCAGGTAGAGCATCGAGCCGGGCAGCAGCGGCACGCCGTCCACGTGGGCCTCGCCGGACATGGCCAGGACGGCGTACTCGAAGTCCGGTTCCAGCGGCAGGCGTACGTCCGCGCCGCGGGCGAGGGCCAGGTCTGCGCCGACGATCGGGGTGTAGGTCGTGCCGGGCGAGCGCGCGCCGTCGAGATCACCGAGGACGAGCGTCGCGGTGAGACCCGGCGCCGTGACGCGGGGCAGGTCGGCGTGGTGTTCGAAGTGCGGGTCGGTGTGGCGGTGACCGTCCGGCAATGCGACCCACAGTTGCGCGCCGTGCAGGAAACGGGCGTGCGACCTGGGACTCTCCTCGGAGTGGCTGATGGCCCGGCCGGAGGTCATCAGACCCAGTTCACGCGGGCGGATCGTCTGGAGGCTGCCGGTGGAGTCGCGGTGCAGCACCTCGCCCTCGTGCAGCCAGCTCACGGTCTGCAGGCCCATGTGCGGGTGCGGGGGCACCTGCATCCCGGGCTCGTCGGCGATGTCGTCGGGGCCGTAGTGATCGACGAAGCACCAGGCGCCGACCATGCGCCGGCCCAGGTTGGGCAGCAGACGGCGGACCTCGGTGGACTCGCCGAGCTGGACCCGACGGGGACTGAGGAGTTCCCGCACGGGCTCCGCCACCACGAATCCACGGCCGCCGCACAGCGCGGGCACCGCCTCGCGATCAAGATTGCTCATGCCGCTCAACCTAGTCCCGCGCGGGCTCCCGCGTCATTCCAACGAACCGCGACACTAGCAGTACATGGCTATAGTAGCCATGTACTGTATATCCATCGCGACATCCCGAGCGGAGTTCGAGGAGCAGTCATGACCACCACTTCCACGCCCACCGCCCCCTCCACCGTCAACGGCCGCGTCATCGCGCTGGCCCACTACGCCGGCCGCGCGATCCTGGAGGCGGCCCTGGCCGACCGGGGCCTCACCTTCCAGCAGATGGTCACCCTGCGGCCCGCCGCGACCGCCGGCACACCCGTCGATCGCGACGAACTCGTCGGCCAGGTCGTCGACGCCCTCAAGGCCGACCCGGCGGAGGTAGGGGGCACCGTCGAGGAGCTGATCGTCAAGGGCCTGCTGGCGCCCGAGGCGTCCCGGCTGCGGATCACGGACGCCGGCCAGGCCCTCTACGCCGAGGTCGGTGCCGAGACCGCGCCGGTCTCCGCCCGGATCTACGCCGACATCCCCGCCGAGGACCTGGCAACCGCCGGCCGCGTCCTGACCCTCGTCACCGAGCGGGCGAACGCGGAGTCGGCGGCCCTCTCGCGGTAACGGCCCGATCGGACATGGGGACCACATGGAATTCACGGTGCGGTGCGTCCCGCGGCGACCGCTACCTCACGCTCACCCGAGTCCCCCGCCCGCGCCGGTGGGCGATCTCGCCCAGGACGACGTCGACGACGAGGAACGCGGCCAGCGGGATACCCAGCAACGGTACGAAGTAGCCGAGCACGGCTACGGCCGCCACGCACGGCACCAGGATCAGCGGGGGCACCTGCTGCCAGGCACCGCGCGGGATCGGCCTGCCGAAGGCCGAACCCCGGCCGCGCTGCCACCACATGCGGTATCCCCACACGATCAGCAGGACCAAGGAGAGCGCCAGGCCCATCAGGGCGATCTGGTTGACCAGCCCGAAGAGGGATCCGGTGTGCAGATCGATGCCCCAGCGGGTCAGCTTCGCCAGCAGCGGATAGTCCGCGAACCGCAGGACGTCGGTGACCTCGCCGGTGGCCGGGTCGATCGCGACGGCGTCCTGCTTCTCGGGCCAGCTGCGCTGGATCTGCCGTACGACGTACGCGGAGGAGGCGTCGGCCGGCGGAACGATCTCGACGGGGTCGCCGAGCCCTTCGGAGCGAGCGGCGGCCAGGATCGTGTCGAGGCCGGCACCGTGCTCGGCGTCCCCGGCCGAGGCGGCGGCGCCGTGGCCCGCGTGGTCGCCGCCCGCCGTCGCGCTGACCGACGGGGTGGCCTGGCCGAGCGAGGTGCGCAGCTCGTCGATGTTCGCCCCGGCGTACGTCGACCAGGTCAGCCCGGTCGCCGAGAGGAACAGGAACCCGGCCGCCGCCCAGGCACCGACGGTGCCGTGCAGTCCGAGCGTGCGGCGGCGCCCGTTGGTGCCGCGCAGGGTGCGCAGGGCGCGGCGGCGGGTGAACCACAGCACCAGACCGCCGAGGGCGATCACCCCGAGCCAGCTCGCGGCGAACTCGCTGTACAGGCGGCCCGATTCGCCCAGGTGGAGATCGCGGTGGAGTTCGTCGATCCAGGTGCGCAGGGGCAGCGCGCCGGTCGAGCCGTACTGTTCGAGCGTGCCCCGCACCTTGGCGGTGTACGGGTCGACGAACACGGCGAGCGTGTGGTCCGGGTCGACGCCCTTGACGCCGGACAGCAGCACCCTGGTGGTCGCGTCGGCCGCGGGTGAGGGCCGTACGGCGGAGACGGTGCCCTCGGGGTGTGCCTCGCGTGCGGCGGTCACCTGCTCGGATATGGGGAGTTCGGCGTCACCGACGGCGGAGACGGTCAGCTCGTCGGCGTACAGGAACTTCTCGGCCTGGAAGGAGCCGGCGTACAGGAAACCGGTGACGGCGGCGACGAGCAGGAACGGGGCGACGAGCACTCCGGCGTAGAAGTGCAGACGCAGGATCAGCGGGCGCAGCGGGGACCAACTGCTGGGGGACGGCGCCGGGGCGGCGGGCCGGGGGGCCTCGTCCGTGGTCGTCGAGGGAGCGGTGGACATCGGCGTGGTTCTCCCGAGGCAGGGGACGGTTCTCGGCTGTAGCGGTCCAGTAGTCGGGGAGAAGGGGCGCCGAGTTCCCCGAGGCGTGGGTGGCCTGCGTCACACGGGGACCTGCGTCCCGCAGAGGTGTCCAACGGACCCGCGGGAGATGCCGTGGCATGCTGGCGCGATGGCATCTTCCCGTGATCGCACAGCCGTTGCCGGCCTCGTCGAGGAACTGCTGGCCACGGACGGCCCGTTGCCCATCGTCGCGGCCGGTGATCCCGTGCTGCGGCGCGGCACCGAGCGGTTCGACGGCCAGTTGGACGGCACGCTCCTGGCCCGTTTCGTCGAGGCCCTTCGGCTCACCATGCGCGCGGCGCCAGGCGTGGGCCTGGCCGCGCCGCAGGTCGGGGTACCGCTGCGGATCGCTGTGATCGAGGATCCGGCGCCCGTCCCGGAGAAGGTGCGACTGGCGCGCGGCCGGGTCCCGCAGCCGTTCCGGGTCCTGGTCAATCCGTCGTACGAGCCGGTCGGCACCGCACGTGCCGCGTTCTTCGAGGGCTGCCTGAGCGTGCCGGGCTGGCAGGCGGTGGTGGCGCGGCACGCCGAGGTGCGGCTGACCGGCGAGGACGAGCGGGGCCGTGCGGTGGACGAGGTGTTCACCGGCTGGCCGGCCCGGATCGTCCAGCACGAGACCGACCATCTCGACGGCCTGCTCTACCTCGACCGCGCGGAGCTGCGCTCGCTGTCCTCCAACCAGGCGATGGCGGAGCGCTGGACACAGCCGACACCGAGGGAGGCCGCGACCTCCCTCGGCTTCGAGCTGCCCCGGTGAACGAGCCGGTCAGTTGTCCCGGTAGGCCTCCAGCAGCCGCAGCCAGATCTCGCTGATCGTCGGGTACGACGGGACCGCGTGCCACAGCCTGCTGATCGGGACCTGGCCCGCGACCGCGATGGTGGCGGAGTGGATGAGTTCCCCGACGCCGGGGCCGACGAAGGTGACGCCGAGGAGGATCTCGCGTTCGAGGTCGACCACCATGCGGGCGCGGCCCTTGTAGCCGTCCGCGTACAGGCCCGCTCCGGCGACGGAGGCGAGGTCGACGTCGACGGCGCGGACGCGGTGGCCGGCCTGTTCGGCCTCCGCGAGGGAGAGTCCCACGGCGGCCGCCTCCGGGTCCGTGAAGACCACCTGGGGCACGGCCGTGTGGTCGGCGGTGGCCGCGTGGGCGCCCCACGGGTCGGACTCCAGCAGCGGCACCCCCGAGGCCCGGGCGGCGATGGCGGCGCCCGCGATCCGGGCCTGGTACTTGCCCTGGTGGGTGAGCAGGGCGCGGTGGTTGACGTCGCCGACGGCGTACAGCCACTCGCTGCCGGTGACACGCAGGCTGTCGTCGACGTCCAGCCAGGAGCCGGGAGCGAGGCCGATGGTGTCGAGGCCGATGTCGTCGGTGCGGGGCGCGCGTCCGGTGGCGAAGAGGATCTCGTCCGCCTCGATGCGGTCGCCGGCGTTCGTGACGACCACGACCGTCCCGTCCTCGCGGGTGACCGATTCGACGGAGGTGCCGGTGCGGACGTCGGCGCCCGCCTCGATGAGCGCCTCGGCGACCAGTTCGCCGGCGAACGGCTCCATGCGGTTGAGCAGGCCCTTGCCGCGGACGAGGACGGTGACCCTGGAGCCGAGGGCCTGCCAGACCGTGGCCATCTCGGTGGCGACCACTCCGCCGCCCACCACGACCAGCCGGCCGGGCACCTCCTGGGCGCTGGTGGCCTCGCGGCTGGTCCACGGCCTGACCTCGGCGAGTCCGGGCAGGTCGGGCAGGCCGGCGCGGGAGCCGGTGCAGACGGCCACGGCGTGCCGGGCGGTGAGCACGTGCCGCTCGCCGTCGGCTCCGGTGACCGTGACCGTGCGCGGTCCGGTGAGGCGGCCGTGGCCGCGGTAGAGATCGGCCGCGATGCTGTCGAGCCACTGGACCTGGCCGTCGTCCTTCCAGTGGGAGGTGTAGTAGTCGCGGTGGGCGAGGACCGCGGAGGCGTCGAGGGGGCCCTGCACCGACTGGCGCAGACCGGGGACGCGGCGGGCGTCGGCGCGGGCGATGACCGGGCGCAGCAGGGCCTTGCTGGGCATGCACGCCCAGTACGAGCATTCGCCGCCGACCAGTTCGCTCTCCACGACCGCGGTGGAGAGGCCGGCCGCACGGGTGCGGTCCGCGACGTTCTCCCCCACAGGCCCGGCACCGAGCACCACGACGTCGTAGGCGATGGATTCCGTTTCCGTCATGGGGTCAGTCTGGTGGGTGGTGTGCGCTCAGGCCACATGGGTACGTGCGCGGAATACGGACCAGCGCCGCCGTGTTCTCGCTCACGGCTTCGCCCCCGACACCAGGAAGAGGGATCACGCCAATGAGCAGCACCGTGGAGCTCACCAAGGAGAACTTCGACCAGATGGTCACGGACAACGAGTTCGTCCTGATCGACTTCTGGGCGGCCTGGTGCGGTCCGTGCCGTCAGTTCGCGCCGGTCTACGAGAAGGCGGCCGAGGAGAACCCTGATCTGGTGTTCGGCAAGGTGGACACCGAGGCGCAGCCGGAGCTGGCCGCCGCCTTCGGTATCCAGTCGATCCCCACCCTGATGATCGTGCGTGACCAGGTCGCCGTGTTCGCCCAGCCGGGCGCCCTGCCCGAGGCCGCCCTGACGGACGTCATCGGGCAGGCCCGCAAGCTGGACATGGACGAGGTCCGCAAGTCCGTCGCCGAGCAGCAGGCCCAGGCCGCGCAGACCGGCGAGTAGGCCCCCTCCCCGGCCGCCCGGGCGTTCCCGGATCAGAACGGGTACGTCGCCACGTCCCCGCGCACCGTCGTCCAGCGCAGTTCGGTGAACGCCTCCAGGTTTGCGTCACCGCCGAAGCGGGCGCCGGTGCCGGACGCGGCGATGCCGCCGAAGGGCGCGACGGCCTCGTCGTTCACGGTCTGGTCGTTGATGTGGACGATGCCGGTCGGGATCCGCTCGGCGAGGTCCAGGCCCCGGGCGGTGTCCCGGGTGACGATCCCGAGCGAGAGGCCGTAGGGGCCGGCCGCGGCGAGTGCGGCGGCCTCGTCGGGCGTGCCGAAGGATCGCACGGGCGCCACGGGGCCGAACACCTCCTCCGTGTAGGCGGGGGTGCGGTCGCCGACGTCGGCGAGCACCGTCGGCCGGTAGAAGAGCCGGTCGTGGGTGCCTCCGGCGGCCAGTTTGGCGCCGTTCGCCGTGCTCGCCTCCACCAGGCCGTCGATCTTGGCGAGCTGGCCGCCGTCGATGATCGGGCCGAGGTGGACCTGTTCGCGGTGCGGGTCGCCGACGGCGAGCGAGTCGGCCTTCGCCGCCAGCCGCTCGACGTATTCGCCGTACAGGGACTCGTGCACCAGGTGACGGCCGGTCGTCATGCAGATCTGACCCTGGTGGAAGAAGGAGCCCCAGGCGGCGGTGGAGATCACCGCGTCCAGGTCGGCGTCCTCCAGCACGATCAGCGCCGAGTTGCCGCCCAGTTCGAGATGCGCGCGCTTGAGGTGGCGGCCGGCCGCCTCTCCGACGGCCCGGCCCGCCGCGGTGGATCCGGTGAACGAGACGACCGGGATGCGCGGGTCGGCCACCAGGGCCTGCCCGGCGTCAGGGCCGCCGGGCAGGATGTGCAGCAGGCCGTCCGGCAGTCCGGCCTCGGCGAAGACGGCGGCGAGGGAGAGTCCGCCGCAGACCGCCGTGCGCGGGTCCGGCTTCAGGACGACCGCGTTGCCCACGGCGAGTGCCGGGGCGACGGAGCGGATGGACAGGATCAGCGGAGCGTTGAACGGGGAGATCACGCCCACCACGCCGACCGGTACCCGCCGGGTGTACGACAGCCGTGCGGCCTCGCTCGGCAGGACCTGCCCGGCCGGGCGGGAGGCGAGTGCGGCGGCCTCGTAGCACTCCTGGGCGGCGACGTGCAGTTCGAAGTCGGCCTTGCCGGGGATGGAGCCGGACTCGCGCACCAGCCATTCGCGCAGTTCGTCGGCGTGCGCGGCGAACAGGTCGCCGGCCTTGCGCAGCACCCCCGCCCGGACGAAGTGCGGGGCGCGGGCCCACTCGGCCTGCGCGGCGCGGGCCGTCTCGGCGGCCGTTTCGACGTCTTCGGCGGTGGCGAGGCGCACGGTTCCGAGCGAGTCGCCGGTGGCGGGCTCGGTGACGGTGTGTTCGGGTCCCGACAGGCTGTGGGACTGCCAGTTCTTGGGGTCGAGCAAGGACATGACGGCTCTCCGTTCGGTCACCGGCGGACGCGCAGGGGAAGCGGAAGCCCCGTGTCGCACCCCCATTTGGTTGAGCACTCAACAGCCTAGTCCCGCCGCACGGCGAAAGGGGTACCGCCGTACACACACCTGGCACACATTCGATTCCGATGGTGCGACAAGGTGTGGAGCTTGTCCTGTGCGATCCGATCGGGTTCGTCCCGTGCGATCCGGTTAGCCCCGGTGCCGCGTCGGCCTTGTCAGCCGGAGTCGCGGTGCACCATCGAAGCGCCGAGCACCTTGTGGGTCTCGGGAGCGGCGTTCGGGTCGCGTACGGCGCGGTCGACCAGCTCCGCCAGTTCCCGACCGGACGGCACCTCGATGTGGACCGTGCTCAGCCGTGGCCGCAGGAGCCGGCCGAGCATGAGGTCGTCGGCACCGATCACCGCGGTGTCCTCGGGAATCCGGACTCCCTCGTCCTGAAGGGCCCGCATCAGCAGCATCGCGTACTCGTCGTTGTACGCGAACACCGCGTCGAGACCGAGGCCGCGCCAGCGGGCGGCGAGCCCGGCGGCGGACGTCTCGTCGTAGGCGAGGGGCAGTTCGACCACCCTGGCGTCCGTGCCGCGCAGGGCGCCGCGTACGCCTTCGAGGCGGGGCGCGGAGAAGGACCGCACCCCCGGCTCCTGCGGCACGACGACACCGATACGGCGCCTGCCGCGGGCGTACAGGTGCCTGGCC
This sequence comes from Streptomyces violaceoruber, assembly GCA_000720805.1. Classification (GTDB taxonomy): domain Bacteria; phylum Actinomycetota; class Actinomycetes; order Streptomycetales; family Streptomycetaceae; genus Streptomyces; species Streptomyces cellulosae_A. The sequence goes on from JODI01000086.1 coordinate 27,927, forward strand.
GCGCAGTCACCGACGGCCGCGTAGTCCATCAGCAGGGCGTGCGCCCCCTCGACGGGCTCCGGGCCCACGACCACCACCGCCCGGGCACCGGAGCGTTTGAGGACCGTCACGCCCTTCGGACCGAGGTCGGAGCCGGGCAGCAGGACGGCGACAGGCCGCAGCTCGGCCCAGGCGCGAGCGGCATCGTCGCCGCGCAGCCCGACCGCGCCGTACTGCACGACCGTGTAGTCGAGGCGTCCCAGCTCCCACTGGAGTTCGCTGAGGAACTGGGCGTAGAGCGGGCCCACCGGGGCCGCCGGCGCGGGCATCAGCACCATCCGGCTGTGCCCGGCGCGCAGGCTTCGGGCCGCGGCGTGCGGCACGTACCCGAGTTCTTTCGCGGCCTCGTGGACCCGGCGGCGCGTGGGTTCACTGATCCGGACGGCGCTGGTGTTGTTGAGGACGTAGGAGACGGTCGCGCGCGAGACGCCGGCCAGGCGGGCCACATCGGCGCTCGTGGGCACAGAGCGCGGATCGGGCGACACGGGCGCGGGCGTTTTCGGTATCTGCACCATGACGTACGGCATCTTTGCAGAACCTGTGTCCGGGCTTTCGAGTGGGGGAACTTCGCGACGGATTCGGTTGCGGGCTCAACTTTTCGACGGCTTCCGCGACGCGGGATCGGTCCGGTCCGCCCCGGTTCGACGAGCCAAACGCCGTACGCGGGGCGGGCCTTGGAGATCGGCGGTCAGGAGTCGGCGGCCCTTGACCGCCGACACCTACGGGCCGCCCGTACCGCCGCCGCGTCACCGGGACGGCTGAACACCCGCCACCCGGTCGACCAGGTCGTCCCAGCCGGCCTCCAGCCGCTCCAGAGGCATCCCGCGCTGCCGGGTCAGATGGTGGATCAGCACCGCATTCAGATAGCCCATCAGCGTCTGGGACAGGAGCTCCCCGTCCCCGTCCGGCGCCGCCTGCCGCAGCAGCAGGGCGACATGACTGAGCTGCACCCGGCGGGCCGGCACGGAGAAACGGCGGTCCGCGCTCGGCTCCGCCGCCAGCTGGAGGTCCAGCTCGTCGACCGAGCGGCGCAGCATGGCCCGGCCGAAGGCACGCAGGCGCTCCACCGGCGGCGCGCCCGGCCCGAGCGGCGGCGGGCCGCTGAGGAAGGCGGCCTGGAACTTCTTCTCGGAGTGGTCGAGCAGCGCCGTCAGCAGGCCCGTCCGGTCACCGAAGCGACGGAAGACCGTGCCCTTGCCGACCTTCGCCGCCGCCGCCACCGCTTCCATCGTCACCCCGGCCGCCCCGTGCTCCGCCACCAGCCGGGCGGCGGCCTCCAGCAGCCGGGCCCGGTTGCGGGCCGCGTCGGCCCGCAGGCACGGCTCGTCCTCGGCGTTGCCCAGCTGCAGCAACTCGGGCGGGGCCAACAGCTGTTGCTGGGGTTCGGTGAAGGGGGGCGGAAACGCGGACATGACGCCAGCGTAAAGCATCAGGAAGAAAACTGGACCGCGGTCCGCTTATGATGCTAGAACATTAAACGGACCTCGGTCCGGATCGTAACGGCAGTGTTTCAGCCCTTTGGAGTCCCGCATGTCTGTTCGTATCCTCGCGCTCGTCGGCAGCCTTCGTGCCGGTTCGCACAACCGCCAGCTCGCCGAGGCAGCCGTCAAGCTCGCTCCCGAGGGCGCCGACGTGGTGCTCTTCGAGGGCCTGGCCGACATCCCCTTCTACAACGAGGACCTCGACGTCGAGGGCAGCGTGCCGGCCTCGGCCGCCAAGCTGCGGGAGGCCGCTCAGGCCGCCGACGCCTTCCTCTTCTTCTCGCCCGAGTACAACGGCACCATCCCGGCCGTCCTGAAGAACGCCATCGACTGGCTGTCCCGCCCGTTCGGCGCCGGCGCCTTCGCCGGAAAGCCGGTCGCCGTGGTCGGCACCGCCTACGGCCAGTACGGGGGCGTGTGGGCGCAGGACGACACCCGCAAGTCCGTGGGCATCGCCGGCGGCAAGGTGATCGAGGACATCAAGCTGTCCATCCCCGGTTCGGTCGTCCGCTTCGCCGAGACGCACCCGGCCGACGACGCCGAGGTCGCCGCCCAGCTGTCCGAGGTGGTCGCCCGTCTGCACGGCCACGCGGACGACACCGCCGCGGCCTGAGCCGTGCACCTGGTCGACTGACCTGCCGCGGGTACCGAGGGCCGGAGCCGAACCGCTCCGGCCCCCTTCGCGTGGGTCGGGCCGGGTCGGCGGGCCGAGGGTTGGCGGCGAGCCGAGGCGTGGCGGTCGGTGGCCGACGGGCCGAGGGCTGGCGGCGGACCACGGCGTGGCGGCGGTCGGTGGCCGACGGGCCGAGGGCTGGCGGCGGGCCGGCGGTGGCTGGCGGCCCGGCCGTCCGGCGGCCCGGCGGATGCGCCCGATGACACAAGCCGCTGGAGGCACGCCTCCGGCCGACGGGCTGGACTCCGCGCCCACGGGCATGAGTCGCCACCCCGGCCAAAGTTGGGCCGTCGGGCCATCGCCTTGCTCGGCGCGGCTCGGGCCATCGCCGTTGCTCAGCTGGGCTCGGTACACCGCTCTCCGTCGGCGCGGCTCGGTACACGCCGTCCGTCGGCGCGGCTCGGTACACGCCGTCCGTCGGCGCGGCTCAGGACACCGCCGTGGGCGCCAGCTTTCGCAGTTCCTCCAGCGCCGCCAGTACCGCCGGACGGCTCCGGCCGCCGCGACGGGTGCAGGTGAGCAGGGTGCGGTGCGGATTGCCCGTGCAGCGCACCCTGGCGATCGGCAGGTGCGGGGGCAGCTGGGCCAGCCGCGGGACCAGCGCCACGCCGAGCCTGTGGGCGACCAGATGCGCGGTGACGTTCCAGTCCCGCGCGTGATGGACCACGTCGGGGCTGAACCCGGCCTCGCCGCACGCCGACATCACCTGCGCGCGGCACGGGCTCTCCCGGACCGGCGCGATCCATGCCTCGTACGCCGCGTCCGCGAGGTCGACGCGGTCACGCCCGTCCAGCGGATGGCCCTCGGGCACGACGAGGTCGAACGGGTCCTCCAGCAACGGTTGCTGGTCGAAGCGCGTGTCGCTCAGCGGCGGATTGTGCGGAGTCGCCTCGACGACGGCGAGGTCGGTCTCTCCCTCGAAGAGCAGGTCGAAGCTGCCCGGCACGAGAGCCTCCTGAATGCGGACGGCCAGTCGCGGATGACGCTCGCGCAGCCGGACCGCCATCGGCGCCAGCAACACCGACACGGCCACCGGGAACCCGCTCACCCGCAGAGGCCCGGCTGGTTCGCCATGGTCGGCGCGCAGATCGAGTTCGGCCTGTTCCCAGCGCGCCTGGATGGCGTCAGCGTGCGCGAGCAGACTCTCGGCGGCCGGGGTGAGCCGTACCCCGCGGCCCTGTGGTTCGAGGAGCTCGACATCCAGGTCACGGGCCAGCTGCCGGATCTGCTGGGAGGCGGCGGACGGGGTGAAGTGGAGGGCGCGGGCGGCAGCGGTGACCGTGCCGTAGTGCGCCACCGCGCGCAGGACGTGGAGCCGGCGCAGGTCAATCATGAAGGCAACGCTTCACGGTCGGGTCCATAAAGTCAACCTGGACGTGTACGAAGCCGTCGGCGCACGCTGGTTGTGTCGCGACGGTCACCCGTCCCCCGTATGACGGCCCCCGTCCCCGTATGAAGGAGCAGCCCATGATCAGCCCGACCGGCGCCGCCTGCCCGCACTGCGGCTGGCCCGACGGTGCCGAGCCCTTCCAGGTGGTGTCCCGGCACGGGACGGCGGCCGGACGCACGGTGTGGACGCGCTGCGGCTGCGGCTCGCTGCAGGTCCGGATCGTCGACGACCGCGGCACACGAGTGCTCTCACGCAGCCGGCCCGCGGTCGCTCATTCGGCCCCTGGCGCGTGACCGGAAACCGCACGCTCAGTCCGAAGCCGCCTGCTCAACCCCCAGCCGCCGCCCGGACGGAGGCCGCCGCTCAGGCCAGCCCGGCCAGTCGCTGAACCGCCGGAGCCACGAAGCGCTCGATCCACGCGGCCGGTTCACCGACGCGTGGACCGAGAATCACCGTGTCGATGCCGAGGCCGGTGTAGCCCGTGATGTCCCTGGTGAAGGCGTCCAGGTCCCCCTCATTGGCGGGCTCGCCGGAGTAGGTGACGGTCTTGCGGATCTCGTCGTAGTCGCGGTCCTCGCTCGCGCAGTGGCCGCGCAGCACGTCGAGCTTGTGCTTGAGCTCCTCCGGGGAGCTGGCGAACAGGTTGCAGGCATCGCCGTACCTGGCCACGAGCCGGAGGGTCTTCTTCTCTCCCCCGCCGCCGATCATGATCTCGGGGCGCGGGCTGCTCACCGGCGCGGGGACGCACAGCGTCTCGGCGAGCCGGTAGTGCTCGCCCTCGAACGGGCCGTTGGCCTCCGGGTCCCACGTCTGGAGACAGATCCGCAGGGTCTCCTCCAGCCGTTCGAAACGCTCCTTGAGCGGCGGGAACGGCACGCCGAGGCCGCTGTGCTCACGGTCGTACCACGCGGCCCCGATGCCGAGCGTGGCCCGGCCGCCGGACAGGACGTCCAGCGAGGTGGCGATCTTGGCGAGGAGGCCGGGATGGCGATAGGTCACTCCGGTCACCAGGGCGCCGAGCCGGACGGTGGAGGTGTGGGCGGCGAGGTAGCCCAGAGTCGTGTAGGCCTCCAGCATCGGGGCCTCGGCGCCGCCGTTGAACTCCATCTGGAAGTAGTGGTCCATGACCGACAGCCAGCTCACGCCCGCCGCCTCGGCCGCGGCACCCGCCGCCGCCAGTTCGGCGCCGAGCGCGGGCCCTCCCCCAGCGTGGTCGAAGCGGTTGATGTGCACGCCCACTCGCATGTCCGTCTCCGTTCACCGGAACACTCCAACGACTCCGCTGACGCTACGACTTGGGGGGTTCTCGAAGTCAAGTGGCCGACCGCTCCTCAGACCACCCCTTCCACCCCTTCCCCATCCACTTCCGCCGCCTCCTGCTTCTTCGCGGCCCGGAGGCTGGTGATCGTGGTGACCGCGAGGACGAGCACGATGAAGCCGAGCGAGAAGGGGATGCCGATCTCCGGGACGTGGACCCCGGACTCGTGCAGTGCGTGCAGGACCAGCTTGACGCCGATGAAGCCCAGGATGATCGACAGACCGTAGCTGAGGTGGAC
>JODI01000087.1 GCA_000720805.1 Streptomyces violaceoruber
GAAGACGGCATACGAGATTCGCCTTAGTCTCGTGGGCTCGGAGATGTGTATAAGAGACAGCTCCCACACCCTCCCGCCCCCTCACGGGGCTCCACAGCACCGCCCCTCCACACCGCCCCGCCCCTCCCCGCGTCCCCGCACCCCGCATCGCCCTACCCCGCACCTCCCGCGTCCGACCAAGGATCTCGCCATGAGAAGAGCCGTCACCGTCGTAGTCACCGCCTGTGTCCTCGGGCTGACCGCCACCGCCTGCAGCGACAGCACCGGCGGTACCCCCGCCGGCGCCGCACCCGAGGGGTCGGTCGACCCGACCGCGAGCCTGAAGGGCGTCGACCTCACCATGTGGGTGGCCCAGAACAGCGTCGCGGAGCCCAAGCAGGCCATCGAGGCGTTCGAGAAGGCCACCGGCGCCAAGATCACCACCGAGGTGATCCCCGACCCGTACGAGTCGAACGTCCCGACGAAGCTCGCCTCGGGCGTCAAGCCGGACCTGATGTTCTGGCAGCCCACGGGCAGCACGCTGCCGTTCGTCCAGCCGGCCAAGAACCTGCTGCAGCTCGACAAGGAGGACTGGGTCTCCAAGCTCGGCAAGACGGAGCAGAGCCTCGGCCAGGTCGACGGTCACCGGTACGCGGCCATCGTCACCAGCCCCGCGGTGCTCGGCGTCTACTACAACAAGGACGTCTTCAAGAAGGCGGGCATCACCGCCATGCCCACCAGCTACGACGACATGCTCGCCGACGCCGCGAAGATCAAGGCGAAGGTCCCGGGCGTGGCCCCGTTCTTCGAGGTCGGCGGCGACAAGTGGCCGCTGCAGTGGCAGGTGCAGACGCAGCTGACGGACCTGCCGCAGTCGTTCTGGGACGACCTCAACAAGAACAAGGAGTCCTGGACCAACAAGACCATCGTCGACGCCATCACCAAGTACAAGACGAAGGTCCTCGACGGCGGGCTGGCCCAGAAGAACTACAAGACGGCCACCTTCGTCGACCAGGGCAAGGCCATCATGGACGGCAGCGCCGCGATGGCGGTGAACGTCACCGCGCTCCAGTCCGAGATACAGGCCACCTCCAGCACGGCGGAGATGGACAAGAAGCTCGGCTGGTTCCCCATCGCCAACAGCTCCGCCGGCGCCGAGTACTCGCCCGACCAGACCAACGGCGTCGTCGCCTTCAACACCGGTGACAGCAAGCGGCAGAACGCCGCCCGGCAGTTCATGTCCTTCTGGCTCGGCCCGGACTACCCGGCCTACATCAAGGCCAACAAGCTGGTGTCCGTGGAGCCTTCGGTGCCCAACCCCGACGGTCTGCCGCAGACCGCCATCGCCCAGTCCAAGGCGCTGTCCACCGCCGCGGGCGTCTTCCAGGTCAAGGCCCTCACCGCCCCCGACCTGCACCTCGCCCTCGCCGACATGATCTACGGCAAGAAGACGCCCCAGCAGGTCGCCCAGGCCGCCGAGGACCAGTTCGACCAGGTCCTCAAGGCCCGTGGCGTCTCGGGTTTCTGACCCCCTCTCCCTGGCCAGCCCGTCCCCGGGCCGCCGTCGGCGGCGTACCCGGGGCCCGCATTCGGAGGTAAGAGAGTGGTGGACACCGCCACGACGGACGTCATCGACGCCACGCGCGTGAAGGAGCGGGACCGGCCGTCCCGGCGCGGCCGGCGTGAGCGCCGTGCCCTCGGCAAGGCCAACCAGCCGTGGTGGTTCGCCCTGCCGGCGCTCGCCGTGTTCGGCCTGTTCTTTCTGCTGCCGAACCTGCTGAACTTCGTCTACCCGTTCACCGACTGGTCGGCGTTCCACTCGCGGATCGGCTTCGTGGGCCTGTCGAACTTCAGCACCATCCTGCACGACGGGTCGATGGCCCGTGACATCCGCATCACCCTGGAGTACGCGGTCCTCGTGGCCGTCTTCCAGAACGGCTTCGGCCTGGGGCTCGCCCTGCTGCTGGAGCGCGACACCCGCTTCAACCGCTTCTTCCGCGCGGTCTTCTTCCTGCCGGTGCTGATCTCCGCCCTGGCCGTCGGCTACATCTTCCGGGCCCTGCTCGCCCAGGACGGGGCGCTCAACGGCGTGCTGTCGTCCCTGGCGGGACACCACGTCGACACGCCCTGGCTGGGCTCGACGACCTGGACGCTGGTGGTGGTGACCCTCATCCACGGCTGGAAGTGGATGGGCCTGGCCATGCTGATCTACCTGGCGGGTCTGAAGAGCATGCCCAGTGACGTGCTGGAGGCCGCCCGTATCGACGGGGCCGGGGCCTGGCGCACCTTCTGGTCGATCCGCTTCCCGCTGCTCGCACCCGCGGTGACCTTCAACGTGACCACCGCGCTGATCGGCTCCATGAACACCTTCGACATCGTCCAGGCCACCACGGCGGGCGGGCCCGGCAGCGAGACCGAGGTGTTCAACATCTACATGTTCCGCGTCTTCGGCCAAGGGCTGTACGCGCAGGCGTCGGCGATGAGCCTGGTGCTCTTCCTCATCGTCGTCGTCCTCGCCGTGCCGGTCATCGTCGGCCTGCGGCGGAGGGAGAACAACCAGTGACCACCGTTCCCGCGTTCGCCCCCGTACGCCGACGCCCGCTGCGCTGGCTCCAGCCCCTCACCGTGCTGGTCATCGCGTCCGTCACCATCGGCATCCCGCTGTGGCTGGTGGCGGTCACCTCCGTCAAGCCGCAGGCGGAGGCCATCAAGCCCAACCTCTCCCTGCCCCACCACGCCCAGGCCGCCGCGAACTACCAGCAGAGCTTCGACGAGGGCAAGATCGTCCAGGGCTTCTTCAACAGTCTCCTCGTCGTCGCCCCCTCGGTCGTCCTCGTGCTGCTCCTCGGCGCGGGCGCCGCCTGGGTGTTCGCCCGCCGCAAGGGGCGCCTGGTCAACGCCATGTACGCGCTGAGCATCAGCGGGCTGCTGCTGCCTCCCGCGGTGATCACCATCGTGATGGAGCTGCGCCAGCTCGGGCTGGCCGGCACCCGGCCCGGCATGATCGGCGTCTACGCCGGGATGTACCTGTCCACCTCGATCTTCTTCATGACGGGGTTCATCCGCGCCCTGCCGGAGGAGTTGGAGGAGGCCGCCCGGATGGACGGCGCCGGCCCGATGCGGATCTTCCTGCGCATCATCCTGCCGCTGCTGCGACCGGTCATCGCCACGGCGACGATCATGGTGATGCTGTTCGCCTGGAGCGACATCTTCTACTCGTTCTTCGTCCTCGGCGGCGGTGCCAAGGCCACCCTGCCGCTGAACCTCTACCAGGTCGCCAACGCGCAGCTCTACCTCAACAACTGGCATCTGATCTTCGCCTACGTCGTGATGATGAGCCTGCCGATGGTCCTCGTCTTCGTCATCGCCCAGCGCCGCATCGTCTCCGGCATCACCAGCGGCGCCGTCAAGTAACCCCCAGCCCCCGGCAGTACACCCCCCCGCTAGCGACCACCCCCATGTGGCACCCACGAACCTCCCGCGACGATGCGGGAGTTGGAGGACAGGCATGCCTCGAACACCTCGCGGATCCGGACGTTTCCGCGGCCTCGTCGGCGCGGGCGTCATAGCCGCCGCCCTGGTCGGCACGGCGCTGACCGTCCCCGCCGCGCAGGCGGCCACGCCCCAGCTGACCGTCGACCTCGGCCGGACCACCGGCGCGGTCATGCACGGAGCCAACGGCGCCCTGTACGGGCTCAGCGACGACGGCGTGCCCGGCGACAACATCGTCACGCCGCTGCACATGACGAGCATCGCCACGAAGGCGCCCGGCGGCGCACAGCACCCCAACGGTGACGCGCTGGCCGTCCAGCCCGCCTTCGCCCGCGGGGGCGGCGGCGACAACCTGATCTACATGCAGGACGTCTACGCCCAGTGGCCGTACGAGAACCTCGGACTGAGCGACTACCTGGCCAAGGTCGACACCATGGTCCGCAAGGTCGCTGGCCGCCCCGACGCGGACACGTTCGTCTGGGTGCCGTTCAACGAACCGGACGGCATCTGGTACTCCGGCCTGGGCAGTTCCGACGCCACCAAGTACGCGAGCGCGCTGAGCGGTTTCCAGAGCGACTGGGCCACCGTCTACAAGAAGATCCGGTCGATCATCCCGGACGCCAGGATCGCCGGGCCCAACGAGACGCACTACGACGCCCGCCTCATGGGCGACTTCTACCCGTGGGCTAAGGCCAACGACGTGCTGCCGGACATCACCACCTGGCACGAACTGGACCCGGGCTCCCTGTCCCACTTCGAAGGAACCCTCGGCGCCTACCGGGAACTCGAGCGCAAGACCGGCATCAGCGCCCGACCGGTCAACATCAACGAGTACGGCAACCGCCGCGACCTCTCCGTCCCGGGCCAGATGGTCCAGTGGATGTCCATGTTCGAACGGAACAAGGTCTACGCCGACCAGGCGTACTGGGACATCGCCGGAAACCTGGACGGCAACGTTAGCCAGACCAACATCCCCAACGGCGACTGGTGGCTGCTGCGCTGGTACGCGGGCCTGAGCGGACAGACCGCCAAGGTGACCCCGCCGCAGGCCGACGTCATCGACACCCTGCAGGGCATCGCGTCCCTCGACACCGGCCGCAGGCAGGCCCAGGTGCTCCTCGGCGGCGGCACCTCCGGCTCGGCCGACACCGTCCTCCAGCACATCCCGGCCTCCTTCGGCCGCAAGGTCAACGTCTCCGTGGAGCGCACCGCCTGGAGCGGCTACGAGGGAGCGGGCCCCGCGCCGAGCGTGCTGGCCCGCAAGACCTACACCGTCGCCGCGAACGGCAGCGTCACCGTTCCGCTGACCGGCCTCGACCCGATGGCGGCCTACCGCATCACCGTCAACCCGGCCGGCAGCGGCACGCCCGCCGCGGCCGACGTCCCCTGGTCGGCGTCGTACGAGGCGGAGAACGCCGCCCTCACCAGCGGCACGGTCTACACCCAGGGCACGGTGTCCAACCCCTACGGCTACGCCACCTCCGGCACGAAGGACGTCGGCAGCCTGAACAAGGCGGACAGCAAGGCCGCCTTCACCGTCGACGTCCCGAGCACCGGCACGTACGACCTCGGCGTCTTCTACGGCAACCAGTCCGGCGGCCCGGCGACACAGACCCTCACCGTCGACGGCGGCCCGGCGCGGACGATCACCTACGACCCGACGTTGAACTGGACCTACCGCTCCATCGCCCGCGCCTCGGTCTCCCTGACGGCGGGCAGGCACACCCTCACCCTGGCCAAGGGCACCAACGAGGTCACCCTCGACAAGATCGACCTCACCAAGTCCTCCACCGCCCAGACCGTCTACCCGGCGACCTACACCGACGTCACCGGCTCGCCCTCCTACGCCTACTCCGCCTCCGGCCTCACCGGCGCCGGTTCCCTGGCCCTGACCGCGGGCGACTCGGCCGTCTTCGACGTCTACGCCCCGACCGACGGCTACTACACCGTCCACACCGACTACGCGTCCGACGGACCGGCCAAGCTCACCCTGGACGGTGCCACCGCCGTGACGCTGCCCGCCACCCGCGGCCAGGTCACCGACAGGAGCGCACGGCTGTACCTCTCCGCGGGCAACAACCGCGTCACCGCCGCCACTTCGGGCTCCGCCACCCTGACCCTGCGCGACCTGCGCGTCGCCGCGCGCGGTGACACCTCGGGCGTCACCGCCTACGAGGCCGAGAACGGCACCCTCGCCGGAGCCGCCGCCGTCAGCTCGGACACCTGGGCCACCGGAGGCAAGTACGTCGGCTACGTCGGCAACGGCTCCGCCAACACCCTCACCGTCCAGGTCGAGGCCGCCAGTGCCGGGCGGTACGTCATGAACGTCCGCTACGCCAACAACGAGGTGGCCGGCTCCGGGAACTACAACACCAACGTCGTCTCCCGGGCGACCCGGATCACCGTCAACGGCACCGCCCAGACCGTCATGTTCCGCAACAACTACAGCTGGTCCACCTACTGGGACCTGCCCGTCCCGGTCACTCTCGGCGCGGGCACCAACACCATCACCTTCGGCAATCCCACCGCCTACGCACCCAACATCGACCGCATCACCGTCGCGCCGGTCACCGGCTGACGGTCCCGCGCGGTAGGTCCGGGCCGGTACGACGTCGTCGTACCGGCCCTCGGCGTTCGTTAAGGGGGTGCGGTCGGCCGGACGACCCTCTACGGTTGACGGCGTGTGAGATACGGCATCGACCCACCGTGACGCGGCGCGGGCGCGACGTTCCTAGCGCCTGCTGAGCCCTCCGGCGGAACGACACCGCCGGGTACGGCTCGCGGGCCGTGCCGTTCGCGTGCCCGCCCCGTCGCTGCCGAGGCATGTCACCCTCCCGCCCTCCCTCCCTCTCTCGTTCTTCACGGACTCGGGCCTTGCCCTGCCCGTCGCTTCGGCGGGCTCGACGGCTGCCCCCGCGTCCGGCTTCCCGTCCTGAGAAAGGATTCAGATGACGCATTCCGAAGGTTCCGCCGGGCCGCGGCAGCGTGCGGACGCACTGATGGACGACCTCCTCGGGCCGGCGGACGCCGACGGCCTCGACGGTGAGCAGTACTACCGCGAGGAGCGGGCCGCGCTGCGCCGGGTCGCCGGACTGTCCACCGAGCTCGACGACGTCACCGAGGTCGAGTACCGCCGACTGCGCCTGGAACGGGTCGTACTGGTCGGCGTCTGGACGGCGGGAACCGCCGACGAGGCCGAGAGCTCGCTCGCCGAGCTGGCCGCGCTGGCGGAGACGGCCGGTGCCCTGGTGTGCGACGGGGTGATCCAGCGGCGGCAGAAACCCGACCCGGCGACGTACATCGGGTCGGGCAAGGCGGCGGAGCTGCGGGAGATCGTGGAGGAGGCCGGTGCCGACACGGTGGTCTGCGACGGTGAACTCGGCCCCAGCCAGCTGGTCCACCTCGAGGACGTCGTGGGCGTCAAGGTCGTGGACCGTACGGCGCTGATCCTGGACATCTTCGCGCAGCACGCCAAGTCCCGTGAGGGCAAGGCCCAGGTGGCGCTTGCCCAGATGCAGTACATGCTGCCGAGGCTGCGCGGCTGGGGCCAGTCGATGTCCCGGCAGATGGGCGGCGGGGGCGGGGGCGGCATGGCGACCCGGGGACCCGGTGAGACGAAGATCGAGACCGACCGGCGGCAGATTCACGAGCGGATGGCCAGACTCCGCCGGGAGATCGCCCAGTTGAAGACGGGACGGGAGGTCAAACGCGAGGAACGGCGGCGCAACAGGGTGCTGTCGGTCGCTCTCGCGGGATACACCAACGCCGGCAAGTCCTCCCTGCTGAACCGGCTCACGGGTGCCGGAGTGCTGGTGGAGAACGCGCTGTTCGCCACCCTGGACACGACCGTGCGCCGGGCGCACACCCCAAGCGGCCGTACGTACACCATCGCCGACACCGTCGGCTTCGTACGGCACCTTCCGCATCACCTCGTGGAGGCGTTCCGTTCCACCATCGTGGAGGTCGTGGACGCGCACCTGGTGCTGCACGTGGTGGACGGGGCGCATCCGGAGCCTCAGGCGCAGCTGGCGGCCGTCCGGGAGGTGCTGCGGGACGTGGGTGCCGCCGCCGTCAGGGAGATCGTGGTCGTCAACAAGGCGGACGCCGCCGACCCGGACGCGGTGGCCCGCCTGCTGGAGGCTGAACCGGACTCGATCGCCGTCTCCGCGCGTTCCGGGCAGGGCATCGAGGAACTGCGGAACCTGATCGACACCCTGCTGCCCCACCCCGAGGTGGAGATCGAGGCCATGGTCCCCTACACCGAGGGCGGCCTGCTCTCGCGGGCCCACCAGGAGGGCGAGGTGCTCTCCGCCGAGCACACCGACCAGGGCACCCTGCTCAAGGCGAGGGTCGGCCCGGAACTGGCGTCCGTGCTACGGGCCTTCCCCCGGCCGTGACCGGGACGGGAGGGCCGGGCGGCGGACCGGCCCTCCCGGATAACCCGTTGCCCGTGGACTCTCGTACCGTCTAGCCTCAGGGCATGGGTTCTCTGTGATCGGCACGTGTGGTCCGTAAGAGCGCGGGACGTCGAAGCTCCACTCCGTCGCCGCGCCCGGCCGTGCATCCCTGAAGGCAACCGTCTGACGGAAACCGCCTCGGACAGAAACCGTCCCTGAGGGAAACAACGCACCGCGGTCCTCCGCCGTGCCGGCGTTTCCCGGCGAACGGATCCGCTCCCGGCGGCCTGCTGTGCACGGCAGTCATCACTCACCCCAGTGACGATCAGGAGGACTCCTGCGTGTCGACAGCACAACTCGCTCTGCATGACATCACCAAGCGCTACCAGGACCATGCCGTACTCGACCGGGTCGGCTTCACGATCAGGCCGGGCGAGAAGGTCGGTGTCATCGGGGACAATGGATCCGGCAAGTCCACGCTGGTCAAGCTGATCGCGGGGCGCGAACAGCCCGACAACGGGACGCTGACGGTGGTCGCGCCCGGTGGTGTCGGCTATCTGGCCCAGACCCTGGAACTGCCCCCGGAGTCCACCGTCCAGGACGCCGTAGATCTGGCCCTGGCCGATCTGCGGGAGCTGGAGGCGGGGATGCGCCGGACCGAAGCCCAACTGGCCGAACGGCCGTACGAGGTAGGGCAGGCGGGGCAGCAGGACGCCGGACTCGCGGCCCTCCTGGAGAACTATGCCGCGCTGGTCGACCAGTACCAGGCCCGGGGCGGCTACGAGGCCGACTCCCGGGTGGAGATCGCGCTGCACGGACTCGGGCTGCCGGGGCTGGAGCGCGACCGGCGGCTGGGCACCCTGTCCGGCGGGGAGCGCTCCCGCCTGGCACTGGCGGCGACCCTGGCGGCGGAGCCCGAACTGCTGCTGCTGGACGAGCCGACCAACGACCTGGACGACGGGGCGGTGGGCTGGCTGGAGGAACACCTGCGGGGGCACCGGGGCACCGTCGTCGCCGTCACCCACGACCGGTTGTTCCTGGACCGGCTCACCACCACGATCCTGGAGGTCGACTCCGGAAGAGTGGCGCGCTACGGCAACGGTTACGCGGGCTACCTGGCGGCCAAGGCGGCGGAACGGGAGCGCCGGCTGCTGGAGTACGAGCGGTGGCGCGCGGAGCTGGACCGCAGCCGGGACCTGATCGCGTCCAACGTGGCGCGGCTGGACAACATCCCGCGCAAGCTGCCGCTGGCCGTCTTCGGAGCCGGGGGATTCCGCACCCGCGGGCGCGGCCACGGAGCCATGGTGCGGATCCGCAACGCCAAGGAACGGGTCGCGCGGCTCACCGAGAACCCCGTCGCGCCTCCCCCCGAGCCGCTCGCCTTCACCGCCGAGATCACCACCGAGGCCGCCGCGCAGCCGCAGGAGACGGTGGCCGAACTGACGGACGTCGGCGTCGGCGACCGGCTCACCGTCGACTCCCTGCGCCTCGTGCCCGGTGAACGGCTGCTGATCACCGGCCCCAACGGGGCGGGCAAGACCACGCTGCTGCGGATACTGGCCGGGGAGCTGGCACCGGACAGCGGAACGGTTCGGGTGTCGGGACGCGTGGGGCATCTACGGCAGGACCAGGTGCCCTGGCCCGAGGGGCTGACGGTGCTTCAGGCGTTCGGCGACGGACGGGTCGGCGACTTGGACGAGCACACCGAGGCGCTGCTCTCGCTCGGGCTGTTCAGCCCGGACGACCTGCGCCGGCGGGTCGAGGACCTGTCCTACGGGCAGCGGCGCCGCATCGAACTCGCCCGGCTGGTGACCGAGCCGGTGGACCTGCTGCTGCTGGACGAGCCCACCAACCATCTCTCACCCGCGCTCGTGGAGGAACTGGAGGAGGCGTTGACGGATTATCAGGGCGCCGTGGCCGTCGTCACCCACGATCGTCGCATGCGGTCCCGCTTCAGCGGCTCCCACCTGACGCTGCGCGACGGGCGGGTGGCCGAGTTCAGCGGCGGCTGACCTGCCGCTCCAGTGCTCCCGGCGGGTCAGGACGACGACCGTGCCGTCCCGAGCGAGCGTTCCGTCACCTTCGCCAGGTGCCGGGTGAAGACGTCGCGGGTGTCCGGGGTGAGCGTGCGCAGGGCCACCAAGGCCGTGATCACCACGTCGCACAGCTCTCCCTGGACGTCGTCCCAGGTGTGCGTGACGCCCTTGCGCGGGTTCTGGCCGGTCGCCCCGATCACCGCCTGGGCGACCTCACCGACCTCCTCCGACAGCTTCAGCATCCGCAGCAGCAGGCCCTGGTCGCCTCCGATCGGACTGTGGGCCTGCAACCAGGCCCACAGCTCGTCGATCGAGCCCCAGAGGTCGGCGGCCGGCCCGGGAAGACTCGCGGCCGGCCCGGGAAGGCTCGCATTCGGCTCGGGAAGCCCCGCGGTCGGCTCGGGAAGCCCCGCGGTCGGATCGGGGGGCGTCCCGGGGGAGGTGGCCTGATCAGTCATACGGGCAGCTTGTCACGGGCCCCGGCGCCGACACCGCGGCCCACCTCACCCCTACTCGTCGAACGTATCCTCGAACAACGCCTGCTGCTCGCCCTGCTCCCGCTTCCGCAGCCGCCGGTTACGCGCGCCCACCACCAGCGCGGTCGCCAGCCCGGTCGCCGCGAACGCCACGGGAACCATCCAGTTCCGGTTGACCGCGTGCCCGAGCGCGTGGTCCAGGGAGAGCCGGCCGGGCCCGGCGACGGCGAGACCGGCGGCCGTCAGGCCCAGGCTGGCCGCGTACTCGTAGCCGCCGCCCTGGGCGAAGAAGCCGTTCGGCGCGTGCACCGCGGTCGCGCCCGCCATCGCGCCGGCCGCCGCCGCACCCGCCGCCGGGGTCGCCAGGCCCAACGCCAGCAGCGTGCCGCCGCCGGCCTCGGCCAGCCCCGCCGCCGCGGCGCTCTCCTTGCCGGGCGCGTACCCGACGGACTCGAAGTACTGGCCGGTGCCCTCCAGCCCATGCCCGCCGAACCACCCGAGCAGCTTCTGCGCGCCGTGCGCGGCCAGTACCCCGCCGGTGCCCAGCCGGAGCAGCAGCAGGCCCAGATCACGTCGGTCGTAAGAGGTCACGGTGTCTCCCGGAACAGACAACAGGAACAGCCGACAAGCACAGTCAGCCGAAGGAACAACCCCCTCCGCGTTTCCACCGTCGCACCTCTCACACCTCCGGTCCCGCCCTCGGCGGCGTTCGAGTGGCAGACCGCGGCCGGGGATGTGAGCCTGACTGGCATGACGATCCAGACTGCCAAGCTGAGCGACCCGGCCGTCCGCGCCTTCGTCAGCGCGGTCAACGCCCACGACCGCGAGGCCTTCCTCGCGCTGCTCGCGCCCGGCGCCACCATGGCGGACGACGGCTCGGACCGGGACCTCGACGAGTGGACCGACCGGGAGATCTTCTCCTCCCACGGCCACATGGAGGTCGAGAACGAGTCCCGGGGCGGCCGAGCCCTCATCGCCCGCTACCGCAACGACAGTTGGGGCGAGATGCGCACCCGCTGGACCTTCACGGTCGACGAGCACGGCAGGATCGCCCGCTTCGAGACCGGACAGGCCTAGGTGTTCTGTCCACGGAGGTCCTAGCCCCGGACGAGAGAACTGGCCCCGTACGGGAGAAGCGGGGGAAAACCCGGCCCGTGCCAGGCCTTGCCTTGGAGTGCACTCCAACTCCTACGCTCCCGGGGCATGGAGACCACACGCACACTGGGCCGAACCGGTATCGAGGTCAGCGCGCTCGGATTCGGCTGCTGGGCGATCGGCGGGGAGTGGCAGGGGACCGACGGAGAGCCGCTGGGCTGGGGCAAGGTCGACGACGAGGAGTCCGTACGGGCCGTCAGGCGCGCGCTCGACCTGGGCGTCACCTTCTTCGACACGGCGGACACCTACGGCGCCGGGCACAGTGAACGCGTCCTCGGCCGGGCCCTCGGCAAGCGCCGGGACGACGTGGTCGTCGCCACCAAGTGGGGCAACGTCTTCGACGAGGAGACCCGCACCCGCACCGGCGTCGACGACAGCCCCGCCTACGCCCGCCGCGCCCTGACCGCGTCCCTGCGGCGCCTCGGCACGGACCATGTCGACCTCTACCAACTGCACATCTCGGACGCGGAGCCCGGCCGCGCGGCCGAACTCCGTGACACCTGCGAGGAGTTCGTCCGGCAGGGCCTGATCCGCGCCTACGCCTGGAGCACCGACGACCCGGCCCGCGCCGCGGTGTTCGCGGAGGGGGAGCACTGTACGGCCGTACAGCACGCGATCAACGTGCTGCAGGACGCACCCGAGATGATCACCCTGTGCGAGGAGTCGAACCTCGCCAGCGTCAACCGCAGCCCGCTGGCGATGGGCTTGCTGACCGGGAAGCGCCGCTCCGGCGAGACCCTGGAGGCCGGGGACATCCGCAGCAGGCCGCCGGTCTGGCTCCAGGGCTTCGAGGCGGGTTCGGGTGCGGACCCGGAGTGGCTCGGACGGGTCGACGCGCTCAGGGACGTCCTCACCAGCGGCGGCCGCACGCTCGCGCAGGGCGCCCTCGCCTGGCTGTGGGCGCGCAGCCCGCGCACGGTCCCGATTCCCGGCTTCCGTTCGGTCGCCCAGGCCGAGCAGAACGCGGGCGCGCTGGAGAAGGGTCCGCTCACCGCCGGGCAGCTCGCCGAGGTCGACCGGATCCTGGGGCGCTGAGGGGCCCCGCCCCCGTGCGTCGGGACGTGTGGATCATCGCGGCAGCCGTTCCCCCGCGCCGGAAGCACCTCGCGGTCCCACGCGAGGTCACCCCCACCCGGCGCGGGGGAAGGGCCACCGTCTCCCCCCTCGGGAGTGGTCGCGGAAGCCGTCTCCTCCAAGTGTGAAGCTCTCGTGGAGGATGTTATGAGCATAAGCCTGTCACCGGCCCCTTTGGTGCGGAGTATGTGATTCCGCTTGTGCAGATCGCGTCCGCGGCGATCCGGCGGCACGCAGGGCGGGCCCGGTTCAGCCGCGTCCCACGTACGGCATCGCCGTCGCCAGTACCGTCGCGAACTGCACGTTCGCCTCCAGCGGCAGCTCCGCCATGTGCCGCACCGTGCGTGCCACGTCGGCCACGTCCATCACCGGCTCGGGCACGACCTCCCCGTTGGCCTGGAGGGCTCCGGTCCGCATCCGCTCGGTCATGTCGGTGGCCGCGTTGCCGATGTCGATCTGCCCGACCGCGATGTCGAAGGGCCGCCCGTCCAGCGACAGGGACTTGGTCAGGCCGGTCAGCGCGTGTTTGGTGGCCGTGTAGGCGACCGAGTGCGGGCGGGGTGTGTGCGCGGAGATGGAGCCGTTGTTGATGATCCGACCGCCCTGCGGATCCTGCTCCTTCATCTGCCGGTACGCCGCCTGCGCGCACAGGAACGCCCCGTTCAGGTTGGTGTCCACCACGTGCCGCCAGGCGTCGTAGGACAGCTCCTCGACCGGCACCCCGCCCGGCCCGAACGTCCCCGCGTTGTTGAACAGCAGGTCGACCCGCCCGAACCGGTCCACCGCGGCGGCGAACAGCGCGGACACGTCCTCGGGCCTCGACACGTCCGTCCGTACGACGAGAAAGGCCCCGTCGGGCACCAGGGCCGCGGTCTCCTCCAGCGTCTCGGTCCGGCGCCCCGCCAGGGCCAACGACCATCCCGCACGCAGCAGTTCCACGGAGACCGCCCGGCCGATGCCGGAGCCCGCGCCGGTCACCACCGCGACCTTCGAAACCTTCGCAGTTTGCATGGCATTCATGGGCCCGCAGCGTAGGGGACGGTCCGCCATACGGAACTCATCCATCCGCCATCCGGCTGTTGTGTACGTGCCCTTCGCAGGTCGCCCCCGGCCACTCGAATGACCCTGGACCCATTCGTCAGGGGAGGACCGGATGACACCCGCAGCACGCCCGTCCCAGCACGCCCCCGAACTCCGCGCCGCCGCACGCCACCTGAACCGCCGTCGGTTCCTGACCGTCACCTCGGCGGCCGCCGCGCTCGCCTTGGCGACCAACCTGCCGTCGGCCGGCGTCGCCGCCGCCGCAGAACTCGACGCGGCGCGGATCACCGAGAACCCCTTCACCCTCGGCGTCGCCTCAGGCGACCCGCTGCCGACGTCCGTGCTCCTGTGGACCCGGCTGGCTCCGGCGCCGTACCAGCCCGACAGCGGCCTTCCCGCCGAACGGGTCACGGTCAGCTGGGAGTTGGCCCACGACGACCGCTTCCGGCGGATCGTCAGACGCGGCACCGTGACCGCGCACCCCGAGTTCCACCACGCGGTGCACGTCGAGGTGAGTCACCTCGACCCCGGCCGGGTCTTCCACTACCGGTTCCGGGTGGGGAGCTGGGTCAGCGAGACCGGCCGCACCCGCACCGCGCCCGCGCCCGGTGCGCGGGCGTCCGCCCTCACTGTCGCCGCCGTCTCCTGCCAGGCGTACCACGACGGCTACTACACTCCGTACGCCCATCTCGCCCAGGACGACGTCGACCTCGTCTTCCATCTCGGCGACTACCTGTACGAGTACGCGGTCGACGCGGTCGGCGGCCGGCGCAACTACACCGACCGCACGCTCCCCGCCGTCTTCAACCGGGAGACGGTCACGCTGGAGGACTACCGCCTGCGGTACGCCCTCTTCAAGTCCGACCCCGACCTGCGCGCTGCCCACGCCGCGCACCCCTTCGTCGTCACCTGGGACGACCACGAGACCGAGAACAACTACGCCGACGACATCCCGGAGAACAGCGTCCCGCCGGAGGAGTTCCTGCTGCGCCGCGCCGCCGCCTACCGCGCCTACTGGGAGAACCAGCCGCTGCGCCGCCCCCAGCAGCCCGCCGGCCCCGACATGCGGCTCTACCGACGCCTCCACTGGGGCCGGCTCGCCCAGTTCGACGTGCTCGACACCCGTCAGTACCGCTCCGACCAGGCCTACGGCGACGGCGCGCACGTCCCCGGTCCCGAGTCCGACGACCCGGCGCGCACGATGACCGGCCGGACGCAGGAACGGTGGCTGCTCGACGGCTGGCGTGCCTCCCGGGCGCTGTGGAACGTCGTACCGCAGCAGGTCATGTTCTCCCAGCGGCACGTCGACCCGACCACGCCGTCGCGGGTGTCGATGGACGCCTGGGACGGCTACCGGGCCTCGCGCCGGCGCGTCCTCGACGGAGCGAGGGCGGCCCGCGTCGAGAACCTGATGGTGCTCAGCGGGGACGTCCACTCGGCGTACGCCTTCGACATCAAGGACGACTTCGACGACCAGACCTCGGCGACCCTCGGCACGGAGATCGTGGCGACCTCGATCTCCAGCGGCCGGGACGGCGCCGACAGGCCCGAGACCTGGGACACCTACATGACCGCCAACCCGCACCTGAAGTTCTACAACGGGCGGCGCGGCTATGTGACGGTCACGCTGGGCCGGGAGCGGGCGCGGGCGGACTTCAGGACCGTGCCGTACGTGCTCAGGCCCGGGGCGCCGGTCACGACGGCCGCCTCCTTCGTGACGGAGGTGGGGGACCAGGGGCTCAAGCCGGCGTGAGGCGCGGGCTCACCTGAGGCTCACGCCGGCGTGAGTTCCGTCTCACCCGTCTCACCCGTCTCGTCGGTCTCGTCGGTCTCGTCGGTCTCGTCGGTCTCGCCGGGATAGCGGACGCCGACGCGTTCCCGGATCGCGTCGAGCGTCCGCATTACGGCGAGGGTGCCGTCGAGCGGGACCAGCGGGGACTCGGTCTCGCCCGCGCGCAGGGCCCGCATCACCTCAAGGGCCTCGTGCTTCAGGCCGGCCCGGGTTCCGTCCTCAGGGCCGGCCGTGAACTCCTCGGGCTCGCGGCCGTCGCGGTGCAGCACGAACCGGTCGGTGTGGAAGAAGCCGTACGGGATGTCGATACGGCCCAGCGAGCCGGTCACGGACGCCGTGGTGGCCGTACCGCCGACGAGGGAGCAGTGCACCGAGGCGAGCGCGCCGCTGTCCCAGGACAGCAGCGCGCCCGTCTGGAGGTCGACACCCTCCTCGGAGAGCACCGCCCGCGCCGCGACATCGGTGGGCTCCCCGAGCAGCAGGTGCGCGAACGACACCGGGTACACGCCGAGGTCGAGCAGCGCGCCCCCGCCCTGCAGCGGGTCACGCAGCCGGTGCGAGGGCGGGAAGGGCCCCGCCAGCCCGAAGTCGGCGTGCACACTGCGTACGTCGCCGACCGCACCGTCCCGCACCAGGCCGGCCAGGCGCCGGATCAGCGGGTTGCAGTACATCCACATGGCCTCCATCAGGAAGCTCCCGCGCTCCCTCGCCAGCGCGACCAGCTCCTCCGCCTCCCGCGCGTTCAGCGTGAACGCCTTCTCGCACAGCACGTTGCGCCCGGCCTCCAGACACAGGCCGGCGGCCGCCCGGTGCGCCGAGTGCGGGGTGGCGACGTACACGACATCGATGTCCTCGTCCTGCGCGAGCGAGTTCCAGTCGCCGTAGGCCCGCGGGATCCCGAACCGCTCCGCGAAGCCCTTCGCCGACTCCTCCCTCCGCGAGGCCACCGCCACGACCTCCGCGTCCGGCAGATCGACCAGGTCCGCGGTGAACGCGGCCGCGATCCCGCCGGTCGCCAGGATCCCCCAGCGCACCCTCTGCTCCGTCATCCCGGCCCCACCCTCGCTCACGTGACCCTCGGCACTCTGTACGAGCTGAGAGCATAGGTGGCGGATCGTTCGTAGAGGGAGGGGCACATGCCCGATCACAGGGCATCGGCGTCATCGGCGTCATCGACACCAAGCGCGTCATCGGCGTCATCGGCGTCACCTACGGCGTCCGCGCCGGCAGCGCCGGCAACCGAACCCGCGGCCGCCCGCGCGCGGCGCCGCACCGGCGTGCTGGTCACGCTGATCCTCGGCGGTCTCACCGCCACGCCCCCGCTGGCGATGGACATGTACCTCCCCTCCCTCCCGGAGGTCACCAGGTCCCTGCACGCCCCCGCCGCGACCGTCCAACTCACCCTCACCGCCTGCCTCGCCGGCATGGCGCTCGGACAGTTGGTGGTCGGCCCGATGAGCGACAGGTGGGGCCGCCGACGGCCCCTGCTCATCGGCCTCGCCGTCTACGTCGTCGCCACCGTCCTGTGCGCCCTGGCTCCCACGGTGGAGGTCCTGGTCGCCTTCCGGCTGGCGCAGGGCCTCGCGGGGGCGGCCGGGATAGTGATCGCGCGGGCCGTCGTCCGCGACCTCTACGACGGCGTGGCCATGGCCCGCTTCTTCTCCACCCTCATGCTGATCTCCGGGGTCGCCCCGATCGTCGCGCCGCTCATCGGCGGGCAGATCCTGCGCGTGACGGACTGGCGGGGCGTGTTCGTCGTGCTGACGGTGGTCGGGGTGCTGCTGGCGGGCGTCGTCTGGGCGAAGCTCCCCGAGACCCTCGCACCCGCCGACCGTCATCCCGGCGGGGTCGGCGAGGCACTGCGCTCGATGCGGGCCCTGCTCGCCGACGGCCGCTTCTCCGGCTACATGCTCGCGGGCGGCTTCACCTTCGCCGCGCTCTTCGCGTACATCTCGGCTTCCCCGTTCGTGATCCAGGAGATCTACGGCGCCTCTCCGCAGACGTTCAGCCTGCTGTTCGGGCTGAACTCGGTCGGCCTGGTGATCGTCGGTCAGATCAACGGCAAGATGCTGGTCGGCCGGGTGAGCCTGGACCGGGTACTGGCCGTGGGCCTCGCGATCGTCATCGCCGCCGCGACCGCGCTGCTGCTGATGTCGCTGGGCGTCTTCGGCGAGGTAGGTCTCGCTCCCGTGGCCGCCGCGCTGTTCGTCCTGATGTCGGCGATGGGCATCACCCTTCCCAACACCCAGGCGCTCGCCCTCATGCGGGTCAAGCACGCCGCGGGCTCCGCGTCCGCTCTGCTCGGTACGTCGTCCTTCCTCATCGGCGCGATCGCCTCACCGCTCGTCGGCATCGCCGGGGAGCACACCGCCGTCCCCATGGCCGTCGTCCAACTGGCCGCCGCACTGGTTGCACTGGCCTGCTTCATGGGAATGTGCCGTCCCGGGAACAGACGTGCGGCAGTGGAGGGAGCAGGGAGCTGAGCGCGCCGAAACTGCGCCACGACACACCGGAACGGGCCGGACTCGACCCGGGGGAACTGCGTCACCTGGTCGAGGAGGTCCACGACCTCACCACCGACGGTCGTCCCTGGGCGGCGGGCGCCGTGGTGGTCGCCGGGCGCGGCCCGGTGATCGCCGTGGAGGCGGCGGCGGGCTGGGCCGTCCGCTACGCCTCCTACGACCCCACGACGGACACGGGCGTGGAACTCCCCCCGGACGCCCGCGTCCCCATGACCGTCGACACCCCGTTCGACCTGGCCTCCCTCACCAAGCTGTTCACCGCGGTCGCCGCCGTGCAGCAGCTGGAACGCGGCAGGCTCGGCATCGACGCCCGGGTCGGCGCGTATCTCCCGGACTTCCGGGCGGCCGCCGAGCACGGCATCACCGTGCGGGAGCTGCTCACCCACACTTCCGGACTGCGCCCCGACCTCCCGTTGTACGCCTGCTCCGACGACGAGGAACGCCTGGCGATGCTCCGGGCGGAACCCCCGATCGGCGTCCCCGGCACCTACACCTACTCCGACCTCAACCTGCTCCTCCTCCAGCACGTCCTGGAACGCGTCACCGGCCGCACCCTCGACGTCCTCGTCCACGAGGGCATCACCCGCCCCCTCGGGATGACGGCCACCGGCTTCGGCCCGTGCCCCGGCGCGGCGGCCACGGAGGACCAGCGGCGGCCCTGGGCCAAGGCGGACCGGGGGATGCTGCGCGGCGAGGTCCACGACGAGAACGCCTGGGCGCTGGGCGGCGTGGCCGGCCACGCGGGGCTGTTCTCGACCGGCCGTGACCTGGCCGTCTTCTGCCGCACCCTCCTGACGGGCGGCTCCCACGGCCCCGCCCGCATCCTCGGCCCCGACTTCGTCGACCTCCTCCTGACCCCACCGGGCCTGGGTTTCGCCCTCGACCAACCGTGGTTCATGGGCGAGCTGGCAGGCAGAGGAGCAGCGGGCCACACGGGCTTCACGGGCACGTCCTTGGTCCTCGACCGGGCGACGGACACGTTCCTGGTCCTCCTGGCCACCACGGTCCACCCACGAAGACGCCCCTCGGACAACCGCCCCCGGGCAGCGGCGGCAACGCGGGTGGCCAGGGCGGTGCGGGGGGCGTGAGGGGGCTTGAAGGGCTTCAAGGGGGCCACTTCCCTTCCTCCGCACGATCCCGCCAGGGCTGCCGCGCCCCCCGGGGGTGCGAGTCGTGCGCCAGATGGGCACAGCCCCGGGAACCTGGGGCGGAGCGCCCCCACGAGACCCGCACCACCGACTCACACCCAGTGCGGGTCGGGGCCGAGTTCGGGTTCGACGTCCAGGGCGTCGGCGCCCCGCCCCGTGGGACCGGCACAAGCGCACCGTGCCCGAGCCCGCGAGGCCCGCACCGGCGTACGGCGCTCGGCCCGTGAGGCCAGCACCAGCGCACCGTGCCCGGGCCCGCGAGGCCCGCACCGGCGCACCGTGCCCCGGCGAGGTCGCGCCGGCGCGTCGTGCCCGCCTCGCGAGGTCCGCATCCGCGTACGGCACCCGGCCTCCGCGGGACCGGCACCGGCGTACGGCGCCCGGCTCACGCGAGGTCCGCGGCAGCGCACCGTGTCCCCCGCGAGGTCGCGCCGACGCATCGCACCCGCTCCCGCGAGGTCCCCACCCGCGTACGGCGCCCGGCCTCTGCGGGGCCCGCACCGGCGTACGGCGCCCGCCCCCGCGAGGCCGGCGTCGGCGCACCGTGCCCGGCTCACCCGAGGCCCGCGTCGGCGTGCCGTGCCGCGCCCATAGAATCAGCGGGTGACCGCCCCCGTATCCCCGGCCGAAACCCTCCGTACGGCCCTGACCAGTCTTCTCGACGGCCTTCCGGCCCGGCAGGCCGGGCAAGCCGTCGAACGGCTGATCGCCAGCTACCGGGGCGCCACCCCCACCCACACCCCCATCCTCCGCGACCGCGCCGACGTGGCCGCGTACGCCGCCTACCGCATGCCCGCCACCTTCGAGGCCGTCCACGCCGCGCTGGAGGCGTTCGCGGACGCCGTGCCCGACTGGGCCCCCGCCGGCCACACGGACGTAGGAGGCGGCACCGGCGCGGCGACCTGGGCGGTCACCGCGACCTGGGACGGCGAACGCCCCGTCACCGTCCTCGACTGGGCCGAACCCGCGCTCAGCCTCGGCCGGGACATCGCCACCGCCAACCCGGCGCTGCGCGACGCCCGTTGGCAGCGCGCGAAGATCGGCTCGGCACTCACGCTCGACCCCACCGACCTCGTCACCGTCTCCTACGTCCTCAACGAGCTCACCGCCCCCGACCGCACCGCCCTCGTCGACGCGGCGGCCGCCGCGGCCCAGGCCGTGGTGATCGTCGAGCCCGGCACCCCCGACGGCTACGCCCGTGTCATCGAGGCCCGTGACCGTCTGATCGCCGCCGGTTTCCAGGTCGCCGCCCCCTGCCCGCACAGCGCGGTCTGCCCCATCGTTCCCGGCGAGGACTGGTGCCACTTCTCGGCCCGGGTCAGCCGCTCCTCCCTGCACCGCCAGGTCAAGGGCGGCTCCCTCGCCTACGAGGACGAGAAGTTCAGCTACGTCGCCGCCGCCCGCTTCCCGGTCGACCCGGCCCCCGCACGCGTCGTACGCAAGCCCCAGATCCGCAAGGGCCAGGTGCTGCTGGACCTCTGCGAGACAGAACCGGGCCTGCGCCGCACCACGGTCAGCAAACGTCACGGCGCCCTGTACAAGGAGGCACGGGACGCGAACTGGGGGGACGCCTGGCCTCCGCCCTCCGACGAGCCTCCCAGGCCCTGATCACGGCAACCGTCCACCACAGCCGCCGCCGAAACAGCCGCCGCCACCACAGCCGCCGCCGGCGAGACGTCTCGTCTCACCCCCTTGGTACCGTCGCCCCATGCCCAAGCCGCACGCCCCGGACAAGCCCGCTCCCCACGCCGCCCGCCGCAGCGAGAAGTCCCGCCGTGCCATCTACGACGCCGCCCTCGCCCTGGTCGCGGAGGTCGGCTACCCCAGGACCACCATCGAGGGCATCGCCGCCCGCGCCGGCGTCGGCAAGCAGACCATCTACCGCTGGTGGTCCTCGAAGGCGGACGTCCTGCTGGAGGCGTTCCTCGACCTGAGCGACCAGGCGTCACGGGAGGCGGGCGCGCAGGACGCGTACGTCATCCCGGACACCGGTGACCTCGCCGCCGATCTCAAGGCCGTCCTTCGGCTCACCGTCGACCAGCTCAAGGACCCCCGGTTCGAGGCCCCGTCCCGTGCCCTGGCCGCCGAGGGCGTGGTCAACGAGGAGCTCGGCCGGACCTTCATGACGAAGCTCCTCGAACCCTCGCTCCAGCTGTACGCCGACCGCGTGCGCGCCGCGCAGGAGGCGGGCCAGGTCCGCCGGGACATCGACCCCCGTATCGCCCTCGAACTCTGGGTGTCCCCGCTCGCCCAGCGCTGGCTCCAGTACACGGGCCCGATCTCCTACGAGTACACGGACACCCTCGTCGACTACGCCCTCCACGGCATCGCCGCGCGGTGACCGCCCCCGAACTCCCGCCTCCCGCCCCCCGAAGCGAGCGAAAGTGGGACCATGGGGCATGCTGTTCCGCACGACAGCGAGGCGAGGGGATAGATGAGCGCGGAGTTCGGCGGCCGTACCGGCCGGCAGGGCAAACTCTCCCAGTGGCTGCGAGGGCGCCGCCCGAAGGAGGCCGCGGGGGAAGACGCCGGCCGTGAGGCCCTGCTGCTCGCCGCCGCCCAAGCGGGGCTGCCGCTCGCCCCCGCCGCCCACCCCGCTCCCGGCTACCGCTGCTCCTGCGACCGCGTCGGCTGTCCCACCCCCGCCCGGCACCCGGTGTCGTTCGCCTGGCAGACCCAGTCGACCACCGACCGCGCGCAGATCGAGCGCTGGGCCCGCCACCAGCCGCAGGCCAACTTCATCACCGCGACCGGCATGGTGCACGACGTTCTCGACGTCCCGCTGGAGGCCGGTCTCGAGGCGCTGGAGCGGCTGCTCGACTCCGGCGTCGACGTCGGCCCGGTCGCCGAGAGCGACGACGGCCGCCTCCTCTTCTTCACCCTCACCCGTGGCACCCCCGAGGTCGAGGACGAGTGGTGGCCCTGCGAACTGGACTGCCACCCCGAGACCATGGACGAGCACCCGGGCCTGCGCTGGCACTGCCGCGGCTCCTACGTCCTGGTGCCGCCCGCCCGCCTCCCCGGCGACCAGCGGGTGCACTGGATCCGCGGCCCCGAGCACCCGCTGCCCGACCCGCTGACCCTCCTGGAAGTCCTCACCGACGCCTGCGCCCGCCACGCCCGTCACACGGGCGAGGAGTCCGACCACGACACGAGCGGGGCCTGGCCCCTGCGCCACTGAGCGCGCCCCCCATAGCCGGCCTCCTACGGCCTAGGACCCCTGCGCCGACGTCAGCCCCTGGATCCGCCCCAGCACCGTCACCTTGTCGCCCGAGCCCGAGCCCGAGCCGGAGCCCGAGTTCGTCTCCGTCCCCTTCGCCGGGTCCAAGGCCACCTCGTTGGAGATGAACTCCATGGTGAGCGACTGCTTGATCTCGCCCTTCGTCAAAGCGAGCACGTCGTCGGTGGGCGGGGGGATCGAGGCACCCGGGTAGGCCGTCTGCTTCTCGTAGTGGTGCGTGGAGAAGAACACCAGCGCCCCGCCGTCCGCCGTGCGCAGGGCCAGCGGCGCGTAGTCGCCGCTGGTCAGCGGTTCGTCGATGTACTGGCTGGCCAGACCCGGCCGTTTGGCGTTCTTCTCGCGCTGGGCACGCCACTGACTGGTGTGCGCGCCGGCCGCGAACGTGGTCCCGCCGCTCTTCAGGTACGTCGTGTAGTCCCTGCTCAGGTCCGCGGGGCTGACGGCCAGCCCGGCCGAGTTCGTGTCGACCGCCTCGGCCCAGCCGTCCGCGTCCTTCTTGAACTCCGGCACCTTGCCGGGCGCCACCAGCGTCAGGTAGGCCGCCTGCCACGGCTCGTCGAGGCCGCCCCGGGTGAACACCAGCAGCCAGCGCGCGCTGCCGCCCTTGTTGCCGGCCGCGTCGACGACGAACCAGCGCGGCCAGCCCGCCTTCTTGGGGATGGTGTACTTCGCGTCCGACAGCGTCAGCGGGCTGTGCGCCGGGTTGCCGTCCGGGTGGTTGGCGGCGCCGGCTTTCAGCCGGGCGGCGTCGATGGCGGAAAGGGCACCGGTGACATGGTCGGCGTCCAGCGAACTGTCGTACGCCTTGTCGGCCGCGTTGTACGCGCTCGTGAACTGCTGGAGTGCCTTGGCGGCTTCCGCCTTGGTGGTCGCGGGCAGCACCTCCCGCTCGCCGTGGACCACCACGCACCCGCTCGCCGTCAACGACAAAGCGGTCAGTGAGGCCGCTATCAGTGCGCTCCGGTCAAGCCTGCGGAGCCTTCGAGGGCCGCGTTCCCTGCTCATCAGGTACCTTCACCTTCCCCTTCCCGGAGGCGAACCCTACCGGGGCGAGGAAAACCGCGAGCGTCGGGATCAGGTACAGCAGCCACACCGTGACCTGGAGAACCGTCGGGTCGGGCTGGAAGTTGAAGACGCCCTTGAGGAGGGTGCCGTACCAGCTGTCCGGCGGGATGGTGTCGCTGATGTCGAAGGCCCTGTCCCTCAGGCCCGGCAGCCAGTCGGCCTCCTGGAGGTCGTGGAAGCCGTACGCCAGCACACCCGCGGCCACCACGACGAGCATGCCGCCGGTCCAGGTGAAGAACTTGGCCAGGTTGATGCGCAACGCGCCCCTGTAGAACAGCCAGCCGAGGAACACCGCTGTGGCCAGGCCCAGGGCGACGCCGATCAGCGGGCGCGGAGTGCCGTCGCCGGCCGCGTGCACCGACGCCCACACGAACAGCGCCGTCTCCAGGCCCTCCCGGCCCACCGCGAGGAACGCGGTGGCGACCAGGGCGGCGGTGCCCATCTGCAGGGCGGCGTCCAGCTTGCCGTGCAGCTCCGACTTCAGGTGCCGGGCGGTGCGCCGCATCCAGAACACCATCCACGTCACCAGGCCCACCGCGACGATCGACAGCGAACCGCCGAGCGCCTCCTGCGCCTCGAACGTCAGCTCCTGCGAGCCGAATTCGAGCGCGCAGCCGAACCCGAGCGCCAGGGCGACCGCGACGCCGATGCCGATCCAGATCGGCCTGAGGGCGTCCCGGCGGCCCGTCTTGACCAGATAGGCGATCAGGATGCAGACGACGAGGCTGGCCTCCAGCCCCTCACGCAGACCGATCAGATAGTTGGAGAACACGGGTCACGCCTCCTTGGAGAACAGCGTGCTGCCCCACCAGTCGTCCGTGTCCCGGACGCCGGGCGGGACCGCGAACACCGCCGAACCCACGTGCTGGATGTACTCGTTGAGCGCGTCCGTGGCCAGGTTGCGCTGGATCTGGATGAAGCCCTTGCGGACGTCCCGCTGGTATGCGAGGAAGAACAGCCCCGCGTCCAGCCGGCCCAGGCCGTCCGTGCCGTCGGTGAACGAGTAGCCGCGGCGCAGGATCGTCGCCCCGTGGTTGGACGTCGGGTGCGCGAGCCGTACGTGCGCGTCGGGCTTCATCGCCTTCAGGAACGGCTCGTCACGCTCCTTGGCCTTGCCGACCGGGGCGCCCTCGCCCTTGTCGCGGCCGAAGACGTCCTCCTGCTCCTGCAGCGAGGTGCGGTCCCAGGTCTCGATGTGCATCCGGATGCGGCGGGCGACGAGGTACGAGCCGCCGGTCATCCACGCCGGACCGTCCTTCTCGTCCACCCACACGAACTTCTTCAGCCGGTCCGTCTCCGTCCCCGCGATGTTGCGGGTCCCGTCCTTGAAGCCCATCAGGTTGCGCGGGGTCTGCGCGTCCGGCGTGGTCGACGAGGTCTTGCCGAAGCCGAGCTGCGACCAGCGGATGACGACCTTGCCCATGCCGATCCGGGCCAGGTTGCGGATCGCGTGCACGGCGACCTGCGGGTCGTCCGCGCAGGCCTGGACGCACAGATCGCCGCCGCTGCGGTTCTTGTCGAGGTTGTCGCCGGCGAACTGGGGGAGGTCGACGAGGGCCTCGGGCCGCCGGTCCGCGAGGTCGAACTTCCCGAACAGGGACGGTCCGAAGCCGAGGGTGAGGGTCAGCCGCGAGGGCTTCAGCCCCAGCGCCTCGCCGGTGTCGTCCGGCGGCGCCTCGGCGAGCCCGCCGTACGCCCCCTCGCCGACCGCCTTTCCGGCGGTCATCTTCCGCGCGGCATCGGTCCAGTCCTTGAGCATCCGCACGAACTCGGCGCGGTCGTCCGTCGTCACGTCGAACGTGGCGAAGTGCAGCCGGTCCTGCACCGGTGTGGCGATACCGGCCTGGTGGGCGCCGTGGAAGGCGACCGCGGCGCCGGTCTCGGCGGCGGCCGGGTCCACATCCTCGCCGGCGCGGGTCATCGCCACCGTGCCGCCGGCCGCGACGGCACCGAGCGCGAGCCCGGCACCGCCCCAGCCGATCAGCGCACGCCGGGAGGGCGCGACGGTCTCCGGGGTGTTGTCCGTCATGACGATTCCTCAGCCCTGCTTGGCGGCGGCGACGGCGGCGGCGAGCTTGGACAGCGGCTCCGCGAGCGCGTTGACCCCGTCCGACAGCTTCTTCTGACCGGCCTCGTCGACCTTCTCGTACGAGACGAAGTCGTACGACGACTTGTCGGCGCGGTAGGTGTCCAGCAGCGTGTTCAGCGCGGTGAACTGCTTGTCCAGCTCGGTGACCAGCGCGGGGTCGTTCTCCTTGGCGACCGGCTTCAGCAGCTCGTACGACTCCTGGGCGCCCTCGACATTGGCCTTGAAGTCGACGAGGTCGGTGTGCGAGTAGCGCTCCTCCTCGCCCGTGACCTTGCCGGTGGCGACCTCGTCGAGCAGCTCCTTGGCACCGTTGGCCATGGAGGTCGGAGTGATGTCGGCCTTGCCGACCCGCTTCTGCCAGTCCTTCAGATCGGTGATCAACTGGTCGGCGAGGGTCTTCTCCTCGGCGCCGATCTTCTTGTCCTGCCACAGGGCCTTCTCCAGCCGGTGCCAGCCGGTCCACTTCTGGCCGCTCTCCAGGCCGTCGGCGCGGACGTCGACCTTGGGGTCGATGTCGCCGAAGGACTCCGCGACCGGCTCGGTGCGCTCCCAGCCGATGCGGGAGGGCGCGTAGGCCTTCTTCGCGGCCGCTATGTCGCCGTCCTTGACCGCCGCGGCGAACGCCTCGGCCTTGGGCAGCGTCGCGTCGGCCTGCTCCTGCGCGTACTGGCGGTAGGCGGCGACGGCCTTGTCCAGGCGCGGGTCGCGCTTCGCGGCGGTGCCGCCGCCGGTGGCCTTGACGTCCTGGCGGATGCCGTCGCCCTTCATGCCGGGCTTGCACGCGATCCGGTAGTCGCCCGCCTTCACCTCGGCGGTGACCTTCTGCTTGGTGCCGGGGCCGATGTTCTCCCGCTCGGTGACGATCCGGTCGTCCGGGAAGAGGACGTAGACCTCGGTGACCTTGGAACCCTTGTTCTCGATGGCGAGTTCGAGGTGTCCGGCCGGGAACTCCTTCTTCGAGACCTCGCACTTGTCGTCGGTCGCCGTCACGTTGATGACCCGGTCGCCGTCCGCCGAACCGCCCTTCTCGGTGCACCCCGTGACGGCGGCGAGCGCCGCCGCGGTGGCGGCGGCGGTGAGCGCGGAGAATCTGACGGCTCGCATGCAGGCTCCAAGGACTGGCCGAAAAGAACGCGTGACGCGCCTCACATAAGGCGAGGCTCGCCTAACTTACCTAAGGTTTTCCTAAGTCGTACCCGCCCAATCGGTGATTCAGCTCTCATGGACGGTGTATGAGCACGAACCGATCACGGTGACCAAAAAGGGACCCCATGGGCGGGTCAAGCGGAGGTCAAGCGTCCCGGCGGGCGCTTCCACCGGGCACAATGCCCGCGTGACTGACTACGACGTACTCCGCGTCTTCTGCGGAGCGAGGGGCGGATACGGCAACGAACTCGGCGTCGTCCGCGAGGGTTCCGTCATGCCCGACCCGGCCGAACGGCAGGCGTTCGCCGGGAAGCTCGGCTTCAGCGAGACCGTGTTCGTGGACGACCCCGAACGCGGGGTCATCGACATCTACACCCCGACCCTGCGGCTGCCCTTCGCCGGCCACCCCTGCGTCGGCACGGCCTGGCTCCTCGACGTACCCGAACTGATCACCCCGGCCGGAGTGGTCGGCGCCCGCCTGGACGGCGAGTTCAGCTGGATCGAGGCGCGGGCGGACTGGGTCCCGCCGCGCACGCTGCGCCAGTACGCCACGGCCGCCGAGGTCGACGACCTGACCGTCCCGCCGCCGGGGGAGTGGATCTACGCCTGGGCCTGGGAGGACGAGTCCGCGGGCCGGGTCCGGGCCCGGGCCTTCCCCGGCCGCGACGACGGCATCGAGGAGGACGAGGCGACCGGCGCGGCGGCCCTCCTCCTCACCGACCGACTGGGCCGCGCCCTCAACATCACCCAGGGCGCGGGCTCCCAGATCCTGACGGCCCCGCAGCCGGGGGGCTGGGTGGAGGTCGGCGGACGGGTGTTCCTGGAGCGCTGACCGCCCACGCAGGCGACGGCCCGCACGGACCCTAGGGCAGGGTGAGGACCTCCGCCCCCGACTCCGTCACCACCAGCGTGTGCTCGAACTGGGCCGTCCGCCTGCGGTCCTTGGTCACGACCGTCCAGCCGTCGTCCCACATGTCGTACTCGTGGGTCCCGAGCGTCAGCATCGGCTCGATCGTGAACGTCATGCCGGGCCGGATGACGGTCGTCGCGTGCGGGCTGTCGTAGTGCGGGATGATCAGCCCGGAGTGGAACGACGAGTTGATGCCGTGGCCGGTGAAGTCCCGCACCACTCCGTACCCGAACCGCTTCGCGTACGACTCGATGACCCGGCCGATGATGTTGATCTGCCGGCCCGGCCGGACCGCCTTGATCGCGCGGTCGAGGGACTCCCGGGTCCGCTCCACCAGCAGCCGGCTCTCCTCGTCGACGTCCCCGACCAGGTACGTCGCGTTGTTGTCGCCGTGCACCCCGCCGATGTACGCGGTGACGTCCAGGTTGACGATGTCGCCGTCCCGCAGCACCGTCGAGTCGGGAATCCCGTGGCAGATGACCTCGTTGACCGACGTGCACAGGGACTTGGGGAAGCCGCGGTAGCCCAGCGTGGACGGGTAGGCGCCGTGGTCGCACATGTACTCGTGCGCCACCTTGTCCAACTCGTCGGTCGTGACACCCGGCGCGACCAGCTTGGCCGCCTCCGCCATCGCCCGCGCCGCGATCCGGCCCGCGACGCGCATCGCCTCGATCGTCTCGGGCGTCTGCACCTCCGGTCCGGTGTACGGCGCCGGCGCCGGCTTGCCGACGTACTCCGGCCGGCGGATGTTTCCGGGTACGGAACGGGTGGGAGACAGCTCCCCTGGTACGAGCAGCGACTGGCCAGACATGCCAGCGAGTCTATCCAGCGGACGTGGGGCACCATGTCCGTGGCGAAAGGAGCCGGTCATGGCCCTGTTCAAGAAACGCACGGCGGGAAAGCCGGGCGAGTGGTTCTACTGCCTGGAGCACAAGAAGGTCGAAGAAGGACCCGAGTGCCCGGCCAAGGACCGCTTCGGGCCGTACACCTCCCGCAAGGAGGCCGAACACGCGATGGCGACGGCCCGCGAGCGCAACGTCGAGTGGGAGAACGACCCCAAGTGGCACGACGCCCCGGCGTCGGGCCGGGACGACGACTGAGCCGATCGAGACGACTGAGCCGAGCCGGTCACGTGCTCGCGGGGGAGGCGGCGGTGCGCTGACGCGGGCAACCGCTATTCCCCGGCGTACGGCTACCAGCGTGCGGGCGGGGGAGCGGTCAGCTGGTCCATCAGTCTCGACAGCCGGTCCCGCAGACGCCGCCGACCCCGGGGCGCCGGCACCGCGTTCTCCCCGGCCGCCGCGCTCACCAGGTGCTGGACCGTGTCCAGGTCCAGCTCCGCCCCGTCCGGGACGCGCAGCGCCTCGTGGGACATCGTGGTCAGCTCGTCCCCGCCGTCGCCGAGCGTCAGAACCGTCGCCCCGGCCCGCCGCGCGTCGTGCACGCCCTCCAGCAGTTCGGCGCCCGGCGCGTCCGGCGACACCACCAGCAGCGTCTCGCCCCGGCGCGCCGCGGCGAGCCTGCCCGGTCCGACGGCGAGGTGCGCCGGATCGGAGGGGCGCGCGTCATGGCGTACGAGTGTCGGCGTCAGTTCCGGCGTCCCCGACCAGGCCGCCTCGTCGACCAGATGAGCCGCGAGATGCCACGGCTCGTACTCCGGGGTGCCCACCAGCAGCAGACCGCCGCCGTGCGACACCACGGACCCCCGAAGCGCGCCCGCGAACCGGCGCGTGGCGCCCAACCACTCGGTCCCGGCGAGCACTTCGCGCAACAACGCGACCCGAACGGCATCCATACGTCCGCATCCTGCCGCAATCGACCGTTCGGGACCCCCGGTTCACCCGAATTCGCCCACCTTGGGCAGGTCGCCGGCCCACTGTCCGTCCCTCTGCGTGGAGCGCCAGTGGATCGTCTTCGGGCGGGTCCCCGTGACGCGGCCCACCTGACCATCTGGGGCGGACGGGACGGACGTAAAGTCGGCCCATGACCTCTACCGATAACGAGAGTGCACAGAAGGCCCCCGCCAAGGACCCCTGGGACCTTCCCGACGTCTCCGGGCTCGTCGTCGGCGTGCTCGGGGGTACCGGGCCGCAGGGCAAGGGCCTCGCCTACCGGCTCGCCAGGGCCGGCCAGAAGGTGATCATCGGCTCGCGTGCCGCCGACCGCGCCCGGGCCGCCGCCGAGGAGCTGGGGCACGGCGTCGAGGGCGCCGACAACGCGGAGACCGCCCGCCGCAGTGACATCGTGATCGTCGCCGTGCCCTGGGAGGGCCACGGCAAGACGCTGGAGTCCCTGCGCGAGGAACTGGCCGGCAAGCTCGTCGTGGACTGTGTGAACCCGCTCGGCTTCGACAAGAAGGGCGCCTACGCGCTCAAGCCGGAGGAGGGCAGCGCCGCCGAGCAGGCCGCCGCGCTGCTGCCGGACTCGCGGGTCACGGCCGCCTTCCACCACCTGTCGGCCGTCCTCCTCCAGGACCCGGAGATCGAGGAGATCGACACCGACGTCATGGTCCTCGGCGAGGTGCGCGCCGACGTGGAGATCGTGCAGGCGCTGGCCGGCCGGATCCCGGGCATGCGCGGCGTCTTCGCGGGACGGCTGCGCAACGCCCACCAGGTGGAGTCGCTGGTCGCCAACCTGATCTCGGTGAACCGCCGCTACAAGGCGCACGCGGGGCTGCGGGTCACGGACGTGTGAGCGGGTGGGGGACACTGGTGGACGTAGCCGTGTCCCCCCGAGCTCGCTGAGCCCGCCGACAGGAGTCGCCAGAAATGCCCCGCCTTGGCCTCTATGCCCTGATCGTCTTTCTCCTCGCCGTGGCCGCGGCGGTGGTCTCCTTCGCGCAGGGCAGCTGGCTGGGGATCGTCTGGGTGCTGCTGGCGGGGCTGTCGTCCAACATGTGCTGGTACTACCTGAGGCGGGACAGGACCCGGAAGTCCGTCACCCGCTGACCGAGCAGAACTCGTTCGTCCCCTGCCAGAAGCGGTAGAACTCCTGGCCGCAGTACGTGTCCAGGTCGCTGATCCCGAGGCTCTTCAGGATCGCGTCGATCACGTCGAAGAACGCGCTGTTGACCGCGGGCAGCCACAGCAGCGCGAACACGAACAGCAGACCGAACGGCGCGAACGGCTCCACCTGGCGCTTGATCTTGTACGACAGCCAGGGCTCGATCACCCCGTAGCCGTCCAGGCCCGGCACCGGCAGGAAGTTCAGGAGCGCGGCCGTCACCTGGAGCAGGGCGAGGAAGGCCAGCGCGAACCGGAAGTCCGTCGGTACGCCGTCCAGCGCGTCCAGCCAGAACGGGGCCGTGCAGACGATCGCGAACAGGACGTTCGTCAGCGGTCCGGCCGCCGAGATGAGACTGTGCCGCCACCGTCCCCGGATCCGTCCGCGTTCGATGAAGACGGCGCCGCCGGGCAGACCGATGCCGCCCATGATCACGAAGATGACGGGCAGCACGATGCTGAGCAGGGCGTGCGTGTACTTCAGCGGGTTCAGCGTGAGATAGCCCTTGTCGCCGACCGTGATGTCGCCGCTGTGCAGGGCGGTGCGCGCGTGCGCGTACTCGTGCAGGCAGAGGGAGACGATCCAGGCCGCCGTCACGAACAGGAACACGGCCACTCCGGGCTGCGCGGCGAACCCGGTCCAGGTGGCCCAGCCCGTGACCGCCGTGACGGCGAGGATCCCGACGAACACCGGACTGATACGCCGGTCGCTGTGACGGGTGGTGGCGGTGGTCATGGGGCTCCCTGAACATCGTGCACACAATGTGACTGCCCGACCGTACCGGGCGTACGGGGGGAACGTCTCGGGGGTGGCCAGGGGTTCCGGCGGCAGGGCGGGGGTGCGAGGCCGTGGCGCGGGGGGTGCGGGAGCGGCAGCGCGGGGCGTGCGGGGCCGAAGACTCCTGGCCTCCGGCCGTGCTTGTGGCCTCCGGCCCCGGCTTCTGTCTCCGGCCCCGGCCCCATCGCCTTCGACCCCGGCCCCGGCTTCTGCCTCCGGCCCCGGCCCCATCGCCTCCGGCTAGGGGATCTTGAGCCCCGGGCTTCGGTCCCGCCCTGCTCCCGCTCACTCCGGCCTTGGCTGCGCCGGCCCTGCTCCGGGCCCCGGCTCCTTGGTCGCCGGCCCCTTCGTCTTCGGCCAGGGGATCTTGGGCCCCGCCCCGCTCCCGCCCGCTCCGGCCCCGGCTCCGCCGGCCCCTCCCGGCTCCGCCGGCCCCGGTCCGGGGCAAGGGCCGTCGCCCCGCCCTCAGCTCCGTCGGCCCCGGTCTCGCCCCCGGCTTCGCTCCTTCGCCCCGGCTCCGTGGCTTCGGTCACGGTCACGGCCGGGGTCGGCTACGGTACCGACCTTGCGGTCTCGTGGCCGCCGCACCGAAGAAACCCCGTGACCGGCACCGACGGCACCGGAGACAATGGACCCCGTGCGCTATCGCATCCTCGGCACCACCCAGGCATTCCGTCCCGACGGTACGACCGTCCCGGTCGGCGGAGCGCGGCTGCGCGCGCTGCTGACCGTGCTCGCCCTGCGGCCCGGCCGCCCCGTCCCCGCGAACTTCCTGGTGGACGAGGTGTGGGACGGCGACCCGCCCGCCGACGCGACGGGCGCGCTGCAGGCCTTGGTGGGCCGGCTGCGCCGGACGCTCGGCGCGGACGCGGTCGCCTCGACGGACGGCGGCTACCGCCTCACCGCCGCACCGGACGACATCGACCTGCACCGCTTCGAGCGGCTGGCCGGCGACGGCACCCGCGCGCTGGCGGACGACGATCCCGAGAAGGCGGCCGGCGTCCTCGACGACGCCCTCGCCCTGTGGGCCGGCCCAGCCCTCGCCGACCTCCCCGACCGCACCGCCGAGGCGGCCCGCTGGGAGACCCGGCGCCTCGACGTGCTGCGCGCCCGCCACACCGCCGCCCTCGCCCTCGGCCACGCCGACCAGTCCCTGCCCGAACTGACCGCCCTGTGCGACGCCCACCCCCTCGACGAGTCCCTCCAGGCCCTCCGCCTGCGCGCCCTGCGCGACACGGGCCGCACAGCCCAGGCCCTCGCCGCGTACGAGGACGTACGGCAGTTGCTGGCGGAGCGACTCGGGGCGGACCCGGGGCCCGAACTGCGAGCCCTGCACGGCGAGTTGCTGCATGCCCCGTCGGATCGCAACGGCGCCCCTCACGTACCGTCGGCTTCCGGTCCCGGCCCGCACGCCCCAACCGCTCCCGCTCCCCGCTCGCATGCCCCCTCGGGTCCCGACCGCGGCCCGCACGTCCCGACCTGTCTCTTATACACATCTCCGAGCCCACGAGACTAAGGCGAATATCGTATGCCGTCTTCTGCTT
>JODI01000088.1 GCA_000720805.1 Streptomyces violaceoruber
AGAAGACGGCATACGAGATTCGCCTTAGTCTCGTGGGCTCGGAGATGTGTATAAGAGACAGGGTGAGGAGGGTGGTGGTCAGCGCCATGAAGACCAGGACCGTATAGAGAGGTTCGCTCAACAGGCCTGCCTGCAGGCCCGCGTTGAGGGCGATCAGCTCGGTGAGACCGCGGGCGCTCAGCAGTACCCCCACGGTGCGCGCGTCGTCGCGGCCCAGTCCGCCCAGCCGTGCCGCCACCGTCCCGCTGCCGATCTTCGTGGTGACCGCCAGCACCGTCACCACGGCCAGGACGAGCCACCCCGTCGAGTCCATGCTGTTCAGCGCGACGGACTGCCCCGAGACGACGAAGAAGAACGGCAACAGCAGCGAGCTGACGTCATGCAGGGGGCGCACCAGGTCCGGGTCGAGCGTGCCGCCCTCCTCACGCGGCACCACGACCCCCGCGAGCAGCGCGCCGAAGATGACATGCAGACCGAGGGAGTGAGTCACCCACGCCGAGCCCAGGGCGAACCCGATGAGCAGCGCCAGCCGCAGCGACGGCTCCATCCGCGTCCGCGTGCCCCACAGCAGCGTGCGCAGCAGTGGCCGGCCGGCCACCAGCATCAGCGCGGTGAAGCCGATCCCGAGCACCGCCCGCCACGGCCAGGCCAGTGCGTGCCCGGAGCCGTCACCGTCCAGCATGGTCCCGGCCAGCACCGTCCACCCGATGACGTCGAGCAGCCCGGCCGCGGACACCGCGACGACCCCGGGCACCGTACGGGCCAGGCCGTTCTCCCGCACTATCGCCGTCAGTACCGGCACCGCCGTTATCGACAGGGCGATCCCGGCGAACACCACCATGGAGGGGCTCAGATCCCGCGGCATGCCCAGGTCGGCCAACTGTTCCCGGAACAGGAGCGCGCCACCGCTGCCCACCGCCATCGGCACCACGAACGACGCCAGCGCCACGGTCACCGCCGTGCGCGCCCGGTCGCCCAGAACCTTCAGATCGAGCTCGTACCCCACCGCGAACAGGAACACCACCAGCGCGAACTGGGCGAACCCGGTCAGCGCGGGAGCGATGCCCGCCGGGAACAGCGCGTCGTACGCGCCCGGCGCCACACTGCCGAGCAGCGAGGGACCGAGCGCTATGCCCGCCGTCAACTGGCCGACGATGTACGGCTGCTTCAGTCGCCGGGCCAGCCAGCCGGCCGCGTGCGCGGCCACCAGGATCAGGGCCGAGGCACCCACGAAGTGCCCGACCAACGCGTCAGGGCTCACGATGTCCCCCTGTTGTCCGGTGGTGGAGGCCGGCGTCCGGCCATTGGAGGGTCCTCGCACGTCTGCTCGATCCCAACCTCCCTATGATACTGGTAACTTGACGTTGTATCGGTAGTCGTACACAACGCTGTACCGGTGTCACGGGGGGCACATGACGGCGGTCGTCTTCATTCATGGGACAGGGGTGCGCGAACCCGGCTTCTCGAAGCTTGCGGGGCGCGTGGCGGCCGGTCTGACCGCCCTGCGCGACGGACTTCGCATCGTGCCGTACTACTGGGCGGGCGCGCACGGCGCCACGCTCGCCGCGGGCGGCGCGAGCCTTCCGGCGCAGCCCGGAGCAACCGTCCGCGGCCTCGCAGAGAGCCCGGCCGGACCCGGAACGGGCGCCGACCCCGACGACGGCACCGCCGCCTGGGCCGCCCTCTACGCCGACCCGTATGCCGAGCTCGCGCTCGCCGCGGCCGGCACCGCGCCGGTCGTCGAGCGCCCGCCCGGCTCCGTCGTGCCGCAGCACAGGCTCCAGGCACAGCTGGCCGAGCTCGCCGCACAAGGGGACGCGCCCGCCGCCGAGTTGGGCCCCGGGCTGGCCCGGGCCGCCACCGGTCTCGCCGCCCATCCGCTGCTCGGTCCCGCGGCGGACGCCCTCGATCCCGACGACCTCGCGGTGCTGGCCGCCCGCAGCCTGACCGCCCGCGTCATCGCCGACGCCCTGGACGCCGACACACCGCTCGTCCCGGTCGGCGGCCTCCGCGACGCCGTCGCCGACCGGCTCGCCGTAGCCCTCGGCGCACCGCCCCGGGGCACCGAACGCGGGCTGCGCTCCCTGCTGCTGCGGACCGCCGGCTCCGCGGCGTCCCGTGCCGTCGTACGCCGCCGCCGCGCCCTCACCGAGGCGGCGCACCCCGCCGCCGGGGACATCCTGCGCTACCTCAGCCGCGGCGAGGCGGTCCGCGCGGACCTGCGGACCCTGGTCGCGGGGCTGGAGCCGCCGGTCGTGCTCGTCTGCCACAGCCTCGGCGGCATCATCGCCCTGGACACGCTGATCGCCGACCCGCTGCCCCAGGTCCGCCTGCTGGTGACGGCCGGATCCCAGGGGCCCTTCCTGTACGAGTCCGGCTCCCTGCCCACCCTCGAACATCCCGCCCCGCTGCCGCCGCACGTGCCCGCCTGGCTCAACCTGTACGACCCCCGGGACCTGCTCTCCTACCTCGGCGCCGGGCTCTTCCCGGGCCGGGTCACCGACGTCGCCGTCGACAGCCGGCAGCCGTTCCCGGCCGCCCACAGCGCCTACTGGACCAATCCCGAGGTGTACCGCCACATCGTGGACCGGTTGCCGTGACCGGGCCCGTGCCGTCCGTGCCGCCGCGCGTGGATCCCCGCCGCGTGCACGCGCTGATCGTCGGCGTCGAGCGCTACGACGCCGGGTCCGGCTGGGATCTGCCCGGCCCCGCCCGGGACGCCGTCGCCTTCCACCGGCTGCTGCGGGCGGCCGGGGTGCCCGAGGACCGACTCCGCCTCCACCTCGCCCCGTTGCCGTCGTACGCCCCCGGCGTCCGGTACGAGCCGGCCGACAGCGCCACCCTGCGCCGCGTCCTTGTCGAGGAACTGCCCGACGCCCAGGGCGACATCCTCTGGGTGTGGTGGGGCGGCCACGGCGTCCTGGACCGGACCGGGCACCTGCGG
Organism: Streptomyces violaceoruber; assembly: GCA_000720805.1. Lineage (GTDB taxonomy): Bacteria > Actinomycetota > Actinomycetes > Streptomycetales > Streptomycetaceae > Streptomyces > Streptomyces cellulosae_A. Next base: position 2,945 of record JODI01000088.1, read on the forward strand.
CTGTTCTGTGCCAACGCCAGCACCGCTGACAAGCTGGGCATCGACCTGGACACCGCGCTCGCCCGGTACGCGGGGGACGCCGTGCCCGGCTTCGCCGAGCAGCTGTGGATCGTGGACGCCTGCGAGACCTTCGAGGAGGACCTCGCCTTCCGGGAGCAGCTGCCGGCCGACGCCCTGCCCGTGGGCCGGCGCAACCTCGCCCACCGGCAGACCCTGCTGCGGGCCGCCGGCCGGGGCCGCGCCGCCGCCAACGACCCGGCGCGCGGCACCGGACTGTTTTCCGAGATCCTGCTCACGCTGCTGGCCGAGCGGGCCGCCGTCCTGCCCGCGCCGCCCGATCCGGAGGAACTGTTTCCGGCCGTACGAACACGCATCGCGGCCCTCAGGGAAGCGGGCCGTACTCTGCAGCATCCCGAGATCCAGCTGCGCAGCCCCTGGCGCACCGAGGACCTGCCCCCGGCCGACCCGCCTCCCGGGCCGCGTCCCGCCTCGCCGCTGCAACGGGCCGTGGAGGCCCTGCTCGCCTACCCCCTGATGCAAGACCCCACCGAGCGGCAGACCGTGGTCGGCGCACTGGACCCGCACGTCACAGCAACGCTCTCCCGTCACCCCAGGGCCCGTACGGACGCCGCCGGCATTCTCAACGGGCTTTCCAGGTACCACCCGGACGCGCTGTGGGACCTCTTCGACGCCGTCGTGTCCGTCGACGACGACCCCGATCGCAAGAACGAACTGCACACGGCGCTGCGTGATGTCGCGTCCTCGGCGAGGCGGCCGCGCGGTCGGAAATGATCGAGTGGCGTGATCGTACGGTTTTCGACCCGGGCCGGAATGGCCATGATGGAAAAGGACACGGGCACGGGGCATCGCGTGCCACCGTGCGAGAAGGGGGAGCACCTTGGACCAGCCGCCCGCTCTGCATCACGCCGAAGCAGTGGTACGCCAGTCGGCCGCCGTTGCTGCGACCGACGTCTGGGAGTCGGATCTGGCGGACGTCGCGGCACTGCCCTTGGCCGCCGTGGACGGGCTCGCCCCGCTCGGCCCCACCGCACGCCTTCTCGAGGAGGTGCTGCGCCCCCGCGGCAGCGTCAAGGGCGGAGGTGAACCCGGCGGCCGGGCCGAGTAGTCCGCTGTCCGCCCCGACGGCAGGGCCCGGCCGGGTCCCCGTATGTCCGCCCACACACGGAGGTTCCCGGGTATGTCCAGCGAGCCGCGCCCTGCCCCGTTCCGGATACCGGAAGGGATCTTCGTGGAACTGGCCGCCGGTGGTGGCTCCGCGCAGGCCGTCGCGTTCCTGGAACGGGCGGAGCGGGCCCGCAGGTTGCTGCTCCTGCGCACGTTGCTGGACCGGCTCGCACCCCTGCCGACCCCGCTGACTCCGGCGCCCGAGGCCTGGCGCGCCCTGAAGGAGGCGGCCACCCGGGCACCCGAGCCGGTCGACCGACTGCTCCTCGCCCCCGCCACCGGCGGCTGGATCGCCCACCTCCTGCGCCGGACCCACGGCACGGCGACGGGACCGGCCCTGTGGGCGGAGGCGGGGCACCTGTGTGCCCTGGCCGTATCGGCGTCCCTCAGCGCCGGCACCCGCGCGGACCTCCGCGTTCCGCTCCACGACGGCGCCTTGGTCCTTCCCGGACTGGGGATGGCCCGACTCGCCGAAGCCGAGCGGGGGTTGACGGTGGGCCGGGCCCGCACCGACGGGGGACGACTGAGGCTTGCGGGACCGGCCCGGGGCGGGGGCGAGGCAACGCTGACGGTCCGTCCGGCGACGGTGTCGCTCGGGGGTGAGGGAGCGCGGGATGGGGGAGCGCGGGATGGGGGAGCGCGAGAACGCGACGTCGTACGGGGCGACGCGCCCGGCCAGGAAGCCGCCCGAGAGACGACGACGCCGGGCCGGGAGCCGCTCCTCGGCGGGGACGTCCCCGGGGTCCTGGGAGGCCACGAGTCGCCGTACGCCTCCTGGATCCCCCTTCGCACGCTCGCCCACCGCTCGCCCGCCGGCCCCGTCGCCATACCCCTCGACGACCTCGACCCGTACCGCGACCTCGACGATCCACTGCCCCCGGCCCGGCTCGACCAGAACGAGGCCGAAGCGTGGCAGCGGCTGTTCGAAGAGGCCGTCGCGGTGCTCGCCGAACCGGGCGGCAGCGGGCCCGGCCGCTTCGACCCGGCCGCGATCCACGCCGTCGTGCCCTGGGGCCGCACCAGCACGGTGCCGCCCGCCCCGCCGACCGTGCGGGTCTCCGCGTCCAGCGGCGACTCCTTCGGCGCCATGGTGATCGCCCGCCCCTCCTCCGCGGTCGCCCTCGCCGAGACGCTCGTGCACGAGTTCCAGCACAGCAAGCTGGCGGCCCTCCTGCACCTCTTCCCGCTGCTCGAAGACGACCGGGAGGAGCGCTACTACGCCCCGTGGCGCGCCGACCCACGCCACCTCACGGGGCTGCTCCACGGGGCGTACGCCTTCACGGGCGTCGCGGGATTCTGGCGGGACCGGCTGACGGCGGCACGGGCGCGCGGAGGCGACGAAGGACCCGACGACCGACGGGGGCCGGACGACCGGCGCGATGTGGGCGACGGCCACCGACCCGCGGACCACCCCGAGGGAACCCGGCACGACCAGGCGGTCGAGTCGGCCGGCTACCACTTCGCCCTGCGCCGGACGCAGAGCCGTCTCGTCGTCCGGACCCTGCTGGCCGAGGGCCGTCTCACCCCGCAGGGCCGGGGCCTGGTGACGGGCCTCGCCCGCACCCTGGACGGCTGGCTGCGCGAGCCGGTGCCTGCGGCCGCCCTCGCGCGAGCCCGTACGGCTGCCCTGTTGCACCGCACGGAGTGGCGGTTGCGCAACGTGGTGCCGGTGTCCGACGCGGCCCACGCGCCGGACCTCCCCCGCTTCCGCTCCGACCGCACCACCTGGCCGGACGTCCGCACGCACGCCTTCGCCACCCGCCCCACCGCGCCGCGCACCGCCGACGAGCACCTCGCCGCCGGAGACCCGGCCGTCGCGCTGGCCCGGTACGCCGACCAGCTGACGCTCGATCCGACCGACCCCCACATCCTGGCCGGCTGGATCGTGGCCCGCGCCACCCTTGAACCGGGCCGGACCGCCCGCCGCATGCTGGCCCGTCCGGAGCTGCTCCAACCGCTCCCCAGCGGCTGACCGTCCCCGGCCCGGGCCGGACGGACCTCTCCCGGCAGGCTCAGCACGTCTCATCACGCGGAAGAAGCGACAGCGGACGAAAACCAGCGGACGAAGAACCGCGGGAGAAAAACTAGCGTCCCGAAACAGCCGACCCATGGGTGAACCCGGCCGACCGTGGTCAGGATGGAGTCATGGGATTCCACGTCGACTCCGAGGCCGGCCCCCTGCGCCGCGTCATCCTGCACCGGCCGGATCTGGAGCTCAAGAGGCTCACCCCGAGCAACAGGGACGCCTTGCTCTTCGACGACGTGCTGTGGGTGCGGCGGGCGCGGGCCGAGCACGACGGGTTCGCCGATGTGCTGCGTGACCGCGGAGTCGTCGTCCACCTGTTCGGCGATCTGCTGACCGAGGCCCTGGAGATCCCGGCGGCCCAATCACTCGTCCTGGACCGGGTCTTCGACGAGAAGGAGTACGGGGTGCTCGCCACCGACCACCTTCGTGCCGCCTTCGAGAACCTGCCCGCGGCCGAGCTGGCCGAGTCCCTGGTCGGAGGCATGACCAAGCGGGAGTTCCTGGAGGCGCACCCCGAGCCGACCTCCGTGCGCTTCCACGTCATGGAGCTCGACGACTTCCTCCTCGCGCCCCTGCCCAACCACCTCTTCACCCGCGACACCTCCGCCTGGATCTACGACGGCGTCTGCGTCAACGCCATGCGCTGGCCGGCCCGGCAGCGCGAGACCGTGCACTTCGAGGCCATCTACCGGCATCACCCGCTGTTCCGCGAGGAAACGTTCCACGTCTGGTCCCGGGGGCAGGCCGACTACCCGTCCACCATCGAGGGCGGTGACGTCCTCGTCATCGGCAACGGCGCGGTTCTCATCGGCATGAGCGAGCGCACCACGCCCCAGGCCGTCGAGATGCTCGCGCACAAGCTGTTCGCCGCCGGCTCCGCGCAGACCATCGTGGCCCTCGACATGCCCAAGCGCCGCGCCTTCATGCACCTCGACACCGTGATGACCATGGTCGACGGCGACACCTTCACCCAGTACGCGGGCCTCGGCATGCTCCGCTCGTACACCATCGAACCGGGTGTCGGCGACAAGGAGCTCAAGGTCACCGACCACCCGCCGGAGCACATGCACCGCGCGATCGCCGCCGCCCTCGGGCTGAGCGAGATCCGGGTCCTCACCGCCACCCAGGACGTGCACGCGGCCGAGCGCGAGCAGTGGGACGACGGCTGCAACGTCCTGGCCGTCGAGCCGGGTGTCGTCATCGCCTACGAGCGCAACGTCACCACCAACACCCATCTGCGCAAGCGGGGCATCGAGGTGATAGAGATCCCGGGCAGCGAACTGGGGCGGGGGAGGGGCGGGCCGCGCTGCATGAGCTGCCCGGTCGAACGGGGTGCCGTATAGGCGTACGCGCGCGAGCGCCGAGGTCCCGTATAAACATTCTGGATGTCGTATAGACTTCCGAAGCTTCCTGTCCCTGCACCTCTGGAGACGCCCCCATGGCGACAGTCCCGACCGCCCTCGCCGGCCGCCACTTCCTCAAGGAGCTCGACTTCACCGAGCGGGAGTTCCTCGGCCTGATCGAGCTGGCCGCCGAACTGAAGGCCGCCAAGAAGGCCGGGACCGAGACGCGGTACCTGCGCGGGAAGAACATCGCGCTGGTCTTCGAGAAGACCTCGACCCGCACCCGCTGCGCGTTCGAGGTCGCCGCCGCCGACCAGGGCGCTTCGACGACGTACCTGGACCCGTCGGGCTCACAGATCGGGCACAAGGAGTCCGTGAAGGACACCGCGCGCGTGCTGGGGCGCATGTACGACGGCATCGAGTACCGCGGGGACAGCCAGCAGAAGGTGGAGGAGCTCGCCGCGTACGCCGGCGTGCCCGTCTACAACGGGCTCACCGACGACTGGCACCCCACCCAGATGCTCGCCGACGTGCTCACCATGACCGAGCACACGAGCAAGCCGGTCAAGGAGATCACCTTCGCCTACCTCGGCGACGCCCGCTTCAACATGGGCAACTCCTACCTGATCACCGGCGCCCTGCTCGGCATGGACGTGCGGATCGTCGCCCCGCGGGCGTACTGGCCCGCCGAGGAGATCATCGCCCGCGCCCGCGAGCTCTCCGAGACCAGCGGCGCCCGCGTCACCCTCACCGAGAAGGTCGACGAAGGAGTCCGGGGCGCCGACTTCGTGGCCACCGACGTGTGGGTCTCCATGGGTGAGCCCAAGGAGGTCTGGGGCGAGCGGATCACCGCCCTCTCCCCGTACGCCGTGACCATGGACGTCCTGCGCGCCGCCGGCCACCCGGACGTGAAGTTCCTGCACTGCCTGCCCGCCTTCCACGACCTGGGGACGAAGGTGGGCCAGGAGATGTACGACCTCCACGGCCTCGACTCGCTGGAAGTGACCGACGAGGTCTTCGAGTCCGCCCACTCGGTCGTGTTCGACGAGGCGGAGAACCGCCTGCACACCATCAAGGCCGTCCTGGTCGCCACCCTCGCCTGACAGGCCTCGTGTCATGCCCTGAGGTCTTGTGTCTCGCCTTGTGTCACAAGGTCACAAGGTCATAAGGCCGCAAGGTCATAAGGCCGCAAGGTCACAGGGCCACAAGGGCGCAAGGGCACAAAGCCACAGGGTCACAAAGCCACAGCGTCATACCGGGCGCCGCTGAGCCGGCACCGTCGGCAGGGTGAACCACACCGCCTTGCCGGCATCGGTGGGGCGGTGACCGCAGGACGAGCTGAGCGCGCGGATCAGCAGCAGACCGCGCCCGTGCTCCTGCCAGGGGTCCGGCTCGATGTCCACCGGGAGGGTGAGACTGCCGGGCGGCGCCGGGTCCGGGTCGTGCACCTCGACCTGACATCCGGTCGGCAGCAGCTCCACCACGAGCTCTATCGGCGCGTCCCCGACGGTGTGCTCCACGGCGTTCGCCACCAGCTCCGCCGTCAGCAGCTCCGCGGTGTCGCTGTCGGCCCCGTGCTCCAGCTCGGCCAGCGCGGTGCGCACCAGGGCGCGGGCCACGGGCACCGCCGCGGCGGAGTGCGGCAGCGCGATGCGCCAGGAGGCGGAGGCCGGGGGGCGTTCGTACAAGGCGGTTCCGTTCATGAGCAGGCTGTCCTGCTTTCAACCTTATGAATGGTACGGCGCCGCCCCGAAGAGATCTTCGACGGGCACCGTGCGGGACCCTCGGCCCCGTTGCCGGGCGGCTTACCCGTAGCAACGGCTTGCCTCCCGCGCCTGCTCCCGCCGTTGCCGGTCTGTCGACGAGCCGTGACGGATGTGACCGGGCCAGGTCACATCCCGACCGCTCTATCGCGCGCTCGTGACGACAGTCAAGGAAGGGTGATAGCTTCGAAGAGCAGAGCGCACCCCTCGGACGAGGAGGCCGCACGACATGAGTCCCTTCACCGGCTCCGCCGCCCGCACCCCCCACTGGCAGCACCTGCGCGTCGGCCTCACCGACGGCGTCGCCACCGTCACCCTGGCCCGCGCCGACAAGCTCAACGCGCTCACCTTCGGCGCCTACGCCGACCTGCGCGACCTGCTCGCCGAGCTGTCGCGGGAGCGCTCCGTGCGGGCCCTGGTGCTGGCGGGCGAGGGCCGCGGCTTCTGCTCCGGCGGCGACGTCGACGAGATCATCGGCGCCACCCTGGCCATGGACACCGCCCAGCTCCTCGACTTCAACCGGATGACCGGGCAGGTGGTGCGGGCGGTACGGGAGTGCCCGTTCCCCGTGATCGCGGCGGTGCACGGAGTGGCGGCGGGCGCGGGCGCGGTCCTCGCCCTGGCCGCCGACTTCCGTGTCGCCGACCCCTCGGCCCGCTTCGCCTTCCTCTTCACCCGCGTCGGCCTCTCCGGCGGCGACATGGGCGCCGCCTACCTGCTGCCCCGCGTCGTCGGCCTCGGCCACGCGACCCGCCTGCTCATGCTGGGCGAGCCGGTCCGCGCCCCCCAGGCCGAGCGCATCGGCCTGATCAGCGAACTGACGGAGGAGGGCGCCGCGGACGAGGCCGCGCAGGCACTGGCCCGTCGGCTGTCCGAGGGCCCGGCACTCGCGTACGCCCAGACGAAGGCGCTGCTGACAGCCGAGCTGGACATGCCGCTGGCGGCGAGCGTCGAGCTGGACGCTTCCACCCAGGCCCTGCTCATGAACGGCGAGGACTACGCGGAGTTCCACGAGGCCTTCAAGCAGAAGCGCCCCCCGAAGTGGAGGGGGCGGTAGCCGTGCCTGCGTCAGGGGCGCGGGACAGTGTCGATACACGGATCCGCCGCGGGGCGCGCCCAGCCACGACGGACCCGCGGCCGCCGAAGACGGCCGGCCGCCCCCTGCGCGTCGCAGTCATCGGCGGCGGCCCCGGTGGGCTGTACGCGGCGGCCCTGCTCAAACGCCTCGACCCGGCCCGCGAGATCACCGTCTGGGAACGCAACGCCCCCGACGACACCTTCGGCTTCGGAGTGGTCCTCTCCGACGAGACCCTCGGCGGCATGGAACACGCCGACCCGATCGTCCACACAGCCCTCCAGCGGCACTTCATCCGCTGGGAGGACATCGACATCGTCCACCGGGCCACCCGCCACACCTGCGGAGGGCACGGCTTCGCCGCCCTGGGCAGGAAACGCCTCCTGGAGATCCTGCACGACCGCTGCCGCGCCCTCGGCGTCGAGCTCCGTTTCCGCTCCGAGGCGCCCCACCCGGCCCGGCTTGCGGAGTCGTACGACCTCGTCATCGCCGCGGACGGCGTGCACAGCACCACCCGTGAGGCGTACGCCCATGTGTTCCGGCCCCATGTGGCCACACACCACTGCCGTTACCTCTGGCTGGCCGCGGACTTCGCCTTCGACGCCTTCCGCTTCGAGATCGCCGAGACCGAGCACGGCGTGATGCAGCTGCACGGCTATCCGTACGCGGCCGACGCCTCCACCGTGATCGTCGAGATGCGGGAGGAGGTGTGGCGAGCGGCGGGCTTCGACGAGGCCGACGGCCAGGGGGCGGTCGAACGCTGCGCCAAGATCTTCGCGGACGCGCTGGGCGGCAGGGCGCTCCGGTCGAACAAGTCGACCTGGAACGTCTTCCGTACGGTGGTCAACGAGCGCTGGTCGCACGGCAACGTGGTGCTGCTCGGCGACGCCGCCCACACCGCCCACTTCTCCATCGGCTCCGGCACCAAGCTGGCCGTCGAGGACGCGCTGGCCCTGGCGGCCTGCCTGGAGGAACAGCCTTCCCCGGAGCGGGCGTCGCAGGCGTACGAGGAGGAGCGCAAACCGGTGGTCGCCTCCACGCAGCGGGCGGCCCGGGCCAGCCTGGAGTGGTTCGAGAACATCGGCCTCCATCTCGACCAGCCGCCCCGCCAGTTCGCCTTCAACCTGCTCACCCGCAGCCGCCGGGTCACCCACGACAACCTGCGGCTGCGCGACGCCCGCTTCACGCGGGCCGTCGAGCGCGAGTTCGGCTGCCCGCCCGGCACGCCCCCGATGTTCACGCCGTTCCGGCTGCGGGGTCTGACCCTGCGCAACCGGGTCGTCGTCTCGCCCATGGACATGTACTCGGCCACCGACGGTCTGCCCGGCGACTTCCACCTCGTCCACCTGGGCGCGCGGGCCCTCGGCGGCGCCGGCCTGGTGATGACCGAGATGGTGTGCGTGTCCCCCGAGGGTCGGATCACGCCCGGCTGTACCGGTCTTTACACCGGGAAGCAGGCCGAGGCCTGGGGGCGGATCACCGACTTCGTGCACACGCGGGCGCCCGGTACCGCGATCGGGGTGCAGCTCGGGCACAGCGGGCGCAAGGGTTCGACCAAGCTGATGTGGGAGGGCATGGACGAGCCCCTGGAGGACGGCAACTGGCCGCTCGTGGCCGCGTCCCCGATCCCGTACCGGCCGTTCGGCCAGATCCCGCGCGCGCTCACCCGTGCCCAACTCACCGATCTCCGCGAGCAGTTCGTCTCGGCCGCCCGTCGTGCCGCCCGGGCCGGCTTCGACCTGCTCGAACTGCACTGCGCGCACGGCTACCTGCTCTCCGGCTTCCTCTCCCCGCTGACCAACCGCCGCACCGACGCCTACGGCGGCTCACTCGCCAAACGCCTCCGCTTCCCCTTGGAGGTCTTCGACGCCGTGCGGGAGACGTGGCCGCAGGAGAGGCCCCTGACCGTGCGGATCTCCGCCACCGACTGGGCCGCGGGCGGCACCACGGCCGAGGACGCCGTCGAGATCGCCCGCGCCCTCGCGGAGCACGGCGCCGACGCCATCGACGTGTCCACCGGTCAGGTGGTGGCCGAGGAGCAGCCCGAGTTCGGGCGGTCGTACCAGACACCGTTCGCCGACCGGATCCGCCACGAGGCGGGCGTCCCGGTCATCGCCGTCGGCGCGATCTCCTCCTGGGACGACGTCAACTCACTGATCCTGGCGGGGCGTACGGACCTGTGCGCACTGGCCCGGCCGCATCTGTACGACCCGCACTGGACGCTGCACGCGGCGGCCGAGCAGGGATACGACGGTCCGGGCGTCGCCTGGCCGGCGCCTTACCGCGCGGGCAGCCGCCGCCCGCGGACAGGACGGACGGACGCCCCGAGACCCCGGCGGGCGCTCGGGAGCTGACCTCGGGGAAGAGACCACACACTCACGCATCGCACTCACGCGTCACAGACCCACGAACGCGGCCCCCGCGTCGCGCAGCCGCTCGTGCAGGCCCCGGAACACCTGCGCCGACCGGGCGCCCGGCCAGTCGCCGGGCAACAGCGCGGCGGGCAGGCCGGGGTCGGCGTAGGGGAGACGGCGCCAGGAGTCCAGGGCGAGGAGGTAGTCGCGGTAGGCCTCCTCGGGCGGGGTGTCCGTCCGCCGCTCCCAGTCGTGCAGCACGGGCGCGTGCCGGTCGAGGAACGCCTCGTGCTCCTTGGCGATCGCCGCCAGGTCCCACCAGCGGGCGACGGCCTCCACGGTCGGCGCGAAGCCCAGGTGCTCGCCGCTGAAGAAGTCGACGTAGGGATCGAGCCGCAGCCGCTGCAGGGTGTGCCGGGCCTCCTCGTACAGCCGCGCCGGGGCCAGCCACACGCCGGGGGCCGCGGTGCCGAAGCCGAGGCCCGCCAGCCGGGAGCGCAGCACGTGCCGTCTCTGCCGCTCGGACTCCGGCACGGAGAACACGGCGAGCACCCAGCCCTCGTCCTTCCCAGGCGGTGAGTGGTAGATGCGCCGGTCGCCGTCGTCGAGCAACTGGCGGGCCTCCGGTGACAGTTCGTACCCGGCCGCGCCCTCGGCGGTACGGGCCGGCACGAGCAGCCCGCGCCGTTTGAGCCGGGACACCGACGAGCGTACGGAGGGGGCGTCCACGCCGACCGCGGCCAGCAGCCGGATCAGCTCGGCGACCGGGACCGGGCCGGGCACGAAGCGGCCGTAGGCGCCGTAGAGCGTGACGATGAGAGACCGTGGTGCATGCTGGTCGGACACGTTGATCATCTTAGGCCGTCGGTATCACTGCTGGTCACCATCGGTGCGCAGCTTGAAACGCTGGAGCTTTCCGGTCGCCGTGCGCGGCAGCGACTCCAACAGGACGATCTCGCGCGGGCATTTGTAGGGCGCCAGTTCGGACGTGACGAAGGCGCGCAGTGCCTCGGTGTCTCGCTCGGCGCCCTCCTTGAGGACGACGAAGGCCACCACGACCTGACCGCGCGCCTCGTCGGACCGGCCCACGACCGCCGCCTCCACCACGTCCGGATGTCGCAGCAGCGCGTCCTCGACCTCCGGGCCGGCGATGTTGTACCCGGCCGAGATGATCATGTCGTCGGCGCGGGCGACGTACCGGAAGTAGCCGTCGGGTTCGCGGACGTAGGTGTCGCCGGTGAGGTTCCAGCCGCCGCGCACGTACTCCCGCTGCCGCCCATCGGCGAGGTACCGGCAGCCGACCGGCCCGCGCACGGCCAGCAGCCCGGGCTCGCCGTCGGGCACCGGCTCGCCGTTCTCGTTCTGCACCCGCGCGTGCCACCCCGGTACGGGAATCCCGGTCGCCCCGGGCCGGATCCGTTCGTCGGCGGCGGAGACGAAGATGTGCAGCAGCTCGGTGGCGCCGATGCCGTTGATGAGGGCGAGACCGGTCCGGTCCCGCCAGGCCCGCCAGGTGGCGGCGGGCAGGTTCTCGCCGGCGGAGACACAGCGGCGCAGGGACGAGATGTCGTACGCGCCGACCTCGTCGAGCATCGCGCGGTACGCGGTCGGCGCGGTGAACAGCACGGACACCCGATGCTCGGCGATCGCGGGCAACAGCTGCCCGGGGCCCGCCTGTTCGAGCAGCAGGGCACTCGCGCCGGCCCGCATCGGGAAGACCACCAGCCCGCCGAGCCCGAAGGTGAAGCCGAGCGGGGGACTGCCGGTGAAGACATCGTCGGGATCCGGCCGCAGCACATGGCGCGAGAAGGTGTCCGCGATCGCCAGCACATCCCGGTGGAAGTGCATGCATCCTTTCGGGCGACCGGTGGTGCCCGAGGTGAACGCGATCAGCGCCACGTCGTCGGCCGCTGTCGGCACCGCGGTGTACGGCTGACCGGGCGCCCTGCGGAGCAGCAGGTCGTCGGGGGCGTCACCGCCGTACGTGGTGATCCTGAGCCCCGGTATGCCGGCCTTGGCGAGGTCGTCGACGGCCCGGATGTCGCACAGGGCGTGCCGGACCCGCGCGATCTCGCACATCGTGCTCAGCTCGTGCGGGCGCTGCTGGGCCAGCACGGTGACGGCGACCGCGCCCGCCTTCAGCACCGCCAGCCAGCAGGCGGCCAGCCAGGGCGTGGTGGGGCCGCGCAGCAGGACGCGGTTGCCGGGGACGACCCCGAGCTCGCCGGTGAGTGTGTGCGCGATGCGGTCGACGTGGGCGCGGAGATCCGCGTACGTCCAGGTGATGCCGTCGGCCGTGCGGAACGCCGGGCGGTCCTCCGGATGGCCGTCGAGCAGTTCCGCGGCGCAGTTCAGCCGCTCGGGGTAACGCAGCTCCGGGAGGTCGAAACGCAGCTCGGGCCACTGGTCCGGGGGCGGGAGGTGGTCGCGCGCGAAGGTGTCGACGTGGGCCGAGGGGTTCATGTCGGTTCGCCCCCTTGCCTTGTGGGCGTCGGTGGTGGGCGTGGGGTCGGCGTCCGGAGTGGGCGTCCTGGTCGGGTTCGCGCAACGAGCGTATCGTGTTGGTGACGGCAGTCAACGGTGCGCGATACCGTCGGGCCGGAGCCTCGACGGTTACGACGGGTACGACGGCTACGAGGCGTCGACACGCATGGCCGCCGCCTCGGGTCACGAGGCGAGGTCACCAGGCGAGGTCAGGAGAAGAGAGGACGGCGATGCCCGCATTCTCGCTCGGACCGGAACAACTCGCCTGGTGTGCGGAACTGCGCGCCCTGGCCACGCAACGCCTGCGCCCGCTCGCCGAGAAGGGCGAACCGGGCCACGTCAACCGTCCGCTCGTCGCCGAACTCGGCCGACTGGGGCTGCTGTCCCGCCTGTTCACCTCCGGCGCCCTCGACCTCTGTCTGATGCGGGAGTCCCTGGCCTACGCCTGCACCGAGGCCGAAACCGCTCTCGCCCTCCAGGGCCTGGGCGCCCACCCCGTCCACGCCCACGGCACCCCGGCCCAACGGGACCGCTGGCTCCCCCGCGTGACCGACGGCACGGCGATCGCCGCGTTCGCGCTGAGCGAGCCGGGGGCGGGGTCGGACGCGGCGGCACTCGGGTTGCGGGCGGAACCGGAGGAGGGAGTGGGGTGGGGCGGACGTGCCCGGGAGAGCGGGGCGGAACGGCAGGGAGCCTCCGGGCGGGGCGGTGCCCCCGTGCGGGAAGGAGCCGCACAAGTCTTGCTGACCGACGCGGCTGCCACCGCCGCGACCTCACCCGCCCGCCGAGGCGCTGCAAAGTCCGCCGCCGAGGCGCTGCCGCGAGTCTCTCGTGCCGCCGCCCCCGCCGACCTCGCGGTGCCACCCGCCCCCCTCGCCGCCGACCCCGAAGGCTCCGCGCGTTGGCGGCTCGCCGGGGAGAAGTGCTGGATCTCCAACGCGCCCGAGGCGGACTTCTACACCGTCTTCGCTCGCACCACCCCGGGCGCCGGTGCCCGGGGCGTCACCGCCTTCCTGGTGCCGGCCGACCGGCCCGGTCTCACCGGTACGCCTCTCGACATGCTCTCGCCGCACCCCATCGGCGCTCTCGACTTCGACGCGGTGCCGGTGACGGCCGATGACGTGCTCGGTGAGGTCGACCGCGGTTTCCGGGTCGCGATGGGCACGCTCAACCTCTTCCGGCCCAGCGTCGGCGCCTTCGCGGTCGGCATGGCGCAGGCCGCTCTCGACGCCGCCCTCGCGCACACCGCCGGACGGGACGCGTTCGGCGGCAAGCTGAGGGACCTGCAGACCGTCGCCCACCAGGTCGCCGAGATGGCCCTGCGCACGGAGGCGGCCCGCCTGATGGTGTACGCGGCGGCTACGGCGTACGACGAGAACTCCCCGGACGTCCCTGGGCGCGCGGCGATGGCGAAACTGCTGGCCACCGAGACCGCGCAGTACGTCGTCGACGCGGCCGTACAACTGCACGGCGCCCGCGCCCTGCGCCGCGGTCACCTGCTCGAACACCTCTATCGCGAGGTACGCGGCCCGCGCATCTACGAGGGTGCCAGCGAGGTCCAACGCGGCATCATCGCCAAGGAGTTGTACGAGAGCCAGGGGGCGCCGTGACCGCCGAGCGCGTCAACCCGCCCGAGCTCTCCCCGCCCACCGGCTTCTCGCACGCGGTGGTCGCCTCCGGGTCCCGGCTGGTGTTCCTGGCGGGGCAGACGGCCCTCGACACCGACGGCAAGGTCGTCGGCGACACCCTGCCCGAGCAGTTCGAGCGGGCCCTCACCAACCTGCTCACCGCCCTGCGCAGGGCCGGCGGCGCTCCCGCCGACCTCGCCCGCGTCACCGTCTACGCCACGGACGTCGCGGCGTACCGCGCGCATGCCCCCGAACTCGGCCGCCTCTGGCGGGAGTCGGCGGGCCGTGACTACCCGGCGATGGCCGTCGTGGAAGTCGTACGCCTGTGGGACGAACAGGCCATGGTGGAACTCGACGGCTTCGCTGTGCTGCCCTGAGCGGTCTGCGGCGAGCAGGCGGAACCAAGGAGCGATCAGGCGGAGATCAGGCGGCCGATCAGGTGCCGATCAGGCGGCGATCGTCAGCCGCTCGACGGGTGCCCGGTGGGGCGCGACGACCCGGCCGTCGGGCAGCAGTTCACCGGTGTCGTCGAAGACGATGGCGCCGTTGCAGAGCAGGTTCCAGCCCTGCTCGGGGTGGGCGGCGACCACGTGCGGAGCACGGCTGTCCGCTGCGGGACACGAGGGCTGGTGGGTACACATGGCGCACCTCCACGTCGGTGACTCACGGTAGGAAAAACCTTCCCTATGAGGAGACCATCCTCCCGAGGCGAACTCATCGGAATGGCCCGACGAGAAGCGTGACAACACGCGGACAACTCCCGGACCGTTCCCGGACGCCCGACGCGGACGCGAGCCCCTCTTCTCCCCTTTTCTCTCTCCCCTTCCTCCATCCCCGTTCAGCCCATCAACCCGGCGGCCACCGTGGCGCCGAGTTCCCAGCAGGCCTCGACATCCGCCTTGGCGGGCTCACCCGTCACGGTCACCGCCTCGGCCGCCCGCCGCCAGCCCAGCCCCGTCGTGATCGCCTCGATGCCACGCACCGCTCCGGTCACGTCGTTGCCGCCGTGCACGTAGTAGCCGAAGGGCCGGCCGCGCGTCTCGTCGAGGCACGGGTAGTAGACCTGGTCGAAGAAGTGCTTCAGCGCGCCGGACATGTAGCCGAGGTTGGCCGGGGTGCCCAGCAGGTACCCGTCGGCGGCGAGTACGTCCGACGCCGTCGCGGCCAGCGCGGCCCGCCGCACGACCCGCACCCCCTCGATCTCCGGTGCCGTCGCCCCGGCGACCAGGGCTTCGAACATCGACTGACAGTTGGGCGAGGGCGTGTGATGCACGATCAGCAAGGTAGGCACGGGGCCATGCTGCCCGATCAGGGTTGTGGGATGCTGCCCATCTCCGCGGTGAAGAGCACGGGGTCACTGTCGAACCCTCGGATGCACTCGTGGAACTCCCACGCTCCGGAGGCGTCCCGGGTGAACTCCGCGACCGTCGTGGCGGTGAATCCGGCCAGCTGGGAAAAGTCGTCCTTCAACAGCTCCCGGTACCCCTCGACCACCAGAACTCCCGCGTTCGACAGGTCACCGAAGGTTTTCGGCCCGCTGTTCTGGTGGATCGCCACGCCCACGACCACCCGTGCGAAGGAGGACGCGAGGCGATCGAGTTCCAGGGTCATCGCTTCGACGTAGCCCAGGCCCTGACCGGTCTGGCTGTGCCGGCTCATGTTGATGGTGCCGTCCGGTGAGCGGCTGTCGAAGTGGACGACGTACACGGGACGCCCGTAGGGGGCGTCCGCGGAGTAGGTCGTGGCGATGATGTCGAGATGATGAGGGGGCCGATCCCAGGGACTCGGGTCCCACTTGAGCCGTACCTCGGCCTTCACCACTCCTTGGCTGCCGCTGCTCACCGGATCGCTGCCTCTCCCCTGCCACGTCACACGGGATTGGCCCCGCATGGTGAAGTATGGCTCCCGGGCCTCCCCTTGAAGCCTTGCGCGGCTGGTTTCCTCGGGGGGCGGCGGGTTCCTCGAGTGGCCCTGACATGCGGGAGCGGGTGGCGGGGCCGGGCGGATCGCCGATCGATCCCGGTCCGGCCCCCGCCGCACCGAACCGCAGCGTTTCGGGCCTCCCGCAGGACACGGTCCGACAGTCGCATCCTGCCCCGCGCGGGTGCGCGCGGCTCCGCCGCCGTCGCCCCGGTCCTCGCGCAGTCGTAGCCCGAGCCGACCGGAAACAGCCCGCTCGCGGCCCACAGTCCCGAAGAAGTCCCCAAGATGCCGCCGCCGCACCCCCTTGAGACCCGCATCGATGGAGGTGAGAAAAGGGTGCGGCGGCGCCGTTCGCTCAGATGTCGCGGAACGTCTCGATCTGCGCCCCGATCGAGTTGAGCCGCTCGGCAAGGTCCTCGTAGCCCCGGTTGATGACGTAGACGTTGCGCAGCACGGAGGTTCCTTCGGCTGCCATCATCGCCAGCAGGACGACCACGGCGGGTCGCAGTGCGGGCGGGCACATCATCTCGGCGGCGCGCCAGCGGGTGGGGCCCTCGACCAGGACGCGGTGCGGGTCGAGGAGTTGCAGGCGGCCGCCGAGCCGGTTCAGGTCCGTCAGGTAGATCGCCCGGTTGTCGTAGACCCAGTCGTGGATCAGGGTCTTGCCGGACGCGACGGCCGCGATGGCCGCGAAGAACGGGACGTTGTCGATGTTCAGGCCCGGGAAGGGCATCGGGTGGATCTTGTCGATCGGCGCCTCCAGCTTGGAGGGGCGGACGGTGAGGTCCACCAGGCGGGTGCGGCCGTTGTCCGCCCAGTACTCGGGCGTGCGGTCGTGGTCGAGGCCCATCTCCTCCAGGACCGCGAGCTCGATCTCCAGGAACTCGATCGGGACCCGGCGCACCGTCAGTTCGGATTCCGTCACCACCGCGGCGGCCAGCAGGCTCATCGCCTCGACCGGGTCCTCGGAGGGGGAGTAGTCGACGTCCACGTCGATCGTGGGCACACCGTGCACGGTGAGCGTGGTGGTGCCGATGCCCTCCACCCTGACGCCCAGGGCCTCCAGGAAGAAACAGAGGTCCTGGACCATGTAGTTGGAGGAGGCGTTGCGGATGACGGTGACGCCGTCGTGCCGGGCGGCGGCCAGCAGCGCGTTCTCCGTCACGGTGTCGCCGCGCTCGGTCAGCACGATCGGACGCTCGGGGCGCACGGACCGGTCGACCCGCGCGTGGTACTGGCCCTCCGTCGCGGCGATGTCCAGCCCGAACCGGCGCAGCGCGATCATGTGCGGCTCGATGGTGCGCGTCCCGAGGTCGCAGCCGCCGGCGTACGGCAGCTTGAACTGATCCATACGGTGCAGCAGCGGGCCGAAGAACATGATGATGGACCGCGTCCGTACGGCGGCCTCCGCGTCGATCGCCGCCATGTCCAGCTCGGCCGGCGGCACCAGCTCCAGGTCGACGCCGTCGTTGATCCAACGGGTGCGCACGCCGATGGAGTTGAGCACCTCCAGCAGGCGGTACACCTCCTCGATGCGGGCCACCCGGCGCAGCACTGTGCGCCCCCGGTTGAGCAGGGAGGCGCACAGCAGCGCCACACACGCGTTCTTGCTGGTCTTCACGTCGATGGCGCCGGAGAGCCGGCGGCCGCCGACCACCCGCAGGTGCATCGGGCCCGCGTAGCCCAGAGAGACGATTTCGCTGTCCAGTGCCTCACCGATGCGAGCGATCATCTCAAGGCTGATGTTCTGATTGCCGCGCTCGATGCGATTGACGGCGCTCTGACTGGTGCCGAGCGCCTCGGCAAGCTGCGACTGTGTCCAGCCCCGGTGCTGACGGGCGTCACGGATGAGCTTGCCGATACGTACGAGGTAGTCGTCTGCCATGAGGTCGAGGTTATCTCAGATATGAGATGTTGCCTCTTGGGGGAGTCCGTTCGGGTGAAGGACTGTCAGCCCCGCCTTGCGTTGCGCGTACGACGCCACCCGAACGGTCCGGGCAGATCCATCGATGTCGTACGACGTCCCGTGCTGCTGTGCGTGTGGCGCGGACCATTGTGGCCACCGGTCGTGATGGACCAGGAGCGCTTGTTGATGTTCAGGCGCACCCCCGGAAGGATCCGGAAACTCTTGCGGAACGTAAGCGGCATTCCCGCCCCCTTTCGTTCCGTACCGGATACCCGGAAGGGACGCGGACATGGCCGTCGCGTGCACCGGTCACTCGTCCTCGTCGCGTCGGCGGGCGGCGAGGATCGCGACGTCATCCTCGTACGCACCGTTCGCCACGAGCGCCAGGAACGTCTCGAGCATGCCCTCCAGAGGGCCGTCCGCCGGCAGGCTCAGCGTCTCGAGCGCCTGCACCGAGAGGTCGATGTCCGTGCCGCGTCGTTCCACCAGTCCGTCGGTGTAGAGCAGCAGCGTGGTGCCGCGGTCCATTCGTACAGTGAGCGATTCATAGCCGCCGAGCCCGGTGCCGATGGGCGGGCCGGCCGGGAACCACACGACCTCGATGCTGCCGCCCGGCCGCACGACGGCGGGCGGCAGATGCCCGGCGCTGGCCAGGGTGCACGTGCCCGCCCTGGGATCCATGACCGCGAGAAGGCAGGTGGCGAGGCGGTCGAGACCGAGGTGCGCGACCTGGCGGTCGAGCTCGCCCAGGATCTCGTCGACGCCGGCGCCGGAAGCGGCGACGGTGCGCAGGAGGGAGCGGTACTGGCTCATGGCGACAGCGGCCTGGAAGCCGTGGCCCATCACGTCGCCCATGACCAGCAAGGTGCGGGAGGCCGGCAGGGGAATCGAGTCGTACCAGTCCCCACCGACGAGGACGCTGCGGCCGGAGGGGAGGTAGCGCGCGGCCACTTCCACAGCGGGGTGGGGGGTGCTGGGTTCGGACAGCAGGGCCCGCTGCAGTTCCAGCGCCATGGTGTGTTCGTAGCTGTAGCGGCGCGCGCTGTCGATGGAGAGGGCGGCCCGGGCGGCAAGTGCCTGGATGGTCCCGAGGTCGTCGTCGTTGAAGGGCTGCGACGCTCCGGCCCGCCCCAGAAGGACGACGCCGACCGGGCGACCAGCCGTGATCAGCGGCGCGATGAGAAGCGAGTGGATGCCGGCCGCACGGAAGATCTTGGTTCGTTCGGGGTCGACGGTCACCTTCTGGAACAGCTCGTCCGAGGCCAGGTTGCCCAGCCATGGCCGCCCGCTGTCCATGCAACGCCGGGTGGCGACGCCACGCGGAACATCGACGTACGGCCCCGGCCCGCCGAGCTGACGCAGCACCCATTCCATTCCGGGGGGCGCCGAACCTCTCACCTTGCGCAGCCGCAGGAAGCCGGGAGGAGGCGGGGGAGCACCGGTGAACTCCTCTTCGACGATTCCCACCGCGGCGGTGTCGGCCAGTGAAGGGGTCAGAAAGTCGACCAGCTCCTGGCACGTGGTTTCGATGTCGAGCGTGGTGCCGACGCGCGTGGCCGCGGCATCCAGCAGGGCCAGCCGCTGATGCGCTCTCTCCAGGTCGTCCAGATGGCGACGCAGGCTGCTGATCTCCACGCCGATCCCGCACAGACACGCCTCCTGTCCCGGCAGATCCATCCGGTGATAGACCGCTCGCCAGAGCCTCCGCCCCAGCGGCGAGGAGACCCCTGTCGTTCCGGCGAGGGTTGCCTCCCGAGGCCGCCCGTCCGCGAGTACCTCGTACAGGACGTCGTCCGGGCTCTCGAGGTCCGGCAGCACTTCCCCGAGCGTTCGTCCCAGGAACGCGGTGGCGGGCACGCCACTGACCCGGGCCCATGCCGGGTTGACGTACAGATGGCGCAGCCGCGCGTCGAGAAGGACGATGGGGGCCAAGGTCCCCTCCACGAGCTGACGGGCCGGAAGGCCATCACTGTCCGGAAGGTGCCATTGCGGCATGGGGCTCTCAGCGTTCACAGGTTCCCTCTCGCTGTCTTGAGTGGAGCCCCATCCATTCCCCGTCAAGGGAGTGACCTCTCGCGGCGAGGTTCGGCGTCCTCCAAACGTTGAACGCGGGTCATGTCGCAGGTCAGACGCCTACGGCGCGTCAGAGGTGGCTCGGTCGGAGCGTGTCGTGTGACGGTTCCCAGACCGAGCAGTCGTGGGCGAAGAGCACGCGTCGTGGGTCGAAGTCGGCGAGCCGGTCCAGCCAGCGCCGGTAGGGCGGAAGAGGCTGTTCCACTCCGTGGCGGGCGGCGTGGCGGGCCAGTTGGTCCGATGCGAACTGGGATGCGAAGTCGTGTGCCTGGCCCGCGAGGACCACGGTGCCGTCTGCTTTCCGGAGGACCAGGGACTGGTGTCCTTCGGTGTGACCGGGTGTCGGAATGACCCGGACTCCTGGCCAGAACTCGGTCTCCCCGGCGAGTTCCTCGTAGGTGGCGCCGGGGAAGTCGACAAGCTCATCGAACGTGTGGTTGCCCCGGCGGGCGGTGGCCAGCTCCACGTCCTGGACCAGGATGGGTTTGCCGCCCAGAAGAGGATTCCCTCCGCAGTGGTCGAAGTGCAGGTGACAGTTCACCACGACAGAAATGTCGCGGAGGTCTGCTCCTGCCCCGGACAGGGCCTCCTGCAGCGCACGGCGTCGGGGTCGGTAGTGCGCTTCGGTTTCGGGGTTCGCCGCGCCGATGCCGGTGTCGAAGAGGATCAGACCCCGGTCGTGTCGCACCAGGTAGGCCAGTACGGGTTCCACTCGTGGCTGCGGGCTGCCTGTCTCCGATGCGGGCCGGACGAAGTACCCGAGGTCGAGTCGACGCACCGCGATGTCCTTGCTCATGCCGCCATCCTGGCCAGACCGCGACGCGCGGTCCAGCCGGTCTGCCGACAGCGAAAGCCGCGTCCAGCCTGCTGCGGAGGGCGGAGGGCGGAGGGCGGAGCCGGCGGCGGCTGGGGGATCGGTGTGTCAACAGCCGGGTCGAAGCGCCAACCGCAGGACCGCATCTCGGATGCGGTGCGCCGGCGTCCCGTGGTGGGATGCGCCGCATGAGCGACTCGCTGCCTGCCCGTATCGAGCAGTACTACGCCTGCGTGCCGTTGCTGTTCGCCGACGTCGAAGAGTTCGGCTCGTTACGGTTGTTCGTGCGAAGGCGACCAGGTGCCCCGTATTACGGCGGTCCCAGCCATGCTCAACCCGTCGCAGGGGGAGCTTCGGCGGTTTCCGCTGACGTGGCCCGGGTGCGGGCGCGGCAGCGTGAACTCGGTGTGCCGGAGGCTTTCGAGTGGCTGGCCGAGTCCGCACCGGGCCTGCGCGCCTGCATCGAGGAGGCCGGCCTGCCGGTGGAGGAACGCCCGCTGATGGCACTGGATCCGCGTCATCCGGTTGGTCCGCGCCCGTTGCCGGATGGCGTGACGATCCGCGTGCTGACGGCGGACGACCCCGCTCTGCCCGCGGTCCTCGCTCTTCCCCGCCTGGCTTTCGCCGAGGAAGGCACCGCGAGGGGTTCGGCGGGGCGTAAGGAGCTGTCGGTGGTGGCCGGGGAGCTGACCGAGGACGGCACTGTGGCAACGGTCCGCCCCACGATCCGTGCCGGACACAAAACCCTGATCGCCGCCGTCGCCCCGGACGGCACTCCGCTCGCCGTCGGCCACTACCACCCGGCCAACGGCACTACCGAGATCGGCGGCGTCGGCACCCTTCCCGTGGCCCGCCGTCAGGGCCTGGCGGCCGCCGTCACCGCAGCCCTGGTCCACCACGCTCGCGACCGCGGAGTCAGCACCGTTTTCCTCGCGTATGCGCAGGACGCCGTCGCTCGCATCTACCGGGGCCTGGGTTTCCGTCCCGCCGGCAGCACTCTTCTGATCGCCAACCAGCCCGCGCGATCGTAGTGCTCCGACCGGCTCAGCCGGACGAGCCTTCGAGGTCGGGGAGTCCTCCCGGGCTTCACCGGGACAGGACGGTGGCAAACGATCACTCTCGGTGGGTGCCTCTCGCGTTAAGTCTCAAGTGATCTGGTCCGAAGCCGCGGCTGTGACCTGGGGCGACCAGCACGGTTGAGACACCTGGGTGGTCGAAAAAACTCGGTTGATCCGGAACCTGGCGTCTGCATACTGGATGTCGTCTCAGCTGATCTGGATTGCTTCCGTCGTTTCGAACCGGACCAGTGGAAAGGGCCTGCGAGATTGACCATGCACGATGACCAAGTGGACGTGACCACTGACATCGTTGCGGCCTTGATCCAAGAACAGTTCCCTCAGTGGAGCGGCAGGGCGATCCAACTCCTGGCGTCGACCGGGACGGTCCACGCCATCTTCCGCATCGGGGACGACCTCTCCGCGCGTTTCCCGCTGCGTCTGACCGATGCCGCGGAGGCGCTGGCGGTTCTGGAACGGGAAGCCCAGGCGAGCGCGGAGCTGGCACAGGTGTCTCGGTTCCCCGTTCCGGAACCCGTCGCCCTGGGAAAGCCCGGAGCGGGTTACCCCATGCCGTGGTCGGTCCAGACATGGCTGCCGGGAACGGTCGCCTTCGATGCCGACCCGAGTGGGTCGGACGCTTTCGCCGAGGACCTTGCGGCCTTCATCGCAGCCCTGCGGGACGCCGAGACGCGGGGGCGGCGTTTCAGCGGCGAGAACCGTGGCGGCGTTCTCGCTCACCACGACGACTGGATGGCGAAGTGCTTCGAGGAGAGCAAGGGGCTGCTCGACGTGCCCCGGCTGCGCCAAGTGTGGAGCCACCTCCGGGAGTTGCCACGCACGGCTGCCGACGTGATGAGCCATGGTGACCTGATTCCCGGCAACGTACTGGTCACGGGAGACCGGCTCGGCGGCGTACTCGACACCGGCGGCTTCGGCCCGGCCGACCCCGCGCTGGATCTGGTCAGCGCCTGGCACCTGTTGCAACCGGGCCCACGGGAAGTGCTCCGGCGGACACTGGCCTGCGACGATCTGGAGTGGGAACGCGGCAAGGCATGGGCCTTCGAACAGGCGATGGGTCTTGTCTGGTACTACGTCGAGAGCAATCCGACGATGAGCAGAATGGGGCGCCGGACGCTCGACCGCATTCTGGAGTCGACGAAGTGATGTCGCCCCGACCGTAGGCCGTGACAGAGGCGATCGCTTGCCGCCCCCCACCGACAACAGCACCGCCGGGAACAGATCAGCTGAAACCGCTCGAAACCGACATGCCGCCCGGTCGTCGCCGCCCAGTACCAGCCCGAGAAGGTGACGCCCACCACGCGACCAGCGAAACGGCCGCGCTGGCGGCGCGTCCTCGAACCGGGCCGTCACGCAGTCCGGCAGCGGACGCCGCTGACGCTCCCGTACCGCATCCACGTACGACAGCTCGACGTACAGCTCCGCACGATCCGCCCCGACCGGTACGGCCACCCAGCACCCCGGCATGTCACCTCGTACGCCTGGGTTCGCCGGCAAGGAAGGCGGAACGACTCGGTTCGCTGTCGGGCGCCTCGATCGGATGGCAGCGGACAGCGGGCCCGGGCATGACCATTCCGCGCCCATGTACTAGAGTTATCTCGACATCGAGATATCTGCCGAGGCGTACCGCAGTCGCACGCTTTCGCTGGGTCTGGCAGTAAGGCATGCCTAACTTAGCCTTACCTCAGCGGACAAGCCAAGAGGGCGTGGCGGCAGGATGCGGTGGTAAGCGCACAAAAATGAAGGAGACTGTCGTGTCGGCGAACAGCTTCGACGCCCGCAGCACGCTGCAGGTGGGCGACGAGTCGTACGAGATCTTCCGGCTGGACAAGGTGGAGGGCTCGGCCCGCCTGCCGTACAGCCTCAAGGTTCTCCTGGAGAACCTGCTCCGTACCGAGGACGGCGCCAACATCACCGCCGACCACATCCGCGCGCTGGGCGGCTGGGACTCGAAGGCCCAGCCGTCGCAGGAGATCCAGTTCACGCCGGCCCGCGTGATCATGCAGGACTTCACCGGCGTGCCCTGTGTCGTGGACCTCGCCACCATGCGTGAGGCCGTCAAGGAGCTCGGCGGCGACCCGGCGAAGGTCAACCCGCTCTCCCCGGCCGAGCTGGTCATCGACCACTCCGTCATCGCCGACAAGTTCGGCACCAACGAGGCCTTCGCGCAGAACGTCGAGCTGGAGTACGGCCGCAACCGCGAGCGCTACCAGTTCCTGCGCTGGGGCCAGACCGCCTTCGACGACTTCAAGGTCGTCCCGCCCGGCACCGGCATCGTCCACCAGGTGAACATCGAGCACCTGGCTCGCACGGTCATGGTCCGCAACGGCCAGGCCTACCCCGACACCCTGGTCGGCACCGACTCGCACACCACGATGGTCAACGGCCTCGGTGTGCTGGGCTGGGGCGTCGGCGGTATCGAGGCCGAGGCCGCGATGCTCGGCCAGCCGGTCTCGATGCTCATCCCGCGCGTCGTCGGCTTCAAGCTCACCGGCGAGCTCACTCCCGGCACCACCGCGACCGACCTCGTGCTGACCATCACCGAGATGCTGCGCAAGCACGGCGTGGTCGGCAAGTTCGTCGAGTTCTACGGAGAGGGCGTCGCCGCCACCTCCCTCGCGAACCGCGCCACCATCGGCAACATGTCGCCGGAGTTCGGCTCGACCGCCGCGATCTTCCCGATCGACGACGAGACCATCAAGTACCTGAAGCTCACCGGCCGCTCCGAGCAGCAGCTCGCGCTCGTCGAGGCGTACGCCAAGGAGCAGGGCCTCTGGCTGGACCCGAAGGCCGAGCCGGACTTCTCCGAGAAGCTCGAACTGGACCTGGCGACGGTCGTCCCGTCGATCGCCGGCCCGAAGCGCCCGCAGGACCGCATCGTCCTCGCGAACGCCGCCGAGCAGTTCAAGCAGGACGTCCGCAACTACGTCGACGTCGTGGACGAGGCGGGCCAGGAGTCCTTCCCGGCCTCCGACGCCCCGGCCGTCGCCCCGAACGGCGCTCCGTCCAGCCCGGTCACGGTGACCGCCCCCGACGGCTCGACCTACGAGATCGACCACGGCGCGGTGACGGTCGCGGCCATCACCTCCTGCACCAACACCTCGAACCCGTACGTCATGGTCGCCGCCGCGCTCGTCGCGAAGAAGGCCGTGGAGAAGGGGCTGACCCGCAAGCCGTGGGTCAAGACCACCCTCGCCCCGGGCTCCAAGGTCGTCACCGACTACTTCGACAAGGCGGGGCTCACCCCCTACCTGGACAAGGTCGGCTTCAACCTCGTCGGCTACGGCTGCACCACCTGCATCGGCAACTCCGGCCCGCTGCCGGAGGAGGTCTCCAAGGCCGTCAACGACCACGACCTCGCGGTCACCGCGGTCCTGTCCGGCAACCGGAACTTCGAGGGCCGGATCAACCCCGACGTCAAGATGAACTACCTGGCGTCCCCGCCGCTGGTCGTCGCGTACGCCCTCGCGGGCTCCATGAAGGTGGACATCACGCGCGAGGCCCTGGGCGCCGACCAGGACGGCAACCCGGTCTACCTCAAGGACATCTGGCCCTCCGAGGCCGAGGTCAACGACGTCGTGGCGAACGCCATCGGCGAGGACATGTTCAACAAGTCCTACCAGGACGTCTTCGCGGGCGACGCCCAGTGGCAGGCGCTGCCGATCCCGACCGGCAACACCTTCGAGTGGGACGCCGAGTCGACGTACGTCCGCAAGCCCCCGTACTTCGAGGGCATGACGATGGAGACCACCCCGGTCTCCGACATCACGGGCGCCCGCGTCCTGGCCAAGCTGGGCGACTCGGTCACCACCGACCACATCTCCCCGGCCGGCGCCATCAAGGCCGACACCCCGGCCGGCAAGTACCTCACCGAGCACGGTGTGGAGCGTCGTGACTTCAACAGCTACGGCTCGCGCCGCGGCAACCACGAGGTCATGATCCGCGGCACGTTCGCCAACATCCGCCTGCGCAACCAGATCGCGCCGGGCACGGAGGGCGGCTACACCCGCGACTTCACCCAGGCCGACGCCCCGGTGTCGTTCATCTACGACGCCTCGCGCAACTACATCGAGCAGGGCATCCCGCTGGTCGTCCTGGCCGGCAAGGAGTACGGCTCCGGCTCGTCCCGCGACTGGGCCGCCAAGGGCACCGCGCTTCTCGGCGTCAAGGCCGTCATCGCCGAGTCGTACGAGCGTATCCACCGCTCCAACCTCATCGGCATGGGCGTGCTCCCGCTGCAGTACCCGGAGGGCCAGTCCGCCGCCTCCCTCGGCCTGACCGGCGAGGAGACCTTCTCCTTCACCGGCGTCGAGGAGCTCAACAACGGCACCACGCCGCGCACGGTCAAGGTCACCACCGACACGGGCGTCGAGTTCGACGCGGTCGTTCGCATCGACACCCCCGGTGAGGCCGACTACTACCGCAACGGCGGCATCATGCAGTACGTGCTGCGCAACCTGATCCGCAAGTAGGCAGGCTGCTCAGCGAGTGAGCAACCTGCTGCGCAGGTAGGCCGAACGGCGAAGGGCCGCGCTCCCTCATGGGGAGCGCGGCCCTGCCGTCGTGGACGGCTCACTTCACATCACTTCAGACCGAACGCCCGCAGTACGGTCTGCTCGATCCGGTTGCCGTCCTTGTCGGCGGCCCGCACACGCAGCGACACAAACTGCGCTCCCCTGGCGGCCTTGAACTTCGCCTTGCCGTTCTTGACCCTCACCTCTTTCCAGGTCGTGCCGTCGTCGTAGGAGGCCCACGCCTTCAGGCTGCTCGCTCTGACGCTTCCCAGTTGATCGCTGACCGGCAGCCCGATCTCCAGCTCCTTCTTGCCCTCGGCGCGGTTGAGGAGGTCGAGCTTCTTCACGGCGAGGCCGACGGTGAGCAGTGGCAGCGGCGTCTCGGCGTCGGTGTGCGCGGAGGCGAAGGACCATTCGGTGTGGGTGCTCGTCGAGTACGCGGCCCAGTCGGCCCGGCGCTGCACATCCAGTACGAAACGGTACGAGGCGTTGCCCGCCGGTACGTCGAAGGTGCCGTAGCCGCCGAGGAGCGAGTCGCCGACCAGCTGTCCGTCCTTGTACAGCTTGCCCTGCGCGGTGTCCTGGGTGCCGTCGACGTATCCGTAGTGGCCCGGGGTGGCGTCACTCAACTCCGGTACGGAGAGGGTGAGTTTGTCGCCGGTGCGCTGGGAGAGCCCGTACTCCTCGCTGGCCCCCGGGCGGACGACCTGCCGCAGCCACTCCTCGGCGGGCTCCGTGGTCGCCTTGGTGTAGGTCCGCAGTGGACTCCACTGGGCCTTGCCCGCCTGCCAGTCCGGGTAGACGTTGTGCCAGACACGAGTGTCGGGGTCGACGTAGTTGTACTCGGTGCGCACCGTACCGAGCTGCATGTACTGGCTGCTCTCGATGGCGTAGAGCTGCCAGGGGCGGTACGTGTACACGGTGTCCGTGCCGATCTGGCCGGCCTTGGCACCGTAGTAACTGGCCCTGGACTTCGTCGTGTTGGAGCTGTCCAGGTGGTACGTCTGGTTCGCGGAGATGGCGCCGCTCTGGGTGGCGAGCAGGTTGTAGACGTACGGGCTGACCGGCGTGCCGCGCAGCTTCAGCGTCACCTTCTTGCCGGTCTTCAACAGGCTGGTGAGCCTGGCGCCTTCCTCGCCGGTGGCGATCATGAGCGGGACGCTGGTCGCACGGTCCACGGCGGTGAGCCAGAAGCCCGGGTTCTTGCGGTACGCGATGACATACCCGGCCCCCGCCTTCGTGGCGTTGGCCAGTGCCTCGTCCGCCCACTCGGTGGCGCCGAGTCCGACCACCGCCACCTTGCCCTTGACGTCGAGCCCCTTGAAGTCTGCCTCGGTGCCGCCGCCCGCGTCCACGGCCCGCACCGTGCGGTCACCGCTGATCTTCGTCGGGAAGTCGTTGTACGTCTGGCTGTAGTAGAGCGACAGCGCGGACTTCTCCGGGCTGGTGACGCTCGCCGTCAACTCCTTCGCGTACAGGCGGAACTTGGCGTAGAAGTCCAGCGTTCCCTCGGTGACCTTCTTGGTGGGCGCCACGTAGACGTGATTGGTCCACCAGCCCTGGCTGTAGGTCAGCCCCCAGGCACTGCCCGGGCCCTCCCGGTGCCAGTTGGTGCTGAATCCCTGGAACTCGGAGTCCTCCTTGGTCTTCGGTTTGATCTCCACCGCCTTGCGGGCGTCGAGGACCACCTCGGTGTCACCGTCGACCTTGATCTCGGGATCGCCGACGACCGAGGTGCCGACGGCCGCGCCGCCCGCGTCCCGGTCGGGGATCCAGGTGGCGACGGAGTACGTGCCGGCTGGGACCTCCCAGGTCTCGGTGCCGCCCAGGTAGCCGTACTCCTTGGGGTACGCGCCGTTCAGCTCATGGAGCGTGTAGAGCGACGAGCCTGCCGTCTTGCCGTCCCGGCCCAGCAGCGAAACCTTCAGGTCGAACGTCTTGGGCGCCTTCGCGAAGCCGATGGCCGTGGTGAGCTGGACGCCGTCGGCGGTCGCGGTGATGTGGCCGGTGTACTGGCCCTGCTCCTCCTTCGCCGGATCGACACCGACCGGGGCCGCGGCGGTGCCCTTCGCGGGCACCGTGACCGTTCCGGCGGCCGGGGTGACCTTGGGGAGACTCGACGACAGCTTCAACTCCACCGCTTTGTCAGTGGTGTTGGTGAACGTGATGTCCTTGGTGACGACCTCGGTGTCGCCGTCCTCGAACTTTCCGAAGCTCAGTGCGGGGGTCGCGAAGACGCCCTGTCGCACCGCCCGTACGGCGTCCACCCTGCCGTCGCCCTGCTGGAACGCGTCGGCGTCCGGCATCGTCTTCGCGGTGCTCGCCAGATCAGCTTTGATCTGCTGGCCCGTCCAGTCGGGGTGGGCCTGCGCGACCAGCGCCGCGGCGCCCGCGACATGCGGGGTCGCCATCGATGTTCCGTTCGCCGTCGTGTAGTTGTCGTCGACCGGTGTGCCCATCGTCGTGCCGGCGGCGCGTGCCGCCGTGATGCCCACGCCCGGTGCGGTGATCTCCGGCTTGACCGCGTAGTCGCCGAGGCGGGGGCCGCGGCTGGAGAACGAGGCCAGCTTGTCGGACTTGTCGACCGCGCCGAGACCCGAGGCCGTACCGCCCAGGGACATGGAGACTATCTTCGCGCCGGACTTCGCCGCCCACTCCATG
>JODI01000089.1 GCA_000720805.1 Streptomyces violaceoruber
GCGGACGACCAGGCCCTTCTTCTCGAGCAGATCCACCTGGTAGGTCAGGCCGCTGCGGCTGTAGACGACGCCGTCGGCCAGGTCGGTCATGCGCTGACTGCCCGTCGGCGAGTCCCCGAGGCGGGCCAGCAGCTGGAACTGCACATAGCTGAGATCGCCGGCCTCGCGCAGCTGCTGCTCGACGGCATGCCGGAGCAGGCTGGTCACCTCGATGAGGTCGAAGTAGGCGCCGAGCTGCACGGGGTCGAGCGACGGCGGGGAATCAGGCATGACCGAAGTCTACTGCTTCGAATTCGAAGCGTGTGCCTCAACGGGCCCGATGCCGTGACCTCGTGCGCGCACGGTGTGGGCAGTGTTGGGCCCGACCGAGCACCGCGGAACATGGAGATCGGACAGTGCCGCGGCGCAGGGTTGCGAGCGGAAGGGCGGCGTCGCCGCCCACGTATCCCGAGGACCGGCCACGGTCTGCCTGCCGGTCGACCGGCCAAGCTGTCGTCGCACACCTCCTGGCCCGCGTCCAAGGGCGACCGCCTGTGGGGGAGACCCTCCAGAGTCTCGGCGCCTGAGCGGTCACCCACGGCACACGATCAGTGGGTGTCGGCAACCCGCTGGTCGTGTCTTCAGCGCCCCCCGCCATCGAGGGCGGCGACCTCGCGTACGGCCTCGGCGACGGCCGGGAAGTCCTTCTTGAGGATCGCCCCGTGGTTGCTGGCGACCTTCGCGCCGATCTGGATGTTCGGGTTGCGGGCGGTCACCGCGTCGAGGCCGGTGCGTATCCGTTCCTGCTCGTCACCGCGGCTTCCGAAGGACGTCCCCGAAGCGACCACGTACCGCACGGGGACGGTGATGCCGTCCAGTACGGGGCCCAGCTCGCGTTCGCGGGAGAGCCTGCCGAGCTCGATGTTGCTGTTCGCCTGCTGTTCGGCGGTCATCCGCGGGGCCAGGCCGGTCGGGCGCAGCAGCGGCAGGAACCAGCTCATCCGTTTGAACAGCTTCCGGATCCGCTGCTCCATGGCCTCGTCGAGCCAGTCGTACGGGAACGCGCCGTCGACCAGGACCGCGCCCAGGGCACGCTCCGGGTTCCGGCGGGCCCAGTGCGCCCCGACGACCGCCCCGTAGGACCAGCCCACCACCAGCGCCCGGTCCACGCCCCGGGCCGCGAGAACGGCATCGACGTCCCGGACGGCGGCCTCGAAGGAATAGTCAGCCGAACGCTTCGACTTCCTGCCGCGGGCCCGCTCGTCGTAGGTGATGTGCCGCCATCCCGTCCCCAGTTCGGCGACGACCCGCCGCCAGTAACCCTGAGTGGCGAACTGGCCGTTGAGGTAGACGACAGGGACACCGGGACCGCCGGTGTCGGTGACGGCCAGGGCCGTGTCGTCCACCGGCACCATGCCGGTCCACTTGGCGCCGGTCTCCGAACCGGCCGAGGACGTGCTGTTCTTCGTCATGTGTTCCCCCTGGTCGCGTGAGAGCGTCTGGTACGACTTCTCCAGGCCCTGTACATGGATCGCAGGGGTCCTGGTGTGGTGCCTCCTCAGAGGCCGCGGGCGGTGATGTCGCCGTGCGAGGTGGTGGCGCGGATCTCGAGTCCGGCGGTGCCGTCGTTCTTGAGGGTGTTGCTGACGCGCCCGTAGCCGGTGCCGGCGTCGAGGGTGGCCGAGACACCGGCGGCGGCGCCGACCGAGATGTCGCCGGACCGGGTGCGGAGCACGACCGTGCCGCGCACGGCCTCGGCGATCCGGATGTCACCCTTCTCCGTGCTGATCTCCGCGGGGCCGCCCAGCCGGCCGACCTCGACATCGCCGTCGCTCGCGGTGAGACGGACGCTCGCGGCCTCGTCGATCTTGATCTGGCGGTACGCGCCTTCGAAGACGACGTCGCCGAGGCGCCCGACGCCACGGAGCTCGGCGCCGGCGGACTTGGCCTCGACACGGGAGCCGGCGGGCAGCCGGACGGTGACCTCCAGCGCTCCGGAGGGGCCGAAGAGCCGACTGTCGGGTCCCGAGGCCGTGATCCGCAGCACGCCGTCGGCGTAAGTGACGTCCGCCTGCTCGGCGGTCTTGGTGTCGCGGCTCTTGGAGGGGTTGGCGGGCAGCACCTCGACGGTGGTGTCGGCGCGGTCCGCGGCGATGAACTGGACGCGTCCGGCGGGGAAGTTCAGGACGGCGGAGACAGGGGCGGGGGTGTCGAACTTCTGCATCGTGCTCTCCCTTGCGTTCCTTGTTTCCAACACCGGAAACGCTACGTTGCTTTCCAAGTACCGGCAACATGTTCGTTGCATTGAAATGGCGTAAGTGCAGGTAAGCGTAGTGAATCTGTTGCAACGACCGTGATGGCAACGCAACGGCAACCGCCCGTCTCGTTGCAATGGTCGAGATGTGAACGCTATGGTGGACGGCGGATCATGGACCGCCACGAAGGATCACCAGGGAGATCGCGATGCCAGGAGGCAGGCTCACCCAGCAGGAACGCCGGCAGATCGCGCTGGGGCTGGCCGACAGCCTTCCCTACGCCGAGATCGCCCGACGCCTAGACCGTCCGACCTCGACGGTCACGCGTGAGGTGATGCGCAACGGCGGCCCCACCGCCTACCGCGCCGACCTGGCCCACCGCGCCACCGAACGCCGCGCCCACCGGCGCAGGCCCGCCTCCTCCCGTGGACCGGAGTCAGTCCCCCAGCCGCACGGACGCGACGCCGAGGCCGTGGCCGAGTACGAGGAGAAGCTCACCACCGCCCTCATGGCCTCGGGGCTGACCAAGATGACGGCCCGGGTGCTGACCTGCCTGTTCACCACCGACGCGGGCAGCCTCACCGCGTCCCAACTCGCCCAGCGCCTCCAGGTCAGCCCGGCGTCCGTGTCCAAAGCGATCACGTTCCTGGAGAGCCAGAGCCTCGTCCGCCGAGAACGCGACGAACGCCGCCGTGACCGCTACGTCGTCGACGACGAACTCTTCTACCAGGCGACGATCGCCGGCGCCCGGTCCAACGACCAGCTCGTCGAAACCGCCCGCCAGGGCGTCGCCGTCCTCGGCCCCCACACCCCCGCCGCCGCACGCCTGGAGAACATCGCCCGCTTCCTCGACTTCATCAGCGAAAGCATCACCCGAGCCGCCGAACAGGCCCGCGAAGTCCTCCACACCAAGCGGCCCGGAACAACGTCGAACGACCCGGCCCGGCCAAGCCCCGACGACGCGTAGACGCCCGACCATCCCACGTAGACACCCGACCACACATAGACAGCCGTCTCGACCGCCCCGACCAGGGGCCGGTGAACGGGAGTCCTGGCAGGATGACGGCATGGAACGTGTGCTCGGAATCGGTGGATACTTCATGCGGGCCTCCGACCCGGCGGCCCTGGTCGCGTGGTATCGCGACTGCCTGGGCCTGGACGCCGATGAGAACGGCCTGTGGCGTCAGGGAGCCGGGCCGACGGTGTTCGCGACGTTCGAGTCCGAGAGCGACTACTTCGGCTCCCGCGCCCAGCGGACCATGCTCAACTTCCGGGTCCGCGACCTGGACGCGATGCTCGCGCAATTGCGCGCCAAGGGAGCGGACGTCGCGGAGGAGACGCAGGACATGGAGGGGGTCGGCCGATTCGGCTGGGTCACCGATCCCGAGGGCAACCGGATCGAGCTGTGGCAGCCCGCCTGACCGCACACGGCACAGCGGACCGGAACCCGGCGGCCCCTCTGTCACGAGTTCAGCCCAGTCCGCCGTGATCGAGTGCGGCACGAACCCGGTTGAGCCCCTCCACTCTCCAGTGGTCCCGGTCGGGCATCTGGTCGTCCCGGCGCCAGCGCCAGGCCGAGAACATCGCCCAGTTCAGGGCACGGCACCGGCGGAGCAGGCCGAGGTCGGCTCCCGCATGGTGCTGTGCGACTTCTTCGGGCGCATGGGCGAGGTCGAACTCGACCGGCCCACGGCAGCACGTGCCGAGGTCCACGAAGAGCGGCCCTCTCCTCGTGTTCAGGAGGTTGCCCGGATGCGGCTCGCCGTGCAGCAGCTGGTCGTCGGCTCTGTCGACGCTGATCGCGGTGCTCAGTCCGCTGAGTGTGCTGCTGAGGAATTCCCGGTCAGGATCGGGTAGCCCGGGGGACTGCTCCCGGTCGTCCACCGCTCGCAGCGCCCCGGCGACTCGATCGGAGCAATGCGGTGCGCCCAGTTCGATCCGGCGCAGGGCGGCATGGTGCCGCTGGAGCACGTCCGCGTAGTCGGCCGGCGCGATCTCCGATCCCACCGGTTCGTAGTAGGTCCAGAGCGAGATGGCGAAGGCGTCACGCACATGAACCCGGGGCTCGACCCGAGGATCGAGCTCAGCCACCGGAGCGTCGACGTCGGCGAGACGGCGAGCGACCTCCACTTCGAACTCGGAACCAGCCAGATGCCCCAAAGGCGCGACCCGGGCCAGAACACCGCAAGGGACCAGGCGCAGCGCGACGCGGTCGGAGTTGTGGACAACGATCACATCGTCGACCTGA
The DNA here is from genome assembly GCA_000720805.1 of Streptomyces violaceoruber. GTDB lineage: Bacteria > Actinomycetota > Actinomycetes > Streptomycetales > Streptomycetaceae > Streptomyces > Streptomyces cellulosae_A. Next base: position 4,483 of record JODI01000089.1, read on the forward strand.
AGCCCCAGCTCCGAAGCGGTCGCTCGTCCTGCCTCAACTGCGCGGCGGAGTTCTGATGGCTCCATACCGTTCTCCCTCACTCGTCGTCGAGTGCGCCAACACGTCCGGGGACACTAGCGACGCCCCAGATGTCCGCGCGAATGCTTTTCGACGCCCGAACCGGTGTGTCAGTCCCTCGCCCTACGGTGTGCCCATGAATCCCGAACTGCTGGACCGGTTACGTCCCTTCCGTGCCGAGGCGCTCGCGAGAGGCATCCCCGATGCCGTGTTCCATGCCGTGAAAGCGGCGGAACTGGACCGGTGGGACGGACCGGTTTCGGCCGACGTCTCGGACTGGGTGCTCCTGGCCGACTGGCAAGCCGGAATGGACATCCAGGGCTGGGAAAGCGCCACCGTCCACTGGGTGATCCAACGCGAGGACCTCGCCGCGCGCCGCTTCGACCGTGCGTACACCGGGGTCTTCTGGAACCCGTGACCGGTGTCCCGAGTCGTTTCTTCCGGCGCTCCTTCCGGCGCTTCGTCCGGTAGTCAGTCCGGCGTCTCTTCCGGGTCTCTTTTGCTGTCTCTTCTGGCGTTGCGACCGCGCAGAAGTTCTCAAACGAGGCCTTCGAGGAAGTCCGAGAGTGCGGTGTGCAGGATTTCCGGCTGTTCCAGGTGCAGGTCGTGGCTGGTGCCGGGGACGCTCAGGGACAGGGTGGCGGGTCGCTGCCGGAGCATCTCGTCGGCTTCCCGCGCCGGGATGAAGCCGGCTTGGGCCAGGACGACCAGGGTGGGGCACGCGACCTGCCCCCACTCGTGCCGGAAGGAACGCCGGGCGTTCTCCGCCAGCGAGCGGACCATCACGTCCCGGTCGAAGCGAGGCCACCATCCGCCCTCGCGTTCCTCCAGCCCGGCCGCCCAGCCCGCACCGACCGGTCCGCCTCCGAGGAACGCGGCCGCCTCCTCGCGTGAGGGGAAAGGCGTCGGCCACGAGTCGAGCCATCGGCTGATGTCCTCGGGGGCGTTCGGGTTCGGGCCGCCGGGGCCGGCCTCGACGAGCACGAGTGCGCGGACCAGTGCGGGATGCGCGGCGGCGGTGAGCATGGCCGTGTGCCCGCCCAGCGACTGGCCGACCAACGCAGGCCGCCGCAACGCGAGTTGATCGGCAACGGCGACGACGTCGGCGACGTGGGCGGCGCGGGAGACGTCCTGGGGGTGGCGCTCACTGGCGCCGTGCCCGCGCTGGTCGACCGCGACGACCCGATACCGGGAGCATAAGCTGCCTGCCAGCGCGTCCCACTCACCCGCGTGACCGGCCAGGCCGTGCAGCAGAATGACGGGCTGTCCCGGTCCGCCCCAGTCCCGGCAGACAAGCCGGACGCCGTCTCGCACGACCACGTGTTCGGACAAATCCACGTCGGACCTCCGGCACATCGACTCGCCTCGATCATGCCGCAACCGCCGTGGCGTCCGCCCACGCGGCGCCCAGGACAGCTTCCCGCCCCTCCAGCGCCTGGACCCGGTCACCCTCAGCCCTGTGCCGACCGCCGAGGACACCGGCGAGAAGCCCGAGCGCGGTCTGATCTCCTCCGACGGTGTGCTGGTCCTGTACGAGGACAGCCAGGAGGATCCGGGCGCCGGCGCCTGGAACGCGTACGACCTGGTCCACCACCGCAGGCTCTGGAGTTACGACAACACCACCGAGGAGGCCGGCCTGGCCGGCGAACGATTCCTCACGTTCACCCCCGGCAACGTAGCCGCCGTCTCAGGACGCATGATCACGATCGACCTGCACGCCGGCCCGCAGGCGACCGGAGCCGCCGCGCCGCGCATGTCCGCGCCGTACTCACAGACGAGAACCGGGGAACACCCCGTGCTCGTCCTCCCGGGCGGCGACACGGGCCATGTCGTCGTCCACGCTCTGACCCATCGCTCTTTGCGGTCGATCCCGCTCCTCTGAGACCACGGCCGGCGCTGCGACCGGAACGATCACCGGGTGGTGCCGACCGGCTACATGATCGACGCCTGGGCCGAGGGCGTCCCACTCGGCCGCGTCGGCGCTCCCGCCGACATCGCCGAAGCCGTGGCCTTCCTGGCCTCGGACGCCGCCGGCTACGTCACCGGCGACAACCTCATCGTCTCCGGGGGCATCGGTGTGCACGCCCGCGCGTGACCAGCCGTCCCGCACTCGGCTCCACCGGCACGGTGTTCCCGTCGACAGAGGCACAGCCGCGTGGCCCGCAGGGTGTTCCACCTGCTGGGCTTCCCTTCGCCGTCGTCGATGGGACCGTGCAGCTCGCCGGGATGGGGGGTCTCCAGCGGCCGGCGGCCGGCGGCCGGCGGCCGTCCGCGTCGCGTTCGGCCCGGACCAGGTCGATCGCCTCGGCCACCCGGTCGGTCGTCGGGCATGACACCGGCCGCGCGCAGGTGGCCGAGACCGCGCAGCACGTCGGCCCTTACCGCCCCGGCATCAGAGCCGCACTCCACCCGGCATCGTTGACCGCCCATCGCCGCCTCGACGACCTAGTGTGGAATGCGGAGGCAACAGCATGGGAGCGTCGGAGTGCGCCGGGCTGACGGCAGTGGTGACCGGTGGCGCATCAGGTATCGGACCGGCCATGGCGCGGCTGAGCACCGCCTGCGGGGCCGGGCCCGTGTCGCCTGCCTCGGCCTCAAGCCCGACGACGTGCCCGCACCGCTGTGTGTCGACCCCGGCACCGCCGACACGCCGCGGACCGGCCGTCTGCTGGACCGCGCCGCCGACCCCGAGGCCGACGCGCAGCACCGGGCGCCCGCCGGACGATGGGCCGACTCGTCACCACCGACGACGTCGCCGGCGCCATCGCGTGCCTCGCGAGCCCGCTCTCCGGTTCCTCCACAGGTACTGGTCTCGCCGTCGACGGCGGCATGCACGGACTATGGCTCCGGCACCGCGTCCGACCTCCCGCACGAAACCGTCCGCAAGGAGAACCAGCCGTGAAGACTCGATGCCTCCGAGCTGGCCTCGGCGCCGTCACTGCCCTCGCCGTCACCGTGCTCAGCGCCTGCGACGGCTCCGGTGCCGACGCGGACGGCGACCCGGTGGTGGGCGTCGACTACCCCCGCTCCGACACCGACTTCTGGAAGGCGTACATCAAGTACACCCCGCGGTTCGCCAAGGAACTCGGCCTGGATCTGAAGACCACCCACTCGCAGAACGACGTCGCCAAACTGGCCGCCAACGCACAGACGTTCATCATCAACAGGGTGAAGGGCGTCGCGATGGCCCCGCAGGACACCGCCGTGATCGCGCCCACCCTCCAGCAGCTGGCCGCGCAGAAGATCCCCGTGGTCACCCTGGACACCCGCCCCGACACCGGCAAGGTCTACATGGTGGTGCGCGCCGACAACCGCGCGTACGGAGAGAAAGCCTGCAGGTTCCTCGGCACCAAGCTCGGCGGCGAGGGCAAGGTCGTCATGCTCGAGGGCGACCTCGCCTCGATCAATGGCCGGGACCGCACCGAGGCGTTCAACGAGTGCATGAAGGACGACTATCCCAAGATCAAGGTCTTCGGGGAGAGGACCAACTGGGACGGGGCGGTCGCGGCGCAGAGGCTGCAGACGGATCTCACCACCCACCCTGACATCAAGGGCGTCTACATGCAGGCCAGCTTCGCGCTCTCCGGCACCCTGCAAGTGCTCAAGCAGCAGGGCATGCTGGTCGGTCCGAAGGACAAGAGGCACGTGTTCGTGGTCTCCAACGACGGCATCCCCAGGGAGCTCCAGGACATCGCCCAGGGCAAGATCGACGCCACGGTCTCCCAGCCCGCCGACCTCTACGCCAAGTACGCCCTCTACTACCTGAAGGCGGCGATGGAGGGCAAGACGTTCAAGCCCGGCAAGACCGACCACGACAGCACGATCGTCCGAGTCCGCGACGGTGTGCTGGAGGACCAGCTGTCCGCACCGCTGGTGACCGCGGACGGCGGGACCTACGGCGGCGTTCCCAGTCTCAAGAGCGACAACCCGTCCCTCTGGGGCAACAACCTCGGCTGACCTCGCACGGCGTGCGCTCGGTGAGCAGACTGCCCGGCACCGGTCGCCGAACCACGTAGCCAAGGAACTCGACGGACATTGTCGTCACAGGACGGGAACACAGGGCCAAATCCCTGGCGGTCAAACCCGGCGCAACGGTTCGCGCATCATCGCGGCGAACACCGGTGAATCGGCGAAGGGCTGCTGTTCGCCGATCTTCTCGTACCCCCAACGCTCATAGACGGCCTGGACTTTGCCGTCTCCCGCCTTCGGGTTGACGAGAAGCGTCACCCGTTCCTCGTCCCTGTTCGCCAAGAGCTCTTCGTGAACGCGGCGTGCGAGGCCAGTGCCGCGCCACGGACGCCGGACCACGATCTCGTTCAGCGCGAGCGTGCGCTTGCCGTTCTCGACCGTGTACCCGTCGGGCAGCGGGGTGGTCATGGACGACCACCAGCGAGTGCTGGGACCGAGCGGGCTGGCGTACGCGAACCCGGCCGGCTCAGTCCCGTCGTAGGCGATGACCGCTTCCCAGCCGGGCGCCGAACGGTGCGCCGTCAGACGCTCATTGAAGCGTTCGGCGGAGTAGAAGGGCCCGGTCAGGCCGAGGTCTCGCTGACGAACCTCTACGTGGATGTCCACGATCGTCTGTCGCACCAGGTCGACATCGGTGTAGTGCCGCAGCTCAAGGCTCACAGGAGCTCCTTTCCAAACCATTCGCGGGTGATGGGGGCATCGGGGGCGAGGCCGTGGAGCCGCTGCCCGAACGCGTTCAGCAGGCGGGCGGTGCGACCATGCCGAGCCTGGGCCGGGATCTTGTACGCGGTGGCTACGGCGAGTTCGGTCTCGTGCTGGCCGAGTTGGGCGTGAGCGAGGTACGCGTAGGTGAGGGCCCGGTTGCGCTTCAGGTGAGGCCGGAGTTTCGCAAGGGTGTGGTGGGCGTGTGCCTCCGCTTGCTCCCACAGCCCGAGCGTGGTGGTTGTGGTGAGGGCAAGCAGGTGGAATTCAGCTGAGTCGTAGAACTGCAACCACACCGGGCGGGGCGCGTCGGTGTCCGCGCGGCCCAGCGCGGTCTCGGCGAAACCGAGGCACCGTAGCGCGGTTTGGTGGTCGCGCAGGTCTGCGTGGTGGACCGCCGCGCGTGCGTGTACGAGGGAGGCGTAGAGCGGATCACGAGCAGCGCGGGTGCGCTTCGCGGCCTCGTCGGCCGAGAGGGCGCTGGTGTACTGGCCCAGGTTCCGGTATAGGGCTCCGGCATGCCCCCACGTGCGGAACTGGATCGCGGGGTCGCCGGACAGGCCAGCAAGGGCGATGCCGTCGTTCAGGTGCTGTTGCGCCTGGTCAAGACGCCCACCGTCGATGGCGGCCCACAGCGCGGAGCCGGTGAAGGCCGCTGCGAGACCGTAGAGCTGGCCGCGTACGCGCTGAGAGGCGGGCCGCGTCTTTTGAAGACGCAATGCCTGCTGGGACAAGCCGAGCGCGGCCTGTTCTACCTGATGAGTCCCGCCGGTCGTGTTGTCGTTGGCGACGATCAGTGCGAACCGGGCGGCGAGCCGGTTCACATCCGATTGGCCCACTCGGCCGCGTGACATGTCCGGGTAGGTTTCTGAAGCCGGAGTGAGCGGGGTGAGAGCGGCGGCGGAGGCGGTAGCGAGGAAGGTTCGGCGGAGCACGGGCTCCTCCCCATGATGCTTGCTTGTGGGCGGCGTGTGGTCGACCGCGGATCGGGCGTGGGGCGTGAACCCCAGCTCGATAGCGGTACACCTGAATACTGCCTCCAGTGCCAGACGTTGCTTGCTCTGTGGCCACCGGGTCTTTCCGGTGGTGAGGTTGTGGATCGTGCGGGCGGAGACGGTGCCTCGCCTGCCCGTGATCTGCTCAATCGCAGTGTTCATCGCCTCGGCTAACTCTTCCTGTGTGAGGCCGAGTTCGCGCATGCGCGCTTTGAGCTGCTCGTTCGCCGCGGTCACATGACCCACCGTAGGGAAACTCCTCCTCCCACATCGCGGCGCGGCTAAAGAACGGGTCAGTTTTTCCGGTCGCGCGCGGCCTGAGCGAGGCCGGTTTTTCCTGTCAGTACCCACGTTCTCAGCCGTTCACTGTCTGTCACAGTACGAACACGATCCCGGGAGCACCGTCGTGGAGATCGCACCACAACAGGCCAACGCCGAGAGGCTCGACCGCGCCAAGGTCCTTGCTGAGGTCCGAGTGATCACTCAGCCACGGCTGGACGTTCCTCCGACGGCCGACACGATGCAGCGCACGCGCGTCGTCTCCGGAATGCTCCGCGCACTCCTCGAAGAATCACGCGGTGACGAGAGGGAGGCCGTACGAGTGATGCGCCGCCTCGGAGCACGACTGCTCGACGAGTCACCGGAGGGCGAGCCGAGCCCCTACTCGGCGTGGCAACGCCTCGTGAACCTCGCGCGCTGCGTCGAGGCGCTCCTCGACGCCGAGCGTCCAGGCCGTAGTCGATGAGATCCGACTGTCCCATCTGCGAGGCGTTCCGCAGCGAACGGGAAGCACAAGTTCGCACCGGCGAGGGCGAACTGGGCGACCTCCTCACCCGCGTCGCCTTGCACGAAGCGAGCGCACATTGCGGGTCATCCCGACCTCGCGACATCCGATCCACCCTGAAACAGAAGGAGAACCAGTGACCGCGAACACCACTCCTCACCAGCTCGCCCCTGCCCGTCCTTGGGGCATCGGCCGGCTGGCTCCCTATCCGACGACAGCACAACTGCCCTTCACCACCGTCACCGTCGATCCCACGACCCAGACCGGCGTGTTCTACGACCACTCGGGCCGGGTGGTCGAGATGGGCAAGCACGGCACCAGTTCCGCCACCGGAACGTCTACCTCCACCAACCTCGACTCTCAGCCCGATCAGGGACACGACCAGGACAGCCAGCAGGACTGATCGCCATGACTGAGGAACGGTCGGTGCTAGTGGCCACCGAGGCGAACGACGTCACCGCGGACATGGTGATCACCCACCTTAACCAGCGGGGGGTGCCGGTGGCCCGCTTCAATCCTGCCGACTTCGGGACTGACCTGACGGTCTCGGCTCGATTCGGAATCGGCCCGCTTCCCGTGGCCGGGCAGATCCGGACCTCGTCCAGAATCGTCGGCCTGGAGTGCGTGGGCGCGGTGTATTGGCGCCGACCCGTCTGGCCTGCCTTCGAACACCTCCACGAGGCTGATGCGCGGTCCGCCGCTGCCCAGGTCCGCTACGGACTGGGCGGCACCCTCTACGGACTGCAGGGCTGCCTGTGGCTCAACCATCCGCTCAGAAACGCAGCCGCCGACTACAAGCCCGCGCAACTGGCGCTCGCTCATCGCATGGGTCTCACAGTGCCTCCGACACTCGTGACCAACAACCCGGACGACGCGCGCCGGTTCATCAGCGAACACCGTCAGGTGATCCACAAAACACTGCGCTGGACCCCGTACGAGAGAGACGGCGTCGGCCTCACCTCGTGGGCCGAGCCCGTCCGCGCCGACGAACTGGACGACACCGTGCGCATCACCCCGCACCTGTTCCAAGCCCGGGTGGACAAGATCGCGGATGTCCGTGTCCTGGTGGTCGGCCGGCGTACGTTCGCTGTGCGCATCGACTCCGACCTCCTGGACTGGCGCAGGGACTACACGGCGCTCACGTACAGCGTGGTAGACCTGCCGAACGGCTTGGAGAGGACCCTGCTCGCCTACCTGGACCACTTCGGACTCGCATCGGGATCCTTCGACCTCGCTGTGGACCGGGATGAGGAGTACCACTGGCTGGAGCTGAATCCCAACGGTCAGTGGGGCTGGCTGGAAGAGAAGACCGGACTCGAGATGGCCGCCGCGTTCGCGGATCTGCTCGTACAGGGAGCACTCGCACAAGGAGAAGCCGATGCCCGTGTCTGACAGCGCCCCCCAACGGCATGCGCTCGCCGATCGGCTGGAGGTGGCCGGAGCGCTCAAGAGCACGAAGTGGCGGGCGGCGGTCGAGGCTGTCCCGCGCGAGCTGTTCCTCAACCCAGGTGTCTTCTTGCCGGTCGATGGCGGACGCTGGCGCCCGGTGACCGCGCTCGGTACGGCTCCGGGGGAGTGGCTGGAGATCGCCTACAGCGATCAGTCGCTGGCCACGCAGCTTGACGGCAACCTGACCGCCGACCAGGTTGCCGAGCTGGTCACCGGAGTGCCGACGTCCTCCTCCACCACGCCCGTGACCGTGGTCGGCATGACGGAGGAACTGGAACTGGAAGACGGACAGACGGTCCTGGAGATCGGCACCGGTACTGGCTACTCCACCGCGTTGATGTGCCACCGCCTGGGCGAGGACAACGTCACCACGGTCGAGGTGGACCCGGAGGTCGCCGCCCGTGCGGATGCCGCCCTGGAAGAGGCCGGCTTCTCCACCTGGACCGTGACCGGAGACGGTCTCCTCGGCCACCCGGCCCGCGCCCCCTACGACCGAGTGATCGCCACCTGTGCCGTGCGCCGCATCCCCTACACCTGGGTCCGCCAGACCAAGCCCGGCGGCATCATCCTCGCCACGGTCGGTACCTGGCCGTACGGCACGGGTCTGGCGAAAGTAACCGTGAACGAGGACGGCTCCGCTGAGGGCCAGATCATCGGCCGCTCGTCCTTCATGCAGGCCCGGTCGCAATCGACGACGCCGTTGGCTGGAGACCTTTCTGCCCGCACCGCCTACGCGGACTCCGAGCGCGCGGCAACAATTCCACCGACTCTGCTAGAGGAATGGATGCCGGCGTTTCTGGCCCAACTAGCCCTACCGGGCGTCCAGTTCGTACGGGCGACAGACGACACTGGCGCCCACTTGCTCTATCTCTTCGACGTCGAGCGCGAGTCCTTCGCGGCCTTCACCGAAGAAGCCTCCGGATGGAGAGTTCGTCAGGGTGGCCCCGTTGCTCTGTGGGACGACGTCGAGCAGACCCTGTTGGCTTGGCGAGACGCGGGACAGCCCGAAATCAGCACTGTGCGAGTTCACGTCACTGACTCACTCTCTACCTACTCGATCAGTGGGAGAGTTACTTTGCGGTGGGAACACCGTATTGCCTAAGGAAAATGGGACTTACGGGAAAGCGGAGCCCGGCGATCGTGTAGCCAGGCTCCGCGCTCACTTGAGTCATGACCACTGACTTGCGTCTGGCCACACGCCAAGAGCTATTTCTGCTAGTCCCGCCTGACGTTCGGTGATTCCACCAGGGCGCCATCGAGAATTCTCGAAGTCCCAAAGTCGAGATACATTAGTGCTGGATGATATGAGAAGTGCGGATTCTGCGTAGGCTATGGCCTTCTCGGGGTACGGACGGTTTGAGAGGGATTGATTCTTCCGCCCGTTCAGCAAAGTCAGGTTTCCCAAGCGTCGCGTCCATGAGTCGTGCTCTTCGATGCGGAACTCTGGATCAGGCTGTTGTGGATAAATTTGATCGACGTGAACCTTCGCGTTGCCTGAAACTTCTAGTTCATCAACCCCCGCCGCAGAGCGCAACGCACCTTCGATCTTCTGAAGCAGGTATCGCGCCTGCGATGTCTTCGGGATTTCTGCCTCTTCGAAGTCTGCCTTGAAGGTTTCATTGTCAGGGATCCATGTGCACATTCTGCGCAGAATTGATTCGAGGCCAGCACCTCCTGAAAACTCCTTGGCCGATTCGAATATGTTTTCCTCCAGTAGGGTGGATTCGCGTCGCCCAATCACCGTCCATCGGACATAATAGCTTAGGCATGCCTCCACTAGATCCTGGAGCTGCCCGTAATCATTTTTCTCTGACGCGGCCAAAAGGAGAGGATGCAGTGCATCCGCATTAAGCGCCTTCACCTCGGCCAGGGCTGTATCGAATTCATCGACTCCGGTTGAACAGTGGATGAGATCTACATAACGAAGGGATGCGCTCTCGAGCTCGGCGGCAAAGGCGCCAGCCGTGTAAGCGTGAGGACCTTTGTTGAATTCTTTTGTAAGGTCTCCTCTTATCGTAGCGTAGAGGCTGTGGGACTTCACATCCCCGTGGCGGGCAACCCAGAAGTGGCGCAGAAATCTTTCTATCTCTTCGCGCTTGTCGAATTTATCCAGAAGTACCCGCCATGCGTCATTGATGCGCTGCTTTTCGGTATCCTCCCGGCTTTTCTCCATGAGGAAATTTCTCACGAGATCTACCGTGGATAGGTCTTTTCCGCGCGAGTTAATAGTCTCGAATACCTCGTTGGCGTCACTTGACGTAGGCGTCTGTATTTCTACGAATACCAGACCCTTGATCAGGCACTCGTACAGTGAATCCAGCCAGTCAAGGCGACTGTCTTCGTCCGAGTAAGATGAGAGTTCTGCTGATATTTTGCTTTCGAAGTTTGAATAGGCTTCTACGATGAGTCGGTGAGAGGGGCGCTTGGCTTGCTCCATCCCTTTAACTTTTCCGGTTAGCTCATTCCAGTCTTGAATGAAGTCGCGAAAAAAGTCCCGATCGAACAGGGATAGAACTAGAAAGTATTCCATCGGTTCGCGGCGCCCCGCTTTCCTTGCGATGTAGTCACGCTGAAGGTTATTGGCCGTCGCCTGGGCTTCCGGTGATCCCATCCTCCAGAGTATGTCGCGGATAACTGCAATGAGGATGGTTGACGTGGTGAGCCGTTGTTGGCCATCCAGCAGGGACCTGCTCTTTACCTGCTCGTCCGTGATGGTGACAATCGGCCCTATGAAGTATTCCGTCGACGACTCTCTTCCGATTTCACGCGCCTTTCGAAACTTCTGAATGTCGGCCCAGTACGTGTCAACTTCCTTCTTGGTCCATGAATATTGTCGCTGACTATCGTCCGGGACCGTGACCACGGGGTTATTGGCCCCGATCAACTGACCGAGAGTCTGTCGTGCTGCATGCTTAATGATTGCCATGATGAGCTCCACTGGTTCCGATCTCGTCCGAAGTAGATCGTAGCGCTTGACGGGCGAACTGACTGGCAACCAGCCGGTTTTGAGCAGGTAGTCTCGGGGTATCGCAGGCATCGACCATGTCTGGCTGAGCCGACGGGCGGGACGCCGCGCGCCGGCCTCGGGATCGCGTCGAGCCTGGTACCTTCGGAACACCGCGGGATGCATCGGCCGCCAGTAGAAGTTTGGAACGAAATGAGCTTTTCTAGCGAGAACACTGCCCCCCATCACCTGCATCTCTTGTTGTCTAGAGTTCGCAATTCATCAGAGGCGCAATACGCGAACGGCTGGGCCCAAGTTCTCGGCGCAGAATGGGGTTCTGTCGAATTCGCCAAGCGTCATGCTGAGGTTGTAAGCCTACTGCTAAGCACGATAGAGCAGCTAAATGCACTGCCTGAGCGATCAAGGGACAGATCGCTCAGATATGTGCCCAACTGGTGGACTGCCGTTGTGCATCCGCAGGTTAATTGGACAGATTCTGGCCGTGCTGCCGATACCCTTATTAGTCAAGAAACCCTGGACCATCTCGAGGCGGCTGCCGACCTTATCGCCGGCAGTCTCGTCGGGTCAGCCGCAGCGCCACGCAGTACTGAGCTTCAAGGTATCGCGGAACAGTGTCAGGAATGGCTTGAACTGCTGCGCGATATGAATGATGCCGAGCTTGGCGGTCCGATCAAAGATCGACTTATCTCGCAGATTGAGCACCTTATATGGCTGATTGAGAACGTCGAAGTGTTTGGCGGAGCCAGGGTCGCGGACGAAACCAATAGAGTCATGGGATCAATGGTTCAGGCGGCTGCGACCATGAACCCGAGCCCCACGATATCCAGTCGTTGGCAGAAGAGCTGGTACGCATTTATTGCGGTCTGCTTGGCATTTAACTTGGGGGCTCCGGTACTCCAGGAGTCCATTCAGGCAGGCACTGGCCTTGTCAAAGAGATCTCAGGGGTAGTTAATGAGATTCAGAGTTCGGAGTAGCTAGCGTCAGGTGCCCAAGCGACGAGCGGAGTGCATCGTGACTGGGCTAGCTTGCCGCGATGGCCGCATACGTCCAAACGTCGGCCGGGATCTCGTGATGAAGACGCCATGTGATTCCCATTGGCTTGCTGCCGACGTGCTCCTCGTACGTCGCCGGGCCCAGGAGCATCCACGGCTGCGACTTGCCGATGTCGGTATTCTTGTAGCGGCGCGTGAACAGCAGGACGTGGCTGCCCTGTTGTGCGTGGTGCTGATAGCGCAGACCCATGCGAGAGTCCTCCGCGGTTGCGTTCTGGGACTCCCAGTGGAAGAGCGTGGGGCTCAGGGCGTAGTCCTTGTAGCGGACCGTGGGGGAGAAGTCCTTCTCGTTCTTCTCCAAGGTGATGAGGAGAGCATCGGTCTGGATCTCCTCTACCCACAGGACACCCTGCGCGAATGATCGAGGCATCTGACCCCCGAAGCGGGCAACGCCGAGAGCTGCAAGGATCTCGGAGCGGTTGTAGGCGCTGTGGACTTTCATGGGGATGTGGTTGTGGCTACCCGAGAGGGAGATCGGGAAGTGGTCTGCCTGGTCTAGGACGTGGACGAGCACCTGCCGGAGTTCGTCGCGGAACACCGCTTGGTCGCGCAGGGACTCCAGGCCTTGCTGGTAGCTCGTGAATCCGCCCGCGTTGTCCCACAGGTTGAAGAAGAGCATGCGGGCGTAGACCTGGTCGGTTGGGCTCAGGGACTCGTAGGGCGGGGCGTCGTCGGCGAGTAGGCGAAGGTATGCCTCGGCTCGGTCGGGATCGTCGACGTGGAGGAAGGCGTGTACGCGCTTGAGGAGAGCGGCTTCTCCGGGCGGCGGGGAGTCCTTGACGATGGCTGCTCGCCGAAGCACCGATGTCCACGAGTTGTCGCTCTTGTACAGCTCCTTGATTTCACGTCGGCTCTCGCGGAGGTAGTCGGCCAGGCGCAGAGTCTCGTACACCTTGACCTCGTTGACCAACGTTTTTATCGTGGCGCCGAGTTGGGCGCGGATGTTGTCGAGGACGAGGTCCTTGGACTTTCCTTCCAGGATGATCTGACACCCAGAGGGAAGTTGTGGGAAGTCATGCTCGATGTTTTCGACGAGCCGGTTGCGAGAGAAGTTCGTTAGCGCCCGGAACTGCTCCTCGAAGCGGAACTCCGCCCTGTGCTGGCCGATGAAGTCAAGCACGGTGAGCACTGGCTTGGAGTCGGTGCGGCGTAGCCCCCGGCCGAGTTGCTGGAGGAAGACGGTCGCGCTGTTGGTCGGGCGCAGGAGTAGCAGCGTGTCGACGTCAGGGATGTCGAGGCCCTCGTTGAACAGGTCGACAGAGAAGATGACCTGCAGCTTGCCGTCGCGCAGGTCGGCAAGCGCCTGGGCGCGAACTCCGACCGGCGAGTCGCTGTCCAGTGCCACCGCCTGGAAGCCGACCTGTCGGAAGAAGTCGGCCATGAAGTGGGCATGGGACTTGGTCACGCAGAAGCCCAGGGCTCGCATGGCTCCCGGGTTGGACACCTTGTCCCGGATCTGCTTGACCACGATGCGGGCGCGGGCGTGGTTGCCCGTGTAGAGGTTCCCGAGTTCGTTTTCGGCGTAGGTTCCCTTGCTCCACCCAAGGTTCGTCAGGTCTGTGCCGTCTGGGATTCCGAAGTAGTGGAAGGGGCAGAGGAGATCATTTTCCAGCGCCTCCCAGAGACGCATCTCCGCCGCGATGCGGCCGTCGAAGAACTCGTCTTGGACATTGAGCCCGTCCATCCGCTCAGGGGTGGCGGTGAGGCCCAGCAGTTGCTTCGGTTCGAAGTGGTCGATGACCCGTCGGTAGGTGGCAGCGGTGGCGTGGTGGAACTCGTCGATGACGATCACGTCGAAGTGGTCAGGTGCCAGCTGTTCCAAGCGCCGGATGTTGAGGGACTGGACGCTGGCGAAGACATGGTTCCACGCCTGTGGCTCCTGGCCTCCGTGGAGCAGTTCTCCGAAGGAGGCGTCGTCGAGGATCTCTCGGTACGTACGCAGAGACTGCCGGATAATCTCCTTGCGGTGTGCCACGAACAGCAATCGCGGATGCTTGCTGTCGAGTGTCTTGGACAGGCTTCGATAGTCCAAGGCCGCCATCACGGTCTTACCGGTGCCGGTGGCCGCGACGAGGAGGTTGCGGTGGCGACCTCGGATCTCTCGCTCGACGCGGAGACGCTCAAGCATGTCTCGCTGGTGCGGGAAGGGGCGTACCTCGAGGCCGGAGAGGTTGATCTTCAGGTCAGTCGCGGAGGTGCTGCCGCTCGCCTGTGCCAGGGCCTGATCGAGGCGCTCGCCGTGGGCGTCGGGGTCGTACGACTCGAAGGCGATGTCGTTCCAGTACGCGTCGAAGGTCGCCTCGAACTTGTTGAGCACCGCGGGCGTGGCGATCGACGACAGCCGCACGTTCCACTCCAGGCCATCGAGTAGTGCGGCCTTCGACAGGTTGGAGCTGCCGACGTACGCAGTGTCGAAACCGCTCTTCCGGCGAAACAGCCACGCCTTCGCGTGCAGGCGCGTGGAGCGCAGTTCGTAGTTGACCTTGACTTGGGCGCCGAAATCACGGACGAGTCGGTCGAGGGCATGGCGGTCAGTGGCACCGATGTACGTCGTGGTGATGACGCGGATGGGTACGCCCCGCTCCTTCGCGGCGCGCAGGGAGTCCTCCAGGACTCGGATCCCGTACCACTTCACGAAGGCGCAAAGGAGATCGATGCGGTCGGCAGTCGCCAGTTCCGCTCTCAACTCCGCGCCCAGGCTGGGGTCTTCCGGGGAGTTCGTGATCAGCGAGGTCTCTGAGAGAGGCGTGAGGGGGCGTATCGCATAGACGCCGGGAGCTTCCTGCTCAGCGAGAGCGAGGAGCTGTCGCGGGCCCTCGACGATGGCGCTCGCCGCCTCGGCGTGTGGCTCGTCCGGCGTTGCGACAGCCAGGGACTGGAGGATGCGGTTGGCGGTGGCGACCTGCTTCTCGTGCGGTAGCTGACTTAGCTTGCGGCCGACGGTCTCGCCGATGTGGCGTGCCAGGACATGAGCGGAGGACTCGGCACTGACCTCTGCGTCGATGGCCTTCCAGCCCGCGGCTTCGAAACGCTCAAGCTCGGCGTGTACTTCGCGGGTGATCAGCTTCTCGTAGACACCCGCGATCGGTTTCGACCGGCCCTCTGCATCTGCCACCGCTGCTCCCCCTGATACCTCGTGCTTCTTGCACAGCGTCACTCGTGCCGACTCATGGCGGCTCGTGTCGACTCGCGCCGACGTGGATCTGTTCTAACAGCAGTCACTGACAATTGAAGGGTCTGTGCCGAAAGATGATCGATTTCGGGCCGTGGCCCCTCGGCAGAGATGGGCTGGACAGGACCGTATACCGTCATGGTTTCCCGAGGGACCGCCCGCTTCTTTGCCAGTGTCGTGCCTCCGCGCCCCGCCTCAAGGGCGCTGCGCGTCGCCTTCGGCGATGGCCCTTCGGGCCACCCTTGACCCGGGCCGCTCCGGCACGGGGAAGAAGCGAGCGGGCGGCCCGGAGGGGCGGGGTCCTGGCGGATGTTCCTGGGGCCGTCCGCTGCGATCTTGGCCGGGGTTGGTGGGCGCGGTAGCGCCTCGCCTGCATGCCGGGTCGGTTTGGCGGCTGGCGGCGAGCGGGGGCGGGGGTGGGTGTGGGTGTGAACCGGCCGTGCTGCCTGGGGTTTGGAGGGGGTGGGCCGGAGGCGTGGGCGGTGGGGGCGTTATGCGCCGTGGCAGGCGTCGTACGGTTTCGCCGAACCACACCAGCAAACCGCCCCCCGCTCCGGCGGCCAGGAAACCGCCCGGCCCCGGGCCGCCAACGTCGTCGCATACTGCGGCAGCAGCGACACGTCCTCCGGGGACGTGCCCTCCGATGCCGCGAACGCCTCGTACGACGGGACCGTGCCCCTCACGATTCCCAGGTTCGGCGTGCCCGAGGTCGCCAGTTCCCTCAGGGACGTTTCTATCGTCGTCAGGTGGTCCTCGTGAGAGGGGTACTCCAGGGCGAGGGACGAGTACGCCGACACCAGTTCCGAGAGTTCGTCCGCCGGCCAGTGCAGGACCGCTACCGGGAACGGGCGGGAGAGGGCCTCGCGGTAGGTCCCGAGTTCTGCTCGGAGGCGGGAGATCTCCGCTTCCAGTTCCGCCGGGTTGTCGGAGCCGAGGGACCAGACGCGTTTCGGGTCGTGGAGTTCGTCCAGGGACACCGGGGACGAGTGCAGGGTGTCGGCGAGTACGTCCCAGTCGTCGTGCGGGACGCCCAGCATGCGTCGGACCCGGTGGCGGCCGAACAGGAGTGGGTGCATGGAGTACGGGGGCTGCTGGACGTCCGCCAGCAGCAGCCCCGTTCCCTCCGTGAACGTCTCCTGCGCCGCCTCCAGCTCGTCGTGTGCCTCCAGGGCCTCCGCGATGATCACCCAGGGGGCCGGGTCGCGGGGGGACGCCGCCCGGACTCCCTCGATGATCGCTCGGGCCTCGGCCTCGTGGCCGTACTCCCAGAGGTTCGCGGCCTTGAGGGCTCGTACCAGATGAGGGTTCTCCAGGCCGGTCGGTGACGACAGCAGGCGGTCGTAGAGCGTGCTCGCGGCGGGGCGGTCGCCGGCGAGTTCCAGGTGGGCCGCGGCCTGCAGCAGCAGGGCCTCGGCGTCCTCGGGATACAGGCCGGCGGTCCGCTCCAGGCGTGCCGCTTCGGCGGTGTGGTCTACGTTCTCGGCAGGCGTGTCGGGGCGCATGGGTGACACCGTACTGCCGAGAGGTGGCAGAGGAGAGGTACGTGCAGGCCAGAGGCCAAGGCCCGCCATCGCCACCGCACGGGTACCGGGCGGTAGGGCCGTGGGGACGGCGGCGGGCCGGGGTCGCCTCAGCCCCCGCCACGGCGGGGACCGCGGGGACCGCCCGGCGGAGCCGAGGGCCACCGCGCGCGTCCCGTCCCGCCCCGCCCCGCCCTGCCCGGCCGCCCGTCCTGCCCGCGGGGACTCCAGATCGTCTAGATCGTCACCCCGTCGATCTGCAGCGTCTGCACCGCCTTCGCCGCGAACGGGACCGCCACCGTCTTGCCGCTGAGGCGGGTGTCCGAGTACGCCGTGTACTTGTCGCCGCCCGTGGTGACCGTGTTCCAGCGCGGGACCAGGCCGCCCGAGCCGCCGGTGACGGTGGTGAAGCGGGAGAGGTCGAAGGTCAGGGTCTGGGCGGAGGTGGAGGTGTTCAGGGCGACGATGACCAGGCGCTTGGCCGAGGCGTCGTAGGCCGCGGCGGCGTAGCTGACGCCGGTGTCGAGGATCCGCATGCCGGGGCGGATGTGGCGGCTGAACTGGGCCATCACGTAGTGCTTCGTCTGGACCGTGGTCGGCTGGAGGGTGTTCGCGTCGTACGCGATCATCGCCCAGCCCGCGGACGGGTCCATGACCTGCCAGTAGACCCAGGCGGTGGGGTGCAGCCAGCGGAAGTCGTAGAGCAGGTTGCTCGCCATCGTGAAGCCGGTGCCGTCCTTGTCGCCGGTCTCCGAGTTCCACAGCGCCTTGCCCGACGTCGTGACGACGTCCGAGTAGAGCAGGTCCCTACGGCCGTCCGCGCCCTGGTAGCCGTGTACGTTCACCCGGTTCACCAGGGCCTTCGTGGACGAGCTGAAGGAGCCCCAGGTGGTGCGCGCGAGGTCGTAGCTCGTCTCGTCCGAGGCGGAGATCCTGGTGGCGGTCAGGCCGCGCTTGTCCAGCTCGCTGCGCATGTAGGGGAGTACGGCCGACTGGACGGTGGCGTCCATGTGGCAGCCCTCCTGCGTGCCGGTCGCCGTCCACCAGGACGACGAGGGCTCGTTGAAGGGGTCCACGGTCGCGAAGTTCACGCCCCAGTTGTTCTTCGCGCGCAGCGCCACCGCGGCCAGGTGGGAGGCGTGCTGGCGGTAGTTCCAGGACTGGAGGTTGTTGCCGCCGTCCGAGGCGCCCGACGGGTTGTGGTTGAGGCACATCCACCACATCGGGGAGTTCGCGAACAGTTCGGTCGTCGCGCCCCGGGACGTCGCCTTCACCAGCATCGCGCGCTGCTTGGCGTCCGCGTTCCAGTTCCAGGCCGAGGACGTGGGGTCCTCGTTGTTCCAGTCCTGCCAGTAGCCCTCGATCTGCTTGAAGGAGGGGATGTTCGGCGAGGCCGTCATCGACGTGCCGCCCACGCTGTTCCAGCTGCACGCGCCCAGGTTGTAGCGGGCGATGTTCAGCCCGAGGCCGGGGAGCGCCGTGCCGTTGTACGACACCGACTTGGTGGTGAAGAAGAGGTCGGCGAAGTCGTCCCGGGCGCCGAAGACGTTCGCCCACCAGGCCAGCGAGGTGCCCCAGCCCTCCCAGTTGCCGTACGACGTACCGGGGTTGACGGCGATCGTGGCGTCCGCTCGTGCGGTGCCGGTCGCCAGGGCGCTGCCGAGGAGGGTGCCGCCCGCGGCCGTGAGCAGCGTTCTGCGTCGGATCATGGCTTCTCCGAACTCCGAGTCGATCGACGCCGGTCCCTGAACCGGAGTCGTGGCCTGTCCCGCTGATGCCAGGAGGAAGCATCGGGTGTGACGCGTGAGGTTGTCGATAGTTCTGCAAGCCCTTTCTAAAACCTCTGGAGGAAGTCCGGTATCCCGAACAGGGGCGGTACGCGGGGCAGTGTTCGCGCGGCGTCGGGCTGGTGACTTCGAGGCCCCGCGCCTATCGTGCGGGCGGCCCCGGGCCCGGCCCCGTTTCAGGGCCCACGTCCAGGTCCAGGCCCGGGCCCAGTCCGGCCCCGGTCGAGGTCTTACAAAAGGCGGGAGGCGTACGCATGCGGCTTCACGTCGTGCACCACGGCATACGACGCCGGCGTGCCCTGCGCCGACGGGCGCTGTGGGCCGGGGGCGAGGTCCTCGTCACCGTCGGGATCCTGATGCTGCTGCTCGTCGCACACCAACTCTGGTGGACCAACCGCCAGGCCCGGCAAGGCGCCGAGCACAAGGTGGAGGCGCTGGAGCGGCAGTGGGAGGGCGGTCACGGCGACCCCGGCGGCAGCAGCGACGACCCCGGCGACGGAAGCGACCCCGACTCCGCCCCCGGCGACGGCGGCGATTCCGGTACGTCCGTCCCGTCCGCGTCCCCCGGGCCGCCGGGGGAGCGGTCCGCCGCCGCCGACCGGCCCTCGACGCCCCGCCGCTCCCAGGCGTACGCCATCCTCACCGTCCCCCGCCTCGGCCTCCGCGTCCCCGTCGCCGAAGGCATCGGCAAGGCGGACGTCCTCGACAAGGGGTACGCCGGCCACTACCCCGGCACCCAACAGCCCGGCCAGGCAGGCAACTTCGCCCTCGCGGGGCACCGCAACACCCACGGCGAGCCCTTCCGGTACATCAACCGGCTGCGGCCGAAGGACACCATCGAGGTCGAGACCAGGACCGCGACCTACACGTACACCGTCGACCGGACCCTCCCGCAGACCTCGGCCCGGGACGCCGGCGTCATCCAGCCGATCCCGCGTTCCACGGTCCACCCTGGCCGCGGATACACCGCCCCCGGCTCCTACCTGACCCTGACGACCTGCACTCCGGAGTACACGTCCAGGTACCGTCTCGTGGTGTGGGCCGAGCTCGCGGAGGTGAGACCGCGCTGAGCCACAACTGGCCTACCGCTGACCTACTATGGCGAGACAGGCGCAAGAACTCGCAACAGCGGTACGAGGGGAGGGGACCGGTCGTGATCCGTCGCTGGACCAGTTGGACCAGTCGGACCAGCCCGCGCCCCGTCGCCGTACTGCTGGTCCTCCTCCTGGACCTCGCGCTGCTCGACGTCGGCGGCGGCCTCTCGGCCACCGTCGCGTTCGCCGCTACCGCCGCGGCCGGCGCCGCGCTCGCCGTCTGCAGTCTGCTCGCCTCGCGCGCCGCGCCCGCCGTCCCGCCCACCCGGGTGCGTACGGCCATCCGCGACCGCGCCCGCCGTACGGCGTTCCTGCCGCAGCGAGATCCCGACGCCAAGGGGCGCAGCCGCCCCCGAGCGCCCGGACACGCCCTCCCGACGACCGTCGCGTAGGGCGCCTCTTCCACGAGCCGGACCCCGCGCGGGTCGTCATGCCGTTCTCACCACTCCCGGCACGACGAGACCCCCGGAGGGCTCACCCATGTCCGTTTTCGCCGACCTGGTCCAGCACCTGGCCGACCTGCTCCAGCCGCTGTTCGGCGCCACCGCGGCCGCCGCCGCGATCGTCCTGTTCACCGCACTCGTACGACTCCTCGTGCACCCCCTGTCCCGGGCGGCGGCCCGCGGACAGAAGGCGCGCACCCGGCTCCAGCCGAAGATGGCCGAGCTGCGGAAGAAGCACGCGAAGAACCCCGAGAAGCTGCGGAAGGCCGTCCTCGCACTGCACGCCGAGGAAAAGGTGTCACCGCTGTCCGGCTGTCTCCCGAGCCTGCTCCAGATGCCCGCGTTCTTCCTGCTCTACCACCTGTTCTCCAACACGACGATCGGCGGCCGGACGAACGAACTGCTCACCCACCAGCTGTTCGCCGCGCCCCTCGGCGACCGCTGGACGGACGCGCTCGGCGGCGGTGGGCTGTTCGGCGGCGCGGGACTCGTGTACGTCGGCCTGTTCGTGCTCGTCGCCGCGGTCGCCGCGTTCAACTACCGCCGTACGAAGGCGATGGCGGCCGCGAGTGAGACGGCGCCCGTGGCGGGTGGCGAGCAGCTGCCCGGGCTGGGCGCGATGAGCAAGGTCATGCCGTTCATGTCCTTCTTCACGCTGTTCACCGTGGCGGTGGTACCGCTCGCCGCCGCGCTGTACGTGGTGACCAGCACGACATGGAGCGCGGTGGAGCGGGCGGTGCTGTACCGCTGAGCCGGGGCCGCACCGCGAAGGGCCGGGGTGTGCCGGTCCAGTCCGTGAACCGGGTATTGCGGACTGGACGGCCAGCTTGGAGGATCGACCAGTCCTCCGATGGCTGTACCCGTCGGCGGACCGCCCGCGATCGAGGGAGATTGGGATCATGAAGCTGCTGCGAGTCGGTACGGCGGGGTCGGAGCGGCCCGCGCTGCTCGACGCCGAGGGGGTCCTGCGGGACCTGTCCGGTGTCGTTCCGGACATCGACGGCCCGCTGCTGGCCGACGAGACGGCCCTGAGCCGGATCCGCGCCGCCGTCGACGAGGGCTCGCTGCCCGCGCTCGACGCCACCGGGCTGCGCGTCGGACCGCCGCTCGCACGGATCGGCAAGATCGTGTGCATCGGGCTGAACTACCACGACCACGCCCGCGAGACGGGGGCCCAGCCGCCGCCGGAGCCGGTGATCTTCTTCAAGGCCGCGGACACGGTGGTCGGGCCGCACGACACGGTGCTGGTCCCGCGCCGGTCCGTGAAGACCGACTGGGAAGTGGAACTGGCGGTCGTCATCGGACGTACGGCCCGGTACGTGGAGTCGGCCGAGGCCGCGCTCGGGCATGTCGCCGGGTACGCGATCTCGCACGACGTGTCCGAGCGGGAGTTCCAGATCGAGCGGGGCGGGACCTGGGACAAGGGGAAGAACTGCGAGACGTTCAACCCGCTCGGACCGTGGCTGGTGACGGCGGACGAGGTTCCGGACCCGCAGGACCTGTCACTGCGGCTGTGGGTCAACGGGGAACTGAAGCAGGACGGGACGACCGCGGAGCAGATCTTCCCGGTGGCGGAGGTCGTGCGGTACGTCAGTCAGTTCATGACGCTCTACCCCGGGGACGTGATCAACACGGGGACGCCGGCGGGGGTGGCGATGGGGCACCCTGAGCCGAAGCCGTATCTGCGGGCCGGGGACGTGGTGGAGCTGGAGATCGCGGGACTGGGTCGTCAGCGGCAGGAATTCAAGGACGCGTAGCGCTCCGCGGGGAGAGCCGGGGAACTGCGGCGACTTTGCCGGCCGCGGGCCGTCCGCGGCCGGTCGCGGCCGGTCGCGCGGTTCCCCGCGCCTTTTTGGCCGAGCTGTGGCTGCCCGCGGTTGAACCGGATGGTGAGGGCGCCGTACTCCGCGTAGACGCAGGCGCGCTCGCGGGGGCGGCGGACCAGGCCGGGTGCGGTGATCGTCCCGAAGCGCCTCTGACGGCCCGCTCCGTGGAAGCGACACCGGGCCTCGTACTGTGGAGCCACCCTGTGAGCAATACCTGTGGCCGGAGAATGGTTTCCGTTTCTTCGGTAGATTAATCTGGTGATGGCATGTCCCCCGGGGGGCGCATCGTTGCAGGAGGGGCGCGCAATCGCATTGCCAGCGCTGTCTGCGGTTGCCGGGCGATCCATATCTGCCTCATGTTCACTCTTGCGCGTGAATCTGGTTTTTATCCGGAACCCAGAGGCTGTGTCCTGCTGTGCTTTGGTGTGAACTTCACTGGAACAGCAGGAAAGAAACCGTATGCGTCATACTTCTAAATTCCGGCTGGCGGTCACGGTCATTGTCGGGCTACTCAGTGGCGCCTCGGCCATGTTCGGTGTGATTGCCAACGGCGACCAGCGACTGAACACCGTCTTCCTGGTTCTCGGCGGCGCGGCCGCCGCGGCAGCGGCTGGACTGACGTTTCTCGTGCAAGGAAACCAGCCGGTTCCCCCTGCCCCGCTGCCGGCCGACAAACGCGCAGACGTCAGGTTCCAGGCGGCCGTACATCCCGTGGCCGAAAACCTGGCATCCCTCGCGTCGATGTCGACCGAAGCCCCTGACCTGCGAGGGACCATCAACCGGGCCCTGGTGCAGACCGCGGCGCACCTCGTCGAGGAGGCCGGCTGCGTGGCCGCCTTCTACGCCCTGGAAGAGGACCCCGACAACAAGCGGAACGACAGGCTCGCCAAGCGTGTCACCTCCACGGAATCCGCGGACCTCCCGGCCTACTACAAGGAGGACAGGGCTGCCGGATCCTTCCTCCTGGACATCGCGACGGGCACCAAAGACCGGTGCGTCAAAAACTATGAAGAGGACCCCGAGAAATGGCGCATCGATCTCATCGACGGATGCACCACGGCCCTCTTTGTTCCCGTCCGGGCGGGAGAGATTCCCAAGGGGATCCTGATCGTGCAGGCCATTGAGGCCGGTTGCCTGGAAGACGGCAACGAAAGGAAGAAGTACGGGGCCATCGCACATCTGATCGGAGCCAGTCAAGCCGTAGCGGATCTCACGGCACAGGTCCGGAGCCTGCCTGCTCAGGCCAACGGTTCTCCCAAAAAGTCACCGTCCGTGAACGGTGCGGGCGCGGAAGGGCATGATCCGGAAAAGGCATCCGATTCTGATGCGGATTCCATCCGTGACGGGGAATGAATCTGGATACAGTGAAAGAGCTCAGCCAAACTGCACCGAGGCACTGGGGGAATCCAATGAGTGATCGTGAAACAGTCATCGTCGGATCCGCGCAACGCTGGCTGAACGGCAAGGAGTCGAGCAAGCAGTACTTCCTGCGGGCGGAACGCGCTGCCACGTCAGGCTCTCCTACCCTGGGCGGCCGGCTCCTGGGCCTTCTGCACCGACTTGTCGAAGGCCAGCTACGACGGTGAACTGACCTGCCATCAGGCCGGCCGAGGCGGGACGTCCTCCTGGAGAGCCTCCGAGGACGTCCCACGTTCAGGCGCCGCGCGGTACCCGTGGCAGAACCCACGGCCGACGCGAGGCGTGATTCTCAGGCCAGCAGGTCCGCGAGCCGGCTCCAAGCAGCCCTCGGCAGGGAGCCTCGCGGCTCGCCGTCCACCACCTGAAGGGCCACGTGGTCGGCGCCCGCCTCGCGGAACGCGTCGATACGGGCGCGGATCGCCGACTCGTCCCCCCAGGCGAACACCGCGTCGATCAGGCGGTCGCTGCCGCCGTTCGTGAGGTCGTCCTCCGTGAAGCCGTGGCGGAGGAAGTTGTTGGTGTAGTTGGGCAGGGCGAGGTAGATGGCGAGGGCCCCGCGGGCCAGGGAGCGGGCCCGGGCCGGATCGGTCTCCAGGACGACCATCAACTCCGGGGCGAGGAGCGGGGCCGAGCCCAGGATCTCGCGCGAGTAGGCGGTGTGATCGGGGGTCACCAGGTACGGGATCGAGCCGGCGGCGCGGTCACGGGCCAGCTCCACGGACTTCGGACCGAGGGCCGCCAGGAGGCGGCGGTCCGCCGGCAGCCCCGCCGCATCCAGGCCGTCGAGATACGCGACGAGCGCCGAGTACGGGCGGCGGTACTGGTCCGCGCTCTTGGCGTGGCTGACGCCGAGACCCAGAAGGAAGCGCCCGGGGTGGGTCGCCTCCAGGTCGGCGAAGGCGGTCGCGGTGTCGGCGGGCTCGTGCTCCCAGATGCTCTGGATGCTGGTACCGACGACGATCCGCGAGGTCCCCGCGATCAGCGGGGCCGCGTCGGCGGCGGAGGTGTTGCCGCCCAGCCAGATCGCGCCGTACCCGAGCTGCTCCAACTCGGCCGCGGCCTCGGCCGCTTCGCCGCGCAGGGCAGGCTCCTTGGCACGCAGGCCACCCCACCAGATGCCGTACCGTCCTACGGCGTCCTTCACGGCGTTGCTCATGGATTCGGTCCCTTCGGTCGGGGTGCGGTACACGGGTGCCAACCGGAGGGCCCTTCGGGATCTTCCCGTAACTCCCGGTAACTCCCCCGTACGGGCCTTCCGTTTCCCCTCCTCCCCGCTTCCGTCACAGCTCCAGGAACTGCTCCAGCGCTTCCACGACGAACCGGTGGTCCTGCAACTGCGGCAGCCCGGAGACGGTCACCGCGCCGATCACGCCGACGCCCTCGACGGTGATCGGGAAGGAACCGCCGTGGGCCGCGTACTCGTCGGGGTCGAGGCGCGAGGACTCCTCGAACGTGGTGCCCTTGGCGCGGCAGCGGGCGCCGACCAGGTAGGAGGCGGACCCGTAGCGCTCCACGACCCGGCGCTTGCGGGCGATCCAGGCGTCGTTGTCGGGGGCCGAACCGGGCAGGGCGGCGTGGAAGAGCTGCTGGCCGGCGCGGTGGATGTCGATGGCGACCGGCGCCTGCCGCTCCCGGGCCAGCTCGACGAGGAGGGAGCCCAGCGCCCAGGCGTCGTCGTGGGTGAACTGCCGGAAGACGAGGCGCCGTTCCTGCGCCTCCAGTTCCTCCAGGGGCGGGGTGAGCTCCGGGTGGAACTTCGGCGTGATCTCCGGGTTGTGCGTCACAGCTTCACCGTCACTCCGTCGTGGGCCGAACGGCGTGCCGCCTCCAGTACGTCGAGGGCGGCGGCCGCTTCCAGCGCGGGCACCGGGTTGGCGCCGCCGTCCGTGAGGGCCCTGGCCACGGCCGCATAGTAGGCGGGGTAGTCGCCGGGCAGGGTCGGTTCGGGGCGGCCGCCGCCGGTCAGCGGGGACTCGCCGGCGCCGACCCGCCCCCACAGGTCCTCGGGTTCCCGGCCCCACTCGGCCGCCGTCGGGCCCGGGCGCCGCCCGTCCTTCAGGGCCGCCTCCTGCGGGTCGAGGCCGTACTTCACATAGCCCGCCTTGGAGCCCAGCACCCGGAAACGGGGGCCGAGTTGGGCGGTGGTCGCGGTGGCGTACAGGTGGGAGCGGACGCCGCCGGCGTGCGTGATCGCGATGAACGTGTCGTCGTCGGTCTCCGCGCCCGGGCGGCGGACGTCCGACTCCGCGTACACCGAGACCGCGGGGCCGAAGAGGACCAGCGCCTGGTCGACGAGATGGCTGCCGAGGTCGTACAGCAGACCTCCGATCTCTGCCGGGTCGCCGGACTCCCGCCAGCCGCCCTTCGGCTGCGGACGCCACCGCTCGAAACGGGACTCGAAGCGCCATACGTCGCCCAGTTCGCCCTCGGCCAGGAGCTTGCGCAGGGTCAGGAAGTCGTTGTCCCAGCGGCGGTTCTGGAAGACGGAGAGGAGCAGTCCGCGTTCGTCCGCCAGGGCGGCCAGCTCGCGCGCCTCGGCGGCCGTGCCGGCGACCGGCTTGTCGACGACGACCGGGAGGCCCGCCTTGAGGGCGGCGGTGGCGAGCGGAACGTGCGTCTTGTTCGGGGACGCGATGACGACCAGGTCCAGGTCACCGGCCCGGTCGAACAGCTCGTCCGGGGTGGCGACCGGGCGCACGTCCGGGAACTCGGCGCGGGCCTGGCGCTGCCGCTCGGGGTTGGACGTGACCACCGTGTCGAGGGCGAGGCCCTCGGTGGCGGTGATCAGCGGGGCGTGGAAGACGGAGCCGGCGAGGCCGTAGCCGACGAGGCCCACGCGGAGGGGGGTGTCGGCCGTACCGGCCGCACCAGTCGTACCAGTCGTCGTACCTGTCATGCGTCCCACTTTCGCAACGCTGTTGCCAAAGTGCAAGCGGCGGGGAGAATGGTGGCGTGATGAGGGCGGAGAGCGGCGGGGTGGACGGTACGGATTCCGGTAGGCGAAGGGCCGGGCTCGGCGTGAACCTGTTCGCCCTGCGCAGTCACAACACCGCACTCGTCCTCGATCTGCTGCGGACGGCCGGGGCGCGGGGCATCAGCCGGCTCGAACTCGCCGAGCGGACCGGGCTCACCCCGCAGGCCGTCAGCAAGATCACCGCACGGCTGCGGGAGGACGGGCTGGTGGCGGAGGCGGGCCGCCGGGCGTCCACCGGCGGCAAACCGCGCACGCTCCTGCGGCTGGTACCGGAGGCCGGACACGCGGCCGGGGTCCACCTCGACCGGGACGAGCTGCGGGCCGTGCTCGTCGACCTCACCGGAGCCGTGGTGGGGCAACGCCGGGCCGCGCTGGATCTGGGGGCGGGCGCGGACGCCGTGGTGACGACGGTGGCCCGGGAGACGGAGGGCCTGGTGGCCGACACGCTCGGGGCCGGTGGGGCGGGGGCGCTCGCGACGGTCGGTTCCCTCCTCGGGGTCGGCGTCGCGCTGCCCGGGCCGCTCGACCACATCCGGGGCGTGCTGCACCGGGTCACCGGCTTTCCCGAATGGGACGGGTTTCCCCTGCGGGACGCCCTGGCCCGGCGGCTGGGGGTGCCGGTGGTCGTCGACAAGGACACGAACGCCGCCGCGCTGAGGCTCGCGGTGCGGGGGGAGAGCGGGAGTGAGGACACCGGTGTGGACGGGGGCGGGGGCGAGGGCTGGGGCTGTCTCTTATACACATCTCCGAGCCCACGAGACTAAGGCGAATC